>JAJRXX010000025.1 GCA_024276075.1 Planctomycetota bacterium
CGGCTGCACGTCGCCACACCGTCAGCCAGGATCGACCGCTCGACCTTGTCCATCAGCCAGCGTGACGGCGTGGCGACGTGCAGCCGGCAACGGCGGTAGATATCACGCTTGATCGACCAGTTCGTTGCGGTGCGGTCGCGCCCGACGCGCATGGGCAGACCCAAATAGGGACATTGCCCGCAGCCGGTTTGCCAACGTTCGCAGTCGAGCGAGTGCGCGCAGTGGCCCGCCAGCAGCCACGCGTCGTGGAGCGTCAAGACCGTCGGGACCGATTGGCTCAAACGGGGCAGGAAACGCAGGTCGAAATATCCGCCGTGTAGGTTGTGCAGGTGGACCAATCCCGCCCCAGGCTCTGTCAGTTTCAGTAAGCGGTGTGTACCCGGGAAGCAAAAGTCCTCAGCACCACGCAGATAATTGATCACCCGCATCGGTTCAGCCAAGGCCTTAACAGCCACCCGTATCCGATCGCGATGCGCAAACCGTTTCGCGACACCGCTCCATGCACGCCACCAGGGGCTCCGGGGTAATTCGATTACGCCGGGCCGATCCGTGAATTTCCTGCCCACAGCAAAGGTCGAGCAGACCCCCCGCCCAAGCGCCGCGTCGTGCAGAGCACCAGCAAATTGCTCCGCACCGCCGCCGTGGTCCATCGTATTGACCTGCATCAGCACCCGATCGGCATCAGCGGGTGGCCGGGTCGGGGACGACGTTTGCTCGCCTCGAATCGCGGTGACGCTGGGGTTTTGAATGGTCTTGGCCATGCATCGAGTCTCGTAGCTGTCCGAGGGGGAAACGAGGGGGCATTTTCAGTCAGCGGGCAGCATCATCCGCCCAGCGATGGTTATGATAATGCTTCTGGATAATGCCCTCCGTTTGGCACCCACTTAGCCACGGGTGATCACACCCGTGATACCACACCCCGTAGGTCCGGGCCCGCCCGGACAAGTACCCGTGTAGGGTCCGCTGTACGGACCGCATGTGGAGAGCCAATCGGCGTAAAATAGAACCTTTCGAGGCTTTGGATTTAGGGGATTTAATCTGTCGCCCGACAAGCAAAAACGTAGTACCCCCGTCAGCGTAAGCGTGGTGATGCCCGTGTACAACGGCCAAGCGTTTCTCACTCGGGCGCTCGACAGCATTTGTGCTCAGACCTATCGGGACCTGGAGGTGGTGGTCGTCAACGACGGGTCAACAGACGACACAGCTCAGATACTCGATGCGTACCAGCGGAAAGACTCACGGGTACGCGTGTGCCACCAAGATAACCAAGGCTTGGCCGATGCGTTGAATCGCAGTTGCCGTCTGGCTCGCGGCACGTATCTAGCTCGCATGGATTCGGACGACATCGCCTATCCAAACCGGATTGCTCGACAGGTCGATTACCTGCACCGGTACCAACGTATCGCGGTGGTGGGCACGCAGGCTCGGTTGGTGTCCAGCGATGGCAAACCCAGCACGTTCGTCACGCGTGAACCTGTGTCGCCCGCAGCGGTACGACGGCGGCTCCCCGACGGCAACGTCCTGGTACACCCCAGCGTCATAATGCGGCGTGAAGCATACGAACAGACCACAGGCTATCGGCGGGCGGTCGCGCCAGCGGAGGACTACGACCTGTGGCTCAGAATCGCTCAGCGACACGACATTGCCAATCTCCCCGACACCCTGCTCGACTACGCGGTGCACCCCGGACAGGCATCGTCAAAGATGCTTCGTCAGCAGGTGTTCGGGGCGCTGGCGGCACGGCTGGCAGCACGAAATAGACAGCGCGACCACCTCGACCATGTCGACAAAGTCGAGCGTGACGACCTGGATCGATTGGGTGCATCGGAAGGCCAAATCGAGCGTGCGTATATCCAGGGTTGCGTCGAAATGGCCAATAAAACCTGGACGGTGGGCGATCATTCCTACGCGTTCTCGCTGCTCGACGCGGTATCTGCTAATGGGCTATCGTCCTCGGGGATACGCAGGCTGCGCAGCGAACGCCTGTGGCTGTCGGCTAAGCATGCACGCGCGCAGGGGCTACGTGTGGTGTGTTGCCAACGGGTCATCGGGGCCTGCCTTGCGCACCCAGCCGCGGCTGTCCGGGTATGGCGGCGGTGGGGGTATCGAGGATGAAAAACCCCAACGTGCTATTCGTATTCCGACGCAACCGGGCGCAGATGATCGCCGATTACCAAGCCGGCACCGGTCCCGACGATATGCTCTACGGCTTTAATCGGATACCGCGCAACCGTTACGATCTTGATTTTATCGAGGGTAATGAGTTTAAGCCTACGCTTGGGCGACTCACGTGGAAGCCCATCGAGCACTGGCTTGCCAGCCGAGTAGGAATGGGGTTTACACAGCCGCTTGTCCATGAGCATTCCGTTGCGATCAACCGTGCCGACGTGATCGTAGCGACCGTTGATGCGTGCGCGTTGCCTCTTTTACGCTGGCGTGCAAAGGGTCGGCTCCGTGCGCCTGTGATCGCAATCAGCCAGGGTTTAGCGGATCGTATCGGCGTGATTGATCAGCAGGGGGTTGTGGATCGCCGGATCGCTGAGCTTTACCGTCGGTACTACCAGGCTGCGGATTGGGTCGTGGTGCTGGGGCAAGGCGCGGTTGTGCCTACGCAAGAGGTGCTGGGGTTGTCGCCTGATAAAATCACTCATATACCGTTCGGTATCGACGAGTCGTTCTGGTCGCCGGGCTTGGCAGCACAAAACACCAGCGGCGGGGCATACGTGCTGTGCGTGGGCAGTGACCCGGGACGCGATTACAAGACGTTGTTGCGGGCAATGCGTGGCCTGAACATCCTGGTGAAAATCGTGACGCGTCTCCCGGTCGAGTCGTCTAGCCTGATCGAGGTCGGATCGAATTACAGCGACGTCGAGTTGCGTTCGCTGTATCAATCGGCACGATTTGTCGTGACACCGCTGCGTGACGTGTCGCAGCCTTCAGGCCAGAGCGCGACGCTTCAGGCTATGGCTTGCGGCAAGCCGGTCATCCTCACACGCACACGCGGGTTGTGGGACACCGCCATGATGCGTGATGGTGATAGCTGTTTACTGGTTAATCCCGGAGACGCAGCGGGCCTTGGGCGGGCCATCGAAAATTTGTGGAACGACCCGGCTCAGGTCCAACGGCTGGGCACCCGAGCCAGGGGCGCGGTCTTGTCCCACGCCAAGAGCAGTGACTTCGCGGCGAAGATGCTTTCGCTTATCGACGAGGTATTTCAGATGTCAAACGCCGCAAAAAACGAGGCCACACCATCCGTATTGACGGTTTAATACCAATCAAGATTAATACTTGCGCGGCATCTGCGAACGCGAAAACAGGGCAGACAATAACTTACATCTTTTACAACGCGCTAGAACTATACGCAATGCGTATAATTGGGGCACACGCCATGACGCCTAACAAGATTCGGTCTATAGCCCGCACAGCTCAGTCGATCGAGATAAGCACCGCGTGGACATCTCAGATTACGTCCTCGACGCTCTGTCATGAATCCTTACAACTGCTCGTGGCGCTGGTTCGTGATAGGCGTCCTACGCGGATACTTGAGCTTGGCGGGGGGGTCTCGACGGCTGGTTTGGCAGGTGAACTCGACGCTCTACCAGCGACGACGCTGCTGTCGTGTGACCACTCGTCACATTATTTGGGTTTGAGCCGGGAACAGGTCGGCAGCCATCCCCGGGTCCGTTTCCTCCATGCACCCCTGGAGTTGTATCGGTTTGCCGGCAAGCGATTCGTGACGTACGGCGGCGGCTTTGACGAGGCGATCGCGGCGGGTGGGCCTTATGATATGGTCCTCGTGGATGGTCCGCCTGGGTATGAATTTGGTCGTGAAGCCGCATTGTACCGTGTCGCGCCGTACCTCAGTGATGTGGCGATCATCTTGCTCGACGATAGCGCGCGTGAGCCGGAGCAGCAGGCGATGCATCAATGGAAACGGGTCTGGGCAGACCGGTTTTGGGCGGTCCATTTTCCTCAGTACAAAAAAGGATTCAGCGTGATCGTCTTGAGAGACGCCAGTCGGATAGGACGACCTCGTTTTGGGGTGGTCAATCGGCTACGCAGCTATCGGGCCACAAGGTTGAGCATGGCCAGCCCGAATCTAAAAGGCGACCCCGCGTGAAGATCAGCATCGGCATCAACCTAAAACAGGGGCCCTGGGGCGGGGGGAATCTGTTCGGTAAATCGTTGTCGGAATTTCTCCGTGAGCAGGGCTGCCGCGTGTGTTTCGACCTGCGCCCTACCGACTTGGACTTGATCCTACTATTCGATCCGCGTCCGGGGTCTACCAGTGCCAGCTACGACGACCGTGCGGTCTGTCGGTACCTCGTTCGTAAAAATCCTAATGCGGTCGTACTGCACCGTGTTAATGAGTGTGACGAGCGGAAAAATACTTCGGGCATTAATCGCGTGCTCGCGCGGGCCAGTTCGCGCGCCGATCATACTGTATTCATCAGCGAGTACCTGCGAGAGCTATTTGCTCACCGTGGCGACGGGGCGCTTCATAACAGTGTGATCCACAACGGCGCCGACACCTCGGTATTTCACGCCCGGGGCCAGCAGCCATGGGACGGCCGATCCAAGCTGCGGGTAGCCACCCACCACTGGGCCGGGCATTGGATGAAGGGGTTTGATATCTATCAGAAATTCGATCGGTTGCTCGGTCAGCCGGGATACAGCGATCGGTTGGAATTTACCTATATCGGCAACACACCTGTGGATTTCACCTTTCAGCATGCCAAGCACATCCAGCCCCTACATGGCCACGCGTTGGCACAAGAGTTGAGAACACATCATCTGTACCTGACCGCTTCTCAAAATGAGCCTGCGGGTATGCACCACATCGAGGCTGCGATGTGTGGTCTTCCATTGTTGTACCGACTAAGCGGGGCACTGCCGGAGTATTGTCGAGGTCACGGCATCGGTTTTGACACGCACAATTGGCCCGAACGCTTGGAACACGCGACCCAGCAGTACGACACGCTCCACGACGCGATGCGGTCGTATTCGTTTACCGCACAGCGGATGTGCCGTGCATACTTCAAACTCATGAAAGAAATGGTGGCCCGTCGCCGTGAATTGATTGCCCAACGCCAGCGGGCGGCCCTGTGGCGCGGTGCACTAGGTGGATGGGGAAACGCCGTCCGCGTCGTGGCTCGTCGCCGCCTGCGGCAGCATGAGTAAGCCTTTAACAAGAATGTCTTTAAAGTATCCTATTTAGCCACGGGTGATCACATCCGTGGCATTCGGCACCGCTCGCTATGCGTCGTTCTACACCGCACAGCACGAGTCGAGGAATTGGGAGCATTTCGTTTGATGACCGTTAATGGCATTGCATGTCGCGCGAAGTCGATCCGGTACGCCGTGGCAGGCCGGTTCGCGCCACCCTACTCGCAGCTCTACCTGGTCACGGACGACGCTAACTGGGTCTTAAAACAAGAAATGCAGGAGGTGGCCGGCATCGCCGGGCAGCTAGGTATCAGGAACCGGGTGGTCACAGGCGTCAATAGAGTGCCTCGCCAAGCGACATTCCATAGCTCGCAGCACATCCTGATCAGAAATGACCTGACCCGGTTGGCAGGCTCACGTATCGGTCTAGCGTATTTCCACGGATTACCCGCGACGGGCAATGACGCCTTTGACCGCTGCTATGAGCAACTGTGTCGTCACCACAAGACGATTGATCGTGTCCAAGTATCACACACCCAGATGCGCGACGTGATTCTCGAATCCGGCATCTCACCCGACAAGGTCCACCTGATCCGCATCGCGATTAATACGGACCACTTCCCGTTCCAGACACCGCAGTCCAAACGAGCAGCACGCGATGATTTGGGCTTGCCGCAGTCGGCGGTGATCGTTGGATCATTCCAAAAAGACGGCAACGGCTGGGGCGAAGGCCTTGAGCCCAAGCGAATCAAAGGGCCCGACGTGCTCTGCGACGCCCTAACCATCCTCAAGCAACGGGTCCCGGAACTGCATGTCCTGCTCACCGGACCGGCGCGGGGCTACGTCAAACGAAGGCTCGATCAAGTAAATATCCCCTACACGCACCGGTATCCCCGCCGCTACAGCCAGGTGGGACGCTTCTATCAGGCGCTCGACGCCTATATGGTCGCTTCGCGCCAAGAGGGCGGCCCCAAAGCGATCTTCGAAGCCATGTCCTCAGGCGTGCCGATCATCTCCACACGTGTGGGACAGGCAATGGACGTCGTCGAGCACGGAGTCAACGGCTCGATGGTCGAGTCGGAAGACGCCCAAGGATTGGCGCATTGGACACACGTGGCCGTAAGCGGTCAACACGACGCCATGCTGGCCGCAGGTCGCACGACCGCATTGCGGAACACCTATCATTCGCAGGTGCCGTTGTGGGCGAAGCTGTTCAACGGTTTTGCGGCCTCCGGCACCGCCACGTGTCACCGCGACGAGCCGCGACCGTCAGGGAGCGGTCCCAGGTGAGGGTTGAGTCAACTGCAACCAAAAGTCGTGTACCTGGCATGGGTACTACCACCCCACTTAGCCACGGGTGACCACACCCGTGGCATCCGGCACCGCCGACCGCCATCGACACGACCCGGAATGTGGCGAGGCCTCACCACACAGCCGCGTCGGGTGGCACGGGTTGCTTGCAACCCGTGTGCCGTTGGTGCCCCGCGCGCGACGACCTAGAGCACCTTGCATAAATAATCGCCATGTCAGTTCTGGAGTAGGGCAGGTCATTGACCTGCCTTCTTCTTGGGGAGATGGAGAATAATGACGCAAGTTGCTCTAAAATGTGGCGAGGCCTCATCACACAGCCGCGGCAACGTCGTGTCGGCTATACCGCTTAAGGTCAGCTTCCACCATCTCCCGGACCAGCTCGTCGAAACCGATACGCTGCTCCCAGCCCAGCACCCGTTTAGCTTTCGACGCATCGCCCCGCAGGACGTGTTCCTCAGCAGGGCGGTAGAAACGCGAGTCGATCTTGACGTGCTCACGCCAGTCGAGCCCGACGTGGTCGAATGCTGTTTCGCAGAACGCTTGCACGGTGTGCGTTTGGCCCGTGGCGATCACGTAGTCGTCGGGGGTGTCTTGTTGGAGCATCAGCCACATCGCCCGGACGTAGTCGCTCGCGTGACCCCAGTCGCGGTGGGCGTGGAGGTTGCCCAGTTGTAGCGTATCGATCTGGCCGAGCTTGATGCGGGCCACGTGGCTGCTGATCTTCCGGGTGACGAATTCCATACCCCGTCTGGGTGATTCATGGTTGTAGAGGATGCCGCAACTCGCGTGTAGGCCGTACGCCTCACGGTAGTTCCGCGTCATCTCGTAGCCCGCGGATTTCGAGATGCCGTACGCCGACCGGGGGTGGAAGGGCGTCGTCTCATCTTGCGGGACCTGCGTCACCCGCCCGAATATTTCCGATGACGCAGCGAAATAGAATCGGCAATCCGGCGCGCCCTCCAGCACGGACGACAGCATGTAATGCACGCCATTGACGTTGGTGTTGATCGTCGTGAATTCGTCTTCAAACGAGTAGCTCACGAACGACTCAGCCGCCAGGTGGTAGCATTCGTCGGGTTGGATGCGGTGAATGGTCTTGTACAGGGACGGATACGATCCCAGCGACGCGGTGTGCAGGTGTAGCCGGTCAGCGATGTGCCGGATCCGGTGCATGCGTGTGTCGGGGTCTTCGATCGCCACTCGCCGAACGAACCCATGCACCTCATACCCTTGCTCAACCAACCACTCCGCTAAATAAGACCCGTCTTGGCCGGTGATTCCGGTTATCAGCGCCTTTTTAGGTGTCTTTTTAGGCATTGCTCACAGCCCGATTTGGGTGGTCGACAGATACGAAGCCAGAGCACGTTAAATCGTTGGCTATAACCGTCAACCGGTTCTAGGAATAGCTGCGGCGCAGGATACCAGATTGCTAAGCGATCTGTAGCGGTTGCCCCGAGTACCGCGAGGGTGCAGTATATTCTTTAGTTATGGCCACGAACGTCATCCACCGCCGGGCTTTGTCGCCGCTGCGATCCCTTTCACGGGTGGCGCTGGACCTGCGTCGTGAGATGGTGCTGCATGTAACGATGCGTCGCAGGCCGGGGCCGATCGGGGTTTATTATGGCTGGCCAAGCGTCCCGACCCTAGGTGAACATACCCATGGCGGGCTGGTGAAAATCCAGCACATGCAGCGTCGCTTTCCCAATACAAATTCTGATTACAACTTGATCTACCTCGTCTCGAGCCAGCTTCCTCCCCGCTGCCAGAGTTTGGTTCGGCCCGCCAGGCGCAAAGGCGTGGCGCTGGTCTTGAACCAGAACGGCGTGGCGTATCCGGCGTGGCACGGCCCAGGGTGGGAGCGGACCAATCGTCCCATGGCACGGCTGCTGCATGCTGCTGATTTCGTCTTTTATCAGAGCGAGTTCTGTAGGCTTAGCGCGGACCGGTACTTGGGGCCTCGGCGGGGTTCTAGTGAGGTGCTGCACAACCCGGTCGATACGGATTTCTATCGACCCCGCGATCCGGGTGATAATGCGTCTGAGCGGGCTGGCTTGACCCTTTTGCTAGCGGGCAACCAATCCCACGGGTATCGGCTGCGGGCGGCGCTGGAGGTGCTTGCCGAACTGGGTAAGCACCGCGATGATGTCAGGCTGGTTGTGACGGGTCGGCTGTGCTGGCTGCCCGACGCGATGGACTGTGAGCGTCAGGCTCAGGCATGGGTTCAGGAAATGAACCTCGCGGACCACGTTGTTTGGTCTGGGCAGTACACCCAGCATCAAGCGTCGGATATTTATCGCAGGGCAGATATTTTGTTGCATACGCAGTACAACGACGCCTGTCCGGGCGTGGTGCTCGAGGCGATGGCTTGCGGGTTGCCGGTGGTTTACTCGGCCAGTGGCGGTGTGCCGGAGTTGGTGGGCGACCAGGCCGGCCAGGGGGTACCCGTGGAGCAGACCTGGGAGCGTGAAATCCCGCCTGACCCGAAGGCGTTTGCCCAGGCGGTCCTGACGGTCGCCCAGTCGTTGCCCGTGTATGCCCGCGCAGCGCGCCAAAGAGCTGTCGAGCGATTTGGTCTGCAAGGGTGGCTACGACGACACGAAGAAATTTTTGCCCGGCTTGGCCTTGAGACGGTCGGGTCAGCTTGATTGTCGAGATGCACGATGATTAAAAAAATATTCCTATCCTCGATGCAGCGTGTCCCGGTGCGTTTGGTTGAAAAGGCGTGGCGGCTATGGATCAAGGCTGCGGCGCACCGGCGTGACCCCCGCGAGGCACTGGAGCACGTTTTTCGTCTTGAACAGGAGCTCGACCA
Source organism: Planctomycetota bacterium (assembly GCA_024276075.1). Lineage (GTDB taxonomy): Bacteria > Planctomycetota > Phycisphaerae > Phycisphaerales > Phycisphaeraceae > JAJRXX01. The sequence goes on from JAJRXX010000025.1 coordinate 9,290, forward strand.
CGCGGCGAATCGGTTGGCGATTCGTCACGACGGGGGCGTCCACACGAAGCACCGCCACACGCGGTACCACGATTTTTTTATCGGACGGATCAGATCGGGCGAGCGTGTCGCTGATATTGGCTGCGGTATCGGCGCGCTGGCTCGTGATATCGCTGAATACTGTGTGGCGACCGTGGTGGCGATTGATAATGACCCCGCTCAGATCGTGGTTTGTCGTCAGCGATCCCGTCACGATCGTGTCACGTATTTGCACCAGGATGCTTTGGACTGGACGCCTGACCAGCCGTTTAATGTGGTGGTGTTGTCGAATGTGCTCGAACATATTGATCGCCGTGTGGAATTTCTCAAGCGTGCGCAGTCGGTTTTACGCCCTGGGCGTTGGCTGATCCGGGTGCCTCGGTTCGACCGCGATTGGCGCGTGCCGCTCAAGCGGGAGTTAGGCATGCCCTATTTTTGTGACGACACGCACTACACGGAGTACACGCCGGAGAGCTTTGAGAGTGAGATGAAACAGAGCGGGCTGACGATTACGCACCTTGAGTCGCGTTGGGCGGAGATCTGGGCCCAAGTGCGCTACGTGCCAACGCCGATCATCGTGACCCCTGCGGTGTCTTTGAACAGCGATGCCCCTGTCAGCGGTGCTTCTTCTTGATATGGATATTGCCTTCGTCCACGAGTGGATTGCTTGGTACACCGGATCGGAAAAGGTGCTTGCCGCGATGGCAGCACTCTATCCCGATTCGCCTATACACGTCACGCTTTACGATGAACGTCATATCCGGGGTACGCCGCTTGAGACTCACCCGATTTACACGACGTTTTTGCAACGCTTTCCGCTGGCCAAGACCAAGCATCACCTGTACCTGCCGTTGATGCCTTATGCGGTCGAGCAGCACGATCTTTCGCCTTATGACGTGGTGGTATCGTCTAGCCACGCCGTGGCCAAGGGGGTGCTCACCCGTTCTGATCAGCTTCACATCAGCTACGTGCACACGCCGATGCGTTATGCGTGGGACCTGTACCTGGGCTACGACGGTCAGGGCGCGCGTGCCGGTGGTGTGACCGGCTGGGCGGCGCGGGTCATACTGCACTACCTGCGTTTGTGGGATCGTCTGTCTGCTGATCGTGTCGATGTGATGATCGCCAATTCGCAATACGTCGCTCGGCGTATTCGGAAGACCTATCGCCGGGAGGCGCAGGTGATCTACCCGCCTGTGGAGGTTGACCGCTTTCGGCCCGACCGTGATCGAGACGACTTTTACCTCGTGGTATCGCGCCTGGTGGCATACAAACGTGTGGACCTGATCGTCGAGGCATTTAGCCGCTTGGGTAGGCCTTTGGTCGTGATCGGCGAGGGGCCTGACGAGAATCGGCTGCGCGAAATGGCGGGCCCGACGGTCAAATTTCTAGGCAAAGCCGACGACCAAGCCGTGGTGGATTATATGGAGCGATGTCGCGGTTTTGTCGTTGCTGCGGACGAGGACTTCGGTATTACAGCGGTGGAGGCGCAAGCCGCGGGTGCCTCGGTGATCGCCTTTGGGCGGGGCGGCGCGCTGGAAACGGTCGTTGATGGGAAGACGGGTGTATTTTTTAATCAACAGAATGCTGACGAACTGTGCCGAGCGGTCGAGCACTTGGAGTCGCTATCTAGTACGATACGCCCCGAACACGCAAGGCTCCAGGCTCAGCGGTTCTCGAGACAGCGCTTCGACCGAGAGATTGAGTCGTTGATCGATCGGGCATGGTCACGTTTTTCGGCCACTGGGAGCATATGACGCGGGTATTGATCAAGGACGTCGATCGGTTGCCAAGTACGGCACCCCCGCATGAGGGACGGGCTGCGTCTGTGATGGTCCGGCCGAAGGCGTTAAGCCGGTTTTTACAGTCTCGTCAGTCGCGAAGCGAACAGATCCGCATTCATAACCAACCCTGGCGCACTTCGGTTACGCTTCTGATTTCGGACCTGATTGCACTGCTAACAGCTCTTGCGCTGGCCAATCTGGCACAGTGGAGTATTTTCGGCGAAGCGGCTTCGCCGCTGTATCTGCCGATGTCTACATTGGTCGTGTTTTTGGTGATCTATGCCTGCGCGGGGCTGTACCCAGCGATACCGTTGTCACCGCCCGACGAGCTGCGCCGTCTCTCACTGATCACGACGACTGTTTACTTTAGCGCTGCGGCTGTGATGCGGCTGGCGATACCATCGACCGAAGGCTATTGGTGGGCGGCATTGGGGCTGGGTTGGCTGCTCTCATTGGTCACGGTGCCGACCGCGCGTGGCGTGGCACGCCACCTCTGTTCATCTCGGCCGTGGTGGGGTTACCCAGCGGTGATCCTTGGGGGTGATGAGGTTTCTGAAACCGTGGTTCGGACTCTGATCGAGCACCCGGAAATAGGCATAAAGCCTATTGCTATCGTGGTGGACAGCCACGCTCGCCAACCCAGTGTCGCGGGTGTGCCTGTGATCAGCGGGTTTAAGCACATCCGGACCTACGCACGCAAGCACCGCATCCCCTACGCGATCGTGCCGATGTCGGTCATGAACGACCGTCGCACGGGCATCATTGTCCGTCGGTTTAGCAGGATGTTCAGACGCGTCATGATTATCCCGCCGATCACGCACTTTTCGTCATTGTGGGTTTATCCGGTGGACCTAGGCGGCTTACTTGGTCTCGAGACGAGGTACCGCTTGCTCGATCCTGATCGGCAGATGTTTAAACGCGTGCTTGACCTTGTGGTCATAGGATTGACCGCTCCACTCTGGCTACCGTGCATGGCCATGATTGCGGTCGCCATCAAAGCCGAATCCAAAGGTCCCGTTTTTTTCACACAGTCCCGCCCGGGGCTGGGCGGCAAAGGGTTCCAGATTTTCAAGTTCCGTACCATGACGCCCGGAGCCCACAGCGAGCTGGAGTCTCATCTGGATGAGTCACCCCAGCAGCGACAGGAGTGGACCGAAACCGGAAAGCTGCGCTACGATCCGCGTGTGACCCGCGTAGGACGATTTCTGCGACGCACCAGCCTCGACGAGCTGCCGCAGATATGGAACATTATCCGGGGCGACATGAGCCTGGTTGGGCCTCGCCCCATCCTCCACGAGCAGCGAGATCAGTACCGAACCGGGTGGGCCCTTTACACCCGCGTGCGGCCCGGTATTACCGGTGTTTGGCAGGTCTCGGGGCGCAATACCCTGACCCTCGCTCAGCGCATTCATCTTGATACCTATTACGTTCGGAACTGGTCGATTTGGCTGGACATCTACCTCCTGACGCGGACGGGTTGGACGGTGCTGCACGCGCAAGGGGCGTATTAAAATAGGGGCTTATACGCATAGCGTATATTTTTAGCGCGTCGTAAGTGATGTTAGAGCAACTGGCGTCAATATTATCCATCTTGATTGGATCGTAGGTGTAACAAACATCTGTATTTCACGGCTTGCAAGCAAGCCGTGCCACCCGGTCAATGAAGATTAATGACGCCAGTTGCTCTAAGTTATCGTCTGTTGGGTCCCCGCGTTCGCAGATATCGCGCTAATATTTATCTCGATTGGTATTAGGACGTTGAATAGTTTGAGCGTCGTCGGCAATGTAACCGCGGAAAAATCCGTAGATTGAATTTTTCTTCAGGCGGACTCGGGCCAAGTCCCTGAAAATACCTCCGTCGCCGATCCGGTCATGTAGACATGGTTGTCAGCTTCGCGCCATTCCAGTGACAGGTCGCCGCCGGGTAGGTGTGCCACGACGTTTCTGTCGCCTCGGCCAGTCAGCACGCCCGCCACACATACCGCCGCCGCACCCGTTCCGCACGCCAGCGTGATACCACTGCCACGTTCCCACGTGCGCATCGTGACCTTATCCGACGAATGGACCTGGACAAAGTGGACATTAACCCGATTCGGGAATACCGGCTGCCGCTCAAGAAACGGACCGATGCTCTCAAGCGGGACCGCGTCGACGTGATCGCAATAGATCACCACGTGCGGATTGCCCATGGACACGCACGTCATGCGTGGGATGAGCCCACAGTTGCGAATCCAACCGTTCAGGGAGGGTAGCTGGATGTGGTCGCCGATTGGGAGATTGACAACCGGCTCGCTCATGAAAGAGCGAGGCAGCGTCACGGGAACCTGTTCCGGGGTCAGTATCGGATCACCCATATCGACGGTGACCCGATCGACCTTGCTGTTCGCGTCGGTGGTGTATTGCAGGGTCAGCACGCCGTTTTCAGTCTGGATGCGCATCGGGTTGGCATCGCAGACGCCGTGGTCGTGCGCGAGCTTGCAGACGCAGCGGATGCCGTTGCCACACATCTCAGCTTCGGATCCGTCGGCATTAAACATCCTCATACGCACGTGGGCATCGGCGCCGTCGTCGGGCTGTAGCAGGAGGATCAGCCCGTCGCCGCCGACGCCAAAGTGCCGATCAGCGATCCGTGTCGCCAGCGTTGCCGGGTCGTCGACGCGCTGCTCAAAGCCGTTGACGTACACGTAGTCGTTGCCGATTCCGTGCATTTTGACGAACTGCATACCAAAGCTCCTGTCATACGCATTGCGTATATTTCTAGCGCGTTGTAAAGGATGTAAGTTATTGTCTGTTTTTCCTTCGCGTTCGCAGATGACGCGCAAGTATTAATTTTGATTGGTATCACGCTGTCTAGGCGTGGCGAAGGTGATTATAGCCCGGTACCATAATGCAGTCTGTCGAAGCCTAACTTTTAATAGCCAATATTGCTCTAATTGAGATAGTCTGCGGGGATGTCACGGGTCTTGGTCGCGATCATGGCAACGTAAAAGAGTTGTCTGCCTTGGTCCGACAAACGGTGGCGGTATCTGCGGTAGGCTTCAATCTGGATAAACCGGTCGCGGTGTAACTTGTTAATCAGCGAGCAGAATCCGGTATCGTCCGAGTGGTGAAGGAAGTCTTCCTTGATGTTGAACGCCAGCCATCCGTTGGATGAAATCAGGTTGTATGCGGCAGTAAAAGCATCGGTGGGAATATCGTCAAACCCCAGCGCTGCGACGATGGTCAGGCAGTTGAATCGCGCGTCCCGCAGTTGTTGATACACATGAATGGGTAGGTTGCACAGGTCCTCAATGAAATAGTCACGGTATGTGTGGGGCCTGTCGCGGAATGCTGCCTCGCGGGCTTCGGGGATGATGTCTACCCCCGTGACGTGCCTGACGCCTGAGCCCCGCAGTTCATGCCCGACCATGCCGTTGCCCGCACCGACGTCGAGCACGCGCAGATCGCTAGCGCTTTGCGGGAAGTCGGACATGACGTCGTCGAGCAATCCCACGACACGGCTCGGTGAACAACACTTGAGCCGGTGGTAAAACAGCGCTTCATACAGGCCGGGGTGCTGATAAATGCGGTTGTAGTCGTGGAAGCGGATGCGCTGCCACTCGCCGTCGATCTTTACTTCACACCATTCTTCGTTCTGGTCGAGAATATGTTTTTGATCTGAAAATCTGATTTGATAGGGGATGAGCCGGGTATGGGCTCCGTCGGCTAATGGCATGACATAACCGTCCTTTAAATAAGGTGTTTATGGGGATTGTGCGAGTGAGGAGATATCGTTGCGGGATAACACCCTAATGCATCAAACCTAAGTAATAGAGTAAAAATGTCAAATAGTCAGAAGGTAATTATGGCGAATCATTATCGCCGTAACACATGTGGGGTGATGATTGCCATGACGGAAACACACACACCTTACGTTGTGGTTGATTGATCTTGCAGGGCCTTGTCAATTGCTTGCTGGATCGTATTGCCGTCAAACCCACGTCTCGCCAGTAAGCCCCACAGTCGGCGTTTGCGCGCCACTGGTTCCAAGCGTGCCATCGTCTTGAGCTTGGTCTGCACCAGTGCCGTGGCCTGCGTGAGCGAGTCCTCGGGGCCAGGGGCGCACTGATCGATTAATTGCTGGATGGTTACAGACGATAGCCCTTTTGCACGCAGCTTTTCACGCAGAAGACGTGGACCCGCAGCTTTGCGCGACACGGTCGCACGGATCACCGCCTGGCCAATCGCGTGGTCGTCGAGCAGTCCAAGCTCCGTGAGCTTGTCGGTCACACGCCCAATCGTATCGTCGTCGTGGCGCAGGCTGTGTAGCTTCTGTTTTAATTGATACGTGCTCATCGCGCGACGATTTAGCCGCGTCATGGCAGCTTGAAGCGCACGGTCGTATTGCGAGGCCCGCTCGACAGCATCGGCCAGCGCATCGGTCCACGCCTGCCCAACGGTCAAACCCAGTTCGCTGACGTGCTGCCGTGCCAGCGTCGCGACTTTTCGGCTGTTGACCTTGACCGTTACCCGCAGGGGGTTTCTCGGCGAGACCGTAATATCAGTGATCCGCGCCGGCTCGGCGCTGTGGTTATCACTCGAGTCGTCGTACAGCGTCGGCGGCATCACTTCATCATAACGCTACATCCACATTATTGGATCGGGAAGCACCAGCGAGTACAATGGCACCGTTCGCTAGGGGTGCCCCGGCACGGTGTCGGGGCTGAGAGCAGACCCTGGAACCTGACCCGGTTCGCACCGGCGTAGGAAAGCGGACGTGGCTGATCACTCGATCCTCGGGCCTTTCTCATTGCAAGCGCCAGCCGCGTTTCTCATTCCTTTGCCCATTGGATCACGAATCGGTAGCTAGTTGCCGTCGCCAATCCACGCGCGCAGGTCGCGCAGAAACACCCACGCTGCGCAAAGGAAAACCCGTCATGATTACAACCAACCCATCAAAAAACAAACAAACGTTGGACGAGAGCACATTGCAGCTGCCCCTCCCGACTGTCGGTGCCGATCCCAGTTCGTCGCACCAGGGCACGACACCGGGGAGCTTCGCAAATAAGCCTCAACTCGCGTCGGGCAGCGTAGGTGCTAAGACGTTTAGCTCGCCTGACACGCCCGGCATGCCCGCTGCGTCCGACAAGACGGCGTGGGACTTCATGCCACCCGATTGGCAGTGCGTCGACGGCAAGTGGCAGCCACCCGCTGACTTTGTGCCCATCACACAACTCGAGCACGCGCGCCTCGGCACGGTTACCCCCGAGATGCACCGCGTTGCGCAGCGTGAGCCGCACCTCACCGCCCAGCAGGTGCGCGACGAGGTTGCTGCGGGCCGAATGATCATCCCGGCTAACACCGTACACCTGGGCTACCAACTCGACCCGATGTGCGTTGGCCGGGCTGGGCTGACCAAGATCAACGCGAACATGGGCGCGTCCCCAGTATCGAGCAGTACCGACGAAGAGGTCGACAAGTTGCGCTGGTCACAACGCTGGGGTGCCGACACCGTCATGGACCTGTCGACCGGGGGCGATCTGGACGCCTGCCGCGACGCGATTATCCGTGATAGCCACGTGCCCATCGGTACCGTGCCTATTTACTCCATGATCATCGGCCGACGCATCGAGGACCTCACCGACGACATCATCCTCAAGACCCTCGAGCACCAGGCACAGCAGGGGGTTGATTACTTCACCATCCACGCGGGTGTGTTGCGTGAGCACCTGCCGTTTGTCAAGGACCGTCTGATCGGCATCGTCAGCCGCGGCGGGTCACTGCTTGCCAAGTGGATGATCACGCACGGCAAGCAGAACCCCATGTACGAGTTGTGGGACGATATTTGTCGGATCATGCGCCGATACGACGTGTCGTTTAGCATCGGTGACGGTCTGCGCCCCGGCGGCTTGGCGGACGCTACTGATCGTGCACAACTGAGCGAGCTTGAAACCCTAGGCGAGTTGACCGAGCGAGCGTGGCGCCACGGCGTCCAGGTCATGGTCGAGGGCCCGGGGCACGTGCCGTTTGACCAGATCGAATACAACATGAAGCTTCAGCGTCGGCTGTGCCACGGTGCGCCGTTTTATGTGTTGGGGCCGCTCGTGACCGACATCTTCCCGGGGTACGACCACATTACGAGTTGCATCGGCGCCACGGCGGCGGGCTACCACGGTGCGAGCCTGCTGTGCTACGTCACGCCCAAGGAGCACCTGGGTCTGCCCAAGCGCGACGACGTCAAGCAGGGGTGTATTGCCTACAAAATCGCCGCTCATGCAGCCGACGTCGCCCTGGGCATTCCCGGCTCACGCGACCGCGACGACGAGTTGACCAAAGCCCGGGCAGCGCTGAATTGGCAAAAGCACTTCGACCTGTCGTTTGATCCCGACACAGCTCGTGCCTTCCACGACGAGGACTTGGATGTGGACACCGACTTCTGTGCTATGTGTGGTCACGACTGGTGTAGCGTGCGCATCAGCAAGGAGATCACCGAGTTCTTCAGCGGCAAGGACGAGCAATACGCATGGGACAAGCCAAAGGTGACGGCTGCGCTGACCCTCGAGCAGCGAGAGATATTGCAGAAACGAGGCGTGTTATCGCCCGAGGAAGTACATCGCCTAGCTGCTAAGACCAAACTAACCGTCCACGCCACCCCAGGTGCCAAGGCTGCGTGTCATAGCGATCTTGTTACGGATGAGGACGAAGCGAAAAGGCTGCAGCAAATTTGACATTAGTGCGGTGGCCCATAAGTGGCGTAACATACACACCGGAATCCGCCACTTATGGGCCACCGCACTTCTCGAAAAACTCAACCGTCCGGGGACAGCCCAGGTCTAGCGTAGCCGCGTCGGCAAAAGTCGGAGGATTCGTAGGGCGTTCCATGATGGCGTCTTTGCGGTAAAAAGTTCGAGACTGGGCGTAAGCAGCTTCCGCATCGTACCCCGTACTGAAAGATAGGTTTTTCAGAGGACTTTTGTGTTTTTTACAGACCCGAATATGGCTTCCCGCACGTTTTTGGGTAACAGCAAATATCTACTTTCGTTGTTTTCATGTCCTACCGGGTGCGGTGTAGTCTGGTGGATTGCCGAGAGAATGCCTAAGAACCCATCGATTCGTTAATCCGATGATTATCAGGATAATCATCCATGCCCCGATCATTGAAGCGATAGTGTGGCTCAGGAAATGAGCCCCATTGAGCATCTGGTATAACCCCATCATCCAGCCGATGCTCAGCCCCGTCAGCAAGGCAACCCGTCTGTTTTTTTTCTTTTCGAACACGAAATAGCCCATCATGAGGGCGAACCCAGCAGAGGCGTGTCCAGCGGGAAAGCACTTGCCGGGAGACAGCGACTCGAACGTCTGTGGATAACGCTCCAGGAGCTTGGCATACGGCTTGTCTCCCCCGTAACGCTCAAGTTGTTTCGGGCAATATACGTTGGTGAAATTTCGGCTACCGCTCAGGACCAGAGGCACAAAGATAATGCTAGCTGCCATCAAGAATGTGCCGTATCCAAACGGTTTGAGATCTGGCACACGAAGTGATAAACCCGCTACCACCCCGCATGTCACGCCCAAGGCGATAATCAAGACTTTGATCCCGGTGTAGAAGAAGATCGCTTTGATCGGGTCTTGGCGGTCGATCACCCACCTGTGAGCGTTAAAATCGAAAAAATGGTCTTGTAAGTAGATGTCGATATCGGTTAGCTCAAAAAATATCAACACACCACACAAGACAACCACGGAAATACCGATTTGCTTTGGAAAGGTCATAGAAACGATCGTTCGTTCAGTCAGTAATCAGGGATGTGATTTGGTAAGCACAGAAGTGTGGAGCGGGGCGACCGCCTCTGTCAAGGCCTGACGTTTGTACAGATGGTGATCGATCAGGTAGCTTGCCGTTTGATAATAACAGACGTCATCGAGCAACATCTGGTTGTTGATTTGAGACAAAGTTTGAACCCCGGAGGGGTCGATACGATAGTCTCGGGACTCTTTGTTTGGGCCCAATACAGCCAGTTGACCTTCCGCAAACAGCCCTAGTTTCTGGTACGTCCCGACCAGCGCTCTGTTGGGAGAATGGTTAAGTAGGTCTTTACCAAAGAACTGACTGGTGTATGAAATATTGAGCAGCCCCAGTAGCGTGGGGGCTAGGTCGATCTGGCTGGCGGCCGTATCGACGGACCCGCTGTCAATGAAACCCGGTGCGTAGATGATGCACGGTATCTTGTAGTTATTGATCGGCACTTCAGTCTTGCCGGCGCTGCTGGCACAGTGGTCGGCCACGATCACAAATATCGTTTGGTCGAACCACGGTTTCTCTCTGCACTGGCGGATAAACCGGCCAATTGCGTAATCCGTGTACTTGACCGCGCCAGATCTTCCCGTGCCTGAGGGGATATCAATCCTATTCTTTGGATAAGTGTAGGGTCGATGATTGGATGTGGTCATCACCAGCGACAAAAATGGGAGGCCTTTTTCGGCGGACTTGTCCGCTTCTGTAATCACTAGGTCGAACAGGTCCTCGTCGCAGACGCCCCAAGCGTTTGAGAAATGGATATCCGAATCAGGCAAGCTCATACGGTCAATCGCTTCGAACCCGTTGTGGCTGAAGAAGTAGTTCATATTGTCGAAATACCCGTAGCCTCCGTAGATGAACTTGGTGTCGTACCCATGGTCGCGCATGATGAACCCGAGTGAGAACAGGTTTTCATTGTGGGGACGTTTGATCAGAGAACGGCCCGGGGTTGGGGGCAGAGACAGGGTAATCGCTTCTAGCCCACGGACGGTGCGGGTGCCTGTTGCATAAAAATGGGTGAAATTCAAGCTGTCTTGTGATAAGGAATCGAGGTTAGGAGTCAGTCCGTCAGCATTTCCAAATATACCCATAAATTGAGCGCTGAGGCTTTCAACCGTTACGATTATTACGTTGTGTAGTGTCGGGGGACCGGGGTATGTGATCTGGCGGGTGAGATTGAGCAGATCATCGCTTAAAAACCGACTGTTGTCCGTTGCGAGCATCTCTCTTAGCCTGGGGTCTATCTTTGATGGATCGTAGGTGATGTAAAATTGATTGAAATCGATGGTATTGGCCCAGAATGCTTCGAAAAGGCTGTAGGTGCCGTTTTTGGCCAATTCATTCATATAGCGGTTCGTCGAGACTTCTGTGGGCGAAGAGGTCAAAAAAAACATGGCTAGCAGGGGAACGCTCGCGTAGACAACCCCGAAAGCTAAACGTTGCTTCTTGGTGTCGATCGGGTCGAAGCACCGTATAGCCCATTTGGCGGTGAACAGAGTGATGACCGTTGCCACGAAGAGAATCATCGGGACCAGAATAAGGATCGGGTACGACTCCCAGATGTTTTGGAGCACTTCACTGGTGTAGACCAAATAATCAACAGCGATGAAGTTAAACCGTACCCCGAACTCTTCCCAAAACACCAGCTCGGCAATCGCATTAAAGAGGATGATGAAAATGACCAAGCCATAGACAATCATCCCGTACCAGCGATTCAAGGATGAGCGGATCCACCATTGGGGTGTGATCAAGACGAGGATCGCGACCGGAGCGGCTAAGTAGAAATAGGTCACCAGGTCGTAAAACGCACCGACCGAAAATACCTTGGCGAGTGTGATCGGGTTCAGGTCCACCTCACCAATCGTCATTGACAGGAGAACGATCCGCACCACGGCTCCCGTGCAAAGCATGAACAACGCAATGAGCATGGATGACCCAAGTCGAAACCGAAACGGATCGAATCGTTTATTCATAACGTGAGGTCTTATGAAAAGAAATTGAAACGCGATCATAAATCTGAATCGCAAGCTCGTTGCGGAGCACTGTGCTGATTTTAGCAAGTTGAATTAACCAATGCACGGTCATGCGGGGATTGCGGTGGGAGTATAGCCGTCGTAGGGAAGTCGTGGTGGTGGTGGGTGCCCCCGGTGGATCACCGGGGGCTACTAAATGGGGGAAGGTGGCCTGCCCTACATGTTGTGTCCTGCATGGTGCCGGGCCTACGCGCTGTGGTTGGGCCAGAGTCGTGTTTCACGGGTTGCAAGCAACCCGTGCCACCCGGCGTAGGCTTTGGTTGAAAATAGAGCATAAGGTATGCGATTTGCATAGCTTGCGCGTTTACGATGTGAGGGGTCGGCATCGCGGGTTGATCGGAATTAAACAGGTGATGCGCTGCTAGGGTTGTGGGCAGTTATCAATTTCGATTTGTGGGGGCTTGGGCGCGGGATCGAAGGGTGGCTTTTATAAATTGTTGGTCGTGGTGGAAATGGATTGCCGAGAGTATAATGATTAGTAATCGTATGGCCGACGTGCCTGCGGATGTATACAACCGTTTCCCGATAGACGTTGGTGGCCTTGTTGGACTCCAAGCCAATCGCGGAAGAAATGTTTGGAGCTGGCTATGAAGCTGTATGTAGGAAACTTGTCGTTCAACACCACTCAGGATGCGCTGCAGGCGGAGTTCGCGACTCACGGCGAGGTCGAGGAAGTGAACATCATCACGGATCGTATGACGGGTCGGCCACGCGGGTTCGCGTTTGTGAGCATGAAGGACGACAGCGCAGCGAATGCTGCTATCGAGAAACTCAACGGTACCGAGCTTGATGGTCGCACGATTGTCGTGAATGAGGCTCGGCCACGCACCGAGGGCGGTGGCGGCAGAGGTGGTAGGGGCGGCGGCGGTGGTGGACGCTGGTAAGTCAAGCCGCACGCTGAATCACAATTTGGTTTTTAATAAGCAGCCCCTTGAGTATTCGAGGGGTTGTTTTTATACATCGTGAAGACAGCCCATGACGGCGATGGTGACTCGGTTACCCGTCGATGTGCAGCATCTTGCGGTATTCATCTAACCGAATGTCGATGTCCTGGCGCCGGATCTGCTGTAGCCGATCGAGGCTGAACGCTTCGACGACGTAGCTGGCAACCATGGTGCCGTATGCCATCGCTTTGCGTAGCCCGTTGATCGAGTGGTCGCCCGACGTGGCCAGGTAGCCCATCATCCCGCCCGCAAAGCTATCGCCCGCGCCAGTAGGGTCGATTACCTCGGTCGTCGGGTAGGCTGGGAGTACCGCTTGCCCGTGGGCGTGGCGCAGCAGCGCGCCGTGTTCGCCCTTTTTGATTACCACGAACTTCGGCCCCATATCAAGGATAGCTTCGGCTGCCCGCACGATGTGCGTCTTTTCGGTGAGCATGATGGCTTCGCTGTCGTTGAGCACCAAGCCGTCGATCTGTTTGAGTAGTTGCATGAGTGTGGCGCGTTCGGTCTCGATCCACAGGTCCATGGTGTCGGCGACGGCCAGGGCACGGTTCGGGAAGTGTCCCAATAGTTCGAGCTGACCGGCTGGGTGGGTGTTCGCCAAGAATACGTGTCGGCTATCGCGGTAGCGATCGGGGACCATGGGCAGGTGCTCGCCCAGGACGTTCAGGTCGACCTCGAGGGTCTCACGTGAGTTCATATTTTCGTGATACTTGCCGTGCCACCGGAATGTCTTGCTGCCCGCACGGCGTTCCAAGCCGGCCAGGTCGAGTTTGAAGTGCTCGAACGTTTCGAGGTGACGGTCTGGGAAGTCCTCGCCCACCGCGCCGACGAGGCGTACGGGCCCGAAGAAGCTGGCTGCTGCGGCGAAGTAGATACTCGACCCGCCCAGGACGTTTTCTGCGTTGCCGGTGGGTGCGTGGATCGTGTCGATGCCGATACTGCCGGTGACGATCAAGGGCATGGGTTGCTCCAATTTATATTCTTGTGGATCGCGTCCAAAGTTTGATTGTGGGGTCTACAACTTGACGCCGCCCATCTTACAAATGGTTCGCCACGATGCACTGTCGATGGGCATGACCGACAGGCGCGATTGCCGAACGAGTGCCAATTCGGCGAGCCGAGGGTCTTGCTTAATCTGCGCCAGTGTGACCGGGGTCTGCAGTGGGCGCAGTGCTTTGAGGTCGACCATGCCGAACCGGCTGGTCTTGTCGCTTGGGTCGGGGTGGTATGTCTTCACGACCTCCAGGATGCCTACGACCTGCTTGTCGCTGACCGAGTGGTACATGAAGACGTGATCGCCGTTTTTCATGGCCTTCATATTGTTGGCTGCTTGCGCGTTTCGCACGCCGTCCCAGGAGGTGACACCGGCTTTGACGTGGTCGTCCCAGGACCACGCACCGGGTTCTGATTTGACCAGCCAATGGTGCATCGTTCAGGACGCCTCCGTCTGCTGTTGTGGCGTGTTCAGTTGCAGGCAACGGCCGATCCGCGCCAGGGTCGATCCCTTGCCCAAGATTACCAGCGTATCAAAGATCGGCGGGCTGACGGTGCTGCCGCTCACCGCGACGCGCAGTGGTTGGGCGACCTTGCCCATGCCCAGGTTTTTCTGTTGGGCGTAGTCTTTGATGGTCTTTTCGAGTTCTGAAGCGGTCCATTTATCGGTGGGTATGGATTCGAGGGGTGGTTGCAGGTCGTTGAGCACGGCGAGGCCTTGGTCGTCGTTTTTGAGTAGGGCTTTGTCGATGGCTTTGGGGTCGTATTCGATCTTGGTATCGTCCGTCACGAAAAATTGGCCATTGGCGAACGGCTCGTCGAGTGTTCGGCTGCGTTCGCGGTAGCAGGCGGCGAATGGTCGAAAGCGGTTGCCAAGTCCTATCTGAAAAGTGCAACTACGGGAATAGCCGTCGTGTCTGATTAGCTGCTGGTGAAACTCGTCGGATGACAGTTTGGCGATCGCTTCGGTGTTAAATGCCAACAGCTTGTCGCGGTCGAAGCGGGCATTGGACTTGCCGATACGCTTCAGATCGAAGTTTTCTTTCAGGAAGTCGAGGTCAAATCGCTCGACGTCGTTGCCGGGGGACCAACCCAGCAGGGCGAGATAGTTCAGGAGCGCTTCGGGGAGGTAGCCGGATAGGCGAAAGTCATTCACATCGATTTCAGGAAGTGGGATATGTAGGAAACGTGCAATAGCTTGTGGATACAGAACATCATCTGTCTTTTTATCCAAAAAGTCTTGCAAAGTTTCTTTAGTTAGGCCGATTGAATCTAAATAACCAGCACACTCCTCTTTAATCTCATGATAGAGCCGGTCAATATTATCGTTGTTCTGCTTCATCCACTCTTTCGCCGCCGCGCGTGCCGTCTTGGCTTTGTCCCGCTTAGACATCTTGCTGCCGTCGGCGTTGAAGATCAGAGGCATGTGCGCGTACTTGGGCGACTCAAACCCCAGTGCCTCCTGCAAGGCTACGTGCTTGGGCGTGTTCATCAGGTGCTCCTGCGCACGCAGAACGTGGGTGACCTGCATCAGCGCGTCGTCGACGACATTTGCCAGGTGAAACGTGGGGTAGCCGTCGGATTTGAGGATGATGAAGTCCTCTAGCTCCGAGGCTTTGACCGTCACGTCGCCCAGGACCAAGTCGTGAACGGTGATGTCGTGGTCGGGCATGCGGAATCGGACCACATGGGGCCGCCCCTCTTCTACATATTTGTCGATTGTCGGTTGGGGAAGGTTGATCGACTCGGTGCGGTCGTATTTGTAAGGGCGTTTCTCGGCTTTGGCGTTGTCACGCTGGGCTTTGAGCTCGTCGGGCGTCTTGAAGCATTTGTACGCGCGCCCGGCTTGCATCAAGCGCTGGGCGTGTTCCTTATAGAGATCGAGTCGTTGGCTCTGGAAGTACGGGCCGTGCTCGCCTATTTGTGATTGGGGATCGTATGGATCGTCTGCTTTTTCGTCAGGTCCCTCGTCCCAGTCCAAGCCCAGCCACCGCAGGTCGTCGATGATGGCGCGAGTGCTCTGGGCTGTGGAGCGGGCGCGGTCGGTATCCTCGATACGCAGGATGAACGTGCCGCCGTGCTTGCGTGCGAATGCCCAGTTGAACAGAGCGGTGCGTGCCCCGCCTACGTGCAGATGACCCGTGGGGCTTGGCGCAAAGCGTGTGACTATCTTGCGGTTACTCATGGAGGGAGGATTGTAGTCAAAAGCCAAGGCGATGCTGGATACTACGGGTGTATCTACCTGTGGATAAGTCGCGGTCGCACGCATTGCAATGCGTGGGCTTCGGTTGCAAACAGGCTCGCTTCCCGGCGGTTGCAACGCGGACAAATGTTCGTACAATGTTAGGCATGGTGTTTGACCCTGAATATCGTGACGCATTACCTGGAGGTTTGGCAAAAGGCCGTGGTGCTGGGATCAATCCGGGTAATCGGTTCGAGTCTGTTCGGCTGCACGTGCTGGGCGAACACCTGGACCAATTGGCTGCGGATGAACCTGATGCGACTCGCCAAGTCCGTACCGAAATCCTACCCGATCACACGCGGAAGCTGATCAACCCGGTGGACAGCCCGGACCTTGGATTTAACTGGACGGTCAATCCGTACCGTGGTTGCGAGCACGGGTGTATCTATTGTTACGCCAGGCCGTACCACGAATTGATTGGGTTCTCCAGCGGCTTGGACTTTGAGACGAAGATCGTTGCTAAGTATGACGCGCCGCGGTTGCTACGAAAGGAACTCGCCTCGCCACGGTGGAAAGCCGAGCCGATCGTCATGTCCGGCGTCACGGACTGTTACCAGCCGATCGAAGCGAAGCTGAAGATCACGCGCGGTTGCCTGGAGGTGTTTGTCGAGAGCCGTCAGCCCGTGGGGGTCGTCACCAAAAATCGGTTGGTGCTGCGCGACCTAGATTTGCTGCGTGAGTTGGCTTGGCACGACGCGGTGCGTGTCGCGATCAGCGTGACGAGTCTGGACAATACGCTGGCTGCAAAGATGGAGCCGCGCGCCAGCAGCCCCGCTGAGCGCCTCGATACCATCACCAAGCTCCGTAACGCCGCCATCCCTGTCATGGCTATGGTCGCGCCGATCATTCCCGGCCTAAACGACAAAGAAGTCCCACGCATCCTAGCTGCGGTGGCGGAGGCGGGAGCTACGTCCGCAGCCTATGTTCTGCTGAGGCTGCCTTATCAGGTCAAGGATTTGTTCCTGGATTGGCTTGGCCGTCAGTTCCCGGATCGGGCTAAACATGTGGAGAATCTGCTACGCAGCACGCGTGAGGGTGAGCTATATGACTCCGCGTTTGGCACGCGCATGAAGGGCACGGGCCAGATCGCTGGTCAGATCGGCAATATGTTTCGCGTGTTTGCCCGGCGATACAAGCTGGTGGGGCGAAAATCCGGGATGAAATCGTTGTCGAGCAGTTCGTTCCGCCCGCCGATGATCGGCGTTCACCGGATGCCGTTGTTTCCTCTAGAATGAACAGCGTGTCTGTCGCATGAGTGCAAGCGTTTTTAGACACAATCGCGGCGTACGGACGATAATGGATTGGCTTGATAATCGGTGCGTGGTAGCGCTATTGTCTTTCGACGATTGTGCCGATTGTGCGGAATGTCGAGCGCGATATGTAGCCGGGTCAGAAGCGCGGGCATAGAATCCGCGTGTTTGAGGCGAATGTTACGTATTGTCAGGTAGTTGACCCTATGGTTTTGATAGATCGATTAACTTTAAATACCGCGGGGCGAGTAAAACATGTTTGAAAGATTTACAGACCGTGCACGCAAAGTGATGGCCCTGGCCAACCAGGAAGCCCAGAGATTCAACCACGAGTACATCGGTACCGAACACATCCTGCTGGGCTTGGTCAAAGAGGGCTCGGGTGTAGGCGCCAACGTGCTCAAGAACCTCGACGTCGATCTGCGCAAGGTGCGTCTGGAGGTCGAGAAGCTCGTGAAATCCGGGCCCGACATGGTCACGATGGGTAAGCTGCCGCAGACCCCGCGTGCCAAAAAGGTCATCGAGTACGCCATCGAGGAAGCGCGTAGCCTAAACCATAATTACGTCGGCACCGAGCACCTGTTGCTGGGGCTGCTGCGTGAGCACGAGGGCGTGGCTGCACAGGTGTTGATGAACCTCGGGCTCAAGCTCGACGAGGTGCGTGAGGAAGTGCTGAACCTACTGGGCGCGGGCGTCGATCCCGAGGAGGCCGCTACGAAGGGGGGCGGCATCAGCGGTGAGTCGCCAGCCAAGTCGGGCAAGAGCAAGACCCCGGCACTCGACAGCTTCGGACGCGACCTGACGGAGTTGGCAGCTGACAACCAACTCGACCCTGTAATCGGGCGTGCCAACGAAATCGAGCGTCTCATCCAGATACTCTGTCGACGGACTAAGAACAACCCCGTCCTGCTGGGCGAAGCGGGTGTCGGCAAGACCGCGATCGTCGAGGGGCTGGCTCAGGGGATCGTGAACCGAGAGGTGCCCGACCTCCTAGCTGATCGGCGTATCGTCGTGCTGGACCTGGCGATGATGGTGGCGGGCACGAAGTACCGCGGCCAGTTCGAGGAGCGGATCAAGGCTGTGATGAACGAGGTGCGTCGCGCCAAGAACGTGCTGCTGTTTATCGACGAGCTGCACACGCTGGTCGGTGCTGGCGGCGCAGAAGGCGCGATCGATGCGTCTAACGTGCTCAAGCCCGCGCTATCACGTGGTGAAATACAGTGTATCGGTGCCACGACGCTCGACGAATACCGCAAGTACATCGAAAAGGACGGCGCCCTGGAGCGTCGGTTTCAGACGATCCTGGTTGAGCCGCCTAATAAGGAAGAGACCGTCAAAATTCTTGAGGGGTTACGCGATCGGTACGAAGCGCACCACCGTGTGCAGATCACCGACGGCGCGATCCGCGCTGCTGTGGAGTTGAGCACCCGTTACATCACCGTGCGTGTGCAGCCCGACAAGTCCATTGACGTGATCGACGAGGCGGGTGCCCGCATACGCCTAAAGAGCATGAGTAAGCCACCGGACCTCGCTGAGATTGAGGAACAAATCGAGCGTCTGTCAATCGAGAAAGACGAATCGGTTAAGGCCGCCGACTACGAGCGGGCTGCTGAGTTGCGTGATCAGGCGGAGAACCTGCGCAGCAAGAAAGAAGAGATTCAGCAGACTTGGCGAGCCAAGACGCAGGAAGTCGACGGCGTCGTGGACGAAGAGGTCGTCGCCGAGGTGGTCAGCAAGATGACCGGCGTGCCGGTGACGCGACTCGAAAAAGCCGAGTCGGAGAGGTTACTCAAGCTCGAAGACGAGTTGCACAAGACGGTGGTCAGCCAGGACGAAGCGATCAAGGCGGTCGCCAAGGCCATCCGTCGGGCACGCTCGGGTCTCAAAGACCCGAAACGACCGATGGGGTCGTTCATTTTCGTCGGACCGTCGGGTGTGGGCAAGACGCTGCTGTCGAAGTCGTTGGCGGAGTTCATGTTCGGCAACGAGGAATCGCTGATCCATATCGACATGAGCGAGTACATGGAGAAGCACAACATCAGCCGGCTCATCGGCGCGCCTCCCGGGTACGTCGGCTATGAGGAGGGCGGTCAGCTCACCGAGCGTATCCGCCGTCGGCCATACGCGGTTGTCCTGCTCGACGAGATCGAGAAGGCGCACCCGGATGTGTTTAATATGATGCTCCAGATCATGGAGGAAGGGCACCTGACCGATTCGTTCGGTCGGCGCGTCGACTTCCGCAATGTGATTCTGATCATGACCAGCAACATCGGTGCTGACATGATCAAGAACAAGGGTGGCTTCGGCTTCTCCAAGCACAGCGAAGAAGCTGATTACGAGAAGATCAAGAAGACGCTCAACAGCGAGATCGAGCGGTACTTCCGCCCGGAGTTTATCAATCGGCTAGACGACATTATTGTTTTCCGGCCGTTGACACGTGAGAACCTGGTCAACATCGTCGAGTATGAACTGAAGAAGGTCCGCAACCGGCTCAAGGAGATCGGCTACGACCTTGTGCTCGACGAGAAGGCTAAGGACTTCCTGATCAAGAAGGGTTACAACCCCGATTACGGTGCCCGGCCGCTACGCAGAGCGATCGAGCAATACGTCGAGGACCAGCTCAGCGAGGCGCTGCTCCGCGGCGACTTTAAAACCGGCCAAACGGTTACTATTTCGCATGAGGATGAAAAGGAATACCTGTCCTTCGAGGCCACTGACCCCGCGCCGACGCCCGACGCCGAGCCGGACCTAGCCCAGTCGGGTGTCGAGAGCACGTAATCGGTTTGTCAGGTTTATAATACTAGATCAACAGGCGCCTCGTCTTACTTCAAGGCGGGGTGTTTTTTTATGCGGCAAGCGTCACCGCAGTAGCAGTTCCGCGATCTGCACCGCGTTCAGGGCGGCGCCTTTACGCAGTTGATCGCCGCAGACGAATAGGTTCAGTGCCCCGCCTGTAAAGCTGTCGTTTCGGCTGGTGTCGCGACGCACACGGCCCACGTACACGTCGTCCTTGCCTGCGGCGTCCAACGGCGTCGGAAAGCGGTTCGCTTGAGCGTCGTCGATGATTGACACGCCCGGCGCATTTCGCAGGATTTCAATTGCCTGATCGGGCTCAAGCGGCTTTTCGAGTGTGAGGTTGATGCTCTCGGCGTGGGCGCGCATGACCGGCACGCGCACGCACGTCGCGCTGATGCCTACCTTTTCCGTGCTGCTCCCCCAAATCTTGTGCGTTTCCTGGACCATCTTGATCTCTTCGAGGTTGTAGCCGTCCTGGCCCACCGCAGAGTTGTGGCTAAACAAGTTGAACGCGTACTGCTGCGGGAAGACGTTGCATGTGGGCGGTTTGCCGTCGAGTACCTCGCGGGTTTGTTGCTGTAGTTCCGCCATGGCGGCAGCGCCACCTCCGCTGGCGGCTTGGTATGTGCTGACCACGATCCGCTGAACGTTTGCGGCGCGGTGCAGCGGCGTGACCGGTACGAGCATGATGATCGTCGAGCAGTTGGGGTTAGCGATGATGCCACCCTTGCCCAACTCAATGCCTTGTACGGCTTCGGGGTTCACCTCGGGCACGACCAAGGGCACGCCTTCGGCCATGCGGAACGCGGAGCTGTTGTCGACGACCGTGGCTCCCGCTTCGCTGGCGATCGGGGCAAACTGCTTGCTGATCGAGCCCCCGGCGCTAAACAGGGCTAGGTCGATACCCTCGAAGCTGTCCTGGGTGAGTTGTTCGATCTTGTGCGTCTGCCCGCGGAACGTGACCTGAGCCCCCACGCTGCGTGCGCTGGCGAGCAGCTTGAGCTTGTCAATCGGGAAGTTACGCTGCGCCAGGACGGCTAAAAACTCCTGGCCCACCGCGCCAGTGGCGCCGACGATCGCGACGTTCGGGGCATTGATTTGAGACTGGCTCACGGGTTGATCCTGCTAATGAAGGGTCTGAATTAATTGTCAAAACGTAGCATTATACCGGTCTGGGACGTCTTTGTGGCTGACCGATCCGGCGCGGTGGGGTATATCCTATGCAGCGGGTGAGGGGCCGGGCTAGAATCGCAGTGGATGAAACGATTGCTACACGGGTATTACGGGTCGGTCATTGTGCTGGTTTGGGCCACCGTGGGTGTTGCTGGGGTTCAGTGGCCAGCGATCTCTGTCTATGTCGAGGACTCTCCCGCGGCGAAAGAGTTGATCGGTCAGGCCCGCCGGCTGCGTGAGCAGCAACGCCTAGCTGAATCGGCGGCACTATATCAACAGGTTATTGATCAATACCCACATAAGCTGATGAAGACCGGTCAAGCGAAGTACACCGACGCGGCGCGGTGGGTGCGAGACCTATTGCAGTCCGATGACGAGTTGCTGGTTGCCTATCGGCGACATGGTCAACCATTGGCCCAGCGTGCGTTGGATCAGGCTCCGTCCACAGGGTCGCAGATCAAGGCTCTAGAGCGGGTCATGGCACGCTACGGTTTGTGTCGAGCTGGGCTAGACGCGGGGCTGCGCCTAGCGGGTGTGTATATGGAAGCTGCCCAATTTTCGAACGCGACGGCTGTTCTGGATGAACTGGGGCGTCACCCTGACCTCGCAGATCAAGCGGCAAGCTGGCACCGGTTACAGGCTGGGGCGGGGTTGTTTGTCGGCGATCGACGTCGTTACCAATTACACCTCAAAGCCCTGCGTGATTTGGGAGATGGTCGCGCGGTTCAAGAAATGGACGCGTGGTCTAGCAGCTTGCGTCGGCCTGAGACGTCGGTGGCGTTCGATAGCAAGGGCGTTGTGCCCAAAGTAAGGGTGCCCGACCCGCTGGGTGCGTCGCTGTGGAGCAAGACGATCAGCACGACGGGTGATGCGGATCAGGCGAAGGTCGTGATCCGAGGGCCTGTGCAGATCAGGGGGCGTGTGCGTATCCAACGGCGTATGGGCAGTGTGTATGATCGATTTCCCGTTGTGCCGGTGGCGTGGAGGGATTGGTTATACGTCGTCGCTGACGCAAGCTCGGTCGTGGCGATGGACCGAATCTCGGGGCGAGAGCACTGGTCATTTGATCTCAAAGAAGAGGTCTCTTCGGCTGATCCAACGGGCCTATTGGTCGCGGCGTCGGCCATGGCTGAGCAGCGTGCGGTCCTCTTGCACGGCGACACGTTGCTGGCTGTGCTGGGTGTTCCATCGCCTGTGCGCCCAGGGTTGCGTCGTGATGGGGGTATGACGTCACTGGTGTGCCTGGGTCGGGAAGATGGTCGGTTGCTGTGGCGGGTTGACACGGGTGACCTGGATGTGTCGCTGTCGACGGCTGATTTTTACGGCACCCCGCTTGCTGGCCCCGATGTGATCTACGTGCTGGCGAGGCGTAGCGATCGATCGGGATTCCAGGATACGTATCTATTAGCGATTGATCCTGCTGATGGTGGGCTGATTTGGCGAAGGCACTTATTCAGCGTGTCGGCGGGGCGCAGCATCGCGCAGCAGTACGTTCGAATGACCATCGACGGCAGCCGTTTGTACATCGCGGATAATCTGGGTGACGTGGCGTGTCTTGATAGCCGAAGCGGCATGGCCCTTTGGCTGACCATTGTTGGCGACTTGCCCAAGCCGAAGGGCGATGAGCGTCAAACGCGCCCCACACCACGCAAGAACCGGAACTGGCAGGCTACGGTACCGCTACCCGTGGCGGGTGGTTTGATTGTGGCGCTTCGGGATAACGAGCCAGGGGCGGTACTTCTGGATACCGATTCCGGAAATCTGATTCGGCGTCTGACCGGACCGATCTGGCAAGAGGCGTCGTATATGACCAAAACGCCGAGTGGCGTATTGATCGTCGGGCAGAAGGCGGCACTGGTGAGGGGCGGTAGCTTGGAGCCGCGGTGGATTGCGAACCTCGGTGTATCACAGGCCACTGCGCCCCAAGGCTTCGCGGCGGTGACTGGAGATCGCGTATTGGTGCCGACGGACGGGCACCTGGTGGTCTTCGACTTGGCTGACGGACGGGTACTGAGCGAGCAGGCGATCGAGGAGCCTGGCAATGTCTTGGCGTTGGAGGATCAGGTTGTGATAGCGGGAGCCTCATTTATGAAGGGCTACCTTTCCTGGTCTCGCGCGTATGAGCACCTCAAGCGACAGATTGCAGAGCGTCCCGATGACCCGGAACTCGCGTTGGCGTTAGCGCATCTCGCTGTGGCGGTGCGTGAGGACTTGGCGGTACTCGAGGGCGTCGATCAGGCTATATCGATCGTGTCTGTACAGGGCGGCGTGCCGGGCACCGATTTGGCGGGAACGAACACCGCGACAAGTGCCAAACTTCAGATCGTGTTTAACCAACTGCTGGAGCTGGTCGGCACTGATCGTGTGATCGGTGAGGCGCTTCGGCAACAGTTGTTCGATCGTTTGGCCACCGTGACGTCAAGCCCGGCTGACGAGGCGGCGTATCATTTTGCGTTTGGCCAATTCCTTGTGGGCAAAGGCGAAGTACGCAAAGCGATCGATCATTATCAATCGGTGCTGATGGACGCGACGCTGTCGTCACAGATGTATCACCACAATCAGGGGAGGCGTCAGGCGAGGGTCGAAGCGAAAAGGCGTATTTCGGAGTTGACCCAGGAATACGGACCAACGGTTTATGAGCGTTACGAAGTGGAAGCGGCTCAACGGCTCGCTGAGTTGACTTCTGTTAACACGGTCGATGCCACGGCACTGAGCGATTTGGCTAGGTGGTATCCCTTTTCCACTGCCGCCCCGGCGGCGATGGTCGCGGCAGCCGAATCACACGCTGATCGCGGTAATCGGCCCGCTGCGATCAGCCATCTGCGTTGGGCGTATCGACACACAGAGCATCGCCCCGTTCTCGAACGGATTGTCGGCTTGATGGCGAAGCTCTATCAGGAATCGGATCAGCCTCGCCGGGCAGCGAGGTGGCTGCGGCGGGTGCGTCAGGATCACCCGGGTCTGAATCCTGTGCGCGGGGAGCGACGGGTGTCGATCGATCAATGGCTCGCTGAGTTGGCGGATCGTTCCAGCGCCCAGCAGCACCTACCCGATCTGAGCCTCCCGCTGGGTCGGCCGATCGTGCTGGCGGGGCGGTTGTTGGTCCCGACGAGGCAGCCGAGAGCCGCGTGGCCTAGGGACATGCTCGTCACGCACAGCGGTAGCGTCATCGAGCTACGCGCGGGGCAGGCACTTGAGTCTCGATGGAAAACGCAGGTCCCCAATGATGACGTGCAACTGCTGGCTCTGTCTCAAGAACAGGTTTTGCTGTGGTCCCAGTCATCGGGTGTCTTGATGGCGTTGAGCACGGATACGGGACAGCCGATATGGCCTGCGGTACGTGCCCGAGAGGTTCTGGTCGCAATCGATGGCCGAGATGCGCCTCGAAGTCGTGAGGCTGCGGTGGAAAAAAGAATACGGATCAACGTACCGGGTGCGGTGATTATCCGCGGTCAGCGTCGAGGCGGCGGCCCTGTAAAGCCAACGGTCGCCCTGAATGAAATGGTCGTTTGCGTGGGTGATTCTTTGGGTCGTGTGGTCGGCATTGACCGTCACTCGGGGGCTGTGCTGTGGCGATTGGCGGCTTCGATTACACCCCTTGATTTGCTTGAAATAGATCAGGACGTGGTCGCGTTAGCCGGTCAGAGCACTGTTAACACCGATCAAGGCGGTGTGCTCGTTCTGGATGCGATGACAGGTGAGGCTGTCTTCCCCGAGCTGCTCGACAAGGACCGGCCAAGCTGGATAGCGCTGAGCGGCGAGGGGTTGCTTGTGTACATGACAGCCAGGCGGATCGCCGCTCATGATTTGCGCAGCGGTGAGGCTGAATGGGAACTCTCGTTGGCGCCGCTGCAACTCGACGCGCGGGGATGGCTTGAGGTAGGGGCGTTGCTCGTAAAGACGCGGCAGTTCAGCGGCACGCTCACAACGATCAACCCGACAAGCGGCCAGGTCGTGAACCGATTGGTAGGCCTATTCTCTAATGGAATTTCTCAAAGGCTCGATGTCCAGGGTGCCCAAGACCGTTGGCACGTGTTGACGTCTACCCAGATGGCGGTACTGGATTCGGGGGGGCGTTTGAAGTGGCGTGACGCTATGGATCAAGCATCGGGCCTGCCCAGGCTGGTGCAATTGGTAGGGGATCGCTACGTGGCAGCGGTCACGCGAACCGAGTCGGATGGCAATGGAGCGTCATATGCTTTGTATTTGATCGATCGCCAAACGGGTGTGATCCGTCAGCAGCACACGCTAGGGCCTATACCAGGAGGGATTGACCCGGGAAACGCGGTGCTCCTACATGAACGGATTGTGCTGTCGACTCAATCAAAGACGATTGTCATTCCGGGCAACGGGGCCGACCCTAGCAGGTGATGATTAGCCCATGTGGGCATTCGTGTCATCCGTCTCGACCAAGTATCAAGAGCCCGGCTAGCATTGGTTGCTCAGAGACGATATATAATACGCATCTGCGTATGTTTTGACCGCGTCGTATATCCATAAGTATTTGTGATCTCTGATCCCACGTACAAAGACAGTAGGACAATATCTATGGTAATTGGTATCAGGCAACCCGATACACTCGCTGTTGAGTAGGGGCATAGAGATCGAGTATTTAGCGCGTTTTCTGAATGAGTGTACGGTTGACAGGACTTCGCTACGAGCCGCGACCGTCAGGGAGCGGACCTCTTAGAGCCAAAAAACCGCTTGCTGAGAATCCCGCATGCGAAATCAAAAAACGCTCTAACAGACCCGATCATGGAGAAGACCGATGGGCGTCAGTGAAATTCAACAATCAACAATCGCCGAATCCGAAGCGGCAAACACCTTGGCGGCGACTGATCCAGACCTGTGGCGCCTGATCCAGAGTGAGCAGCACCGCCAAGCGACTACCCTGGAGCTGATCGCTAGTGAGAACCACACCAGCCCCGCGGTCATGGCGGCGGTCGGCACGTGTCTGACCAACAAATACGCAGAGGGCTACCCCGGTGCGCGGTACTACGGTGGCTGCCAATACGTCGACGGCGTCGAAAACCTGGCACGGAACCGCGCCAAGGAATTGTTCAATTGTCAGCACGTCAACGTCCAGCCACACTCCGGCGCCCAGGCGAACGCGGCGGTGTTCTTCGCCCTGCTCGATCAAGGCGACACGTACGCCAGCTTGGTCCTGGCGGACGGCGGGCACCTGAGTCACGGGATGAAAATCAACATCTCCGGCAAGTACTACTGGCCCGTGCACTACCCGTTGAACTACGACCCGCAGGCAAAAGACTTTGAGCAGATCGACTACGACGCGGTTCGAAAGGTGTGCCTGGAGCACAAGCCCAAGATGGTCCTGTGTGGGTACTCGGCGTACCCGAGGGTGATCGACTTTAGGCGGTTCCGCGAGATCGCCGACGAGTGCGGAGCATTGCTCATGGCCGACGTGGCGCACATCGCGGGTCTGATTGCCGGGGGCGTGCACCCTTCGCCGTTTCCACACTGCCACGTGGTCACGACCACGACGCACAAGACGTTGCGTGGACCACGCGGCGGGATGATCATGACCAACGACGAAGCACTGGCAAAGAAAATCGACAAAGCGGTATTCCCCGGCATACAGGGCGGGCCGCTGATACACGTGATCGCTGGAAAGGCGGTCTGCTTCGGCGAGGCACTCAAGCCTTCGTTCAAGCAATACGCCAAGCAAGTCGTCAAGAACGCGCAAGCACTGGCGGGTGCGCTGATGGATAAGGGGTACCGGCTCGCCAGCGGCGGCACGGATAATCACCTGATGCTCGTCGACCTGCGTAGCCGCGACGAAAACCTCACCGGCGCCGAGGCTGAGAAGTGGCTCGAAGCTGCGGGCATCATTGTCAACAAGAACGGCATCCCGCAGGACCCGCGCCCGCCACGTGTGACCAGTGGTCTACGGCTGGGCACACCGGCCACCACCACGCGGGGCTTGGAGCAGGAACAAATGGTCCAACTCGCCGATTGGATTGATCAGGTACTCACCGGCAAAGGTAGTCAGAGTGTGACCGTTGATGTACGCCGACAGGTCGAAGCCCTATGCGAGCGTTACCCGTTGCCACATTGAGGTTATTTATTTATCATGTGTGTAGATACAAGGCTGCAAACGTCCGTATAACCGACGGCGTATTAGAGAATAGTGTTTCCGATGGCATATCGATCAACGGTCTGTGAAAATTTGTGAGATGACGGGTTACTTAAAAGAGTAAGAAGTGTTGTTTTGTACAGCAATAGAGGGTTGTGGATACTGGAATTACGAATTAGTATAATTTAAGGTCACGGGGTAATCGCTCCGAAGTTCTAATACGTGTTCGTGTAACTGGTCTAAACAGAGAGGTTGGAGCGGCACCGACAACTGCCATTTTACAATCCTGTTCGTCTCGCGGTGATGCCGATGGTCGGCGTGGCCGTGTGTGCAGGGTGATCCGCTCGACGCATCTCCGAAGTTAAAAGGCCCGGTTGCACAGAGAAGTTTTAAGATCGCTTTTAAATTTGGAGAAAATATGATGCGTCGACCCAAAGGTTTTACACTTATTGAATTGCTGGTGGTCGTTTCGATCATCGGTCTGTTAATCGGCATCCTGTTGCCCGCTCTCGGCGCCGCTCGCCGCACCGCTCGGCAGATGCAGGGCTCGACCCAGGTGCGTGGCATCCAGCAGGGGATGGTGATTTTTGCTCAAGGGAATGGAGGCAATTACCCTGGCCTGAATGGTACAGGTGGAGAAGTCGTTGATGCGGCGGCGGCGGATACAACTATCCCATATGCAGATGGTACCACTGGAAACGAAGATGGCCACTCGGTTGAGGGACGATTAGCGATCATGCTCGGCCAGCAACTGTTCCCTGCGGAATACTTGATTAGCCCATCAGAAACGGATGTAGCTAAAGTTCGTTATGATTTGGCGGCTAACACCACCGCAGCCACGAATTTTGCAAATACGAATTATTCGTATGCGTTGCTTGAGATTCAGATCGCCACCAATACCAGGATTCTGGAGTGGCAAGACACCACAAATGCTGAAGCCGTGGTCATATCTGACCGGATCAACGCGGCCGGGCCTAGTACTTACGTAGCGGGTACTCTAAATACATATGACAGCATTCATAGTAATGCTGGTTGGAACGGGAGCTTGGGTTACAACGACAACCACGTCGAATTTGTGACCAGCCCTTTACAGCGATTGAAATACGGCGCAAATACACTTCAGAACAACGACGATCTGTTTAATAATCCTACCGTCAACGACGCTTTGCTTGTAGCAATCAGTGACAGCACAGTGCCTAACTAGGGCAGGTAAATCGTTGTGTTTTATAACGACATGAAAGCCGGCTACTTTACAAAGTCGCCGGTTTTTTTTTGCCGTAATTAGTTGATTGTTCCGGCGAGATAGCCGTAGTTGCTCTAAACGTGATTTTTTAGCCACGCCCACTGCTTTTTGATGCCGTCGGCGAGCGTCGTTTGGGGGCTGTAGCCTAGCTCGGCTTGGCTACGGGTCAGGTCGGCCCAGGTGCGGGTGACGTCGCCGGGCTGCATGGGGTGTGGTTCGATCTGAGCCTTGCGCCCGGTCACGGATTCGATCGTGGCGATCATGTCCTTGAGGCTCGTAGGGTGGTTGCCCCCGAGGTTGTAGACGCGGTAGCCGCGGTCGGCGTCGCAGTGCCCCATGGCCGCGATGATCCCGCTGACGATGTCGTCGATGTACGTGTAGTCTCGGCTGGTGGACCCGTCGCCGAACATGGTTATGGGTTTGGAGTCTGCGACGAGGCGGAGGAACTTGCCGATTGCCAAGTCAGGTCGCTGGCGTGGGCCGAACACGGTGAAGAACCGCAGGCAGAAGATCGGTAGTTTGTTTAGGTGCCAATAGGTGTGGCAGATCAACTCGCCGGCCTTCTTGGTAGCGGCGTAGGGGCTGATCGGGTGGTCCACGGGGTCGTCTTCGGCGAAGGGGGCCTTGACGTTGTTGCCGTACACGCTGGAACTGGATGCGAACAGGAACCGCTGACACCCGTGAGCGACGGCTGCGTCGAGCAGGTTGACCGTGCCGTCGACGTTGACCTGGGTGTAGAGGTGGGGGTTTTCGATGCTGGGCCTGACCCCTGCCATGGCGGCGAGATGCACAACCGTCGTGGGCTGGTGCGTGGCGAATGTTCCCCGCACGGCGTCCCGGTCACGGATGTCGGCTTCGATGAGCTTGTAACGGTCGTTTGCGAGTGCGGGCTGGGTATTGCGATGCTTGGCGGCGGGGTCGTAGAAATTGCAGAAGTTGTCGAGGCCGACGACGCGGTTCCCCTGAGCTAATAGCCGTTCGCACAGATGCGAACCGATGAACCCCCCAGCACCGGTAACCAAAACAGTATCGTTCGACATAAGCGTAAAATGGCGCGGTTGTGACCGTTTATTACAGCGGTCTAGTCGATGATCCCTTCATCGCAGGCATCTTAACGGCAACCGCGGTTGCGTGCTGCTTGGTTGGGCACGGGTGGTTGTTCTGTCGTATGATCGAAAGCTAGCGCGGTGAGTGTGGTCTTTGGAGATCGATTGATGGCGGAACCGACAGATAAACCGACTCGAAAAGTCTTTCAGCGGCTGGACCTGTGCGTCGGGTACCCATACACCGTGGGAGAATACGCCAAGCGGTGGGCGTGGGAATGGGTGCGCCGGCTGTGCGTGCGTACCAGTCCCAACAGGGCGTACGGGTGGCGGCGGTTTTGGCTGACGCGATTCGGTGCTCGTATGGGACAGTCCAGCGCGATCCGACCCAGCACGCGGGTGCTGCACCCGTGGCTACTGGAGATCGGTGACCTGAGTATCCTCTCGAGCGGCGTAACGGTCTATAACCTCGGGCGAGTGACC
Source organism: Planctomycetota bacterium (assembly GCA_024276075.1). GTDB lineage: Bacteria > Planctomycetota > Phycisphaerae > Phycisphaerales > Phycisphaeraceae > JAJRXX01. The sequence continues at coordinate 39,160 of JAJRXX010000025.1, forward strand.
ATCGGCCGACACACAGTGGTGTCGCAGGATGTTTATCTTTGTGCAGGGACGCATGACCACACGCGTCCGGAACTACCTCTAAAGCGCGAGCCGATTACGATCGGTCATGGGGTGTGGATTTGTGCTGGAGCGTTCATCGGGCCGGGGGTGACGGTTGGGGATAACAGCGTCGTCGGGGCCCGTGCGGTGGTGACAAAGGACGTGCCCCCCGGCGTCGTCGTGGGCGGCAACCCGGCTAGGGTCATCAAACAGCGTGAGATGGACGGGGTGCCACGGGTGTGATCACCCGTGGCTAAGTGGAGGTGGCGGTCCCACGCATTGCAATGCGTGGGCTTCGATTGAAGAGGTCCGCTCCCTCACAGTCGCGGCTCGTTGTGTACGCCCCAGGTCAATTGAGAATGTTTAGAGCAACTTGCGTAATTATTCTCCATCTCCCCAAGAAGAAGGCAGGTCAATGACCTGCCCTACTCCAGAACTGACATGGCGATTATTTATGCAAGGTGCTCTAACCCGTCGTTTCGTGGCGGGTGATCACGATATCGCCCATGACCAGATCGTCCATTTTGGTATTGAGGGCGAAACGAATTTGGGCGTGTTGGATCATTCGTCGGACTCAGGGGTGGGGAACGGTTGAAGCAGGCGTTCTTTGACGGGTCTGGCGGGGTTGCCTATGCAAACCTGTTGGGCCGGCAGGTCTTTGTACGCGCTAGACCGAGCCCCGACGACGCTTAGGTTACCCACGCTCACGCCTGGACCGATGAACGCATCGGTGCCGATCCAGGCGTCGTCGCCGATCGTGATCGGTGAGCGGATTAGCTTGAACGTCAGGTCGGTGTAGTCGTGAGTGCCGGCACACAGATGGGCGTATTGGCTAATGATCGAGCGTTTGCCGATGTGGATCTTGCCAAGGCTATAGAGGATCGCGTGGTCGCCGATGGTCACGTCGTCTTCGAGTTCGAGCATCCAAGGGATTTCGATATTCACAGTAGGGCGAATCGCTGTGTTGCGTCCAATCTTGGCGCCGAACAGACACAGCAACGCTGCGCGGAAGCGGTACCAGTTGTGGAAGCTGATCCGGAACATCGGCCGGCCCAATACCATCCAGATAACACGAACGATTTTCTCTTGGAAGCTCCAAGGGCTGGATTCCGGTTGCATTTGTATCGGTTTAGTATCGGTAGGGATTTTAGGTTGGGGCGCGTCGGTATTTATTCGTTTGGCCAAACCGTTATCATTCGGCTGCCAATCGATCGTGGCTTGTCCGGTTGTACGCAATACGTGTTTCGCTTCGCGTAATTTTAGCGCTAGCATTGAATTGTACATGCTGATAAAACGGCAGAAGATCAGGCCCGCTCGCCCGTCCAAGAAGCCCAAACGAAAAATGTACATGTAAACAAATCGCCACAAGCCCGGCCAGGGCACACGGTGGATTAGGTACCGCTTCAGCCACCGGTTCAGCCTCGCCGATGGCGGGAGATTGGGGTGTACAGAGGTTTTGGTTTGGTCGGAGATTTCGGCCAATAGAGCCTGGGTTTCAAGGGTGGAGTACCAATTGTGCTTGGTGATGTAATGTTCCAAGCCACGCCGATCGTGGTGGAGTATGGGCTCATGGATGTACCCGACCGGATCGTCGATAATCACGTGTTCGTGAACCGCACGGTCTTCATACTGCCCGATCCCACGTTTAAACAGGCGGAGGTTCCAACTGGGATAGTATCCGCAGTGACGGATCGGCTGCCCCATGAAGTAGGTGAGCCGATTGACAAAAAAGCCATTTTCAGGGACTTGGTCCGCGGGCTTGGATGTGATCTGCTCGAGGCTGCTGCGCACTTTGGGCGTTACGATCTCATCGGCGTCCAACAGGAGGACCCAGTCGGACTCGAAAGGGATATTATTGAGTCCCCAGTTTTTCTGCCGGGCGTAGCCCTCCCAGTCGTGGTGGACGACCTTGGCGCCCAGCGACCGTGCGATATCTTGCGTCCCGTCCGTCGAGCCACTGTCAACGACAAAGATATTGTTTACCCATCCCTGTAGCGCCGTGAGGCTGTGGGGCAGGTTTACGGACTCGTTGTGTGTGATGATCATCACGTCGATCATCGGATAAGCCTTCCGATTAAATCCGTGACGAGTTGTGATCGCTCAGGTTTGCCTTGTATTACGGAGCGTGCATGCTTGGCGTGTGGCAGACTGACTGCGGCATGGATACCACAGGCCATGATTAGGCGGTGAGGAACAAGCACCGTTCGTAAAAAGTGTAGCCCCCCGTTCATCTCACCGGGCTTTCGTGTCGGCTATCGAGGCGTTGCGATTCTCGGAATCGTCCGTAGAGGCCGATTGAAGAGTTCTGGATAAACCCGATCAGCAGGCGAATACACTCGTCGTCGGGGTATAGGTCATCGAGCTTGCCCAGACTCTGTGACATCGAGATCGGCCCGCCGGGACCAATGGTCCTTCGGTAAAGCCTGCGGTAAGCGTCCTTGAGGCGATTAATCGAGTCGTCGGGGAATTGGTGTCGTTTGAGGCCGACGGTATTGACGCCGCGGACAGTGGACGGGTTCCCCTCGACGATCATGAAGGGCGGTGCGTCGTGTACGATCCGCGTCATGCCTCCGATGAATGCGTATTGTCCTAGCGTAACGTAGTGGTGCACGCCACAGGCGCCGGAAATTACGACGTGGTCCTCGATAGAGATGTGGCCCGCGAGGTGCACCGAATTTGCCAGGATTACATGGTTGCCGATGAGGCAGTCATGAGCGACGTGGGTGCCGACCATAATCAGATTATCGTTACCGATGCGTGTGACCCCGCCGCCGTTTTCAGTGCCCAGATGGATCGTCACGGATTCGCGGATCACGTTGTGGTCGCCGATCGTGATGCACGTGTCTTCGCCCTGGTATTTGAGGTCTTGGGGTTGGGCGCCAATCGTGGCCTGAGGCCAAACGGTGTTGTTTGCGCCCAGTGTCGTGCGACCCAAAATGGTGACGTGGCTGACCAGCCGGGTCCCCGGGCCTATCTCGACATGGGGCCCCACGTAGCAGAAAGGCCCAATATCGACACCTGGGGCGATCTGAGCACCGGGCTCTACTACGGCTGTGGAGTGGATATTGCTCATAGTTTATTCAACTGCAATGCATTGGCTATATGAGAGATCGGCTATTCCTGTAAAGATTCGATACAGGATGATTGACGATAACGCAAGGAAAAACAAAGACATAACCTGTATTTTATGATATTTTTCTTAAACGGGGCCCGCAATCCCTTCCAAATGCGATAAATACGCCTAATCCTGCTCATCATCGACGAGCATAAACTTTACCTCCGCCTCCGCCACGAGGTCTTCAGCTACGTATGCTCGGCATCGCAGATGAGCGATTCTGCTGCGTACACGTACCGCTTCTGCCTCCAAAATTAACTGGTCGCCGGGAGTCACGGGCTTGCGGAGCTTCACACGGTCTAAGCTCAGTAACACAGCTAGTTTGCCGGTATGCTCGAGTTTTTGGCCGATCAGGACGCCCGAGAGTTGAGCCATCGCTTCGACAATAAGGACACCGGGCATGATCGGCGCGCCGGGGTAATGTCCCTGAAAGAAGGGCTCATTAATTGTGACATTTTTGACGCCAAGTGCCCGCCGACCGGGATCGATCTGTATGACGCGATCGACCAGCAGCATGGGGTAGCGGTGGGGCAGGATACGGCTAAGGGTGCGGATGTCGATCTCGCCGCGTGGAATGGCAGTCAATCTGCGGTGCTCCTGGTGGCGTAGCTGCGTCACGAGCCGACGGACCAACGCGTGATTCAGCGAGTGCCCTGACTTGTATGCGATGATTTGGCCTTGGATCGGTGCGCCCAGCAGATAGAGGTCGCCAATCATGTCGGCAATCTTGTGACGAACGGGTTCGTCAGGGAAGCGCATCTCGTTGCCCCCAAGGGGGCCGTGGTCTCCGATGACGAGGATTTCCTTTTCTGATAGATGCGTCCCGACGCCGCTGGCGCGTAGGGCCTGAGCTTCGGATTCGAGCACAAATGTGCGTGCCGGTGCGATCTGCGTGGTGTAGTCACCATTCGCAAGCCCGAAGACACCCAGTTGCCGCCCGAGTACGGTTTCCTGGCCGTAGTCGAGGTCGTAGATAATTTCCAGCCCCTCTTTATCACTAGGGATCGCGGTGATCATCGCGTCGTCTTGGCGGACCACGACCGGCTTGTGGACGATCAACCGCTTGCGCGGCGCGTCGCATTCCTGGATGCCTGCTTGGGACAAAACATCGAGGTATGGCTTGGGCGAGCTATCGAGACCGGGGAGCTCGGGGCCTGTAAGTTCAATGATTAGATTATCGATTTCGAGAGCGGCGACGGCGCTGAGGCAGTGTTCACATGTCTCTACCGTCGCTTCACCGACGCGGAGGGTGGTGCGACGGGCGTGCTTGACCACGTGCCGAACGAGAGCGGGTATTTCCGTGTCGCCCATATCCTTGCGGACAAATACGATGCCTCGGTTGGCGGGCGCGGGCATAAACGCCACCGTCGCGGGCTTGCCTGTGAATAAGCCTGGGCCAGAGACCTGTATGCTTTGACGGATGGTGTGTTGAGTTGACATCGATGATCCGCGCTGTCGTCGTAACGGAGGACGAGAGAAAATGAATCAGGGCGTGCTTGTTATTGGGATCGATCCTCCGCCGGACCTTGTGCACGGTCTGTACCCGATCTCTTGCCTCGCCTTCGTAGTGATTGAATTAGCTTGGGGAGTCTACGCAGGGCGGCGAATTCTCGCAATACCGATTTCGCATCGTGCGCGGGGATGGTGCCATACCAGACGGCCCCTTCGGGAACGTGGGAGAGGACTGCTGACTTTGCGCCGATCTTTGCGCCCTTGCCGACGTTAATGTGGTCCACGACGCCGGACTGTCCTGCCATGGCGACGCCGTCACCAAGCGTGACGCTCCCGGCCAACCCGACCTGCCCCGCTAAAACTACGTGGCTACCGACGCGGCAGTTGTGCGCGACTTGGCAGAGGTTATCGATCTTGGTGCCGTCGCCGATCACGGTGGCTGAGAATTTACCGCGGTCGATGCAGGAGCAAGCGCCTACCTCGACGTCGTTGCCGATCCGTACGGTGCCGATCTGAGGGACCTTGACCAGTCGGGCTCCATCTGGTGCGGGTTGGTACCCAAAGCCGTCGGAACCGATCACCGCGTTGGCGTGTATCCGTACGTTTGATCCCAACTCACAACGATCGTAGACGACGACGCCGGGGAACAACTCGCAGCCGGGCCCCAACACGGTGTCGTCAAAGACCGAAACGTTTGCGTGTAGCGTGGAGCCTTTGCCGATGCGAACACCTTTGCCGATGACACACCCCGGGCCGATCGCCACATCGTTGGCAACCTGCGCGGAAGGATCAACGATCGCGGTGGCATGGATGCCGGGTGCGGGGCGTGGGCTTGGCGGAGCGAACATAGATAGGACTGTCGTTAGTGCTACGTCGGCGTCGTCTACTCTGATCAGCGTGCGGCCGGTGCCTGGATCGAGTTCGATGCCCGACGTGACCAGGACTGCGCCAGCGGTTGATTTAGACCAAGACGGCGCGTGGCGAAGGCTACGGATAAAAGTGATCTGGTTGGGCGTAGCGGTATCGATCTGGTCTACGCCTGTGATCTTCAGATCGGCGGGGCCCCTAAGATCGCCGCCGACGCGGTCGGCGATCTGCTGGACGGTATAGGTCGGCATGGGGCTTCCGATCCATCTATTCCAAAACGAACAATGTCATTTTCAAGAGGCTGTAGGGTGTGGTTACACCGAATAGCCCGATTTTCGACGGTCACGGCCTATGGACCGCGATGTCGCTACAAAAATGTATCCGCCTTAGTGGGTCGACTACCTCACCCGAGACAGTGCTCGGGCTGGCGTGCATCAGGTCTTGGCCGCGTCGCTGAAACGGTCGTTACTTATTGCGTGTTGTTGGTGTATTCGTTATTCATCATCTGGATGACCTCGTCGGTCAGGTCCAGGTCCGCAGCAGACCAGAGGACCTTGCGTACCTGGATAAGCGTGTTGAGTGCTTCGGGCTTAGCGCCGGCAAAGTTGACAGGTTTTTCTTTAAAGAAAACGATGTCATAGCTGGACTGTTGCGCGACACGGCCAATGGCGTCCACTGCCTTGCGGTACAGCCTTTCGATCTGCATGCCCCGCTCGCGGTTGAGCTTCTGGGTTTGGAAACTGATCCAGGATTGCAATTCAATCACTTTTCGTTCTAGCTGATCCTGTTTTTCGTTATAAGCGGGGGTGTCGGGCGCGAGTATCTCCATGTCACTTTGGAGTTCTTGTAGCGATTGCTTCTGGTTTTGCTCGTCCTGGTTGAGTTGCTCAAGCCTGCCCTTGAGGTCTGCCTCGATCTGCATTTTTTCTTTGAGCGATTCAAAGACCATTTGAACGTCGACAACCGCAGCGGCTGTGGGCCGTCCACCGAGACGGTAGCCCGCGTTTGCGACGAGCACGCCGCTGAACCCTACTGTCGCGGCTAGGATGAGAGCGGTCCATACACTTCTTGATTTCATCACGGATACTCCAATTTGGTTCGAGTGAAGCTTTTTCCAGTATTGTACCTGTACCCTTATCCAAGCCGGGTTGTTCGACTTTGGGCACGAATAAGACATCATAACAAAACTTATACGCATCCGCGTATGTTTTGACCGCGTCGTATATCCATAAGCATTTGTGACATCTGATCCCACGTACAAGGACAGTAGGACAACACATAATAGTGATTGGTGTTAGAGGGTTATTGATATGAACGGACACGGTGGCGCGGGTAGGGTTAATCGCCATATTTTGAGGTTGTTATGGTAAGAGATGGCTAGAAGGGCAGTGCCAGATCGAAACTGACCACCTGTGTCTCGTCGCCATCTTCCTTTGCAACGGGTATGGCGAAATCCAGGGCGAAGGGGGCTTGACCCAAGAACGGGATTTTTAGGCGTACGCCCATACCGACGGACACACGGTAATTATCGAATCCAAGGTCCTTTTCGATGGTGCCGCTGTCTACGAATAGGACGCCCCGTACGACGTCTTGATAAATCGGGAAGTTGTATTCGGCTCCCAGAAGGAACAGCCAATCTCCGCCTACAGGGTCCTCACCAATAGTCAGGGTGTCGGCACGGATACCACGTGGTCCGATGCCTCGGAAGCGGAATCCGCGAAAGCTGCGGTGGCCACCGGCGTAGAGCCTTTCAAAGATCGGGGCTTCATTATTTTCAAAGATGTATCCCAGTTCGAGCCGAATGCTGGTAACGGTTCGCCGGCCGAAAAAATCTTCGTCTACGGTCCAGAATTTCTTGAACTCAATATTTGCACGGGTAAAGTCGAAGTCGCCGCCAAATGCCCCGACTCGAACGAGCTCGAATTTCGAACGGCTGCCTTGAGTAGGGAAAAAGGGGCTATCGGTCGTATTCCTTGAGACCACGATCCCGATTGATGAGATGTTGGACCCGCCTTGGACTTGGAATGCGTCGACCGGGGCGTCGAGCTCGATGTCGGAGACGTCGATCTCCTCTGCCCGCAGCCGTACGCTGGCCGACCACACGTCTCCGAACCGGTGTCCCAGGCCAAAGGTGGCACCTGTGCGCTGTTCGTCCCAATCCTCGCGTTCGCGCTCGAAGAAGAATAGGTTGGTGTCAAACGAAAAGTTACTTTCGAGCAGAAACGGCTCGCGGAAGCTCACGGAGTAACGGCTAAGCTCGTTGCCGGGTTGGAGGGTCAGTGCGAAGTATTGTCCGGCTCCACGGAAGGCTTTGCCTGTAAAAAACTCGCCGAGGCTTTCAGGCGCGTCGGCGATGTCAAAGTTTCGTTGGACTAGGTCGACCGCGCCCAGGACACCCGCGTCGGAGCTGATGCCGGCACCGAAGCTCAGCGAACCGGTATTGGCTTCCTTGACCTCAATCAGGACATCACGGTAGGCGTCATCGGATTTGCCGAGTATGGTGATCTTGGCGTCGCTGAACAGGCTCGATCCGCGGAGCAGTGTCTTGGTTTTTTCGAGCCCCGCGCGGTCGAATCGCCGGCCCGGATTCAGGCCTCGGATTTGCCGGTAGATGACCTTGTCTTGAGTGAGCTGATTGCCGCGGATCGAGACGGTACCGACCAAGTAGGGCAGCCCCTCTTTGATGTTTACGAGTAGATCGACGGTAGGTCGTTTTTCGTCGAAGAGACGATCGATCTGGATGGTTGTTTCAATAAAGCCCAGTTTCCCGTAGAGATCGATTAGTGCTTGGTTGCTGCGCTGTAGTTGGATAGCGGTGAAGACGTCGCCGACTTTGAGAGGCATGGCTTCGACGATCTGAGGGCTTGAGAAGATCGCGTTGCCCTCGACCCGGATGTCATTAACGGTGTACAGCCTGCCCTGGTCAATAAAAAATGTCACGGTCGCATCTTTCTGATCGGGAGAAAGATCGATTCGCCTGCCGACCTGAGCATCTAAGTAGCCGCGGTCGTAATAAAATTCACGGAGCCTGGCGGCGTCCTCGTCGAGCTGTTTACGGTTGAGTACGCCGGGGCGAAGGATGGGGATGTAGACATCTGATTGGAGTTTGCTGCGAAGCTGCTTGGCGGTGAAAGTAGTGTTGCCTGTAAAGCTGATTTGACGGACACGCACGCGTGGGCCTTCACGAACGTGGAACTTCAGGACATTGGATTTCTTGAATTGTTCCTTGTCATACGACACGTCGGTGGCGAAGTAGCCTGCCTTTTCGTAGGCGAGCTTGAGTTGATTCAACGCGCGGTCGACCAGGAACTTGTCAGCCGGGTCGCCGACCTGGAGCTTGATTAATGAGAGCAGGTCTTGCTGGGAGATGGCTTTGTTGCCTGATATCTGGATATCGCTGATCAGGGGCTGTTCGACGACGACATAGGTAATAACCACAGCGCCGTTGGCTTGCGGTTGCACCTGGGCCTGGACGCTGCTGAACCGTCCGAGATGGGTGATCCGGACGATGTCGTCCTCGACGACTTGTGGGTCGTAGGGCGTGCCTTGTGTGAGACGGATTTGGTTTCGTATTAACTGCTCGGGTAATTCGACCATGCCCCGGATACGGACTTCGGCCACGGGGCGATCGGCCAGGCCGATACCTTGCGCTTGTGCCACACAAGTCAATGCCAACACGGTCATGAAGGCACAGACCTTCGAGCGGTTGGCCGGGCTGATGATCAAGCAAGTGTCTCCAGGGAACAGTATGAGATTGCCCGGGTTGTGCCTCGTGGCGCAGGTACGCAGGGGCAGGGCACGGTGCCCGTGTGATTAAGCTGGCGAGTGTAATCGGAACAGGTCGGGTGGCCAAGGCGCGGTTGGGAGGCATTTGGGCTGTGCGACGGAGACGATTTGAATACTTTGGCGAGTCGAGATGTCGTCGCCGGATGCCACGGGTGTATTCACCCGTGGCTAAGTGATGGCCCCATACATTGCAATGCGTGGGTGTCGGTTGAAGACAGGCTTGCTCGTTGACGGTCGCGGCTCGTTGTGGTGACGTTCGGATTCAAACTGACCCACTACGGCTAATCGCACTGAGGTGACTTGTGGGTTGATTGACCTGGGCCTAAACTTTTAATTGCGGCATGACGATGCGCAGAGGGGCGAAACGGACTGGTCCCGGATGAAAGGCTTATCCGGATGACGCCGTGTGACAAGTAGTATTGCCTAGCCGAACAAAACGATTGTGAGCCGTTGGCTTTGCAGGGTTTTCAAGAATCAACAATGGCCGTTTCCAGCGAAAACAACGCGGCGCGTTTGTCAGATGCGCTGGGCGCATCGGGGTTGCTGGATATCTTGCGCCAGATGATGCTGATCCGCCGGTTCGAGGAGCGGTGTGCACAAAGCTATCAGCAGGCCAAGATCGGCGGCTTCTGCCACCTGTACATCGGTCAAGAGGGCGTGGCGGTCGGATCGATCGCGGGGCTGCGAGGCGACGACCCGATTATCACGGCGTACCGTGACCACGGGCACGCTCTGGCGCGAGGTATGCATCCAAATTACGCGATGGCGGAGTTGTTCGGGAAAGTCACCGGGTGCAGCAAGGGCAAGGGCGGATCGATGCACTTTTTTGATAAGACCCGGCACATGTATGGCGGTCACGCGATCGTGGGCGGGCAGTGTCCGCTGGGCGTCGGGTTGGCGTTTGCGATTCAATACAAAGGCGAGGACAAGGTGTGCGCGTGCTACCTGGGCGACGGCGCACTAAACCAGGGCGCGTTTCATGAGTCGATGAACATGGCGGCGATATGGAACCTGCCGATCATCTTCGTGGTCGAGAACAACGGCTACTCCATGGGCACGCACATCGCCCGGGGCACGTCGATGGCGGACGACCTGTCGGTCAAAGCCGCGGCGTACGGGATGAAGTTTGCCCGCTGCGACGGTATGGACGTCTTGGCGACGTACGATTGCTTCAAGGCTCTCGCCGATGGGATCCGAGCTGGAAAACATGGGCCCGCGTTCGTGGATTGTCAGACCTATCGGTACAAGGGCCACTCGATGTAGGACCCGCAGAAGTACCGCACCAAAGATGAGGTATCGCAGTTCGAGCAGCAGGACCCGATCAATACGCTGGTCAATCACTTGGTCAACAAGGGCCTGGCCGACCAGAAACAGGTGGACGAATTGGATAAGCAGGCCAAAAGACAAGCTCTGGACGCTGTGAAGTACGCCAGCGAATCGCCGGAGCTATCGATCGATGAGCTCTATACCGACGTATATACCCAGCCGTTTGGGCCTTATAAGAAAGGCGACCTCCCGCTGATGCTCCGTGACGAAGGGCAAGAAGAATCGTAGCGTCGTACACCACAGATACGGTCGACGATCCGGACGCGCGTCGAGGTATTAAAAGACTTTACCGTCCGTGACCTTGAGCTATTTAGATTGAAAATCCATGCGTGAAATTCAATACCGCGAAGCTCTAAACGAAGCGATGTGTGAGGAGATGCAGCGCGACGAGCGTGTCTTCCTGATCGGTGAAGAGGTCGCCGAATACAATGGGGCGTATAAAGTTAGCCAGGGTATGCTCGACCAATTCGGCTCGCGGCGTGTGGTGGACTCGCCGATCAGCGAGACGGCGTTTGCGGGTCTGGGCATCGGCGCGGCGATGTACGGCCTGCGGCCGATCGTCGAGTTTATGAGTTGGTCGTTCTGTCTTGTGGCAGCGGACCAGATCATCAACAACGCGCCGAAGATGCTGTACATGTCGGGCGGTCAGTTCCCGGTGCCGATTGTCTTCCGTGGCAACAACGGCGCGGGCGGTCAACTGGGTTCGACGCACTCGTGGTCTGTGGAGTCGATGTTCGCATCGGTGCCGGGGCTGAAAATGGCGATCCCGTCGACGCCTGCGGATGCAAAGGGGCTGCTCAAGACAGCGATCCGTGAAGACGACCCTGTGTTTTTCCTCGAATCGGAACGACTGCTGGGCTTTCGCGGTCCGGTACCGCCTGTAGATGCGGATCACACGATCCCGTTTGGCCAAGCGGATGTGAAGCTCTCGGGTAGCCACTGCACGATCGTCGCGCTAGGGCGTCCGGTGCATTTCGCGGTGCAGGCGGCGGCTGAGCTGGCTAAGGAAGGGATATTTTGCGAGGTGATCGACCCGCGTACCGTGCGACCGTTGGACATCGATACGATCGTGGCGAGTGTGAAGAAAACGAATTACCTGGTCGTGGTCGATCAGACTTGGCCGTTTGCGTCGATCGCCGCTGAGATCGCGATGCAGGTGTACGAGCGTGCGATGGACGATCTGGATAACAAGATCGTCCGGGTTAACAACGACGACGTACCCGCACCGTACAACCGGACGCTCGAGCAGGAGATGCTGCCAAACGTGCGCAAAATCTGCGAAGCGGTGCGTGCGGTGACGTACAACGCGTAAGACCCGTTTGCTAACACCTCATTTTTCCCTTTAGCCAATGACATAATTGTTTGTCAGGGCGGTTCAATTCAGCTTCATTCGGTGAATATGCAATGGGTTGAATGAAAAAAAATTCACTTTTTGTTGATTTAGCCATTGACTCCGTACTTAGGTACGGGCCGTATAGTAACTGTAGAAGTAAGGCGAGGCTTTATGAAACGATTGACTTCAGGTGAACTGGCCCGGCGTGCCGGGGTGAACGTCGAGACGATCCGCTATTACGAACGGCGGGGCCTTCTGCCCAAACCCCCACGGTCAGCGTCGGGATACCGGGTATTTCCGGATGAGGCATTGCGGCGGCTGCGGTTTATCAAGCGGGCGCAGGAACTTGGCTTTTCGCTCAAGGAGATTAAGGAGCTATTGGCGTTGAGCATGGATTCTGAAGCCACGTGCGAAGATGTCAGAAGCCGTGCGAATGCCAAGATCGATGATATCGAAAACAAACTCAGAATCCTGGCTGGGATGAAGGAGTCATTACAACGCCTTGTGACGGCCTGCTTGGATCATGGTCAAACCGGCGATTGCCCCATACTCGACTGCCTCGATTGCTGCGATGGAGACGGATCATGCTGAACGTCGAACTGGTCTACGATAAAGATTGTCCCAACGTAACGCTTACGAGAAGGAACCTTCGCGAGGCGTTGGTTCAGGCCCACCTACCCGATCAGTGGGTTGAATGGGAGAATTCCGCATCGGACGCGCCACGGTATGTACGTGGATACGGATCGCCCACGGTGCTCGTGAACGGGCGCGACGTGGCCGGCGTTGAACCGGTCGAAGGCGTGGCGTGCTGCCGACTGTATCAGTGGGCCGATTCGGCACAGCAGGGAGCCCCTTCTGTGACTGTGATTGCCGAGGCTCTTGAACGGGCGGGTCGACAGGTGGTTGCGGGCCGATGTCGACCTTTGTCATTGTTTAGAAAATGGAAGTCTGGTATCGCAGCAGTGCCTGCGGTGTTGATCGCGTTTTTGCCTAGCGTTACGTGTCCGGCTTGTTGGCCTGTGTACGCTGCGGTGTTGTCGGCGCTGGGGCTGCCGTTTTTCGCTTATGACCGCTATTTATTGCCCCTCATGGCGGTGGCGCTAATTGGTGCGGTGGGGTCGGTGGGGTTTCAGGGTTGGCGGCGCGGGGCTTACGGGCCAACGGCGCTGAGCGTCATAGCGTCGGCGGGGATCGTCGTGGGTCGATTCGTCTTGCAATCTGATGAGTTGTTTTATGTGGGCGTCGGCTTCCTGTTAGCCGCGTCGTTGTGGAGTGGTTGGTCGCGTCGGCGATCGGCCACCGCTACCTGTCCGTCGTGCGTTCCGATAGACAGCGGCGTTAACAATGTGAACGTCAAGGAGACATAGTCATGTCAACCAAACGGAAGATCGAGGTTTTTAGTGCGGGGTGCCCAGCGTGCGAAGAAATTATTGCGTTGGTCAACAGGATCGCCTGCCCGTCCTGTGAGGTGGCGGTTCTAGATATGAACCAGCCAGACACTGAAAAGAGGGCCAGAGACTTGGGCGTCCGCACGGTACCGGCTGTAGCGATCGATAATAAGTTGGCGGCGTGCTGCTCTTGCGGAGGTCCCGACGAGGCCTCGCTACGCAGCGCGGGGATCGGGACGCCGATTGGATAATTCTGTCGCGATCGTTGTGACACGGGTCCATTTTGTTGATTTGATCCGTCTTGGTCGTGTCCTGGTTTAAATATTGGTGGCGGTTCGTTATGGTAACGCTCGGTTTCAAACTAGGACACGACCTCCGTCTGAATCGATGCTCCGGTTCAAGTCTGACCTTCTACCCGTACAGGCATGTACTTGACGGGTGGTTGCTAGTGGATGAACATCACTGGCTAGCATGAACCGATCACGGTCAAAGACCGGAACATCTCGAGACGGCGAAAGCGGTGACGGCGCGGGTACGGCCTCGGGGCTGTGGGGCGGGGGCGATTCGTACCGCCCGCTGAGCGTGGGCGCGGTGTCGGGCCTGATCCGGACTGCCTTGGCGGAAAACCTGCCCACTAGGCTGCGGGTGGTCGGTGAGGTGAGCAATTTTTCCAATCGGACGCATTGGTTTTTTAGCTTAAAAGACGAGCAGGCGACGCTGTCGTGTGTGTGCTTTGCCTCGGCGGCACGGGAGGTAGACTTCCCCATGGCTAACGGCTTGGCGGTGGTCGCAACGGGTCGGATCGACTACTACGATGCACAGGGGCGGTTGCAGCTCTACGTGGACGCGCTGGAGCCGGTAGGGCAGGGTGCGTTGGAGCTTCGGCTGCGGGCGCTGTGTGAGGAATTGCGTAAACAGGGATACTTTGATCCGGCTCGCAAAAAAGCGCTGCCGGTGATGCCCCGGCGTGTGGCGGTGGTGACGTCGCGCAACGCGGCGGCGCTACAGGACGTTATCAACACAACCGGGCAGCGGTGGGCGGGTTGCCAACTGCTGCTGTACGACGTGCGCGTGCAGGGCGAAGGGGCTGGGTCAGAGATCGCCAATGCAGTCCGTGCGCTGTCACAAGACGGCCAGCGGCTGGGCATCGACGCGATCATCCTGACGCGCGGCGGAGGGTCGATCGAGGACCTGTGGGCGTTTAACGAGCGGGTCGTGGCGGACGCGGTGCATGAGTGTGCGATACCGATCGTGGCGGCGATCGGACACGAGACGGATACGACGGTGGCTGAGCTGGTGGCGGACGTGCGGTGCGCGACGCCCACACAGGCGGTGATGACATTGATACCCGACCAGGCGGCATTGGAGCATCAGTTGCAACAACTGTCGTATCGGCTAACGCTGGTGCTCAAGCGTCAGTATCAGCTTGGGTACGAGCGGTACCGAGCGGTGTGTCGGCACCCGATCATTCGCCGCCCACAGAGCTTGGTCGAGCAATCAGCACAACGGCTCGAAGACGCGTCGGATCGGCTAGACAGAGCCATGCAACAGCGTGTGCGATCGAACGAGGATCGGCTCGCGGCCCTGGGGCGACACCTCGAATCGGTCTCGCCCAAGAGCGTGTTGACGCGAGGGTACTCGTACACGCTAGGGCCCGGCGGGGGTGTGGTGCGCAGCGTGGTGAGCGTGAAGCGGGGCGATCGGATCACGACGGTGCTAGCAGACGGGCGGTTCGACAGCACGGTGGATGGCGATGGCCGCGATCAACCTGCCCAAACGAAACCTACGAGGGTATCGCGCAAGCAAGGCCGGCGGGTCAAGGAAAACGATCAGCCTGCACTGTTTGATTAAAGCTGGTTTTAAGCCCCTTCTCCCCTCAAAGGGGAAAAGGGGGTTGACGGTCACCCCCGCTACTAAAAGTGACGGAAGAACGACAGGATCAGTTGGGGGTCAAAGCTGTTGTCGTTCGACAGCGGGTAGCTGACGCCTACACCGATCTCCATGCTGTCGTTGCCATGCGGGCGGAATTTGATGCCGGGGGTGATATTGACCACGGTCTTGTTGTCGGTGCCGCTGACGACTGAGCTGCCGTCGAGTTCGATCAGGCCAATGATATTCGCGGCCAGGTGTGCTTGCAGGGCCAGGTTGAATTCGAGCTCCAGGTCCTCTTCGTCTTTGTCCGCGGCGGGTTCGTTGGTGGGGATGCCAAACGCTAGGAATGAGACGACTTCCAGGCCACCGTCTTTGTAACCAGCATTGATAAACGGCTCGATCTTCAGGACGCGATCACTACCGATGGCTTTTTCGTCGTCACCGGCAGGCAGCGAGAGTTCAATACCGCCGCCGAGGACCACGCCCTTGTCCTCGAACACAAAACTAGCGGCTTTGAGGCCGACCTTGATATTGCCCACGTTGCTCTGGCTGTCGAGACTGGGTGGGTTGGTGAAGACGTAGGGGATGTCGATCTCGACGCTCAGGTTGCGGTTGAAGGCGTACTCGGCTTCGAAGCGGATCTCGTTTTCCTGGCCCGTGGCGTTGGTGTTGCGGAAGAAATAGTCCACGCGGAACTTGGTGTCGGGTGTGGGTGACTCGGCGATCAACGGGTGCGAAAAATGCAGGTGACTGGGTTGGGCTAACGTGGGTTGCTCGTTTATGAAGATAGGTACCAACAAAAATAACGCAAAGGCAAAATGGCGCGTATTCATCAATGAATCCTTTTATGCCGGCGCGATACAGATTATCGCTGTCTCGACAAAGAGACCACGCGCAAAACACACGACATCTGCGTGGTGCGGCACGGTCTTAAGTAACTTGGTTATGAGATTAGGCTGTTAGATCGTGGCGATCGGGAAGGGCGGCGCTCGCTGTTGATGTGCACGCGAGTTGAATACGGGCTCAATGGTCTGTGGCAACGGTGCTGGCAACAGGTCCAGCACGCCTAAGGCGATCAAGTCGTGATCGATAGTCGGCGGGGTTTGGAGCGTCGCGACAATGTGACAGACGGCGCATCGGCCATCGGGTTGGTCTGAGTCTGAATTAGGGTTTGGCGTCGTGTTGCTGCCACAGCACGTGCTGGATTGGCCCGCTGAGGTGTTACGGGAAGCAGTGGACGAAGCGTGGCAGGACTCCGTTTGCGTGTTGACGCCAGGCAGCGGAACCTGCCCGCGCCTGTGGCTGGGCACAAAGACACCGAACCACAGCCCTAGGAATACGAGCATCGCGATGCGGAGCCTGTCCGTACGCATCAAGCGGATCGTACTGTGAGGCTAAGGCGTGTCAACCACCTCGTGCTTGGCGGTTTGGTTAGAATTGGGCATATGAGTGTCCGTTTGGTTAAAGGCGTGTATCTGGCTGACACCGCGCGTGTGCTCGGTGAGGTCGAGCTCGGTGAAGCTGTGAGCATCTGGTACAGCGTGTCGATCCGTGGCGACGTAGCCAGGGTGAGCATCGGCTGGGGCACCAACGTACAGGACAACGCGGTGATACACTGCGACTCGGGCGTGGCGAACACGATCGGCACTGACGTGACGATAGGTCACGGTGCGATTGTGCACGGGCAATCGGTGGGCGATCGCACGCTGATCGGGATGGGCGCGACGGTGCTTGGCCGAACACGGATCGGTAGCGGTTGTCTGATCGCTGCGGGTGCGGTGGTGCCACCAGGGCTGGAGGTACCTGACGGGATGGTTGTGGTGGGCGTGCCGGGCAGGATCGTTCGGCCCACGAGCGAGAAGGAAAAACAATATCTCGCTTGGCTGGCACCGCATTACCGGAAATTGGCGAAACGACACCATGAACAACCCGAAGATACCCGCGTGAAGCCCTGGGACGGGACGTGATTGGCTTAGGCAGCATCGGGTGGAAGCCAGAGCATTAGGAAAGCCCGCAAAATTGAACAATGAAAGAGGGCCGAGTTGAAATACCTATTCCCAGCGATTGACCTGCGTGACGGCCAAGTCGTGCGGCTGTACCAGGGCGATTACAGCCAACAAAAAGTTTACGGCTGCGATCCGGTGGGGCAGGCGAAGTTATTTGCCGAGGCTGGCGCGTCGTGGCTACACGTGGTGGACCTCGACGGCGCGCGCACCGGACGTATGGCACACGCAAGTGTGGTGGGTGAAATCTGCCGAGAGGTTCCGCTAAAGGTGGAAGTGGGGGGCGGCGTACGATCCACCGCTGCGGTGGACGACCTGCTCGCAGCCGGCGTGCAGCGCGTGATCGTGGGTACCGCTGCGTTGAAAGACTGGGCGTGGTTCGAACGTCTGATGAGCGACGAGGCATATCACGGTCGCGTGGCACTGGGTCTGGACGCTCGTAACGGAAATCTTGCGGTCCAAGGCTGGGAATTGCAGGTGGAAGAGACGGCGCAGGAAGTCGCTAAACGGATCGACGGTTGGCCGGTGGCGGCAATTATCTATACGGACATCGCTACGGATGGGACGATGGCGGGGCCTAGCGTCATAGCGACGCGGCAGCTAGCGGAATCGACGCGTATCCCGGTCGTCGCGTCGGGCGGCGTGGGTAGCTTGGATCACCTGCGTGAACTACGCGGATTACCCGTGCAGGGCGCGATCATTGGCAGGGCACTGTACGAGGGGGCGTTCACGATCGAGGAAGCGGTAAGGGCCTTTGAACAAGGGCAATAGTGAACAAATACGGCTATGGATCGTACGAAAGTCTATAATCAATTAGATTAATTCAGATTTTTCTGACTTTGGATAAGGGACAGTTGCTATGCGGCAGTGCTCACTGATTCTTGTTGCGTGCCTGACGGTATTTGCAGCCTGTGCCGACGCCCGGATCAACCCGCGGGAGTTGTTGCACGTGGCGGACTTCGACGTGAATATCCAGAATAATTTGGACGGGTATTACAATAAGTTCGAACGGGGCCCGTCGTCGGCGTCGACGTTTTTGGACTCGACCGTCTACCGCGGCAAGGCTGGTCGGAGCCTGCGCGTCACGGTTGATCGAAAAGACGACGGCTTCTGCGGCGTGTGGCTACAATTTTTCAACTTCCGTAGCAAAGAAAAAAATTACTTTGACTCGACAAAGTACAGCTACCTATCGTTTTGGGTCCGTGGCGAAAAGGGCGGCGAGGAATTCACGGTTAAGCTGGCGGATAAGGATTGGATAGAGCAGGAAGACTCGCTGCCGGTGGGTACGATCGGCGAATTTCTAAAGGGCAAGGTGACGACGCGGTGGCAGGAAGTGGTGATCCCGTTAAAGCGATTTAATCTGCTTGACCGCACGCAACTGGGCGGGATCACACTCGACTTTGACACAATCGGCAAACACAGGGTGTACATCGACGACGTGGCGTTTAAAAGCAAAAGCTATATCCCGACCCCGATGACCATGAAGTCCAAAGCCCCGCCAGTGATGGGCAAAAGCTATCCCCGTGCCATGTGGGTATGGTCGGTCAGAGAATTGCTGCTGAAGCCGGAGACGCAGGGCACGCTGTTTGACTTTTGCAAGAGCGAAAATGTCGATCAACTCTGGCTTCAGATCATGTACGCGTTTGAGCCGAACATCAACCTGGCGGACGTGCCCGCAGCGCCGCCGGCGGAGATCAAGTGCATCCTGCACTTCCGGGATGAGATGCGGCAGTTCCTACGGAAGGCACACGAGCGTGGCATCACGGTGCATGTGCTCGATGGGTACCCCGAGTTTGCGCAGAAAGATTACCACGTGTTTCCGTTAGGGATCGTGGACGCGGTGATCGAGTTCAACAAAAAATCACAACCCCAGGAACGGTTCGACGGCATCCACTTTGACAACGAGCCTTACCTGATCGCTGGTGCACGCGACAAGAATCAGAACAAACAGATTTTGCGTGAGTTTCTCGAGCTAAACGCTGAGTGTCAGCGCCGGGTGCGCCAGCATTCGGACATGGTATTTGGCGTTGACATTCCGTTCTTCTGGCACGAGGGTGACCCGAATACAGGTGAGGCTATGGGTGCGATCGAGTTCAACGGCGAGGTAAAGCCGGCGAGCTTTCACTGCATCGACATGCTAGACAACGTGGGGATCATGAACTACCGCGACACCGCCGACGGTGCCGATGGGATGATCGCGCACGGGATGGGCATCCTCGAATACGCGGACACGGTGGACAAAGCCAAGGTGTACATGGGTATCGAGACTTTTTCGTACCAGCCCACTGACGTATGGTTTGCTGTGGGGCTGCCGCGTGAGGTCTACGCGGACCTGATCCAACGAGACGAAGAGGTCCGGCAGTATGCGCAGTTTAGCCGGATCGACGGGCTGCGCATGCAGATATACGACGACGGGACGTACATCCACGTGGGTGTCGAAATCCCCCTGGAGCTGACGCCTGATCGCAAAAAAGAGATCAAGGCGACCATGGCCAAGCTAGCGCAGCGGTTCGGCGCGTCGGCGTACCCGAAGCTCAAGGGTCAAGCGGACAACATCTACGGCCACATTCATGACAAGCTCAGGCGCGACGTGGAATGGACCAACCCCCGCGTCCGGGACATCATCGACCCTGTGAACCGGACCAAGTACGCGGGTATCGTCGCCACGAGCATCATGCTCCCGAAAGTCACGTTTGCTCAGGAGACCTACGAGGAGATCCAGACGCAAGTCGGCGCTGCGGAAGAATTCTTTAGCCGATACAAGAGCTACGCAGGCATCGCGGTCCACTATTACAAGACGTATCTGGCCATCAAAAAGGACGCGGAGAAGTAGGCGGATGCCACGGGTGTGATTCGTGGCTAAGTGGAGCCGAGCGCGACGGTCGCGGGTCGAATTGTAAAGTTAAACCGATTTAGCCCGTGACCGTCATGGTATTTCGTCGGCGTTGGGCGTTGTCCATTTGCTCGCCGGTGGGGCTGGCACCGGTGCTCATCATGTCGATGAAGCAGTCGAATAAATAGCGAGCGTCGTGCGGACCCGGGCTGGCTTCGGGGTGGTACTGGACGGCGAAGATCGGCTCGGACTTGTGGCGGAAGCCCTCGAGTGTGCGGTCGTTGAGGTTGATGTGCGTGGACTGACCGCCCGCGGCTTCGAGGCTGTCGGTATCGACTGCAAAGCCGTGGTTTTGGCTGGTGATCTCGACCTTGCCGGTGTGCAGGTTCTGAACGGGCTGATTGCCGCCCCGGTGGCCGAACTTGAGCTTGTACGTCTTGGCGCCCATGGCCAGACTCAGCAACTGGTTGCCCAGGCAGATGCCGAAGATGGGCAACTTGCCCAGTAGTTGCTGCAGTGTCTGAACGGTCTGCGTAACGGCGGCGGGGTCGCCCGGGCCGTTTGAGACGAATAGCCCGTGCGGCTGATGTTCTAGTACCTGTTCGGGTGTGGCGTCAAAGGGCAAAACGGTTACGCGGCAGCCCGAGGCAACGAGGTTTCGCAGGATGTTGAGCTTGGCACCGCAATCGAGGGCGACGACGTTGAACGGCTTGTCGGGCGGCTCGATCTCGCCCTGTATCGGCGCCCAGTTGCCCAAGTCGGTGTCCCACACCAGGGGTTGGTCACGGCTAACGGTCTCGACGAGGTTACGCCCGACGAGCCCCGGTGCGCTCTGTGCCATCTGCACGAGTTCGGCGTCGCTGCGCTGGTCGGTCGATAGGACGCCGTTCATGGCACCGTCGATGCGCAGCTTGCGTGTGAGTGCACGTGTATCGACGCCGGTGATGCCGGTGACGCCTTGCTGAGCGAGCCAATCTTCGAGTTTGAGCGTGGCGCGGTAGTTGCTTACCCGATTCGACAACTCTCGGATCACAAACCCGGACACATGGGCTTTGGGCGATTCGAGGTCTTCGGGATTGACCCCGTAATTGCCGATCAGCGGGCAGGTCATGGTCACGATCTGGCCAGCATAGGACGGATCGGTCAGGACCTCCTGGTAGCCGGTTAGTGAGGTATTGAAACAGACCTCGGCGTCGATCGTGCGAGGCTCGACCAAGCCAAAAGCCTGACCCCGGAAGATGCTGCCGTCCTGTAGGGCTAGGCGTGCGGGTGGCCGAGTGGGATTCGGGTTGTCGTGGGCGATGGGCATGATGGAGGATTATACGGATAGTCTGGGGCGGATACTCTCAGGTAACGCAGCGGGCAGATTTTGGCGGCTTGGTCGATTATTCCAGGTACGTGTAACCCGTGAGCCCCGACTCGTAGAACCGCAGCAGCACGCGGGACTCTTCGAGTGTGATGCGCTGGTCGCGCAGTGCCTCCTCGACCCGCTTGCGCATGGAGCGCATCAACTCATCGGCGGAGTATTGCACGTACCGCAGCACGTCGGTGACGGTATCGCCGCGGATCACCTCGTCGATAGAAACGCGCCCGTCGTCGTCGATGCTCACGTGCACCGCGTTGGTGTCGCCGAAGAGGTTGTGCAGGTCGCCGAGGATTTCTTGGTACGCCCCGACGAGGAAGGCAGCCAGGTAATAGTCTTCACCGGTGTACGGGTGCAGCTCAAGCACGGACTTGACGTCGCGCAGGTCGATGAAGCGATCGACGCGGCCATCAGAGTCACACGTAATGTCGGCGATGATGCCTCGAGACGTGGGCTGATCATCGAGGCGGTGGATGGGCATGATCGGGAATAGCTGATCGATGGCCCAGCTATCGGGCATAGACTGGAAGATCGAATAGTTGCAAAAATAGGTGTCGGAGAGCATCGTTTCGAGTCCCTCCAATTCTTCGGGGACGTATTCGAGCTTCCGGGTGATGCGCAGGACCTTGGAGCAGAGTCCGAAGAAAAGATTTTCCGCTAGGCCGCGGTGCTCGAGTGAACAGTAGCCCAGGTTGAAAAGGTTAAGCGTCTCCTCCCTGGCTAGCTGTGCGTCGTGGTAGTACTCCATAAAATTGTCGCTGTCGATGCTGTGGTACGCATCGAAGAGAGTGAGCACCGGCGTGGGGTATTGCTTACGCTGCGCGTCGTCTTTGGGCGGCTGGGGTAGCTCGAATCGGCCAAGCCCGCTCGAGCCCAGGACATTAAATACCAGCACGCTGTGGTAGGCCACCAGCGCCCGACCCGATTCGCTGATGATGTGCGGGTGATCGACCTGTGCTTGATCGCAGATTTCCTTGATGTGGAATACGACGTCGTTGGCGTATTCCTGGAGGGTGTAGTTGATGCTGGATTCGAAGTTTGTCTTTGAGCCGTCGTAGTCGATACCGAGACCCCCGCCCACGTCGACGTACCGCAGCCCCGCACCCATTCGCTGGAGTTCCACATACACACGGCTCAGTTCGATGATGGCGTTCTTGACGTTGCGGATGCTGTTGACCTGGCTACCGATGTGGAAGTGCAGGAGGTTCAGGCAGTCGCCCAGGTCGTTTTCGCGTAGGAACGCCAGTGCGTCGATGACTTCGCTGATGAAAAGCCCGAATTTTGACCGCACGCCGCCGGATTCGCTCCACCGGCCTGCGCCGCGAGTCGAAAGCTTTACACGCACGCCGATGGACGGCTTGACGTTGTGCATCTTGGCGTACTTGGCGATTAGCTTCAGCTCGCTGAATTTTTCAACGACCGGGATGATGTTCTTGCCGATCTTCGTCGCGAGGATGACGGCTTCGATAAATTCGTCGTCTTTGAAGCCGTTGCAGATGATTGGGGTGGTCTCGTCCTTGATCATGGGCATGATCGCTAGGAGCTCGGGCTTTGACCCCGCTTCCAGTCCCAGGCCGAAGGGCTTGCCGAACTCGACAATCTCTTCG
The DNA here is from genome assembly GCA_024276075.1 of Planctomycetota bacterium. Lineage (GTDB taxonomy): Bacteria > Planctomycetota > Phycisphaerae > Phycisphaerales > Phycisphaeraceae > JAJRXX01. The sequence goes on from JAJRXX010000025.1 coordinate 62,144, forward strand.
ACCACGTGGCGCTGCTGGTTGACCTTGATCGGGTACACGCAGCGGTATAGCCCGCGGTAGTCGTGCTCGGTGATCGCCCCAGCGAATGCGTCGTGCAGGTCCCAAACGCGGTGCTTGAGGATGTCGGCAAACCGTATCAGCAACGGCGGCTGAAGGTCACGCTGACGCAGGTCATCAATTAATTGCTTCAGGTCGATGGTGCGCTTGGGGTCTTTGCTGGGGTGTACAGCAACGTGCCCCTGGTCGTTTACTGAGAAATAGCCTTGCCCCCAGCGCTCGATACCATATAGTTCAGCCGCGTCCTTGGGGGTCCAGCCCGTGCTGTGCACAGCGGGCTTTGCGTCTCCACGCGTCGGTGTGCGGTGTGAATCTAGAGTCGTGCGCATCCGAGGTCCTCCGGGGTTGCGGGCTGTCTAAAAGCCTGTGCATCCGCCAATATGATAGCGTTGGATAAGTTGAATGATACCCCTTTGGGGGCCTCTCATATGACGAACCAACGACACCACGGCTATGGGGCGTTCGCCTGGGATTGCCCCGCTGATTATGATTACTTAGAAACGTTCGTTGACACGGACCAAACAGGCTAGCGATCAAGGGATACTGAGATATGCCTCATCATGACGGCGACGAAACCGGGCCCGAGGAATCCATGCCGATGCCCGGCGGACCCGACCCCAGTCAAGACGAAACCAACGCGGAAAAGCTGCAGCCCCCGTCGTTCGGATTGCAAATGGCCCAGCTCGTCGTGATCCCCGCGGTCATCGTCGTCGTGTGTATAGGACTGGCGGTATTGTTCGGCCTGGTGGCGGGGGCAAAAGACGACATCGACACACACCTGCTAAATCTCCGTCAATCCAGCGGGACGGGTAAGCTGCCGATGGGCCTACAAGACCCTCGCTACAAAGACCGAGGCCTAGCGGCGTACAACATCGCCACCATGATCCCTCATATAACCGCCCCCTCTGAGAAACAGCGGATCAGCAAGGCTCTGGTGGATATCCTCGACCAGCACGTCGCTAACAACGAAGACCTGCTCGGGTCATACCTGTTGATAGCGATCGGTCAATTGGGGCAAGCAGGGGGGCTTGATGCGATCATCAAACGGCTCGATGCGCCCCAGTCGCGTGTGCGTCAAGCAGCTGTGGGGGGGGTCCTGAGTTGGCCACACCCAGACCAGGCACGCCAAGCGATCGGTGATTTGCAAGACAGGCTGCTCGACCAGGAAGCGACTGTGCGCTCGACAGCAGCCGCGGCGTTGGGGCAGCTTGGTCAGCCGGGAGATTTGCGCCTGATAAATGCCCTGCGCGACGCGATGGAACAGTCCACCGGGTTGGTCATGCGTGAGGCACGCTGGAACGCAGCGGTGGCGCTGGCGAGGCTAGGTGACGCGAAAGCAGGCCGATTTGTAGCCGATGTGCTGCTGGATCGAGAGGCCTTGTCGCAGATGCCCGCCGGTGAGACAGGTACACAGGCCCAACAAAAAATGACCCGGGCGGCTGCGGACCGCGTCATGCTCGCGGCTATAATTTCAGTAGGGCAGTCGGATGATCCGTCAATTCAGGATAAGATACGCCAGATAGCCGATAATGACCCCAGCCGCCTGCTGCGTTCGACAGCCCAGAAGCTGTTACACAAAGCAAGTGCCCGCCGCGAAGCCGTGGCCGGTGGGCAGTGAGGTGTGGAAAACGGGTATCCGCGGCTGGAAGCAAATCACGGACGGTTGCTTTTTCATTGCGTTGTGAGAGGTATTTAGATCATGGCTGAATCGCATCAGGAAGTCGTCAAAGTTTGGATCGCCCCGGGGTGTATTGTCTGTGACGCTTGCGAAACCGACAGCCCGAAGGTCTTTGATGTGCAGGAAGAAACGTGCATCATTCGACCCGAGGCACAGAGCGCCGATTTCACGAAGCCGCTAACCCCCTCGATCATCACAGCCGCAGAGGGCTGCCCGGTCGACGTGATTAAGTTCGAGACGATCGAGGTCGAGGGCCCCGAACCCTGGGCGGGCCAAGAGGAAGAAGCCACCAAAGAGACCACCGGTGCTGGGGGCGGTGGCGGCGGGGGTGCGAAGGGACCTGTCATCCCCGAAGGCCCACCCGAGCCGAAATGGGCAGGGCTGCTGAGCACCGCTCACACCAGCGGCAGTCGATCCGGTGGCGGTCCGGGTGTGCACATAGGCCAAGCCAAAGCGCCAGCCGACGCGATTGCCTCAGCAGTTGGTCGCCATGCACCACCTGACGCGATGGCGGCGGCGATGGTCGGCAGTGGATACACCAGACCCAGTCTGAACGTAGCTGAGCGTATCCTCGAAAAGGCAGGGATCATCGCCGATGCGGCGAAGATCACACGTCGGCAGTTCAGCACGGCACTAGCCATCGCGTGGGGGGCGTTGGCGGCCACGTTTGCGACGGCAGGGGCGGCATTCCAATCGTTCCTCGTGCCCAAGGTCACGAAGGAGCCGCCCAGCGTCTTCCGTGCCGGCAAGATCGGTGACTATGCCGAGACGGGCGTCTATGAGCAATTCAAAGCCAGCCATGGCGTCTGGATCATCCACGAGCCCAACGGTGAGATTGTCGCCCTAAGCGATATCTGCACACACTTGGGCTGTATTCCCAACTGGCTGCCTTCTGACAAAAAATTTAAGTGCCCCTGCCACGGCTCGGGGTTTTACATGAGCGGTGTCAACTTCGAAGGCCCCGCACCTCGCCCGCTGGAGCGATTCAAGATCGCGATTGAAGGCGAGTACATCGTCGTGGACAAGTCCGTGAAGTTTCGCAAAGAACTCGGCCAGTGGACTCTGGCTGGTGCGTCGATCACGGTGTGATGAGTTCTTTTCGTCAACCGCCATTTGATCGCAAATGAGCATTTGGCCGCGCGTCGTTCGTGTGGGATTGATATGTACAGGTGTCTTCTCACCTCCCGCACTTGCAAGGTTTGTTCAGATCGTAACAATGCGTTGCATCGTGCTAATGGGGCTCGTGTCCCGACAGCGTTGGTAGGGGGATGGGGCTAGGGTAGACGTATTAATGCTTAACTATATCCGCTCCACACAGGCTTGGAACTCGATTTTCCGTCACGGTATCCCACGCGACCGCCGCACGCGCGTCATGGCGGTGATGAGCAACCTCTTCCTGCACCTCCACCCGGTAGCCGTGCGCAAGAGCGGTATCCGTTTATCGTTTACGTGGTGTATGGGTGGCTTGACGTTTTTCTTGTTCCTGGCTGAGACGATCAGCGGCGTGCTGCTGATGTTCTATTACCGGCCCGTGCCGGAGTACGCCTACGCCGACATCATCGGCCTGCGTGCGCACGTGACACTGGGGCTATTGCGTGAGATCCATCGGTGGGGGGCTCACGCGATGATCATCGCCATTTGGCTGCACATGATGCGCGTGTTCCTGACCGGCTCGTACAAGCCGCCTCGTGAATTTAACTGGGGTGTGGGCGTGATCTTGCTGGTGCTCACGATGCTCATGTCGTTTACGGGGTATCTGCTGCCTTGGGATCAGCTCGCGGTCTGGGCCATCACGGTGGGATCGAACATGGGCAAAGCCACGCCGTTCATGGGCATGGCCGGGCCGTTTACGGATATGCTTCTATTACCCGGCGGTGTGCCGTTGGTAACGGTGAAGTCCGACGCGGCGTACCTGCTGCTGGCGGGCACGAGCGTGGGTGAAAACGCACTGATGCGGTTTTATGTCTTGCACTGTATTGCACTGCCGCTGGTGCTGGCGGTGCTGATCGCGATCC
>JAJRXX010000026.1 GCA_024276075.1 Planctomycetota bacterium
CATCACCACCGGCACGTGTGGCCGACCGCCTTGGCCCTGATCTTCGACAAATACGTTCGCCACCGAGTCAGCCAGCTGTTGCCACGGGATGTGTTGGTCGCACTTCTCGAAAAACTCAACCGTCCGGGGACAGCCCAGGTCTAGCGTAGCCGCGTCGGCAAAAGTCGGGGGATTTGTGGGGCGTTCCATGATGGTATCCTTAAATCAAAGGGGAAATTGGTTCACCACCATTTCAGCGCCATCACAACCTAATTGCAAGCAGGGTTTTTCAGAGGGCTCAATAGAATAAAGGCATACATATTGGCTTTTAAAGGTTCCGCTCCGATGATAAGAGCCCTCGTGGCTCTCTCCCCAAAAGGGAGTAGTCGGAGCGGTCACCATTTTATAGTTTCAATACCACTTTAGTTTGCCAAGACGAAAAATATCGAATTCACTTCTAATGGCAGAGCTAATGATTTGATAGCTGCGATGGTCGTCAGAATTCCATTTTCGATAGATGGCCCAGTTTATTATGTAGTCAGCAACTTGGAGAAGGGCAGCGGATTTTGAGTCGTGATACAAGAGGCGGTATCTGATCCCTGAAGAAAGTATCTCTGACATCGTGAGTTTTACTGCTTTCTCAACTGCGTTTCGTTTTCGGTTAACCGGAATGCGGTCTGAGATGACAATCACCTCTGAATGCTTATCGGTGTCTAAACGGTTTTTAAGAACGTATCTGAGTAGATAGCCGAGCATCTTGGGATAGAATTTTTCGATAGGACGCAGCGCAGGTCCAGTTTTACATTTTTCTATTACCAAGCTATCGGCATGAAGATTGTTCAGGTCTTGGCGTATTAGAGCGAATACAGCATCTCGAACTACTTGCTTATTTTCGGACGCGTGAAAATATTCAAGATTATAGCCTTGTTCAATCAGGTCGAATCGCAGTGATGCTATCTGATTGTTCAAAGGGAACGGTCTGGAAACAGCTATAGATGTGAACGTGAAGTAGTGAGTTCCCTTTACAGAAAAGTCAAAGTTTCCTCCTTCATCCAGAAAAATATATAGTGGCTGAGCCATTATCTCACCTATGTCACCAATCCAGCGGCGCCCGCCATGCATCGCACAGCTTGTCGATGGGCTCGTCGAGCACCTGTCCGTGTTCGCCCAGCCTAACTGTGACGCGCTCGTGGTCAGCAAATGTACCGATCTTCGCAAACAGCACCCCCGCCTGGCGCAGCGCGTCCGCAGCAGCCTCGACCCGATCCGGTGCGACCTCCAGCAGGTACCGTGACGGCGTCTCGGCGAAGCACGCCGCCACCGGGTCGAGTACCTCGTTGCCCTCCCTAGGCACCGCATTCAAGTCCAGGTCCAACCCCAGTCGTCCCGCAAACGCCATCTCCGCAGCACCCACCAGCAGCCCACCGTCGGAGCAATCGTGCGCCGAGGCGACCAGCCCATCGGCGATCAGCCCAGCCACAGCCACAGCGGTACGCGGGCCCAGGTCAAGGTCCACACGCGGAATGTCGGGCTCGATCGTGCGGTCGCGCGCGACCATCTGGTAATGCGAGCCCGCCAGTTTCGGCGTCGTCTGGCCCACGATCAGTAACACGTTGCCCGCCGACTTCGCGTCCATCGACACGCACTGGTTTGTGTCTGCCACGATTGCCAGCGCCGAGATCAGCAGCGTCGGGGGGATCGTGATCAACTCGCCCGACTCGGTGGTGAATTGGTTGTTGAGCGAATCCTTACCCGAGATAAACGGCGTACGGTACGCAATCGCGCCATCGTAGCACGCTTGCGCAGCACGAACCAACTTGCCGAGTTGACTCGGGTCGTCGCAGCCCGGCCAGCAGAAGTTGTCCAATATCGCGATACGCTCCGGGTCCCCACCCACGCACACGCAGTTGCGCACCGCTTCGTCTATCGCCGCCAACGCCATCCAATACGAGTCGCCTTGGCCCGGTACCACCGCATCCTCACCGAGCCCGGTTTGCAGGCCGCACGCGATCGCCACACCCCGGCTCGAATCGAGCTTCGGCCGGATTACCGCCGCGTCACCGGGGCCTTGCTGGTCGGGTCCCACCAGCGGCTTGAGCACCGACGAGCCCTGCACCTCGTGGTCGTATTGCTCGATGATCCAGTGCTTCGATGCGATGTTCGGGTGCCCCAGCAGTGCGTACAACGTCTCGGCAATCGTGTTCGACTGGCGTGCGGCGCGCGTTGTCGGGGGCCCGCTTGACGGTCTCGTCGTCGGCGACCACCGCGCCCGGCGCGTCGGTGTCGGCAGACCGTGGTGAAGCAAATCCATCGACAGACGACCCACCTCGGTCCCCTTGTACATCAGGATCAATTCAGGCCCACCGCCACCATCAGCCGCGCCGAATTCGCCCAGATCGCACATGTCCACGTCTTCGGATTCGCACAATGCACGCAGCTTCGCCACCTGTTCCGATGGCACAGCCAGCACCATGCGCTCCTGTGCTTCAGATATCCAAATCTCGGTGTACGACAGCCCCTCGTACTTCAGCGGCGCGGTTTCGAGCGTCACGCGGGCGCCCACGGTTTCGCCCATCTCGCCCACAGCACTGGAAAATCCGCCCGCACCGCAGTCTGTGATCGCGCGGTACAGCGGTCCCTCCACGTGGTCGCGCGCCTGCAGGATCACGTCGAGCGTCTTCTTCTGTGTAATCGCGTTGCCGATCTGTACCGCATGGGCGAACTCATCGGTGTGCGTATCCGTCAGCTCGGCTGAGGAAAACGTCGCGCCGTGGATGCCGTCGCGACCCGTTCGCCCACCGAGCACGATGATACGGTCGCCCGGCTCGGCGTTGCCGAAGCACTTGTCCAGTGGCATCACGCCCACGCACCCGGCAAACACCAACGGGTTCGCCAGATAGTCTTCGTGGAACCACACCGCGCCGTTGATCGTGGGGATACCCATCCGGTTGCCGTAGTCGCGCACACCCGCCACGACTTGGCCCAGCACACGCCGGGGGTGCAACACACCTTCGGGGACCTCCGCCGCGTCCCGGCCAGGCGGCGCCACGCAGAACGTATCGGTATTCGCAATCGGCCTCGCCGCCAGACCCGTACCCATGATGTCGCGGATGCAACCGCCGATCCCCGTCGCCGCGCCGCCGTAAGGCTCGATCGCCGATGGGTGGTTGTGCGTCTCGACCTTGATACACACCGCGTCGTGGTCGTCGAATTGGACGATCCCCGCGTTGTCTTCAAACACACTCACGCACCACCGCCGACCCTGCGAAGCGTCCTCCTCCATGAGCCTGCGCGTCGCGGCTGCGATGGTCGATTTGAGCAGGTTCTCGATGGTGACCGAGCCGTCTGCGTTGAGCGTGTGCCCGGGCCGATCGGCCCAATCACTGGGCCCGGGCGTCGTGCTGGCGCCGGTCTGACCAGCCTGCGTGTACCGGATCGTCGCCTTGAGCGTCTTGTGCACGCAGTGCTCGCTCCAGGTCTGTGCAAGCGTCTCAAGCTCCGCGTCCGTTGGGTCCCGGTCGAGTTGGCGGTAGTGATCTTGGATAGCACACATCTCGTCGGGGTTCAGGAACAGGTGCCCGTCGCGTGACAACCTAGCCAAACCATCCTCGTCGAGCTCTCGGATCGGCACGTGCACGACGCGCAACGCATACGCCCCTCCCTGGGGGAATCGTTTTGGCCAATACGCACCGAGGTGGATGTCGTGGATCACCGGGTTCGCCAGCGCCGCTTCAGCAAAACCGCGCAGCACCTCGTCGCCAGCCGCCGTGCCCGATGAGAACGTCAGATCGTATCGCTGACCCGTGCGGACGGAGACTTGCGACCCCTCGACACCCGGCAGCATCTCGACGATCGCGTCCTGTGTCGATTGTGCCACCGGGTCCATCACGCCCGGCTGATAGTGCACCTCGATCGTCGCGTCACCCGTCGGCGAGGCGGCACTACCAACGATCACTTCCTGCGTGACCGGATCAGCCAATAACTCGCCTGCGATTCGGTCTAGGTCATCGGGTCCAAGCGGCGCCTCGATCAGGTAAACGCGCGCCGTGCGCACCGCCTGACAGCTTCCCAGCCCCGAAAATCGGCGCGCTTGTGTGCCTATCGACGTGGCCAACGGATCGGATTGGTCATTGCTAGTACGCACCTCGACGCGGTGGACGGTGGTGTTCGTGACGGTGGGTGGGGTGTTTGTGGTGGCGGGGTGGGGGCGCATTACACCATCTTAATGGATCGTTCCGCCACAGTCTGGCAAGGGTTTAATTCTGCTGCCGACCCTCGATCGCACACAGCAGGATTGCCGCCGCGATACCCAGCCTGCGGTCGAGCAGGCGCTCCGTATCAGGCGTGAAGTCTAAGCTCATCTGTAGCACAAACGGATTGAAGTGCTGTTTAAACCCGAACACCGGCGCCCCGCCGACCGTGCCGTTGTAGCTCTGAGGCAGCAGCAGGTTCATCAGCGGCACGTTTCGCCTCGCTAGCGCCTTGATCGTGCTGTCTTCCTGCACCACGCCCAAATCCTCATCGTTTGGGTCCAGCAGTATCCACTCGTCGCGCACCAAGCTCGATTTCCAGCCCTTACGCCGAAGCGCTCCGATTTTCTCACCGTCAGCCGAATCGACCACGTCGTACGCAGCCCCGAAGTCGATGATGCTCCGCGCCTGGATCGACAAAACCTCGTTTGTCATCGCCTCGTCGCTGAAGATGCGGATGTCTTCCTTGAGCTTAAATGCCTTGAGCTTGCAATACAGAGCCAGCCCCCCTTGCGGGTCGAATACACGAAAGACGCCGCCGAACAGTTTGAACGCCTGCCGCCGGACCGTGTACGTGTCGTGTTCGAATGTCCCGTTCGTGTTCATAGCCATGACTCGCTTAGAGCGGTTTTATTTTGATCGCGACAGACCCACGCAACGAGCCCCGACCGTGAGGGAGGGGTTTCCTGCACAATGTAGCAACCAAATATAAAAAACGCTCGAACGGGTTTGTGTTTGGCGTTTTCTTCGACGCCTCGGTATATCAGCATCACGGCGAGCGTGGCCCCCGATCATTTTGGATCGGCCAAGTGAAGAACACCACTTAGCTGTAAACCAGTCCACGGACTCTGCTGCGGGCCACCCGGTCCGTCTAACGGTCACAGATGATACCCAGAGCGGTTAAGTGCCGTGTGACCTGACCCGCGGGATTGGCATTCGGATCGACCCGGTGCGTGTGCCAGCCCTGCTGAGCAGCCGCAGCGAGGTTCGCCCCGTGATCGTCGAAAAACAGGATCGCCGACCCCGCGACGCCCACCTGCTGCTGCACGTGTTCATAGACAGCCGGATCGGGCTTGCGTTGGCCTATGAACGGGCTGCCGAACCGGTGATGTAGCCGGTCCAGCGGCAGTTGGCGGGGCCCGGGTGTCGTCATCGTCTGCCAGTGCCGACGGTTTGTGTTCGATAGACAAGCCGTCTGCACCGGCACGCCCTCGAGCCGATCCAGCAGCTCGTGAAACCCCGGGTTCGGCTCGATTAACCAAGCATCGACCACCGCCAGCGTATCCGCAGCAGTCAGAGCCGTGTGTGCAGCGACCTGCGCCGCGAACTCGCCCTCGCTAATTTTGCCCATTTCAAACCGCAGGTACACGTCGTGGGGGACCGTGTCTTCATTAAACGTTTGAGCATCAGGCAACGGGTCGATACCCGCACATGCCAGCGCGTGTCGCCAGTCGTCGCAGATGCGGATCATCACCCCGCCCAAGTCGAACACGATTAGACGGATGTCGGAGTTATTCGGGGAACCGTCAAGCATGTAAATAAGCCTAGATTATGACAGCTTATATGCGAAGAAGATGAGGAGATCGGACAGATTGCTTGAGATGAGTTGGCAAGCAAATTACTAAAACAGACCTTTGGTAAGGTGTAGGGGCTATCGGTCGGTCAAAATTGTTCTATTGTGAAGGACCGATAATGACCGTTACTTACACGATAGATGGAAAACACCGATCAATCCGGTATGATTAAGTGGGTAACGAAAGCATTTGCTATGGTTAAAAAGATTGCAGAATGTGTACGGGGTGCTGGAAAAGTATTGGAAATTTCTCCGCCCCGACCATCAAAAGTGATTGGTCAGAATGTTATTGTAGAAAAAAGCACACATAAGGCCCTTCGCTCTGATTGGGTTAAGCTGGGCCAGGATATGCAGGCCGCGATTGATCAAACGGCTGCGGAGATTAATCAACGTGGGCAGTCGTAGCAGTAAGAGGCACAGTAAGAGCCAGGTACAGAACGCGCAGCCAAACCCGCCATCCGACTCACCTCAAAGGCAGGTTCTTCAAGTCCAGCAATGGGAAGGTCCGTTGCCTTCTCCCGATACTCTGAATCGTTTTAATGAGATTCTGCCCGGAGCGGCGGAAAGAATTATCGTTCAATTCGAACAACAGACTTCACATCGCCAGGAGCTAGAAAGACGAACGCTACAAGCTCAGATTGAAGATGCAAAAGACGATCGTAGTGAGCGTCGTCGCGGCCAGAATTATGCTTTTCTTATCGGTATGGCCGCTATCATAGGTGGATGCGTGACAGCAATACTTCATGCGGAATGGGCTGGAGGGGGTATAAGTATGACTGGCATAGCGGCTTTAGTAGGGGCGTTTATTTATGGTAGACGAGGGGAACAGCAAGAAAAAAGATAACACATCAATGGCAGGAATAACATTTCTGCGATCACTGTTTTTGTATTGCATCACCCCCGCACCTGCCCATCGCCCCGCACGACCCACTTGTACGTGGTCAGGTCCGCAGCGCCCATTGGCCCTCGTGCGTGTAGCTTGTCCGTGCTGATGCCGATCTCAGCCCCCAGCCCGTATTGGCCACCGTCACTGAACCGTGTCGAGCAGTTGACCATGACGTTTGCCGAGTCCACGCCACCGACGAACCGTTGAGCAGCGCCGATATCGCTCGTGACGATCGCGTCGGTGTGCTTCGATCCGTACCGGTTAATGTGATCCACAGCCTGGTCGAGTGAGTCGACCACACCCACTGCTATGGTCAGATCGAGGTACTCTGTCCGCCAGTCGTCTTCGGTAGCCGCCGCCACAGCCGGGAACAGCCTGCGCGTACGCTCGTCGCCGCGGACCTGGACACCCGCAATCGCCAGCTCGTCGCACACGCGCGTCAGCAGACCCCGATCAGCAGCCGCCTGGTGGAACAGGATCGTCTCCGCCGCGTTACACACGCCCGGCCGCTGCGTCTTCGCGTTCATGCAAATGTCCAATGCCATCTGGTCATTAGCACCCGCGTCGACGTACACGTGGCAGTTGCCCGTGTAGTGTTTGATTACTGGGATGTGCGCCTGTTTGACCACCGCCCGGATCAGCGACTCACCGCCACGCGGGATGGCTAGGTCGATCTTGCCTTCGAGCTTGAGCAGGTGTCCCACCGCCGCCCGGTCGGTTGTCTCGACGAGTTGCACGCAATTCGGATCGAGGCCAGCCTCGGTCAGCCCATCCCGTACGCACGCTGCGATCGCGGCGTTGGAGTACACCGCCTCTTTTCCGCCACGCAGGATCACCGCGTTACCGCTCTTGATACACAGCGCCGCCGCGTCGCACGTTACGTTTGGCCGACTTTCAAAAATAATCAGCACCACGCCGATCGGCACGCGTACCTTTTCGATGCGCAACCCGTTGGGCCGGGTGTGCCCCTCGATGATTTGCCCTACAGGATCGGTCTGCCCAGCGATCTGCCCCACAGTTTCGGCCATCGCACGCACACGTTTCTCGTCGAGCGTGAGCCGATCCACCAGCGCGTCCGACAGCCCCGCCGCCCGTGCCGCAGCCAGGTCTTTAGCGTTTGCGTCGATGATGGCCTGCGACCGGGTCAGCAGGTGCTCAGCAATTCTCCGTAGCGCAGCAGTACGTTTTTCACCGGTTGTGCCGGCGAGTTGTCGAGTCGCAGCCTGGGCACGGTCGGCTAATTCTTGACAGTAGCGGGCCAGGTCAGTGGTTGTGTCGGTTTTGCTCATAAGACACGCATTCTACTCATTTGATACGCATTGCGTCTGTTTACAACGCGACAGGGTAATCGTAAGTCGTTGTATATCAACGCCCACGATCGAATAATCTGGCTGTGGATTTCTCCTATTGGCATGATACCCCGATCGACCAAAGGCATGTTGTGACTGAAGCACACTCGGGTCGTGTCCATTTCCTCTTGACAAATACGATACAAACAGATATACTAACAAGTAAGTGACCATTTACTTATTCACGAAATCAGCATTGAAAACAATTTAAAACTCATGGTAGCTCGAAGAGGCAATACGAAAAGCAGGTTGATTGACGCCACTGTAAAGCTCGGGGCGGCAGGGGGTATGGGTGCGGCAACGATCCAGGCCATCGCGCGGGAGGTGGGCATCACCGAGGGCGCCATCTATCGCCACTACGCCAGCAAGGAAGAGCTTCGGTGGGCGGCGTATGAGCAGGTTGTCGAGCAGATGATCGAGGAAAAGCAACACCTCATGTCAACCGACCTGTCGGTGCGGGAGAAAATCCACGAATGGGTCCGTTTGACGTACGCCTACTTCGATCGCGACTCCGCTGCTTTTACGTTTGTACTGTTGACCGCGCACCCCAAGCCCGAGTCCCAGGCTCATCTGCAGGTGACGACAGCCCAGGGGCGATTGTTTATGGAAATGATCGAGCAGGCCCAAGCGGCGGACGAGGTTCGGCAGATGTCGACGGCGGTGGCCCTGAGCCACTTCACGGGCTTAATGCTAAACGTGCCTCGGCTAATCAATGATGGGCAACTGGAAATGCCTGCCATGAAGTATGCCAGCGAGGTGTATGAAGCGGTGTGGCGCGTGTTCCGACCGGAAGGTTTTTCAGATACAGCGATCAGGGAGTTGTAACAATAATTCAACGACGGAAAAACGTGTCTTTTAATTTTGTGGCGCCGTTGTGTTGATGGCGTGCTAATGATTCAGTTTGGTTAAGAAGCCGAATAAGGAGACAAGCGAATGAATGTAAAACACAAATCATGGCTGCCCGTAGGTGCGGCAGTGGCCGTAGCGATAACGCTGGGGATCATGCCCGTGCCACACGCCCAGGCGGCGGAGGTGCAGATCACAGTCGAGAACCTAGCCCCATCAGGGGGCCTGTTTCTTACGCCTCTTTGGTTTGGAATCCACGACGGAACGTTCGATACGTTCACGGTGGGACAGACCGCGACGGCTGTAAACGCAAACATCATCCCACTAGCCGAGGGGGGGGATACCGGGCCGCTGTCGACGTCATTCGCCGCTAACGGAGGTGTCGATGGCGTGATCGCGCCGGGGTCGCCGTTCGGGCCTGTGGGTAGTGCATTTGCTGGCTCGGCCAGCTCGATCGTGTCAGTCGCCGACCCGGTTAGTTACCGATATTTCAGCTTCGCCTCGATGGTTATTCCGTCAAACGATGCTTTTATTGGCAACGACAACCCCACCGCTTATGAACTATTCGACGCGGCTGGCAACTTCACCGGGCCTCTCACGATTACCGTCTTTGGCTCACAGATATGGGACGCGGGTTCCGAGGTCAACGACATCAACGGCGGCGCAGCCTTCTCCGCTCTCGGCGGCACAAGCGTCGACGAGGACCTCCCGGTCGTGTCGCACCTCAACGGCGCGGTCAACCCCGGTCTGGACGCGTTCCTCGGTACCGGATTCGGTCCGGCGCCGGTAGCGGGCGAAACCCTAACCGCAGCGTTCGGATCGTTCACCCCGATCGCAAGGATTACCATCACCCCCGAACCCACCAGTGGGTTGCTGTTTGCGGCTGTGGCGGGCTTATGGGGCTTGCGTAGACGCCGAATAATGCGCGCTTAACCGTTCAAAATTAGGATTACCCCTCGTGAGGGCAGCGGTCCTTAAGAGGTGAACAAAGCAAACGGCTATCGTTGTCAAAATGGTAGCCGTTTTTTTTTGCTGTTGTGATACGTTTTCTGATTAATCCTTGTGCGACCACAACGAGCCGGTCAGGGAGCGGGCAATTTGTTGTAACCAAACGCTATAGATGTGTAGGACCCGTTGTGCGGACCATCCGGTTGGTCTTGTCTTAGCGCGTCACGACTGTGTGGATGCAATTCCTACCAATTATACGCATCCCGATTAATTCGCGGTCGATTTGGTAGGATGGGTCGGTAGCCTGACTAAGGATAGTTGGGCGGATTGGGCTTTTGGCAAGGAGGCTAGAGCACCTTGCATAAATAATCGCCATGTCAGTTCTGGAGTAGGGCAGGTCATTGACCTGCCTTCTTCTTGGGGAGATGGAGAATAATTACGCCAGTTGCTCTAGCCAACCGCGTATTCGAAGACTACGACGACCTGTTCGACGCCAGTCGAGATGCCTGGAACGCCCTGGCCGAAGCCGACCTCCACTCCATCTGCAACACCTCATGGATGCCGACCGCGAATTAATCGGGATGCGTATTAGAGCTCAAAAACCGCTTGCTGACGCGCGCGGCTCGCCGAGAATCCCGCATGCGAAATCAGAAAACGCTCTAATGCAAGCATCCACGGCGACGGGGGAAAACAAACGCTGTCACCGCAAAACAAGACATAATCACCGCTGTCGTTGGCTCAGGGACAACATTATAGGCTAGGCCTCCAGCGGCAGTCGGAAAAACAGGCGCGGCTTGCCCGACAAACTCCGCAGACAAAGATCCACTATCCAACACGATAACTCCTGATCCATGCCCCAATACCTTCACGGAAAAGGAGTAAAACACCCCATTTGAGACGATCCCATTTGGACCTGCACTCATGAAAAATGCGCCATCCGCTATACCTACGCTAATTACCGGTATGAAGTCGCTAGCATTTGGGATGATCGGGCCTGCAACTGGTGGGTTTGGTTTTGCGAAAATGCTCGGAACGAGGCTTGTTGTTGCTGTAAGGGAATCGAGTTCCTCTCCTGCGTTAAGACCAGTAAGACTTGCCTCTATCGTGATCGTATCGCCTACACGTAGACTCGATAAGCCGTTCGGCGAAGATAGGCTCAACACCAGCGCAGCATGACTCACTGAATTAAATGTTAAAATCAAGAACGCCACAATGGCGCAATCAAACGCTTTTCGTACCATGGCTGCTTTAATCCAAACATATCCGCGAACAGATTCTAGTTCGCCCTCCCCACCCACCGCGGGCTGTACAAAGCATTTTGCGTCAGAAGCAGTCGCAAGATTCTAATTGTGTTGCAATTGATAGTGGCTACGATGACGAAGTAGATGACCGCCAACCAGCAGCGCCATCAGCACACCACCCGAGATCACCTGGTTCGGCAGGGGCACAACGGTAAACCGTAGCGCCGGCCCCGTGGTGACGCCGGGACTAGTAAAGTCAGAGCGTAGAGCATCGGCGAAGCTAAACCCGATCTGCCCCGAGCCCACAGACACAGCCTGGATGTCGAACGAGAAAAAGGTGCCATTGGTTGTGATCCGATCGATACCGCTAAGTGTGAAGAACGCGTCAAACGACCCGTCGGCGATTCCGGGCGTGTCGAAACCGACAAAACCTGCCGGATCGGGGACAATAGTCCCCGGCGTAAAATTCGTGGCTGTACCCAGCGGTGGTGCATCGAAACCAACCGTAACGCCGAGGAACTCCAGTTCGTCGCCAGCCGCCAGACCGTTTAGCACCACGTCGATGCTGATCGTGTCTCCGATTTGCAAAGCGCTTAGGTCTGCTGGCGCCGGGACTAACGTCACAGACGCAGCCTGGCAAAAACCCGTAGCCCAGAACAGGGCCACAATAGTGACAACTAAAGAACGAGATGCTTGCCTCATCTATTCAACCTCCTCAAAAAAGACATGAACTTGCAAATATTGTACGTGATTTGCAGTTAATTTCAAGTACCTTTCCCCAATGCCTTCTTTCTCGAACCACTTACTTATAGGAACAAAGTTGAGTTGAATAGATTGATCGCGGACTATTTCCCGTTAATTATGCCCTTCAAAATTTAACAATTCATTTCCAATCGTAGTTAAGCCCTCAGAAAAACCTTGGCGATTCCACCGCTTCGGGGTAAACTATGCTTTGTCTGTTATTCTATTTTGGCGTAAATACTTCACCCATTGCAGGATGCGGGTATACCGCCACCGAGGCAGGAGATTGGCATGACGCGGAAGGCGACCCCCCTTTTTCAATACGCAATCATTAAACCGAGGCTCGCTAGTTCCACACTGAGCACCCTGCTCTTAGCTGGCTTGGTTTCTATCGCCATGACCACCACAGCCAACGCGGTGGTTATGTTCAATTTTAACTACCTCGACACCGGCACCGGCGCAGGGTTTGACGACCCTACCCTAGGTGCCGCGCGGCGGCAGGCACTCGAGCAAACCGCCACAGCCATCGGGGGCCTGCTCAATCACACCGCCACGCTCGACATCGACGTAGCCATCTCACAATCAGACGGGGGCGGCTTCGTCGGGTTGGCCAGTACATTCTCCTCTCAGATCGCGGTCGGGAGCCAAGGTTTTCGCTACCGCAACGCCGCTGAGAAAATACTCAACGGCAACGACCGCAACGGCGCCACCGCCGACGCCACCATCACCTGGGACTTTGGATTTAATATCCACACAGACACCACCGCCCCCGGCTTCAACCAGATCGATATGCGATCCGTCGCGCTGCACGAACTGACACACCTACTGGACTTTGCCACGGGGATAAACGCCGACGGCAGCGGGTTCAACACGACCCAACCGCCAGGCAGTCCGACTCTCATCTACAACACATTCGACTCGTTCCTGGTCAACGGTTCGAGCACGCCGCTGATCGACCCCGCCACAATCGCGTTCAACACCGCTGCTTCCGTCTCCGACCTGACCACCGGCATGGTTTTCTTCGACGGCACCAACGCCCGCGCCGCCAACGGTGGCAACCCCATCGAGTTGACAACACCCGACCCGTTCGCACCGGGCACCAGCCTCAGCCACATCGATAGCAGTCTAAACGCCGTCATGAACGCCGCCATCATCACCGGCGTAGCCCAGCGGCAGTGGTCGCCCTTGGACGTCGCCATCCTCCGCGACCTGGGTTACAGCATCATCCCCGAGCCAAACGCAGCAGCAGTGCTCATCTTTGTCGGCACGCTCATCGCCGCACGACGACGCCAACCCATCTAAGAAAACCGTCGCACGCAAAAGCAGGGCACCCGCAGCACGTCTTCAACTTATCGACACCACGCAATCCTCAAATTTTACTGGATTTTCGCCGTTTTTAGCACTAAAATAATGCACGATATTCGAGGGGAAAACAGCCACTGCAATGGTGTAGCACTCATGCCCGCACCCGCACCGTTTCCTCCTCGCTAGATCATGTGATGACGTAAATTCAATCGTTCAGCGCCACCAGCACGGAGTAAGCCCACCATGCCACGATTCACACTCGCACTCGCCGTTTTTGCCTTGCTATCGACAAGCTTTGCACTCGCCGACGTTGTTGTAGACCCCAATTCCACTGGCGCCACTGACATCACCGACAACTTAGGCAACCCGACCGACCCGACGACAACGACTATCGCCGACCCCCTCTCCATCGGCTTCAACGCCACCGGCGAATTGCTCATCGACACAAACACCAATGTCAACAGCATAATCAAGGTACTCAACAGCTTCGGCACCATCGGCTTCAACGCCGGCTCCACAGGCACCGCCACCGTCACAGGCATCGGTACCGCATGGACCAATTCCGGTGTGCTCAATGTCGGCGGGCTCGGCACCGGCACACTCAACGTCACCAACGGCGGGGCCGTCACCAATACCGAAGGCACCATCGCGGGGGGAATCAACTCCACCGGCATCGCAACCGTCAACGGCGCCAACTCCACTTGGACCAATTCCAGCACGCTCAATGTCGGGAATTTCGGCGACGGCACACTCAACATCCAAGCCGGCGGGGCCGTCAGTAATGCCCTCGGCGTGATCGCAAACACCACCAACTCCACCGGCACCGCCACCGTCACAGGCGCCAATTCAACCTGGAATAATTCCTCCACGCTCAATGTTGGCAGTTCCGGCAACGGCACGCTCAACATTGAAGTCGGCGGGGCCGTAAGCAGCGCCTTCGGCGTGATCGCAAACTCCACCAGCTCCACCGGCACCGCCACCATCACAGGCGCCAACTCCACATGGACCAACAGCAGCGCCCTCTTTGTCGGCGAAGATGGATCCGGCACACTCAACATTGAAGCCGGCGGGGCCGTAAGCAATACCGACGGCTTCATCGGATTCGGCAGCACCTCCACCGGCACCGCCACCGTCACAGGCGCCAATTCAACCTGGAATAATTCCTCCACGCTCAATGTTGGCAGTTCCGGCAACGGCACGCTCAACATTGAAGCCAGCGGGGCCGTAAGCAATACCAACGGCTTCATCGGATTCGGCAGCGCCTCCACCAGCTCCGCCAACGTCACAGGCCCCAACTCCACATGGACCAACAACGGCACCCTCTTTGTCGGCAACATCGGCGACGGCACGCTCAACATCACCAACGGCGCCGCCGTCACCAATATCTCCGGCTTCATCGGATTCAGCAGCGGCTCCACGGGCACCGCAACCGTCAATGGCGCAAACTCCACATGGACCAACAGCAGCAGCCTCACGGTCGGTAACGCCGGCAACGGCACACTCAACATCCAAGCTGGCGGGGCTGTCAGCAATGACTTCGGCGTGATCGCTAATTTCACCAGTTCCACCGCCACCGCCACCGTCTCAGGTGCCAATTCAAAATGGACCAACACCTTGAATCTTCGCGTCGGCTCTGTCGGCGACGGCACGCTCAACATCACCAACGGCGCCGCCGTCACCAATATCTCCGGCTTCATCGGATTCAGCAGCGGCTCCACAGGCACCGCCAACGTCAACGGCGCAAACTCCACATGGAACAACAGTGGTAACCTCACTGTCGGCAACGCCGGCAACGGCACGCTCAACATCGCCAACGACGGGGTCGTCACCAACACCGACGGCTTCATCGGATTCAGCAGCAGCTCCACAGGCACCGTCTCCGTCAACGGCGCCAACTCCACATGGAACAACAACGGCAGCCTCACGGTCGGCAACTCCGGCAACGGCACGCTCAACATCACCAACGGCGGGGCCGTCAGCAATCCCCTCGGCTTCATCGGATTCAGCAGCGGCTCCACAGGCACCGCCACCGTCTCAGGCCTCGGGTCCAGATGGTCCAACAACAATCTCTACGTCGGTGGCTCAACGATTGCGGCCGGGGGCGCCGGTACGCTCAACGTCGGCACCGGGGCGCTCGTCTCGGTCGCCAACACACTCAAAGTCTGGAACACCGGCACCGTGAACATGATCGGAGGTGCACTCGTCGCATCAGACATCACATTTGACACCACCGCCTCGATCAACTTCGTGGCAGGGACGATACACCTCACACAGGACAAGCTATTCACACCCGCCAACGTCGCTGCAATGGGCATCGGCACGTTGTCAGCAGGCAAAACATTGCGCGTCGACGGCACGGCACTGCTCGGTGCGCCCATCACGCTCAACGGCGGCAAAATCTCCGCGGACTCGGGGCTCGGGTTCGACCTGATCGACTTTCAAGCCGGAACCCTCGAGATCACCAGCAACGACCTGACCGTCACCACAGCGCTCTACCTGACCCCGGGCAAGCACTTGGCCATCACCAACAACACCACCGTCGACGCCAACGGCCTGATCCACCTCACCGGCGGGTCGTTCTCCGCTGCCAACACAACCAACAACGGACAAATACAACTCGGTGCGATCGCGGCATTACTCGACGGCTCCACCGTCGTGAACAACGCATTTATCGCGGGCACCGGGCGGGTCAGCGCCACCCTAAACAACACCGCAACTGGCCAAGTCAACGCGGTGAACGGCGAAATTATCTCTTTCCTCGGCACCGCCAACACCAACGCCGGCGCCATCAACGCCACCAACGCCACCGTGCAGTTCAGCGGGGACCTGACCAACACCAACCAGATCAACCTGATCAACGCCACCTTCTCCGCAGGCGCCGCGGTCACCAACACCGCATCGGGTTCGATCACAGCCCGCGACGCCATCCTCCGATTCAACGGGGGCCTGACCAACAGCGGCTCGGTCGGACTGAGCTTCGGAAACACCGATGTGTTCGGCGATATCACCAACACCAGCACCGGAGCCGTCGTCGTTACCGGGGCAAGCAACGCCACCTTTCAGGGTGACGTGGTCAACAACGGCGACTTCCGCGTCAGCGCAGGCTCCACAGCCATCTTCTTCGGAGACGTCAGCGGCGGCGGATCATTCCCAGGCAGCGGGACCATCTTCTTCGAAGCAGCATTCTCACCAGGAAACAGCCCCGGAGACGTCGCCTTCGGCGGCGACCTGGTCCTCGGTTCAGCCACAGGCCTAACCATCGAGCTCGCGGGCACCACCCTCGGCGCCGACTACGACCACCTCACCATCGCCGGCAACCTCGCACTCAACGGAACCCTGGACGTGCGCCTGCTCGACGGGTTCAGGCCCCGGTATGGTTACACCTTTGACGTGCTGGACTTTGCGTCGCTCACGGGTAACTTTACGGATGTGATCTTCCCCACCCTCGGCCATGGCCTATCTTTTGACAACTCATCACTGCTGACCACGGGGACCATCTCTATCGTGCCCGAGCCGACGACCGCGATGCTCGTAAGCTTCTTGAGTCTGATTGCTCTGCGTCGCCAGCGATGACGCCCCGCGCCACAACCATATCGCCAAGATTTCGTAGACTTAACTCGTCGCCCGGCTACCGGTCGACTTGGCCCATGACCACGTCGATCGACCCGACAATCGCAGGCACGTCGGCCAACAAGACGTCGCGGCACATCTCGTTGAGCACTGATAGGTTGCAGAACGTCGCCGCACGAGCCTTGCACCGGTATGGCATCGGACCGCCCTGCGACTCGAGGTAAAAGCCCAACACGCCACGCGGGTTTTCCGTCTCTACATACACCTCGCCGACATCGGGCTTAAAGTTCCGCGGCAGCTTCACACGGTACGATCCCTCGCCGTCGCCGGCAGGCGGGATCATCTCGATGCACTGCTTGATGATCTTGCAGCTCTCGACCATCTCCTTCATACGCACCATGTATCGGTCCCAACAATCGCCAAGCTCGCCCACCTCACCGTCACCCACGATCACGTCGAAGTCCAGCTCCGGGTACAAGCTGTACGGGTTGTCTCGCCGCAGGTCGTACGGAATGCCGCTGCCTCGGATCACCGGGCCCGTCAGCGCGTAGCGTATCGCCATCTCCTTCGGGATCACGCCCACGTTGGCGGTGCGCTTGATAAATATCTGGTTGTAGGTCAGCAGGTCGTTGTATTCTGCAATCTTTGGCTCGAAGTAATCGAGGAACTCCGTCACCTTATCCAGGTACCCGTCGGGCAGATCGTGCGTGGTACCACCGATGGTCAGGTACGAATACGTGAGCCTCGCACCGCACACCATTTCGAACAGGTCGAGGATGTACTCTCGCTCACGGAAGGCGTATAGGAACGGCGTAAACGCGCCGATGTCCAAGCCATACGTCCCGAACGACACCAGGTGCGACGCGATCCGGTTCAATTCACAAATAATGATCCGGATAAACTCCGCCCGACGCGGCAACTCAATACCACCTAGCCGCTCGGCAGCGAGGCAAAACGTCCAGTTCTCGTTCATGCCCGCGAGGTAGTCCATCCGGTCCGTATAAGGGATGTACTGATAGTAGGCAACGTTCTCGCCGATCTTCTCAGCGCAGCGGTGCAGGTACCCGATGTGAGGCACCGCTTCGAGGACCATCTCCCCATCGGTGCGTAGGACGACGCGTAGCACGCCGTGCGTCGACGGGTGCTGCGGGCCCATGTTGACGAGCATCTCCTCGGTCTGCACGTCGACCTGATCGGTCGTGCCGGGCTCGGGGCCTTCGGGTCGTTCGATGATGTACGCTTGCTCGGTGTGGGTGTCGGTGGTGGTCATGGGAGGGTATTCTAAACCACCATCCGCTACGGGCAAACACGAACCGATACACAGGGTATTCGCCTCTTATGCCTAACCCGAAAATCTCCCCATAACTACATTAAAGCATTTTGTATCAATACTCGCCATGTCTATTTACATGTCGGGCGCCACTGGCTGCTTGTCCGCCAGTGCGAAACACCTGCAACACCTTGTTTGCATTGGCGAGAAATAGTACATGTTGCTCTAAAATAAGAGGTGCCGCCTATCCTCGATCTCGTTTCACCCTTTCGTACAGCTCAAATTCTTCAGCCAAATATTCGCAAAGGGATCGCCGTAGGTCGCCCGGCAACTCTGCGGTATATTTACTCCTTATGGGATGCCGCCAACCAATTCGATTCCGTACGTATCTTGTTAGTGCCACGGCTTTTTTTAAATAGCCCGAATCGTGTCGCCCGCTCGGCGAAATGTTTGTGGCTCGCAGCACCAAACGTTCACCGATCTTGCCGCCCATATACAACACAAACTGATCAATCATTTCGTACCGAAAAATCGTATCAACGCCGATTTGGCCGGTTTCATCCGTTACAAAGTCGATTTGCGATCCGAGCCTCGCGTACGCGGGTGGGTCTTCGGACATATAGGCCTCTATAAACTCGGTAAAGCTGACACCGGCTGTGCTGTTCTGGTGATTGGGGTGTTCCAGGTTCTTCAATTCGTCTCGCGCACGGAATCGATACCAACTATCAAGCCACGACACAGGCTCCCGCATCAGACATACTGTTTCAAAGCGGCTCCTGCTGCTTTTCTCCTTTAAGTAAGGCTTAAAATACCTCTGATACTCTCGAAAATTCGTATGCCGAAAGGCCGACGTCTCAAGCAACGAGATGCTGCTATAAGGCGCCAGCATCGTTTCGATTGCAACGGATGCACACTTGGGCATCGACAGAAAAACAAAGCCGTAGGTTTCACTAATCAGCATAAAATAATAGCCGCATTGATCCCCTGCAATACCAGAACAATCGTGCACATCCGTTGCTGAAAACCTCCATACAGAAACCGGCACCTAAATATCCACCAAGACGCCTGCCGTCGACGCAATCTCCAATCTGATACCAATCAAGATTAATACTTGCGCGACATCTGCGAACGCGAAGGCAAAACAGACAATAACTTACATCCTTTACAACGCGCTAGAACTATACGCAATGCGTATGACAACCCGTTAGTAATCAAATCATTATTGCATAACAACTCGATGAAACCAGTCTCGCACTAAGCCGAAATACCTATTTGGAATTGTCGCTTCGCATTTCCGGTCCGCGATAAAACCACTTGCTAGAAAAGATTTGGAAATACCACAAAAGACCCTAGGCTTTCCATAGTTTACCTGTACAATAAAATTTCATTTCATGCTATTACGCCAACATCCCGGCAAGAGGATGACGTCGATGTCGATTCTATTAGCACAAAAGCACATGACAATTCATGACTCCGATACCTCGATCGAATCACCGGTCAACGAAAGTGAACCGCTGCGCATTGCCTATCTCGTCAATCAATACCCAAAGCTCAGTCACTCATTCATTCGCAGGGAAATACGTGCGCTCGAGTCGCTCGGCGCCCACATTGTCCGTATCGCAATACGTGCCCCAAAAGAATCCTGTGTAAACGACGCCGACCTTGAGGAGCGATCCCGTACACGTGTCGTGTTGGAAATGGGATGGACCCGATTACTGGTTACGGTGCTATGCACTTTTGCTGTACACCCTATTACTGCGACATACGCTCTGAGTCTGGCGATCGCAATGGGGTGGAAATCCGACCGCAGCATCTTGCGACATCTGGCCTATCTCGCAGAAGCCTGCGTCATGATGCAATGGCTACGAGATACAAAACTAAAACTGATACACGTCCACTTCGGGACGAACGCTGCGACAGTGGCACTACTATGTAAACAGCTCGGTGGGCCGCCATTCAGCTTCACCGCCCACGGCCCCGAAGAATTCGACAAACCCGACGCTCTCTCGTTGCCTCGCAAGATACGCGAAGCCGCCTTTGTAATTGCGATCAGTGAATTTTGCCGTGGTCAACTCTGCCGATGGGTCGAATACGAGCAGTGGGGGAAAATCCATGTTGTACGCTGCGGACTAGATCGCTCGGAATGGAGCCATACAAATGAACCCGTGCCCGCAGCGAAACGGCTCATCTGTGTGGGGCGCCTCTGTGAGCAAAAAGGACAACCGCTCCTAATCGAAGCGGCAGCGAAACTGGCGCAGCAAGGGGTGGACTTTCAGCTAACGATCGTCGGCGACGGCCCTTTAAAACACGCCATAGAACGACAGATCGAACAACTCGGTCTAAGCAAATTCGTCCACCTCACGGGACCACTTCCCGAAAAGAAAGTTCGAGATCATCTATTACACTCCCGCGCACTCGTGTTGCCCAGCTTTGCCGAAGGGCTGCCAGTGGTGATCATGGAAGCCTTTGCACTTGGACGACCAGTGATCAGCACCTGGGTCGCGGGTATCCCGGAACTCGTGGAACCGGGTGTAAACGGATGGTTGGTATCACCTAGTTCCGTAGACGCTCTGGTGCAGGCGATGTCTCAGGCACTAACTCTGTCGCCCAAAACGCTTCGTGACATGGGACAGCAAGGTGCCACACGTGTCGCCCAACTGCACGACATCGAACAAACAGCCAGACACCTGACAGACCTCTTCCATGAGGTAGCTCGATCTGGTGCACGAAGGGCGGTCGCATGAACGGTGCCCTCTATGTAATACTCCTCGTCTGTGCGATACTCTCACTGATACCTGCCATAGTACTCTCAGCAGCAGTCGTTGCTGCGATGCTGCCGCAGCGGCGACGCACAGCAATCGGATCTCATCGCCGTCCCCGTATTACTGTGATCGTACCCGCGCGTGATGAAGCATCTGGGATCGAACATACCTTGTATTCACTGCTCGACCAGACGCAGCCGGGCGACCGCATCGTGATTGTTGCTGATAATTGCTCAGACGAAACCGCTGCGATTGCACGTCAGCATGACGTCGAAGTCATCGAGCGTAACGACCCTTTACACGTCGGCAAAGGATACGCGCTGGCTTACGCAATCAAATACCTCGCCGCCGATCCACCGGAGATTGTGGTCTTTGTAGATGCCGACTGTGTGTTCGAGCCGGGATCGCTCGATATCCTGACGCACACAGCAAATGTATCTGGACGACCGACGCAGGGATGGTACTTGCCCGTGGACCCCGGCGGCGCCAATGCGGCGGGATCAATTAATTATCTAGCTATACTGGTCAAAAACGGCGTACGACCGGAGGGGCTTCGACGTATGGGACTTCCGTGTCTGTTGACTGGCTCGGGCATGGCGATCCCATGGAAATTATTTGCAAAAGTGCCTATCGACAACACCCACATTGTCGAAGACATGCAGCTGGGAATCGAGTTAACCATCGCGGGCGCCCCACCTACCTTCACTTCCCAAGCACGCATTGCTGGCGGCGGCACCCGTTCTACATCTGCTTCGATGACACAACGGAGACGTTGGGAGTACGGCCACTTGCACACAATCAAAAATCAAGGGCCTCGTCTGTTGGCAGCCGCACTAAAAGGAGGTCGGCTCGACTGCTTAGCCCTGGCGGGCGAGTTGTGCGTCCCCCCCCTATCCTTATTAGTAATGATCCAAGGGCTACTTGTATCGATCTGTATCACCGCCATGATTGCTGGCGTCGAATGGCTGCCCACAGGAATCAGCAGCGCGGGGTTAATACTCGTCGGCGTAAGCGTTGTTTTGGCGTGGCTAAAATTTGGACGCGGACAAATTCCGGCAACCTCACTTCTACGCATCCCTTTGTACGCGCTTCGAAAAATACCCCTTTACGCATCATTCCTCACACGACCAGAAACACAATGGGTCAGAACCCCACGTTAGTTTAAACGAATAATCGATACGAAGGGACTTGCGATTAAACACATACTCCGATCGTTTCAATAATTATTGCGTGGTGATTTCTTCGACTTTCTATACCAAGAATAGGTGTTCAGGAACACAATTACGCAGCGGCTTTCATGGCAAACCGCACGCCGATCAGGTAGCCCTTGTCACGGCGATCGCACCGGACGACGTATCCGAACCGGTCGAACCCCTGCTCGGGCCCGTGGGCGGGAAACATGACCGAGATTGAGCTGCCCAGTTCGATCTGCTGCCCCGCCAGCGCGCCCAAGCCGGTGTCGGAGATGTCCAGCAGCTCAAGAGAGTCTATCTTGTTGATGGGTGAAGCGGAGTCGCCGTACTTCTGCACGGAAGTGACTCGGCCCCGGAGATTGCGACGCCGAGCGGATCGTCGCTCAAACGGGAGCACGTCACGATCAACCGGGTCGGTTGCGACAAGTTTTAGAGAGGCGTGGGACATGATTTTGCTCCCTTTAGTACGTTGCCTTGCTGACATTAGAAACATCGGCCGGATAATCGCTAAGGTTTACTCATCTTGACATTCACAGCTAATCAAAGTGACGCGGTGGTTTATCTGGTGGGCGCGGGGCCTGGCGATCCGGGTCTGATCACCGCGCGTGGGCTAAGCCTGCTGCGCCGTGCCGACGTCGTCGTCTACGACGCTTTGGCAAATCCCGTGTTACTGGACGAAGCACCGCCGGGCGCGGAACGTATCTATGTCGGTAAACGATCGCAACAGCACGCTTTGCCGCAAGACCAACTCAATCAATTGTTAGTCGACAAAGCTCGCGGACACAGCATCGTCGTCCGTCTCAAGGGCGGCGACCCCTATTTATTCGGACGCGGAGCGGAGGAGGCCACCTATCTGGCGCAGCACGGGTTGCGGTGTGAGATTGTGCCAGGCGTCACAGCGGGGATCGCAGCGCCAGCGGCGGCGGGCGTACCCGTGACCCACCGCAACCACGCGAGCACCGTGACGTTTGTTACCGGGCACGAGGACCCGACGAAAGGGCAATCCTCGATCGACTACCGTGCCCTGGCGGGGCTGATCCGGTCCGGCGGGACCGCGTGTTTTTACATGGGCGTCGGGCGACTGGGTGTGATCGCGGACGAGTTGGAGCGCTTCGGCTTGACGGGCTCCACGCCGGTGGCGGTGATCCAGTGGGGCACACTGCCCAAGCAGCGCAGCGTGCGGTCCACGCTCGCGGCTGTGTCGGGCGACGTGACGGCTACAGGGCTGGGTGCACCGGCGATTATCGTCGTCGGGTCCGTCGCGGGGATCGACGAGACCGGGTTGGATTACTTCACACGTCGGCCCTTGTTCGGCCAACGGGTTGTGATCACGCGCACACGTCAGCAGGCGTCTGAGCTGCGGGGGCGACTCGACGAGCTAGGGGCTTTAACACTCGAAGCACCCACGATCGAGCTGGTCGAACCCGATGATTGGTCGCCTGTGGACGACGCTATTGGGCATATCGATCAATACGATTGGCTGGTGCTCACAAGCGTCAACGGCGTGGCGGCGCTGGCGCAACGGCTCGAATACCTGCGCCTCGATGCTCGACACCTAGCAACGGTCAAGGTAGCCGTGATCGGCGATGTGACGGGTACTGCGCTACGCACACAATTAGGCGTGGTGGCCGACCTGATGCCTGAACGATTCGTCGCTGAGTCGCTGGCGCAGCAGTTGATCGATCAGCACAGCGTCACGGGCAAGCGGTGCCTGCTGCTACGGGCGGACATCGCGCGTCCCGCATTACCAAAGCTGCTATCGCAGGCCGACGCGGACGTGACCGAGCTAACGGTGTATCAGACCAAGCGTGCTAATGAGCTGCCCGATGACGTGCTCGACGCGCTGCGTAAGAGCGAGATCGATTGGGTAACGTTTACCAGTTCGTCCACCGCGCAGAACATGGCCACGATGCTAGGCGATGAGCGGGCGTTGCTTGATCGTGTCAAGATCGCTTCGATTGGGCCGATTACCAGCGATGCACTGCGTGGCTTGGGCTTGACGCCGACCCTCGAGGCGGCCACGTCGAATATCCCCGGTCTCGTAGACGCACTGGTCAAAGCTGTAGCCTCGCAGTAACGCACAAACTATCTCGCCCGGTGGCATCCCCACTGCGGCGACCAACCTAGACGGACGCCTTCCGCTACCATGTCCCACTATGCCCGCCCCACGTCTTTATCCCGGTCGGACTGCTGTGCTGGTCGTAGACATGCAGGAAAAGCTGCTGCCGCACATGCACAACGCTCAGCCGTTGGAGCAACAGGTTAGTCGGCTGCTCGACGGCACGGCTGTCCTGGGGCTGCCGGTGTTGGCAGCGCAACACTACCCCAAGGGTCTGGGGCAGACAGTGCCCGGGATTGCGAGTCGGCTGGCCGACGCTGTGTGTCGGTGCGACAAGCTCAAATTCTCCGCCTGTATCAAGCCGGTGCGTGAGGCGTTGGTCCGCTGCCAAGCACGCTGTGTGCTTGTGTGCGGGGTCGAGGCACACGTGTGCGTTCTGCAGACCTGCCTGGACCTGATCGACGCAGGATACGTGACAGCAATGGCCCTGGACGCGATCGGTTCACGACGACTTACCGATCAGCAAGCCGCGGTTTCGCGTCTGACCCAAGCGGGT
Source organism: Planctomycetota bacterium (assembly GCA_024276075.1). Taxonomy (GTDB): domain Bacteria; phylum Planctomycetota; class Phycisphaerae; order Phycisphaerales; family Phycisphaeraceae; genus JAJRXX01. Next base: position 24,529 of record JAJRXX010000026.1, read on the forward strand.
GTGATCCCCACCACCGTGGAGTCGGCGCTGCTGGAGTGGGTACACGAAGCAGGAACGAACCGATTCAAACAGATGTTGCCACTAATCAAGTAGCCACCCGTGTCTATGAGGTATAGACGAAGCCTTGGGCGTGCCGGGATGGCGCTTTTGCCTCGACGATCCATCAAAGCTACGCTATTCGGCTCGGAGAAATGACCCTTCGATTTAAAGAACACCGTTTCAAGGTAGGAGCGATACCTCATGCTGGAAACCTATGAACAGCTCAAGACGCTGATCGACTCGATGGAAGACGACGTTCGCAAGGCCGCAGGCGGGAACAAAGCCGCTGGTACACGCGTACGCAAACTGATGCAGGACGTCAAAAACGGCGCACAAACACTGCGGGTAAAGGTCCTCGAAGGCCGCGACACCCCCGTCGCTTCATAGCCCACGTCGTCGACCCAAACGGGGTGTACGGATTGCCCCGTCAACCTGCTTTCCTGTTAAAGCAGCCGCGCATACACGATCCGTAAAATAATTGAGGCAGTTCCATCCATGGTCCCGCCCCTAATCTTCGATCTTTCCGCCATTAACCTGGACGCCGTCCAGTACGACGCGCAAAGTATCGAGCGGATCAACCCCCAACGGGGTGCGATGCGCATGCTCGATGGCATCATCTACGCCAAAGACGACTTCATGGAAGCCGTGGCGTACAAGGACGTGCGTGCCGACGAGTTCTGGGTGCCGGGTCACATCCCCGGTCGGCCGTTGTTCCCGGGCGTCTTGATGATCGAGGCCGCGGCTCAGTTAGCCAGCTTCCTGACAATGCACCACCTGCCCGACAAAGGTAGGGACCAGTTCGTCGGGTTTGTCGGTGCCGACGCCGTGAAGTTCCGAGGCCAAGTCGAGCCGGGCGATCGGCTGATCATGATGAGCAAGGTGCGCGTGCTGCGTCGCCGACGAACGACGTGCGAGAGTCAGGGCGTCGTGCGCGGGGCACTCGTTTTCGAGGCCACCATCACCGGCATGACGATCTGAGAGGGCGTACGGCACTCATTGTGGCCGAGGCTACCGCGTTACCGTTACAGGCTCAGCCGCTTGAAGATCATCTCGGGGATCGACTTGATGATCAGCATGATCCAGCGCCAGAACCAGAGCGTGTATATCACGTCCTTCTTTTTCTCGATCGCCTTGGCTATATCCCTGGCCACTTGGTCTGGGCTGGCCATCACGGGTGAGTCTGCTTTCACCAGCCCCCACGTCATGGCGGTGTCGACGAACCCGGGCTTGACCGTCAACACAGGAACGCCCGCTTTGGCTAACCGATTTCGCAGGCCCTGGAGGTAGGCATTCAGGCCCGCCTTCGCGGAGCCGTAGATGTAGTTGCTGCCCCTGCCCCGATCACCCGCAACGGACGAGACCGCGCACAGCCAACCCGAGCGTTTCTGCTCAAAATAGTTCGACGCCAGGTTCAGCACCGACACCGCGGACGTGTAGTTCACGTCGATCATGAGTCGGGTCTTCTCGAAGTCCTCCTGTGCCTCGACCTGATCGGTCATGGCACCATGGCACAGGATCACGCCAGCTAGTTCACCCTCGGCACGCTTTACGCATGCCTCGAAAAACGCCTCGTGCCGATCAAACGCCAGCGCATCGAACCGTTCCACACACGACTGGCTTTCGTAGCGCACGAGCAGGTCTTGCGAGAGGCTTTGCAGCGCTGCCTCGTCCCGGCCCGCTAGGATCAACCCGACCCCGCGCGACGCGAACACGCGTGCCAATGCACTACCAATGCCCGACGTCGCGCCCACGATGACGATGCTGTTCTTCATCAGATATCCACGATCCCCACGCGCCTCGCCTGCGACGATGAAAATCGGCACTGCGGATCGATCCGCGATTTAACTTCTTTAAACTCCGCCAGACGAGGGTACATAGCCGCGAACGTGTCGGCTGTCATGGCCGCGTCCTTCGCCAGATACAGGCGCCCGTCGTACTTCAGAACGATCTCATCGAGGCGGCGCAACAGGTCCGTGAGTCTTTGGCCGGTGTTAGGCAGGTCCAATGCCAAGGTGTACCCCTCTTTGGGAAACGATAGCATCCCATCGCCTTGGGGTCCCGTGCGTTTGAGCACCGCCAAGAACGACGACTGACGCGATTGTGATACCGCTTCGATCACCTCCACCAGCCCACGCCTGGCGTTGTCGAGGCCAAACAACGCCTGGTACTGCACAAAGCCTCGCTTGCCATACATCCGATTCCAGTGCGTTACGCCGTCGAGCGGGTAAAAGTAGCTGTCCAAATCCACCACACGCCTGCCCTGTGGCGCGCGCTTGTAGTAGAACGTGTTGAACGCCTGCACCGTATACGGATTAAGCACAAAATTCGGAAAATGGATTGGCATCGACTTCTTACGCCGTGGCCTGAGCACCAGCGGCCGGCTCAACGATTCGCTACGCAGGTCGCTCACGTCGGCGTGGTTGCCCCGCATCAGGACGGACCGCCCCAAATCTCCGTTCGTCGCCAGGCAATCGATCCACGCCACCGAGTATCGGTACCGTTCGTCATCGCCGCTGAACATCTCCAGCGCCTGGTCGAGGTTCCTCGCTTTTCCGTAGTCCACGTTGATGTACGCGGTCTCGATTGGCATAAGACGCAGACGCACCGACAAAATAATACCTGTTAGCCCCATACCGCCGATCGTCGCCCAGAACACGTCCGCGTTTTGCTGGGGTGAGCACGTAAGCACCTCGCCTTGGGCTGTCAGCAGGTCTAAGGACTGCACAAAGCGCCCGATGGTGCCGTCGCAGTGATGATTTTTGCCGTGCACGTCCGCTGCCAACGCGCCACCTAGCGTCACGAACTTTGTCCCCGGTGTCACGGGCAGAAAATACCCGCGCCTTACAAATGCCTCGATGATCTCTTCGAGCGACACGCCCGCTTCGCACTCAAGCACGCCGTGGGCCGGGTCAAACCCTGTAAAACGGTTCAGCCGCTGCTGGAGCAGCACCCCGCCGTTGGCGTTTACTGCGGAGTCGCCATAGCTGCGGCCCAACCCACGGGCGATGTAGTTCGGCTGATCGCCGTTTTGCACGGTTTCCACTAACTCGCGCCGGCGTTCCGGGCGGAACACGCTGCAGGTCTCTTGCTCGTATTGACCCCAACCACTCAGAGTTGCGTCTACGCCCTGCGCCATTAACAGAATCCCCAATACCCCGATTTGCGACCCTGAACTCTCAAGAAAGCCCCCGCCACATCTTCCACTACAACGCCGCCATAAGCACGATCACCCCCACCACACCCACCAATACCAAGCTCGCCACATCCTTCGTTACAAACACCACCGGATCGTACGACATCTCCCCTCGCTTGGCCAAGAACCACACTCGGCTGATCCAGTACATCAGGATCGGCGGGACCAGCCATAGGTACTGCGGGTTTCCGTATAAATTTTGAGCCGTCGCACTGCTCACGTATAGGCACAGGATCATCACGGACAAGTATCCACTGATGCAGCCGAAGGTCTCCACCAAACCGATGTCACCCGCTTGATACCCGCGGCCGTGCAGCGACGTCTGTGATTTCCCGATCGTCTCTGCCAGTTCACAGTACCGCTTCACAAAAGCCAGGCTTGTAAAGAAGAACACCGAAAACGCCAGCAGCCACTCCGACACCGCCACATCCACCGCCACCCCGCCCGCCAGTATCCGCAGCGTGTAAAACCCCGCCAACGCCAATACGTCCACAACCAGCTTGCGCTTCAAGTGGAATGAGTACACCGTGGTCAGCACCATGTACGCCACCAGCAGCGCGACGAACCCCGCAGGCAGCAGGACCAATGACAGCCCAAATGCCCCCGCCAACAGTAGGCCCACCATCGCCACGCCCACACGCACGCTCAACTGACCACTGGCGAACGGTCGGTTGCACTTCACGCTGTGACGGCGATCCGACTCCAGGTCCAGAAGATCGTTCATCACGTACAGACCCGATGCGCATAGGCTGTATGCGACAAACGCCACCACATTTAGCGGTATCTTCGATAGCTCACTCAAGTCGTGCTTCAACATGAACGGCAAGAACAACAGCAGGTTCTTTATCCACTGGTGCGCACGCAGCGCACGAAATACACCCACCCACCACCGCCCACCCGAGTCGAACACCCGGTCCACTTCACACGTACCACGCACACGCTGCGTCAAACGGGGGCCGGGCGACACCATGATCGCTCGCCCCGACGCCTCCCAGACCGGCATATCCGCCCAGCTATCACCGATGTAATCAAAGCCAGCCGATCCTAGAGACCGCCGGATCCATGCCAGCTTTGTCGCACCCGCCACGTTCGTCTGACCGTCGCTCGCCAACACGTCATCAAACAGCCCCAGGTGCGTCGCCACCCCCTGAGCGATGCTCTCGTCCGCTGCCGTCGCCAACACCAAACGACGACCCGATCGCTTCTGCTCTTCCAGATACGTCAATATTTCTTGCCGGTACGGCAGCAACTCGGCACTGAGCTGAACACGCTCAGCGATACGACGCTTCATGTTCGCCTTGCCCCCTCGCAACAACCACACCACCGCCAACAGCAGTGCCCACGGCTGCGACCTGGCCAACATGCACAGCGACTCCCACAGCGTGTCCGTCGCCACGAGCGTGCCGTCCAAATCGACACAGAGCGCACGATCACTGCTGGGGGTGTCCCCATGTCGAGCGGCCTGCGCATCTGCCGATGCGCTATCAACGCTACTGATTGCCTGTTTCATGGACGAACCCAACGCAGGATTGCCTTCTCCTACCCTTTTATCCCCATACACCAGCCGCACCACGGGACCGCGACGCCAACCGTATTGGATTTAATCCGATAACCACCAAATCCTTCATGCCTGATCCAGTGGCTGTATTCTTAAGGGCCTATCGGCCAAATTTTTCCCACACGTTGCAAATTACCCCCGTTTTGCTGGCCGCCACAGCGAAACGTGCCAAAAGCACCTGTCAGCATGTTATAATAACCTTCTTCTGCGAAGAAACCCGTCTACTCACAAAACATTATTGAGGTCGTCCTATGATCCGCGTGTTAATCGCCGCCGTTGCCGGGGCTGTCGTTCTGTTCGTTTGGGGGACCGTCTCCTGGACGGTTCTGCCTTGGCACACAGCCACCCTGAACACCCTCCCAAATGAGCAGACTGTTGTGGGAGCGCTCAAGGCCCAGCTACCGCACACCGGGGTCTACTACTTCCCCGCATGCCCAGCCGACTACGATGATACCGAGGCTGTGGAACAGTGGACTGCTCGGCACAAGCAGGGCCCTATCGGACTGATGTTCTATCAAGCCCAGGGCGCCGAGCCTATGCCAGGCTCGATGTTCGGCGTCGGATTCGCGCTTGACCTGATCGCCACATTTGTCATGGCCTGGATCGTGTGCCTATCGTCTCACCACGCAAACACGTTCCTCAAGCGTCTGGGCGTCGCCACGATGCTAGGCATCCTCGTGGCGGTATTCGCCGACCTGATGCTGTGGAATTGGATGCGCGCTCCGGCTCACTACACACTAATCAACGCCGCCGACCACATCGTCGCCGCTACGCTAGCCGGAATCCCCATCGCCGCGATTATCAAACCTTGCGCCAAATAATTCCTTCATGCATCATTACAACGCTGTAGATCAACTGAACCACTACCGGCTGAAGCCGGTAGTGGTTCAGTTCTCCGACACGCCGCGACGGCGTTTGAGTATTTCACGCACCCGCTGGGCTAGCTTCTCGTCGTATGCCACACCAATTGCTCCGTGCAAACCGTATCAATCAAACACCGCTGTACTGTCCGCGGTCATCTCCAACATACCCAGACACCACGGAATCTCGCTATACACCGTGCCGAACCCTACGTTCCCCTTCGCGCCCTGGAACAGGAATCGCAACCCCGTCGGCTCGATTTCCAAACGCTGGTCGTGCCCAGCGCGGATCAACTCGCCGTGGCTAACCGAGTCCGTCCACGCCTGATCTGGGAACGCGGTGTTGATCCGCCCGGCAAACGGGTCCGTCCTGCTCGCCGCCAGCGGCGCCCACGATCCGTCTAGCCGATCCGCCACGTAGGCTTTGTAGTATCGCCTACCCCAGCTCTTCGCCTCCACCACCGCCAGATACTTCTGCATCCCCTTGATCTTGTAGACATGCCCCGCCTCGTAGATGTCACCGAGCAGGACCACCTCCGGTCGGCTCCAGCCGTTTGGGAAGTCCGCCACCGGCGTCTGTGCTCGCCACATCCTGCCGTCCATGCTCGTGAAGAACAGATACGCTGTCTCGTCGTCGCAGATCACCCAAAAGTCCAGCCAACCCGTGATATTCGTCGGGTGTTCGTCGAACATCATCCGTGGCCCCGTCCACGAAGCCGGGTCGCTGATATCCTCCGTCGTCGAATACGCAGGCCCGATGCGCAGCGCATCGCCCGGCGGCGCTACCGTCTGGTAGATCAGATACCACTTCCCCTGCGGCTGAAAATAGAACACCTGCGGCGCACAGTAGTACCCCTCTGTGATATTGAGCATCGTGCGATCGGCTTCATCGACACGCGACCAGTCCTCGAAGCTGAAATACTCGATCTGGTGCGACCGTTTCCTGCCCCGCACCGTACAGAACAGGTGCCACCGCCCCTGGTACCACACCACCGTCGGGTCCTTTATCGAGATGTATTCATCTTCCTGCGACTGCCTGGGCGTCACGATCGGTACGCCGCTGGCCACCCACCTGAACGCGGCACCCTGACGTGTTTCACTTCGCTCGCCACGGCCCTGCTGCATTGCGTAGCGGCCAAGAAGCACACACACGCCCGCCACCGCAAACACCATTAGCCATGCGAAGCGACTTTCCACTACGGCGTCCTCGACAGTTGTATTTCGTACCCTTATTCACAGCCAAAACAGCCGGTCATTCTGTCATCGCATAGGCGTATTGGCCATTCTTTCTGTGCAAAAAAACACCCCCGAGAACCGAAGCTCACGGGGGTGAATATGGGTATGTCGCCGATTCGCAACTCCCCGTCTAGCGGTGAGTGTGTGATCGGCGAGCATTGTCGTTGGGATTACCAACTGCCGCGGCGTGATCCGGCGTAGCCGCCACGACCACCACCGCCGCCACCACCGCTGCGGTTCTCGCGGGGCTTCGCTTCGTTGACGGTGATGTTCCGGCCTTCCAGGTCGGTGCCGTTCAACGCCTCGATCGCTTGACGGGCGCCGTTGTCCTCCATGGTGACAAAGGCGAAACCACGGGGACGACCGGTTTCACGGTCTGTGATCACCGCAACTTCGGTGACCTCTCCGTAGTTGCTAAACAAGCCTTCCAGGGTCTCCTGGGTGGTGTTAAAGCTAAGGTTGCCAACATAAACTTTCATAACAAAACTCCTCGGTGTCTGTGAGGCACACGTTCGGCTTCCAAACAAAGGAGCTTCTCGGGCGTCTCGATACTCATCAATGGGACGACACATTCGTCCCACGCGCGGGCCAAAGCCGACGCTTTAATCATTCTATCACAATACCATCCCTGCGTTCTTCACACAATACGTGTAATTCTACCCCCCCCCGCCTCTAGGCCTCCTGGACGGGCTGTCGAGCGGCACCCCCCTGCTATCGCCACCCAAAATGCTCTATGCAGAACGCCTCCCGTGCTTTACACTCTTATCCCTTATATCGCCGCCTGCTACCCCCCCCCAAGGTCCCTCCCGCAGGGGCGACAGTGTTGCCTATTTCGTGTTCATAAAACCTTTACATCGAGGAGAATTTAATCATGGCAGAACCCACCGACCAAGTCACGGTCATCGCCGCTGACACGCACATCCGGGGCGAAATGACGTTCGACCGCACCGCGCGGGTGTACGGCAAGTTTGAGGGCAAAGTCACCGCCAAGGGCGAGTTGCAAATCGCAGAGGGCGCTTCTTGTCAAGCAGAGGTATCCGCTACAAAGATCACCGTCGACGGCGCGATCGAAGGCAACGTCACCGCGCAGGACTGCGTTCAGCTCAACAACAAATCTCAGCTCAAAGGCGATATCAAAGCCGCGAAGCTGGTCGTCGCTGAGGGCGCGTCTCTTTTTGGCCACTGCGCCGTCGGTCCCGATGCTGCCAAGATCGCTGCGACGCCCCAGATCAAAACGATCCCCCAGCAGCAGTCCAAGCCGGCCGCCGACACCACTCGCAAATAACTCAACCCATGCCAACCGCGCATTATCCCACAGCCTGACGATTCTCAGGCCAACGGTTGATATTTAGAATGGCCCGCCAAACCGCCCAAAAGACGGTCCAGTGCTACCATTGCCGCCAACGGTTTAACGTTAGCAGCCGCGCGATGTCTACGTCCTGCCCGCACTGCCACAAACCGGTCATTGTGCAGGACGTCATCGTCAAAGGCCTCAAGACCACGCAAAAGCTGCAGACCTGTGGCCGCGTCATTATCAAATCGCGTGGGCGTGTGATGGCAGGAAAAATCGAGGCGCACGGCGGTATTGAAGTCCTCGGCGCATTGAGCGGCAACGTGGTCAGTGGCGGGCCGGTCGTCATCGGACCCAAGGGCAGGTGGAAAGGCGATTGCCGTGCACCGACGCTGGAAGTCAAACTCGGCGCACGGATCGAAAGCGGGTTCTTTGAAATCCCAACCGATTGCCTGGGCGTGGGCGATCTGAACGACAACGGCTAGACACGAGCGTTGGCACGGGCACTGACGCCTTGCGCGACCCGCGTCGGGTTGCCCGGGGGCAGCGCACGACGCAAGAACCGAAGCCAATTGCCGTGCATTACCGCCGCAACATCCTCCTCGCTGTAGCCCCGCGTGGTGAGTATCGGCCCCAGCTTGTTCAAATCCGAAATCGTGTCCAGGTCACACGGGCACCGCGTGGCGCCAAAACCGCCGTCCAGGTCGCTGCCAATCACCGCGTGACGAACGTTCCCAGCTAACTGACAGATGTGGTCGATGTGATC
>JAJRXX010000027.1 GCA_024276075.1 Planctomycetota bacterium
CATTGATATCGCGGCGTGGGCGCCGGGGTGTGGGTGTTGGTTAAATTTGACGATTCATCACTGATTGGTCCCGGTGTGGCTGGGGAGGGGCTTCACCGGTGTTATTGTAGAGCGTTTGTGGTCAAAATGAAAGGTTTTTTTGGGTTTGAGAGCGGGCTGAATTGGCCCCGGGTGTATGCACCCGGGGCTAAATAAGAGGTGGGCGAGTGCGGTGCGTATCTTGCCGAGGCGGACGGGGCGCGGTACAAAAGATGTTTCTCATCATCCATTCACTACGCAAAAACTATTAGAGGGATTACAGGATATGCCTGCTAACTACAGCAACGGTCGTCATCTATTCACAAGCGAGTCGGTCTCGATGGGCCACCCGGACAAGGTGTCGGACCAGGTGTCCGACGCGGTGCTCGATAGCTTGATCAAGGTAGACCCCAAGGTACGCTGCGCATGTGAGACACTGTGCACCACCGGCTTGGTCGTGGTGGCTGGTGAGGTGACCGTGCACAACGACAAAGCGATCAAGGCACTGGACAAGATAGAAGAAACGGTACGCCAAACGCTCCGCGATATCGGTTACACGGACCCGGCGATGAAGTTCGACGCTGAGAGCTGCGCCGTGATCCGTGTGCTGCACAGCCAATCGGATGACATCGCGATGGGCGTGGACACAAACGGCGCGGGCGACCAGGGCTTGATGTTCGGTTTCGCGTGCAGGGAGACGTCGGTGTATATGCCGCTACCGATCTATCTGTCGCACCGACTCGTAGAGCGTCACGCCATGGTCCGTGAGCAGAACATTATTAAAGGCTTGCGTCCTGACGCGAAGAGCCAGGTCACTGTGGAATACGACGGGAACAAGCCCAGCCGCATCCACACGGTGGTCATATCGACGCAGCACACGGCGGCGTGGAACGGGCGAACGCAACAGGCGAAGCTCAAGAAGCAGGTGATTAAACATATCATCGAGCCTTGCATGCCCAAGCGTCTTTACGATCCGAAGCGTGTGAAGATTCATGTGAATCCGACGGGTCAATTCGAGATCGGCGGACCGCACGGAGACACGGGTCTGACGGGTCGTAAGATCATCGTGGATACCTACGGGGGACGCGGATGTCACGGCGGCGGCGCGTTTTCGGGTAAAGACCCGACGAAAGTGGACCGATCAGCAAGTTATATGGCGCGTTACATCGCGAAGAATATTGTGGCGGGCAAATTAGCGGACGTGTGCGAGGTGCAATTGGCGTATGCGATCGGCGTGGCTGATCCGATCAGCGTACTGGTCGATACGCAGGGCACGGGCCGGGTCAGTGAGCGCAAGCTCGGGAAGCTGGTGAGAGACCACTTCCCCTTGACCCCGCGTGGCATCATCCGACACCTGAAGCTACAGCGTCCGATTTACCAAAAAACCGCTCGGCACGGCCATTTTGGTCGTCCGGGATTTACGTGGGAAAAGACAGACATTGCCAGGAAGCTGGCCAGGGCTGCGGGTATCTGACGGCTGCCGCATTCTGTACATCTGGTGCAAGAGATAGTGTAGCGCTGTCTCGGATGCGGGCTGATCGATGACTCGACTGATGATGCTCCCCTTGAGCATCGGCCCCTTCGCCCCTTCCTATTTTTGCTCATGCAGATCAAGAAAGGCATACCGGTCTCGCCTGGTGTCGCGATCAGCCGCGCTGTGGTGATCGACGCGGAGAACCTGCCCGTGCCACGACGCACGGTGGCGGCGGCGGGTGTGAAGCGTGAACACGAGCGCCTCGACGAGGCTGTGTCGCGCAGCTGTGCGGACGTCGACCGCCTCGCGGAACAGGCTACCGCAAAGCTGGGGACCGATCTGGCGAAAATATTCGGATTCCACCTGGCGATGCTGCGAGACGAAAAGCTAATCGGTCAGATCAAACAGTACATCCTCGCGGAATACGTGACGGCGGAATACGCGGTCTACATCGTGATGCGGCGGATCGCCAGGATGTTTTTGCAACAGGACAACCGGTATTTCCGTGAGCGTGTGAGCGATATCTGGGACCTCGAGCGTCGTGTGCTGGGTCACCTGATCGGCCACACGCGCGCGGGGCTGTCGCACCTGAAGCACGAAGCGGTGGTCATCGCGCACGACCTGACACCGAGCCAAACGGCGGCGCTGGACACGACCAAGGTCAAAGGCCTGGTCACGGACGCGGGTGGCAGCACGAGCCACACAGCGATCTTGGCGCACGCGTTGGGTATCCCGGCGATCGTGGGTCTGGAGGGTTTGTCTGCCCAGGTGGAGACGGGTGAAACGGTGATCGTCGACGGCAACAAGGGCGTGGTGATCATCGACCCCGACGCGGAACGGCTGATGCAGTACCGCCAACAGGTACGGTGGATGGCAGAGTTCGAGACCCGACTCGAGCAGGTGCGACACCTGCCGGCCCAGACCAAAGACGGGACGGAGATCAAGATACTGGGCAATATCGAGTTTCCCAGCGAGATCCCCGGCGCGATACAGAAAGGTGCCAGCGGGATCGGCCTGTACCGGACGGAGTTTTTGTTCCTATCAGCAGCGTCGGAACCCAGCGAAGAGCAGCAATACGAAGCGTACGTGGAAGCGCTGCAAGCGTTGGAGGGTCGGCCGTTGACGATCCGCACGTTGGACTTGGGCGCGGACAAGATCGGCAACGCGGTCGATACCGGCGAGCAAACCGATCGCAACCCGTTTCTGGGCTGTCGATCGATCCGGCTGTGCCTGCAGAACCTGCCGTTGTTTAAGACCCAATTGCGTGCGATCCTGCGTGCGAGCACGCAGGGCCCGGTGCGGGTTATGTTCCCGCTGATCAGTAACATTATGGAGCTGCGTCAGGCAAAGATGATCCTGAACGACGTGATGGAAGACCTAGAAGAAGAAGGGATTGCGTACAGCGACGACATCCCTGTGGGGATCATGGTGGAGGTGCCGTCGGCGGCGTTGCAAGCGAAGACATTTGCCCGCGAGGTAGACTTTTTTAGTATCGGGACGAATGATCTAGTGCAGTACACGGTGGCGGTGGACCGAGGCAACGAACGCATCGCCAGCCTATACTCTGCGTCGCACCCTGCGGTGATCCAGCTTGTGCGAGACGTGGTGCGTGCGGGCAAGCGAGAGGGTATCGACGTAGGCTTGTGCGGCGAGATGGCCGGCCAACCCGAATACGTGATGCTGCTAATAGGGTTGGGCCTGCACAGTCTATCCATTACACCACCCGCCATCCCGGAGGTGAAAAAGGTCATCCGATCGGTGAGCTTGGACCAGTGCAAGCGTGTGGCGAAAAAGGTCGCTGGATTCGACTCCGACCGCGAGGTGACGAATTACCTGAAGGACGAACTGTATAAAATAGTGCCCGATGCTATCGACGGGCGAATAATTGAATATTGATGATTGGAAAATGAAATTATCGCGGCGTGCCGAAGCCTGGAGTAAGGGCAGACCGGCGGCGTCGAGACAAACAATACAATGCTGACTCTCTTAAGCCCCTACACGGTCCCGGCCAGTTCGGTCATACCCGAACCGCTGTTTGTGACCGCAATGCCAGGCTCATCGAGTCAAGCGTGGGGAACAAATTACTATGTCAAAACGAGAAATGCTTATCAACTATGCCGGCGGTCAAGAATGCCGGATCGCGATCGTCGAGGACGGTCAACTAGAAGAACTCTATCAGGACCGTGCTAGCGCCGATCTGCACGTAGGTAATATCTACAAGGGCCGCGTAGCGCACGTCGAACCCGCGATCCAGGCGGCGTTCATCGACTTCGGGCTCGAGCGAAGCGGGTTTCTGCACATCACCGACCTGCACCCGATGTACTTCGGGCAGCAAAATAAAGAAGAGAAGGAGCGCATCGGCCAGAAGACGCCACACCGTGAGCGTCCTCCGATCCAGAACTGTCTGCGCCGTGGCCAAGAGATCCTCGTCCAGGTGCTCAAAGAGGGTCTGGGGACCAAAGGCCCCACCGTCACGAGCTACCTGTCGATACCGGGTCGTTTCCTGGTGCTTCTGCCTTATATGGAACGGCTGGGGGTATCCCGCAAGGTGGAAGACGACGACGCTCGCCGTCAGATGCGCAAAATCCTCGACGAGCTAGACCCGCCCAAGGAGTTCGGGTTTATCATCCGCACCGCTGGGATCGGGCGGACCAAGAGCGACCTGAAGCGCGACTTGGCGTACCTGCAACGCCTGTGGAAGATGATCGATCAGCGCATGAAGAACCAGAGGTCGGGCATCGGTGAGCTGTACACGGAGTCGGACCTGGTGATCCGCACGATCCGCGACGTGTACACAAGCGACATTGACCGAATCATCGTCGACGACGTGTCAGCGGCGCGTCGAGCACAGAACTTTTTAGCCATCGCCAGCCCCCGGTCGGGGTCGCCCGTTTTTGTATACAACGATCCGGTACCGCTGTTTGACCGGTTTGGTATCGAGCAGCAAATCGAAACGATCAACGCCCGGGTCGTGCCCCTGCCGTCGGGTGGATCGCTGGTGTTCGACTCGGCTGAGGCACTCGTGGCAATCGACGTGAACAGCGGCAAGAGCCGCGAGAGCCGCGACGCGGAGACCACCGCATTTAAGACCAACCTTGAGGCCACCGACGAGGTCTGCCGTCAGCTTAGGCTACGCGACTTGGGCGGCGTGGTCGTGATCGACCTGATCGATATGCGGGCGCTCAAGCACCGCCGTCAGATCGAGCAGCGCTTCCGCGATAACCTCAAAAGAGACCGCGCACGCACGCACACCACGTCGATCAGCCAGTTCGGCATCCTTGAGATGACACGCCAGCGAATGCGCCCGTCGCTCAAAACATCGATCTATATGAACTGCCCGTCCTGCAACGGCGCGGGGCACGTCAAGAGCCCCGAATCCGTGGTGCTCGACGTCATGCGTCGGCTGGCACTGACGATGCACCAGACCCGGGTAAACCGCGTGGAACTGACGATCAGCCCGGACGTGGCGTTCCAGTTGCTCAACCGCAAGCGGGGACAACTCACCACTCTCGAGCAAAAACTCGGCAAGAGGGTCACGGTCCGCGTCGGGGGCGGGTCGGTGGATTACATCGAGCTGGCTGCCTTTGACGCACAGGACCACAAGGTCATGGTCGAACCGCCCCACCCGCTCGACGACAACTCTCTGACGCCGATCAATGCGTGCGGAGAACCGATTGAGATCGTGGAAAATACAGAAGCCGAAAACACCGACCAAAGCCAGCCCCAAGAGGACACCGAGACCGCTTCTGAAACCACGGAGGCTAAGCCGCGTCGTCGACGACGCCGGCGTGGGGGTCGCGGCCGAGGTAGGAAATCTGAAACGACTGAAACCGCTCCGTTAGCCGATGCTGATGCTAGTGAGGAACAGGCTCCAGCGGCACCGGCAACGGACGGCCAAGATTCGGGTGAACCAGCCCAGGAACAGACGACACCGAGTGTGACCGTTGAAGTCAACGGCAACGTCCAAACACCCGCGACGGACAAACCGCGTCGTCGACGCCGACGTGGGGGTCGCGGCAGGTCTCGCGGGGCCAAAAAAAGCACCCCAGATCAGGCAGTCGCTAGCAGTGAGCCAAACGGTTCATAAGTTAATACCTAAGAGCGCCTAACAAAATGGAAGCGAAGAACTTTTTAAAATACGAAGAAGCCCGCTTGCTGACGCGCGTGGCTCGTTGAGATACCCGTATGCGAAATCAGAAAATGCTTAAGCACTAGAAGCTGTTTCAAAACACCTCTCCCCTTGAGGGGAGAGGTTGGGTGAGGGGTGAAATCCCCGTAAATCATGGACACACGACCCTCCCCCTACCCCCTCCCTGACAGGGAGGGGAGTTATGAAACCGGTTCTAATATCGCGGTCAAAATGTACACGGATGCGTATACGCTATGCTTTAAGAGCCCCGTAGGAATACACCAACGGTTTGCGTTGCCGCGACCTGATAGTACTCAAAGGAAATCGTCAAACAAATGGGAGTTGCCGCAGACCACAGCAGCAAGCAGGCATCGGTATCGGCGATGCTCGCCAAGCGTGTGAGCGTACCCGCGGCGCGTGCGCGGCGATTGATCGTAATGGGGTCGACGGGCAGCATCGGCGTCAACACCCTAAAGGTCGTCGAGCACCTCAACACAATCGCAGCGGACGACACGTCAAAAATCAAAGTCGTGGGTTTGGCGGCGGGTAGGTCGGCCCAGATGCTGATCGATCAAGCCAAGCGATTTGGGGTACAAGCGGTGGCGATCGCGGACGCAAGCCAAGCGGAGACGCTCCGTCAAGCCCTGCCGGGCGTGACGGTCTACGCGGGCCCGGACGCGTCCCTGGAGCTAGTCGAGCAGAGCGACGCCACGGACGTGACCGCCGCGATCGTAGGCAGTGCCGGTCTGCCGGGCACGCTGGCAGCGATACGCAAAGGCCTGACGATTGGGTTGGCAAACAAAGAAACGCTCGTGGCAGCGGGACCGTTGGTCACGCCGTTGGTCCGGTCGTGCGGGGCGCGTGTGATCCCGGTGGACAGCGAGCACTCTGCGATTTTCCAATGCCTCAACGACTACGCAAGGCTGCGATCGGGTGAAGCGATCAAGCGCGTGGTGCTCACAGCGTCAGGCGGGCCGTTCCGCACGGTCGACAAACAAACGATGGACAACGCTACGGTAGAACAAGCGCTGGATCACCCGACGTGGGACATGGGGCCGAAGATCACCATCGACTCGTCGACGATGATGAACAAGGCGCTGGAGATCATCGAGGCACACTGGCTGTTTGGCCTGCCGGCAGACAAGATTGAGGTGATTATCCACCCACAATCGATGGTGCACAGCTTCGTGGAATTTGCCGATAACTCGGTGCTCGCGCAGCTCGGACCACCCGATATGAAGACGCCGATCCAGTACGCTCTGTCGTACCCCGCTCGGCCGACTGGCTGCAGCGAGGCGATGGATTGGACGACATTAAGTACATTGGTATTCGAGCAGCCCGACCACGATAAATTCGGGTCGCTGAAGCTGGCGTATAAGGTTATCCGAGCAGGCGGGACCGCGGGCGCGATCTTCAACGCCGCCAACGAAGCCGCCGTCGCAGCGTTCCTGGAGAAAAAAATCCGGTTCGGCAGGATCGTCGAACTGGTCGCCGAAGCGCTCGACGGGCTCGAGCCCCGGGCTGTAGACTCACTCGAAACGGTGATGGGGGCCGACCGCCAGGCGAGAGCGTTTGTGGAGCAGCGGATTGAAGGGGCTTGACCGAACCACCGTCTGTGATAGGACGTAATGAACCGGCCGCAAATAGGGTCGGTTGGGAACATTGGGCGTAAATATGCAGGGAATCATCAGTCAATTTAGTTCGATCTGGGCATTTGCCGGGCTGGTCTTCGGGTTTAGCTTCCTGATCTTTATCCACGAGTTGGGTCACCACCTGATGGCAAAGTGGGTCGGGATCAAGGTGACGCAATTTGCGATTGGGTTTGGCCCGAGTGTGTTCGCGTGGCGAAAGGGTCTGGGCCTGCGCCGCGGGACGACCGAACCCGAATACGCGAAGCGGCTCGAAGACGGCGACGACCCCGCGTCGATGGGTGAAACGGAGTACCGGTTGAACTGGGTACCGCTGGGCGGGTACGTAAAAATGCTGGGGCAAGAGGACCTGAACCCGGAAGCAGGGACGTGCGAAGACGAGCGGTCGTTTAACAAGAAACCGATCTGGGCGCGTGCGTGCGTGGTGAGTGCAGGCGTGGTGATGAACCTGATATTCGGCGTGATCTTTTTTGTGATCGCGTTCATGGCCGGTGTGGAGTTCCCGCCCGCGATCGTAGGCGGCGTGATGCCGGGTAGTCCCGCGGCCACCACTCATGCGTTGGGCCACGACAAAGCTGATGATCGGTACCGTGGTCTGAAAGCGGGCGACCGGATTACTCATATCAATGACGAAACGGTTACGGACTTCGCCGACATGGCGGTGAACACAGCCTTGGCGAGCCCGAACGAGACGCTACGCCTAACCGTGCAGCGCGATGGCGAATCGAAGCCGCTGGTGTTCCCGGTGACGCCTCGTGAGGACGAACACACGAAGCTGCTGTCGGTTGGTATTGCAAGACCGATCTCGCTGACGCTCAACGATCCAGGCCAAGGCGGGACGCTACCGAAGGTCCTAACCGACGCGGGTGTGGGGCCGGGCATGCGGGTGGTGAGCGTGGATGGTCAAGCGATCAAACATTACGGTCAATTTGAATTGGCGGTGGCAGACGCCCGGGGACAGCCGGTCTCGGTGGTATTTACCGACCCGGACACTGGCGAGGGGGTCGAGGTGGAATTGGCCGCGGCGCCGCGTCTGACGCCGATCGAGGGCTACACCACTACGAACCTGATCGGGCTGGCCCCTGCGGTGAACGTGCCCATGGTGGTCGAAGACTCGCCGGCGATGAAAGCGGGCATGCAAGACGGGGATATCCTGGCGCGGCTGGGTAGCGTGATCTGGCCGACGTGGGAAGAAATCCCGAAGATCGTCCGCGACGCGGGTAACAATTCGCTCGACGCCGCGGTGCTGCGGGCGGGCGAGTTGGTTGACCTGGAGCCGATTAAACCGAGAAAGAAGCGGATCGGCATCAGCTACGTGATGGCGTTACACGAGCCGGTCGTAGCACGCACGCTGTCGGGCACACCTGCCGCGTCGCTTGAGTTGAACGCGGGTTCGAGAATTTTGTCGATCGACGGGCACGCGGTGAACACGTTCGGAGACATCCAGCGCCTGTTGGCCGAGGCGGTCGCTGGGGCACAGAGCGGTGGTGACGGCGCAGCAACGGGTGTGTCGGTAGCGGTGAGGTACCAAGCGAATATTGTGGGCACAGCACCGTCGCAAACGACGATTCAGATCGCGGGACCTTGGCCAAAGCGGCTCGCGGAGGCGCGTTGGGGTCAGCCGCTGGGGCCGTTTGCGTTCAAGCTGTTAAATGTGCCGTTAAAAGCGGATAACCCGATCGCCGCGGCGGGGCTGGGTATCAAGAAGGCGCACCAGGTGATGCTCCAGACCTACGTGACGCTGCTGCGTCTGTTTCAGGGGACTGTCAAGCCGTCGCACCTGCGTGGGCCGATCGGCATCGCTGACGACGGGACGAACTTTGCGAAGCAGGGCTGGTCGTACCTGATGTTCTTCCTGGGTCTGATCAGCATAAACCTGGTGGTGATTAACTTTCTGCCGATCCCGATCGTGGACGGCGGGCTGATGGTGTTCCTCATCATCGAAAAGATCAAAGGGTCACCCGTGAGCGTGCGTGTGCAGACGGCAGCGACGATGGTAGGCTTGGCGATGATCGGTAGCGTGTTCCTGCTGACACTGTTCTACGACGCCAAGCGTCTGCTTGGGTTGTAAGCATCGGCAAATTAGAGCATTTTTCAGTTTTGTGTACGGCAGTACGACTTGACGATCGATACTCTCTTTCATGCGGGACCGCTCCCTGACGGTCGCGGCTCGTTGCGAAGTCCTGTCAACCGTACACTCATTCAGAAAACGCTCTAATTCTTGATTGGTATGAGTGCATTTGTATTTCACGGCTTGCAAGCAAGCCGTGCCACCCGCCGGTCGTGTCCTAGTTTGAATGTTTTGACGGGAATTGCCATTCGAAACGCCTGTGGCAAGGGGTTTCCAAAGCAGAAGAGGCCCGCTCCCTGACGGAGAGCGGCTCGTTGCGACGACGTTCGGATTCAAACGGACCCACTACCGCTTCTCCACTACCCCCGTTTAGAGCAGGTGGCAAAAATATTTGCCATCTCGGTGGGTCGCTGGTGCGCCACGTATCTATGTCTCACGGCTTGCAAGCAAGCCGTGCCACCCGACTAACGAAGATTAATTACGCCATCTGCTTTAGCCTCCGCTACGATCGCGATTCTTCTATATACTGGCCAACTTAATCGGCGGCGGGCTTGCGTTCTGATGGTTGCGGCTCGTGGCTGTGTATGGTCGTCAATTTAGAATGCGGGTTGCTCGGATCGACGAGCGACGCGTGCAGTCAAGATAAGGTAGATCAACCGTTGAAAAAGAGTTGGATCACAGCATTAGCCATTGGCATCGGGTTGTCGTTTGTGTGGGCCATATTCGTCAACGGTCAACGGCAGACCGCTACGCCGAACACCGACTCGGCCCCCGCAGCCAGCAGCACCGTCACGACGACAGGCGAAGTAACCACATTGTTGTCGTCCGGGCAAGACGCAAAAGCGCCCTCCCCTACCGCCTCCCCCGCCCTACCAGCTACCTCTGCTGCTCCCGTTCGTGACGCGGCTAGTGATGGCGCTGCTGGGCACACAATTGATTTTGAGCCTACACCGATCGACGGACTGCGAGTCGTACCGGCGAAAGAAGCTCTCGCCAGCACGCTGGGCTCGACGGACCCCCAAAGCGGCTACGCCTTGGAGGTGAGGCTAACGGGCTGGGGCGCTGCGGTGGGTCACATCAGGCTGGCACAGTACACGAAGACGGTGCTCGGCGAAGAGCCGTTTGAGATCCAAAGCGCGCTGGAATACACAAATCACGACGGCGAATCGGTGACGGTGCGCATCTACCCGTTTGCCGCGCGTGCGGTGACGGTGAACGGCCAGCGGGTGGAACTCGAAACGCAGCGGTGGGGACTGGTGGAGCCGGGCGTGTACCGCATATCGCTGGCGGACGGGTCGGGTCGTGAGGTGCTGCGGATTACGCGAAGCTACTCGATCAAGCAAGACCAATTGAAATACGACCTGCGGTGCGATCAGCAGATTGAGAACGTGTCGGACGGGCCACTGCGTGTGGTGTGGGAGCAGTATGCTCAGGGTGACGTGCCGGCTGATAACGTGAAGTATATGGGTGATCGGCGGACGCTTGTGGCGGGGTACTACAACCTCGAATACAACCCCACGCGGCAATTTGTGTACACGGACGACGCCTATCTGAACCGTCAGAAAGTGCTCGACGGCGATCCGTTCTGGACGGGCAACGATAGCCTGCCGACTCAACGCGAGTTGGTGTGGGTCGCCTCGCTGGATCGGTACTTTGCCACAACGGTGTACCGCCCCGCGGAACCGAACACCGCGGCGGCGAAGGCGGTTGCCCCGACACTCGATAGCTTATTCCCCAAACTCGACATCCAGGTGATCGGCCGTACGGGCGCGGACGCCAAGCACGACGGACGAAAGATGGCGTTTACGCTCACGAGCCGGGCGCTTGATCTAGCGCCGGGTGGTCACGCGAGGCTGGACTTGGCGATGTACGCGGGGCCTCGCAAGAACGAGGTATTCGCCACCGAGCCGTACCAGAGCATGGGGTTTGCGAAGCTGATCGTGTACGAGCTTGGCTGCACGATGTTCACGTTTCAGCCGTTGGCGAAAGGTCTGCTGGGATTTTTGAAGCTCATCCACACCGTGTTGCGCGACTGGGGCGTGGCGATCATTTTCCTGGTCCTGTGCGTACGCTTGGTCCTGCACCCCATCACGAAGAAGGGGCAGGTGAACATGTTCAAGATGAGCAAGCAGATGCAGACGCTCCAACCGGAAATCGAAAAGCTCAAGAAGAAATACAAAAACGATCAACAAAAATTCCAGCAGGAGCAACTGAAACTGTGGCGGGAAAAAGGGGTCAACCCGTTCAACATGCTCGGGTGTCTGCCGATGTTTTTGCAGATGCCGATCTGGGTAGCGCTGTACGCGACACTGTATCTAGCGATCGAGTTGCGTCACCAACCCGCGTTTTACGGGATATTCCAGGCGATCAGCGGGGAGAAGTGGCGGTTCCTGGCGGACCTGTCTAGCCCGGATAACTTTATCCAATTCGGCGGCCAGGGCTACACGCTCAACCTCCTGTTTGTCCACCCAACGTTTGCGGGGATTAACCTGCTGCCGCTGCTGATGGCGGTCGTGTTCTACTTCCAGCAAAAGTACACCACACCCCCGCCGGCAAACGAACAGGCGGCCCAGCAGCAGAAGATCATGAAGTTCATGGTATTGCTGTTCCCGATCATGCTGTACTCAGCACCGAGCGGCTTGACCCTGTACATCCTGGCATCGACGGCAGCGGGTGTGATCGACAGCTACATCGTGCGCAAACACGTGAAGGAACAGGAGGAAGCGGGCAAACTGTTTGTGAAGAAGGCCCCGCCGAAGCCGGGCGGGTTTATGGACCGGATGCACAAAGCGCTGGAAACGAAGCAGCAGCAGCTAATGGAAAGCAAACAGCGTCAATCAAAGCGGTCGGGCAAGAATCGTAAAAAATGACGAATACGGACGACACGATCGTGGCGGTCAGCTCGCCGCCGGGTCGGTCGCTACGCGGGTTGGTGCGCATCACCGGTCCGGGTGTGATGGTGATCGTAGGCGATCTGCTCGAGCCACCCAATGAGCAATTAGAACAACTGCGTGCCTGGCCGTCCCCGCGACGGCTCGTGGCGTGCCGGGTGCGACTGCCGAGCGTACAAGACGCAACAGACAATCAATCGTGGGTGTCGCTGCCGACGATGATGACTCTGTTCCCCTCGCCGGGCAGCTACACGGGGCAGGACCTGGCGGAAATCCAGTGCGTGGGACACCCGTCGGTACTCGACCGTTTAGTACGGCGTATAACCGAGTTGGGCGCCCGATTAGCTGAGGGTGGTGAGTTCACGTTCCGCGCGTTCGTAGCGGGCAAAATCGACTTGACACAGGCTGAGGGTGTGGCGGCGACGATCTCGGCGACCAGCGAAGGGGAATTGGCTGCTGCTGCGCTGCTGCGCCAGGGTCGGCTGGGAGGATTGGCCCAAGATCTGGTCGACGCGCTGGCAAAGCAGTTGTCACTGGTGGAAGCGGGTATCGACTTCACGGATCAGGACGATGTGGTACCGATCACAGCCGAGACATTGGGCGCCAACCTGAAGCGCGTGGCGACTCGGCTCGAATCGCTGCTTGCTAACAGCCGATCATGGGGCGAACTCGAAGCGGTGCCCCGCGTGGTGCTGGCGGGCGCACCGAGCGTGGGCAAGAGCACGCTGTTCAACGCGCTGCTGGGTAGGCAGCGTGCGGTGATCGCGGCGACGGCGCACACGACGCGCGACGCGCTGGTGGAGCCGATGACATTGACGCGGCAAGCGGGCCAACGCGCTGAGGTGCTGCTGATCGACATCGCGGGTCTGGATACCCCCATAAGCATGCTCGACCGTCAGGCACAGGCGGCGGCGCAGCGTGAGATCGAAAAAGCGGACCTGGTGCTACAAGTCAATGACGATCGGTGTACGGCGTGGCCCTCGACGCTGGGCAAAGCGGTGATCCGTGTGCGCACAAAAGTGGACCTGGGCGACACGGAGACGAGTGGTCGCGACGAGGTATTTGACGTGGCGGTGAGCGCAACGTTGGGCACGGGCCTGGACCGTCTGCGGGAGGTGATCGCTCAACGGCTACAGGATCGGCTGGTGAGTATCAGCGGTCAGATGCTGGCGTTGGGCCCGCGCCACGAAACGGCGATCCGACGGGCAATCGAGGCGATACAAACCGCGCAGCGGTTGACGGCAAGACAACCAGCGGGTGGCGCGTTGAGTGAGGTGGAACTGATCGCTTCGGCGCTGCGTGACGGGCTCGACGAGCTCGCGGGCCTGGGCGGCACGATGACGCCTGAGGATATCCTGGGGCGAGTGTTTTCCACATTTTGCATCGGCAAGTGATCGACAACGCGAGCGGCTGGTCGATACAGTGGTACGCGTAGTCTTTGTTGTGGTACGCGTAGTCCTTGTTTTGGATGTGTCGGCTGATGGCGAAAAAGAACACAAAATCGTCAGGTAGCCCGCGGATCGTGAACCGCAAAGCGAGACACGACTACGAGATCCTCGAAACGCTTGAGGTGGGCATCGCGCTGCTGGGCAGCGAGGTTAAAAGTATCCGTCAGAGCCAGGCGTCGCTGGCGGAGGGGTTCGCCCGTGTGGAGCCGGCGACCATGGAGTTATTTTTGTACAACGTCGATATCGCGCCTTACGAACACGCTCGCTTGGCGGAGCCACCCGACCGTCAGCGGAAGCGAAAGCTGCTGGCACACAAGCGTGAGATCGAGAAGCTACTGGGGCACACGACAGCAAAAGGGACGACGATCGTGCCGCTGGCGATGTACTTTGTGCGGGGGAACGTGAAACTGGAAATCGGCGTGGGACGTGGCAAAAAGACCGTGGACAAACGCCAAACGATCCAGAAGCGCGACACGGACCGGGAAATCCGCAGGCGGTTGGCACGGAAAGTGATCTGAAGGGTGATCTGAAGCTGATGATGGGTGAGAATCGAGTCGTGTCCTAGTTTGAATATTGGGAAAGATTTTATCACTCCACTGAAGATACTGGCGGGAAGTGGTTTTAAACGAAGGTTAAGGCAAAAAGAAACCGCTCCCTGACGGTCGCGGCTCGTTGTGGTGACACTCGGCTTAAAACTAGGACACGATCGAGAATCAGGGATAGGCTGGGCATCACGTTCTGGGCTACAGAATGAGTCAGATGAGCCTAGAGCAACTGGCGTCAATATTCTCCATCTTGAATTGGATCGCAGGTGTAACAGACATTTGTATTTCACGGCTTGCAAGCAAGCCGTGCCACCCGGCCAATGGAGATTAATGACGCCAAGTGCTCTAGCGTGCAGTGTGTAGATCAACAGGTTTGGATCGGGTATTGATCGCGTGATTCGGCGGGCTTTTCCACAGGGTTTTAAGGGTCGCCGCTCACGCATCACGCACAAAACACTGCCAAACACCGGCAAAGCACCGCCAATTGATTTGTCAAATCAAGATTCGACGTAAACCAATGCCAAACATGGCTATGTGAACAGTAGTCAGAAATGCTGCCGCGAATTTCGTTCACCTTGACTGTGGCATACCGGACCGATAATCAGAGATTCGTTGGTGGCTCGTGATGTAGCACCGCCACTTATCCACAAGTCTGATTCAATGGTGCTGGCGATGGGCTAGAGGCGGGCAAATCTCGCGTTTTTGGCTTTCTGGGGGTTCGGGGTAGCGGGTCAGTTTGAATATTTAGCAAGATTTGTCATTCGAGATGCTGGCATCAAGGGCTTCAAAAAAAACAGAAGAGGACCGCTCCCTTACGGTCGCGGCTCGTCGGAGCTTGTCGTCGTTGATGGTTGCGGCTGAGGGAGACCGCTTGGATTCAAACTGACCCACTACCGGGCGTCACGTGGTGGGGCTTGGGCAGCCACTGAATAGGAAGTACTCCATCAGGTCGTGGCCAACGCGGATGTGCAGGTCGGAGTCGGCGGCGTTGCGCTCGGAAAAGGGCCTGTGCAAGACGCTGTGGACCTGGTGGCCGTGGACGACGAAGGGGACGGGCGTGGGGTCGTGCATGCGCGTGGAGACGGCGGTGTAGTGGTCCGGGAGGTAGAGGACCCTGTAATGGTCGCTGGATTGTTCTAAAGCGTCGTGGATGGGTCCGACGACGTGGCGGTCGATGGCCTCGATGGCTTGGACCTTGGTAATGGGATCGGCGGCGTGTGAGGCTTCGTCGGGAGCCTCGATGTGTACACAGACAAGGTCGTAGTCTTGGAGTGCGGCGATGGCGTGCTGCCCGGCAGCGGCGTAGTCGGTGTCGTGGTAGCTGGTCTGACCGGGCACGTCGAGGCGGTCCCAGCCAATGTAGTGTGCTAGACCGGCTAGCAGATCGACGGCAGTGATCATGGCGCCGCGTAGGCCGAAACGTTCCTGAAAACTTGGCATCTGGGGTGTGCGTCCCTGCCCCCATGGCCAAACGTGCGTGGCGGGTAGTTCACCCAACTCGCGGCGGGTTTGGTTGATCTCATGATCGGCGAAGGCGGCTTGGCTATCGTCGATCATCCGGCGGAGGATGGTCGCGTGCTTGTTACCGGAGGGCAGGTTCTTGACAATGGGTTGGCCAAGGATGTCGTGCGGGGGCACAGTCACAAGGCCCGACCAGTCCCGGGGTGTGTTAGCTGGGTCTGTGGTGTGGGGTGACGCGGAGGTATCGACCATGATATTGCGGTAGCTGACGCCGGGGTAGAGCGTCAGGCCAGGGATGTCGGCGCGCTGGGCAAAGGCGTGCAGCAGTTGCTGGCTTTCCTCGGAGGTGATGTGGCCTGCGGAGTGGTCCTGCATCTGCCCGTTGATGATAGTCACGAGGTTGACGCGGAAAACCCAATCGGTGGGTTGCAGGTCGATGCCCATGGCAGCGGCTTCGAGGGGTGCTCGGCCGGTGTGGTACCGACCCGGATCGTAGCCTAATAGGCTCATGGTGCAAACGTCTGATCCGCAACTGAAACCGGTGGGTGTGGTGGCGACGGTGCCCTGCCGCCCCTCGGTGCTGAGACGGTCGATGCGGGGCTTTTGAGCGGCTTCGAAAGGCGTCTTGCCATCGAGCTCGTCGATGGGGTGATCGGCGGCGCCGTCGGGGATGATGACCACGTATTTCATAGCGGCGACATTTTAGCAACCGTGACGGATGGGGATGGTGAGAGACGATGGGTGACCATGAGAGCGGGCCAATTTGGAGCTAAAAAACCGCTTGCTAACGCACGCGGCTCGTTGAGATAGCCGTTGCAAAATCAGAAATCAGCCAAAAACCGCTTGCTGACGCGCGCGGCTCGTTGAGATAGCCGTATGCAAAATCAGAAAATGCTCTAAGTGTCCGGGCAGGTGCGGACCTACAAGGCGACGGGCTGCGGGTCATTGACCCGCGGCTAAGTGAACCGAGCCTCACGGTCGCGACTGTACCTCACGGCTTGCAAGCAAGCCGTGCCACCCGATCAATGGAGATTAATTACACCAAGTGCTTTAAATGCGGGGATCGCCACATGAAATTAAACGATGTTCTACAAACTAGAGCAACTTGCGTAATTATTCTCCATCTCCCCAAGAAGAAGGCAGGTCAATGACCTGCCCTACTCCAGAACTGACATGGCGATTATTTATGCAAGGTGCTCTATTTCAAAACCCCTCTCCCCTCAAGAGAAGAAGCAGGGCGAGAGGTAAAAGCCTCGTAAATCATGGGCACACGACCCTCCCCCTACCCCCTCCCTGAAAGGGAGGGGAGTTACGAAACCGGCTATAAATTAGAATTGGACGGGTAGGCCTTCGGCTTTCCATTTCTGGAACATGAGCCTCATCTCGTCGAGCGCGGTCTGTAGGCGTTCGACGGCGTCGTTGAGGTTGTCGTATACAGCGGGGTCGTGCAGGAGCTTACCTATGGTGCCTTGCCCGGAGGCGGCTTTGTCTGCGATGATGCGTACGGACCCGACGATGCCGGAGAGGTCGTCGGCGAGGGCGGCGTATCGTCGCTCAAGGCGCCCCACCGATTCGTTGAGAGTGACCATGAGTAGTCGTGCTTGTGCGACGGTATCCGCAGCGTCGGCGTGGACCTGATCGTCGTTGACCCATCTGTTGAGGCCTTGGATGGTGGCGTGCATTTCGCTGAGCCTCTGGTCGGCGCGTGCGAGGACGGTAGCGAGATTGCCTTTGGTCTGGCCCGCGTCGACGTCCTGGATGGACTTGGCTTCGAGCAATTGGTTAAGGTTCTGCCCGACCTGCTGCCACTGTGCTGAAAGCTGTGTAAAGTTCCGGGATATCTCGGTAAATCGTCTGGTAGGCTCCTCGATGGCGGCGCGAAGCTGGCCGGTGAATTGGCTGGCAAGTGTGATCGCTTCGCCCTGTACGATGGCTGAGCCGTCGTGGGGCATGTACTGGCGCATCTGTTGAGGTGATAGGTCGTTGAGCTGGAAGGCCAATGTAGGGTTGCCGCCCAGCAGCGGGCTCTGAACGTGGACACGTGCGGCTGCGGGTATGCGCACGTCGTCATGTACGCGCGTGACGACCTCGACGCCGTGGTGAGCGTCGCCGCGTAGCTGTACGTGTGTGACCCTGCCGACGTCGATGCCGCTGAGTCGTACACGGCTGCCTTCGAGCAATCCGCTGGCGTTATCGAAGTAAATACGGACTTGGTATCCGCCCTCAAGCCAATCGGGTGCGTACCCGAACAGCAGCAGGAGCACGAGCATCCCGGCCAACCCTGTCAGGGCGGTCAGGCCTACGACGATATTGCGTGCGGTTTCGGTCATTTGCCCAGTCGCCCCGCTGGCACGTTGGTTTGTCAAGGCTTAACAGGCTCAAACCCTTCACGGATGCGATCGAGGTCTTCCTGATCTGCCCGGCCGTGGATGAACCGCTGTACGAGTTCGTTTTCAGAGCGGTAAAAGGCAGTGGGCTTGCCATCCGCGATGACGGTGCCATCGTAGATCATGACGATGCGGTCGGCAATCTTGTCGGCGCTGTTCATGTCGTGGGTGACGACGAGGCTGGTGATGCCTAGCTGATCTCGCAGCGCGATGATTAATTCGTTAATGACGTCCGAACGGATGGGGTCCAGGCCTGTGGTGGGTTCGTCGTACAAGACGACCTGTGGCTCAAGCACCACGGCGCGAGCGAGCGCGACGCGTTTCTTTTGTCCGCCAGAAAGGTCCATGGGCATCTTGGACTCGATGCCACCCAAGCCTACCAGTCGCAACACGGTATCGCAGCGATGGCGGCGCTCTTGGCGAGACATATCGGTGTGCTGCTTCAACGGGAAACAGATGTTGTCCGCGACGTTCATCGAGTCGAACAGTGCTCCGGTCTGAAACAGGAAACCCATCCGCTTGCGCACCTGTACCAGTTGCAACTCGGTGAGCCGATCGACGCGTTGGTCTTCGAAATACACCTCGCCACGGTTTGGTTTCAGCAAACCAACGATGCACTTGAGCAGGACGCTCTTGCCGGTGCCGCTGGGTCCCACGATGACGGTGGTTTGTCCTCGCTGCAGGCCCAGGGTGATGCCTCTGAGCACGCGCTGGGTGCCGAAGGAGACGTGCAGGTCAACGAGGCGGATGATCTGACTGCCTTTCGCCTGAGTGGAATCGGCATCGGTTTTATTGGCTGTGACGGAGCTAAGCTCGACAGCGTGAGGCTGGGGCACGGTCGTCTGCGCTGCTGAGGATGGTGGTGGTTGAGTCATGGCTGGGACTGGTGCGTGTGCGATGGGCTGGGCTGCGCCACGCAAAACTGGTGGCAATAGGTTTTCCGAAACGGGTCAAATCAAGAAGAGGCCCGCTCCCTGACGGACATTATGCACAAAAATTGTAACCCCTTGCGTCAATCATGGTTTGCTTGCAAGCTGTAGTTGGGCCAGTCGTGACTCACTGGTTGCTTGCAACCAGTGCCACCCGGCGTCGTTGGATAAGCGACTGGAGCGGTCCGCACAGCGGACCCTACTTCTTCTGTTCGTGCATCATGTCCTGACGGAGAGTGGCTCGTGGCGGTGACGCTTGGATTCAAACTGGGCCACGACCTAATTTTATACGCACTCATTATACCGTCTGATGAGATGGTGCTTGGGGTGCGTATGGAGCGTCACGGATAATACGGTGGTGTCCTAGTTTGAATATTGGGGAAGATTTGTCATTACAAGATGTTGGCGAAAAGTGGATTTAAACGAAAATTAAGACAAAAAAGGACCGCTTGCTAACGCGCGCGGCTCGTGACGGTGACGCTTGGATTCAAACTAGGACACCACCGATAATAGGCCTTCCAATTAATTTTCGTGCTTCAATCGCGGCAAAGAAGTCCGCTCCCTGACGGTCGCGGCTCGTTGTGTAAGCACAAGGATTAAATGGAATGCGTAGGTTAATTGTAGGCGTGCAGAGGGGCATGGAAGCTCAAGAGCGGACTCGTCTCACAGTATGAGAAACTGCGTTAGAGCAGATGGCATAAATATTCTCCATCCCGGTGGATCGCTGGTGCGATACGCATCTGTGTCTTACGGCTTGCAAGCAAGCCGTGCCACCCGACTAACGAAGATTCATCACGCCATCTGCTTTAGTCGTTGTGGAGCTGCCTCAGGCGAGTGCTCAAGCGCAGCAGCAGGTGGATGCGTTCGATCTGGTCGAGCCAATCCTGGAGCGTGGCGGCGAGTTCGTCCTGATCGACGGGTGCGCCGGGCATGGCACAACT
This sequence comes from Planctomycetota bacterium, assembly GCA_024276075.1. Taxonomy (GTDB): domain Bacteria; phylum Planctomycetota; class Phycisphaerae; order Phycisphaerales; family Phycisphaeraceae; genus JAJRXX01. Next base: position 19,944 of record JAJRXX010000027.1, read on the forward strand.
GGGTCCGAGCTGGCGCTGGGCGATCGCGCGGTAGCGTGAGAGTGTGCGGTCGCCGTACCAGCCTGCGAGTTCGTAGTCCTCGGCACAGAAGATGAGGACGGGCACGCGGTTTCCGCCGTTCACCTGCACGTGCTCCTGTAGGTCGTTGTGCTGGTCACGGTCAAGCCAGCGCAGATCCAGTACATCAGGATTGGCTTGGGCGATGCGTTGGATCAGCGGCCCCTGCTGGGCGCAGTCGCCACACCAGATGCCGGACATGGCGATGATGTTGACCCTGCGGGTGAACGAGCCGATGAGGTTCTGCTGCGCGTCGGTGAGCTTGGTTTGGTCGTAGATACGCTGCCAATCGTCGCGCTGCTGGGGCGTGCCGGTGCTCAGATACTGGTCGTAGGGTAGGCTGGATTCGTGCTTTGATTTGAGGTAAGCGGCGTCCATGGGTCAATATCACCTGTGCGTTGTTATACGTTGTTATACGTTGTTGTACGTTTGGTTTGCCGGTCGTCGGCTAACGACGGGGCGTGTGATTAACGCTTGAGCATCCCGGCTTGGCTAGCGTAATCAAAGATACCGCCTGCGTCGATGATCGGCTTGACCTCGCCTATAGGGTTGAGCGGGTAGACCTTGCCGGTGGTGAGATGGGTCAGTGTATTTGCCTCGATGTCGATCTGGCACTGGTCGCCGGTAGCGATCCGCTCGATCAACCGCTCGTCACACTCGCAGGGCAAGACGTACCCGCCGTTGACGCAGTTTCGGAAGAAAATCCTGGCGTAGAACTGTGAGACGACTGCCTGGACGCCCGCTTGCGCCATAGCCAGGGGCGCGTGCTCACGGGACGACCCGCAGCCGAAGTTTCTGCCGCCGATCACGATTTTGTACGTGCTCTCGAACTGGCCTTCGGGCACAAATCGTGTGTGACCGCCGGGCAGCCCAGCCTGTTCGACCGGGATGCCGGACATGGCGTACATACCGAAATACTTGCGCTCCTCGGGGTCGGCGGGGTTATAGGAAAGGTACTGAGCGGGGATGATCTGGTCGGTATCGACGTCGTCGCCGAGTACGAAAGCCTGGCCTGTGATGGTGGTCGACATGGTGCTTGACCTCAAGGGTTAATTAAGCTGGATGGGTAATTAGAGCAACTGGCGTCAATATTCTCCATCTTGATTGGATCGCAGGTGTAACAAACATCTGTATTTCACGGCTTGCAAGCAAGCCGTGCCACCCGGTCAATGGGAATTAATGACGCCAAGTGCTCTAAACCGGCGCCGGGCGACGATCAGGGCGAGGGTTCGTCTTGATCCGAGTCAACGGCGGCGTCGGGAATGCTAGGCGATTGATCGGGCGGCGTCGACTGGTCTGGGGGTGGGGTCGACTGGTCTGGGGGTGGCTGAGAGTCGGGGTCGGGTGCAGCTTGCTGGGTCGGCTGGGGCGCGAGACCTCGTTCGAGCTGATCGATCCGGTCTTTATACGAAGGTGACCCGGTTGGTCCCGCAAGGTTTCGCAATGCTGTGAGCAGCTGCCTTGCGCGGTCGGATTGACCTGCGGCCACACTGCGCTGTGCTGCGGACCACAACAACTCAAATACCCTGTCCCCCACCGCCACCATGCCAATGGACGCGGCGTGTGAATCAATCACGTCTTGTGCCAATGTGATCGCCTCGTCCAATTCGCCTGCAGCGAGTTTGGCATCGAGCATGCCCAGTTGATATCGGCTGTGCTGCTGGGGTGTCATGGCGGGGGTCATCGGCTCGAGCAATTGATAATCGGGCAGCGCCTGGCTGGCGCTGTTGATAGCCTGCCTTATCTCCGCACGGGCGAGGATGAGGTCGATCAGCACCGGCAAGTCCGGATCGTCGGGCTCGGCGATGGGCGCAGGGCTCGGTGTGTCGGGCTGATCGGGTTGGCTGTTGACCACGGGTTGATCACCCCCCTGCTGCGGCAAGAGACGATCGATAATGGCTGAGAAGATTTGGTCACGCAACTGCGGTGATGCTTGTTGTTGAACCAACGCCCGGTCGGCGTCCAACACGGCTGCGGGTGGCACGCGCTGCGCCACAGCGACAATGGCCCTATCCCAAGCCAAGACGACCTGGTCCTGCTGCGGTTTGTTTTCGATCAGTGTCATAAGCGTCTGGGGCTCAAACCCGCGGCGGCGTGCGGTGGCGATAAAAATCTGACGGACGACCGGGTCGCCAGCGTGTTTGTGGAGGACGTGTAAGGGTCGCTGCGAATCGGCCCACGCCTGGGCGGCGGCCTGCTTGATAGCGGGGTCGTCGCTATCGATCCAGTTAGCGATGCGCTGCCAATCCTCGTCGGAGCCGACACGCCCGAGCAGCTCGATGGACTTCGGATCGGGCACGCCCTTTTGCTTGAGGACCTGACGCACCTGCGTCGCGGCGTGTGTGGCTTGATCGGTGTCGAGCAAGCCTTTGTTGGCGCTGGCTGCCAGGGCGCCGGCCGCGTCACCACCCAAAACGGGATCGGTCAGGTGATCGAGCGCAAATGCGACCGCGTCGGCACGGGGCATCTTCGTGATCAGGCGTAAGTACGCGCCCAAGACGAGCGGGTCTCGCTCGACGCCTGTGATGAGCCGTTGTGCGACGGCATCGGCGGCGGGCGCGTCTGCCAAGTCGCGTAGCAACAGCGCGGCACGGTAGCGGTTAATTGAAACGGGATCATCCAAACGAGCGATCATGGCGGCCCGGAGCTGCGAGTCGATCGGCTGATTATCGATTAATCGCTGAAAACACAGGTCGATAGCCAGCCTGCGTGTGGTGTCGACGGTGTCCTGCGCCATGGCGACGAGCAGCGTCTGGCGATCTTCTTGAGGCGTGGTGCGGTACAACTGCCTCTGGGCATCGGTGAGCCTGGCTGTGGCGAGACGGTTGCGCTGGGTGAGTTGTTCGTTGTATCGGGCAAGGTTCTGGATGATGATTTTCTGCCACTGGTGTTCCGACAGGTCCCGGTGCGTGTCCCACCATTGCTGCCACTGCTGACGGTCGAGCGGGTCGAGTCCGGTTAGACGTGACAGTGCCGCTTGAGCGGCGGCCCGGACAGGGGCGGGTTGCTTGGGATCAAGAAGTGCTACGAGCGCTTTGGCTGCGGCTTTGATGCGGTGGTGGCCCAAGGCGATGATCGCCCCACGCCTGCGGGTCGCATCGGCTGACCGGGCCCAGGCGGCACGGGTGAGTCTCCTGACCAACGCGGGGTCATCGAACCGGCTTAGCGCCGCGGCGATGTCGTTAAAATACGCCTCATCGATGCGGCTTAGCAATCGCAGCAGCGGCTTGACGAGTTTGGGTGATGGTCGGCGCGGCGTCGACGCCAAGGCCTGTAGGACAAATTGCTGAGTGGTCGGGTCGCTGAGGGTTAGGATTCGTGTGATTGCATCTTGTGCTGCGGGGTGATCGCTTGCGACGGCTGCCTCTGCTGCCCGCTGTCTGCTCCCGGGTGAGGCGGCGGCATCGTCAAGTGTCTTGAGCGATTCAAGTAGGCGAGCGTTTTCGTCGGCACTGCCCGGACTGCCACCGGCTGAGATCAGTTGCTCCCACTGAAAGCCGTCTGAGGACGTGGAAGGTGCGCACGACGCTAACGCAGATACGAGCAGGCACGGCACGGCTGCGGCGCGGAACCGGGTCGCGGCGGTACACAGCAGGTATCGAAGGGTAGGTCTATTCATGGGGCAGGCGTCGGGCTTCGCTGGACGGTGATCTTCTTAATTTATCGAGGCATCAAGACGGCCTATAATAATATCGAGAATCGGGTATACCGCCATTGAATAAGTGGTTAACCTGTATTTGTGGCTCAAACGGATGTGTATCCGATACTTTTGTAATACGCGCTGCGTATCTTTTTGTGCGCATCGGAGAATTGGTAAGTCGTTGTATCACCAATGCCCACGATTGAACGATTGCGTGTGAATTTATCCGAATTGGTATAATGTCTGTGTTGCGATTAAGAAGCGCGCCAACGGATTGGAGAGACCCATCGCATGAACGAATGGCTCGATGCAGAACGGCACGCAGAGCGGGCGCACCGCTTTTTTGAAGCGGGTCAGTGGTCCAAAGCACTGGCTGAGCTCAAGCGGGCGTTGGCGGTGAACCCCCAACAAGGTGAGTGGCACTTCGGCATGGGGGTGACGCTCGAAGCGTTGCATCGCCACGACGAAGCGGTCGCTAGCTTTGAGCAGGCGCTGAAGATCGACGGCGACGACGACGACACCATGCTGCACCTTGCGGTCGCGTTGATCCGCGCGGGTCACGCTCGGCGTGCGGTGCGCACACTCGAAAGACTCAATAATCTCTATCCCGATTGTGAGCCGGG
>JAJRXX010000028.1 GCA_024276075.1 Planctomycetota bacterium
GCCGTCACCTCACTGCGGCACGCTTATGGCATCAACCCCAAGGACCGCCTCATCGCGGAACGCCTACGAAACTATGGCATCGTCCCAGGGCCCACCGCAGCCATCAAACTGCAAAACGAAAAATAAGCCGCGACAGCAAACGATACTGTTCGCCATTTCTTTCTCTAAGTAGTTATACAAGTTAACTTAATGACTAAAACCCGGGCATACCCTGCGTTTTGATGTAAACTGTCTACTTCATATGAACGTCGACGAACAAGACGCGATGCTGTTGCTAAACCTAGCCTCCGGGCTAGGACCGATTCTGACTAGGCGATGTGCGCAAGCAATGGGTTCATCGCAAGCGGTGGCCCAGGCGTCGGTAAAAAGCCTCTCGGGAGTGCGAGGGATCGGCCGCGTGCGGGCGGAAGGTATCCGTCGATCGCTGGACACACTGCAAGATGGACAAGCTCTAGCGAGAGAAAAACAGCTAATCGCTGATCATGGTGTAACGGTGCTATGCCTAGGTGATGCGAGATACCCGCGTTTGCTAAAGCACACGCCCGATCCGCCTATGGTGCTATACGTTCGTGGCCAATTGCGTGAAGACGACGCCTTGGCGGTGGCGGTGGTGGGAACGAGGCGTTGCACAGCGTACGGCCGTGAGCAAGCACAGCGGCTAAGCGTGCTCTGTGCACAGGCGGGTTTGTGTGTTATCAGTGGTGGCGCGCGAGGGATCGACGCGACATCACACCGTGCTACGCTACGCGTCAAGGGGCGAACGATCGCGGTGCTGGGTAGCGGGCTGGCCAAACCATACCCGTCTGAGCATGCTGAACTGTTTGACACGATCGCAGAGGGTGGGGCTGTGGTGAGCGAGTTGCCAATGCTCACCCCGCCACAGGCGGAGAATTTCCCGCGTCGCAACCGGATCATCTCAGGCTTGGCGTTGGGGGTACTGGTAATCGAGGCGCCGATTGATTCGGGCGCGATGATCACAGCCCGACTGGCAGCGGAAGATCACGGCCGCGAGGTCATGGCAGTGCCCGGACGAGTGGATAGCCGCAACTCGGCGGGATGCCACAAGATGATCCGCGAGGGCTGGGCAACGCTGGTGACCAGCGCTGCGGACGTGCTCGATGCACTGGGAGAAGCGGGTCAACTCTTAAAAACCGGGCTGAGGCAGGAAAAGAGCGGTGGCCGCGTCAAATCGTTTAAACACGGGCTCACAGAAGCCATGACGGTGCCGCAGCGGCAGGTCTTCGAGGCATTGAACACCCCCCAAACGCTTGACCAATTGGTAACGCAGACGGGCCTCGAGGTGTCGACGGTGCAGGCCCAGATGACGGTGCTGGAGGTGCGTGGGTTAGTCGTGCGCGAGGGCGGGCTGTGTCGTCAACGAGAGCCGGTTCAGTCATAGCGGAAAACGAGGCACCGGGTCGACACGCCGTGCATCCGCCGAACAGGTCGCTAAGGTATATCGCATGTATTTGCAGGTATTTGAAATCGGTAGCGCAAACGATCTGGTAGCGCTAGACTGGTTCACCGAGATGCGCCAATCCGCTTGGGGCTCAAGTGAAGCTGCGGAGACGGTGGCGCAAATCATCAAAGAGGTCACTGCAGAAGGCAACCGCGCAGTGGTGCGGTACATGCAGAAGTGGACGGACCCGGAGTTTGACTCAAACAAAATCCGGGTGCCATCGGAACTGATGGTGCAGTCGCTGCGTGAGCTGAGCACTCCGCTGCGTGACGCAATCAAAAGCTCAATCAATCATGTCCAATCGTATCAACAGCATATTCGGCCAGCGGATATAGACCCGGTCTTGGTGGGCGATGCGAAGGTCGGGCTACGATACACCCCGGTGCCGAGCGTGGGGCTGCTGATCCCCGGCGGCAAAGCAGCGTACCCATCGACAGTGATCATGCTAGCGGTGCCAGCGATGGTGGCGGGTATAAAACCCGATCAGATTAGTGTGATCACGCCGCCGCCGACACGGGCCAAGCCGAACGACGAACCCGGAGACGTGTCGAAGGTCGTGCTAGCAGTATGCGCCTTGCTGGGCATCTCGCGGGTGTACCGGATCGGCGGGGCGCAGGGCGTGGCGGCGTTGGCGCTTGGCACCAAGTCGGTCGATCGCGTGGACATGATCGTAGGCCCGGGCAATGTATATACGCAGCTCGCGAAGCAGCAATTAGCCGGCCGTGTGGGTATTGACGGCTTTTACGGGCCCAGCGAAATATTGACGATCGCGGACAATACCTCCAACCCGGCACTGGTGGCGATGGACCTAATTGCACAGGCGGAGCACGACCCGGGCAGGTGCTTCCTATTGGCGTGGTCGCACAAGGTCATGGGGCAGATAAACCAACAGATCAAGAAACAGCTTGAGGGGCGTAACCGGCGTGTCGCGATCGTAGCGTCACTGAGAAAGTCGGCAGCACTGTTGGTACGCAGCGAGGAGGTGGCGGTAGAGGTGGCGAATTGTCTGGCGGCGGAACACGTGAGCCTGGCGGTATCGAATCCAAATGCGTGGCTCAAACGCATCTCGCACGGAGGACAGTTCTTCCTGGGGGACCGGTCTCCGGTAGCGGCGGGCGATTACATAGCAGGCCCGAGCCATTGCCTGCCCACGGGGACGACGTCGCGGTTTGCCAGCGGGGTGAGTGCGCACACTTTCCTCAAGCGATCAGGGACCATCGACTACACAAAAGGTCTATCACGATCGGTCATTGAATCGGCATCAAAGCTCGCGATGGCGGAGGGGCTCGACGGTCACGCGGCATCCATGATGGCGCGGTTAAAAACCTGACCGCGGTTTCTCCAAACCACAACCGCCTATTTTCGCGCTAAACCGGCCCCGCGAATGCGGTGTCACCGGTAACGATTGAGTGCTTGAACGAGGATGCGGTGGGCTTCCAATGGCTTGGCGAGCATGACCCAGGATGCTTCGATATCGCCTGTGCCAGCAGTGGCGATGTGGATCGAGCCCAGGCCGAACAGCCGTTCCCGCAGTGAAAACGTCGCGTGGGTGTGCTGAACATTCCTTAGCTGAGTCTCAAAAATCTGCACACGCAGGACGCCCTTGACACGGATCACACGGCGATCGGTCAAGACGTACACACGACTAAGCCATTCAAGGAACTGCCAGAACAATTGAATACTGCCCAGACCGAAGACCAACAGCAGAAGATCGCGTCCAGAGAGTCGAGAGTTGTATCCGTACCTTTGCAGCCACAAGCCAAGTGCCATGAAAACCGTTAGGACAATCATGACACCAATCGATTCGATAAAAATATACCAGGGGCTGGGCTTAAGCAGGAGGATGACCGCCTCGTCACCCTGCAGCAAGTCGGCGGGCAGAAGCATCATGACACGAGCTTGTGTGGGTTCGGTCGTGTCGGGCGGCGGTGCGGGCTCCGCAGCCCGGACGTCTCGGGGAAACAACCGCGTCCGACGGTACTTCTCAACGCTTGGGGGTAAGGTATCCTGAGTCATGCTGTGAGGCCCTTGGCTGTGGAGAACACCTCCTGACGAAGTGTAACGATGTCGGGAAGATTCCTGTAGTAATTGTTGTAATCGAGGCCATAGCCGACGACAAAGCTGTCTGGGATATCGAAGCCAAAGTAATCGATCGGAAAACTCAGAGCATCACGGCGCTGCTTGCGAAGCATGACACAGGTCCGCAGTGAACGAGGGTTTTTCGCCCGCAGCAAATCAGTGACGAACTGCAGTGTCCGGCCCGAATCGAGGATGTCGTCGATCACCAGCACATGCGCATCGTCGAGCGAATCGGGCAGTGTGTCGAGGGGTGTACGGATATTCGGGCCCTGACTGGTGGTGGCGCGGTCGGGGTATGAGCTTACGGAGATCAAGCGTATCTGCATGCGCATGGGCAAGTGACGGATCAGGTCGGCAACGAAGATGAGGCTGCCGGTCAGGATAGGCACAAGCGCGATATGGCTGTGGCCGTCGTCGGCGTGCACCGGATCGATCAGGTCACGGCTAATCTCGTGGGCGAGTTGTTCGACACGCTGGGCGATCTGCGAGCGGTGGATCAAGACTTGGTCGATATCGCTATGCACAGCGTATAGTGTAACAATGACAGCCTGCTGATTTGGGCCCCGAATGGGTGGCCCATATCCAAAGAATCGGCTTGACCGGGGCGATGGTGCGGCTGAAAATCACAGGTGGCATGAGTATTTAACCTCTGGATATCGAGGCAGATATGGGGAAAATATATTGCGGTGATCTGAGGTGGCTCAAAACATTCCTACTGAGCGTTGTTTTGGGTATGGGTAGCCTGACGTGCATCGGCTGCGGCTCGCAACGTGAATCTCGTGCGAGACCCACTGCGCCGGCGCCGACCTACACAGGGCCAAGGTTCCTGCATGGGACCATCGGGTCGATGGCGAGGCTACGGGGTTATGAACCGCAACTCGTAAGTGGATACGGGCTTATAGTAAATCTGAACGGGACAGGCTCGTCAGAGGTCCCCGCGTATCTGCGGCAATGGATGCTCAACGAGATGCGTAAGCGCGGGGTAGGCAGCGCCTCGTTGGGGACGAGAAAGTTGACACCTGAAAAGGTGCTTGCCAGCCGAAACACCTCGGTCGTGGTCGTGCAGGGCTTGATCCCGCCCGGCGGGACGAAAGGCACTCGGTTTGACGTGTTGGTGAGTTGTTTGCCGCAGACCCAGACGACGAGCCTACAGGGTGGCCGATTGTGGTCCGTGGACCTATCGCTGGGGGGCAGCGACCCATCGATGCGGTTTAGCCAAAAACTCGGTGTCGCTTCGGGGCCAACGTATATCAACCCTTTCGACGATCGAACTCCCACACAGCAGCGCCTGGATATCCAACGCCAAGCGGTGGTGCTGTCGGGCGGTGTGGCAACCAGTAACCGAGAGGTGGAACTGACCCTCAATCAACATAGTTGGCAACGTAGCAGGCTGATCGCCGACCGGATCAATGAACGGTTCCCCAAGGCGCCCAGCGATCACCTGAATACCGCGATAGCCATCGACGACACGCGGATCACGATCAATGTTCCGGGCCGATATACAGGCCGATCAGAAAACCTGTTGGCATTGATCTCGCACCTGTATTTGCAAGGATCAGCGGGATTTTCCCAGCAACAGGCGCAGCGGCTGGCGGACATGCTCGTGGCACAGCCGCGGTACCAACGGGACGTCGCACTGGCGTGGGTGGCGATGGGTAAAACCGTATTGCTCGTAACCCGCCAATACTACGGACACGCGACCCAGGAAGTGAGCATGGCGGCACTGGAGGCGGGGGCACGGCTCGAAGACGAAACGGTCACGCCGTACCTGGACGATCTGGCTCAATCGCCGGAGTCGGAACTACGCAAACGTGTCGCGGAATTGCTGGTTCACCTGCCGCGTAGTTTGCGTGGCACGCGCACGCTACACAGGCTGCTCGACGACGCAGACGTGCCGGTGCGGCTACAGGCGTACGAGTCGCTGGCGGCTATGAATGACCCGATCATCCGTCGCCAGGCGATCGACGCTGTTGACCCGCAGCGATTTAAATTTGTCTTGGACCTAGTCCCCTCCCAACGACCGCTGGTGTATGTCGCACAGCGCGGCATGCCCCGCTTGGTGATCTTTACCCCCCGGCTTGGGTTTGAATCGCCGTTTCTATCGACGCTATGGGAAAATCGATTGATGCTGCGCTCGCAAGGCCCAGGTAAACGGGTAAAGGTCTTCTATCAAAGTCCGGGGCGGATCGAGGGCAGCACGATGGAAATCGAGCCGACGGTGGCTCAACTGGTGTACCTGCTGGGCCATCAACCCACGATGGGTCAGCCGGCCCGTGGCCTAGACCTGACATTCGGGCAGGTAGCCGGCGCGGTATATCGACTCAGCCAAGATGGCGCGATCGCTGGCGAGACCCATTTGCAGATTAACCCTTTGCCCGCTGCCATCGCCAGGACTCAGCAGGAAACCGGCACGCAGCCACGCCCCGAGACGGGCGGGCGGGTTACATCAAACCGCCAGAATGACACAGCACCAGAAGAGCGGGAACCTGACCGGCCCATGGTCGGCGATCTGGGTATACCAGGGTTCTAGCTGGGTAGCGGGCGTATAAAACGGTATCCTATTTGATAAGCAAGAGGTGGGAGGGCCAAGCGTTGTGTGAAATTGTCGTAGCGCTCAAAGATGGACCGATAATCGACATGGAGGTCGACATTAAATGCGTTTGAGCAAGATTACCCTTTGCGGATTTAAGTCGTTCGCGGACAAAACGGAGATCGTGTTTGACGTACCGATCGCCGGCATCGTAGGCCCAAACGGCTGCGGCAAGTCAAACGTGGTGGACGCAATCAAGTGGGTGCTGGGCGAGCAGTCTGCCAAGAGCCTGCGCGGCGGGGCAATGCTCGATGTGATCTTCAACGGGTCGAGCACACGCAAGCCGTCGGGGATGGCCAGCGTCGCGATGACCTTTGACAACAGCGACCGGACGCTGGGTCTGGATGCCGACACCGTCGCCGTCTCGCGGCGGCTGTACCGAGACGGGTCGAGCGAATATCTGCTGAACAATCAGCGTTGCCGATTGCGGGACGTCCGTGAGCTATTCATGGATACGGGCATCGGCACGGACGCGTATTCCATTATCGAACAGGGAAAAGTGGACGTGCTGCTATCGGCGAACCCGCAGCAGCGCCGCGATATCTTCGAGGAGGCTGCGGGGATCAGCCGGTTTCGAGCGCGTAAGGTCGAGGCAATTCGGAAGCTCGACCGCACCCAACAGAACCTGGGCCTGGCGTGCCAGCGGCTCGACGACGTTGAACGGCGACTCCGCAGCGTCAAGACGCAGGCGTCGCGAGCGAAGAACTATCAGGAGCACTCCGCAAAACTGCGTGAATTGCAGACAACTTACGTGCTCGCCCAATATCACCGGCTACGCACTGAACTGCAACAGGTGGCACAACAACACGAACAAAGCCAAGCAGATCGAACCGCAGCGGGAGCGAGCCTAGCTCAACAGGAACAACGGCTCGCCGAAGCGCAACAGGAACATCGACAGGTCGAAGACCAGCAGAAACAGGTCGAGCACGAACAGCTCGAACAGCGATCGCAGGCGCAGCAGGCGCAACAGCGGGTCGAGTTTGCCAAATCGGCTCTTGAACAGGTACACGGGCAAATCGAGTTGGATCAGCAGCGTGGGGAAGAGCTTGCCCAACGTGCCGAACAATTAGACCACGATCTAAACGAGCAATCTCAGCAGGCCGATCGGCTCGAGACGGCCCAGCGCGACGCCCAGACAAAACTCGAAGCAACACAGGAACAGTGCAGACAGACGGGCCACGAGCTCAATGAGCAACGCACCTCGCTGGAAGACGAAAAGGCGGGCGTGGTCGATCTGATGCGCCGCGGCGCCCAATTGCACAACGAGATCCAGTCGATCGGGGTGTTCGAGCAGAGCCTGGTGAGCACCCGGGAAAAACTCGATCAGCGGGCGGACCATCTATTACGAGAGATCGAACAACTCCTGTGTGGCCGTGACGAGGCCCAACAGAAGCACACTGAAGTTTGCGCTCTACTCGAAGCGCAGCGCTCGCAGCTTGAACAACAAGCACAGCAAGCGACACAGCTCGACGAGCAGCAGCAACAGCTAACCCAGCGGCTGGCGTCGGCAAAGGAGGAGCGGTCCGGACTCGAATCGCGGCGTGCGGTGCTCCAAGAGATGCAGAAAAACCAGGAGGGTGTCGCCGACGCGGTCAAGGCGGTATTGGCGTGCAAGACGACTGCCCAGGAAGGTGACGGCCAAGGCGCGTTCGGCTTCGTCAGAGGGATGCTCGCACAGATGATCGAGACCGACCCGGACCAACCCGATCATGCGCGCACAGTCGAGGCGGCGCTGGGCGACTACCAACAGGCACTAGTTGTCGACCGATTGGCGGACGTGTTGGGCGACGACGACGCGGGAAGTAACACGATCGGGTCGTTGGCGGGACGGGTGACGTTCTTGCCGATCGAGGGGTACTCACGCGAAGGCGATTCAACGGACAACCAAGCCATTGCGGATACGACGCAGGGGTGCCGACGTGCGACTGAATTGGTGCGGTATCCAGATACGATCGCGCCCGTGGTCAAGTGGCTATTGGACAAAACCCTGGTGGTGCCTGACCTACGCACAGCCACGGTGCTGCGTGAACAGCTACCAACCGGGATGCGGTTTGTGACCACAAAGGGCGAACTGCTCGAGCACGACGGCCGCGTGACGGTGGGCCCGATGAACGGCGGGAGCGACGGCGGTGGCGGGTTAATCAGCAGACGCAGCGAATTAACGCGCCTGGCGCGTCGGCTGGCCGAACTGGGCGAGCGGATCACCGCGGACGAAGCGGCGCTCGCTGAGTTGGGCGATCGCGCAGCACACGTTGAAAAGGTAAGCCAGGAACTGCGTCAATCGATCTACGAGGCCAACGCAGACCGCGTGGAAATCGGCAGCCGTCTGGAAAACCTCACCGGCAGAATCGCTCAGATCGAGCGAGAACAACCCGTGCTGGCAGCGGAAACCGAGCAGATACACCGTCAGCTTCATGAAGCCGACGAGAAACGCCGTGCGCACGAAGACCAAGCCCGGCAGGTCGAGGCGGATTCTACGCAACGTCAAAAAGCAGTAGCGGACCTGGACTCGCAGATCGAGCAGCTAGCCAATGATCTGGAAGCAAAGCAAGAGGCGGTGACATCGCAGCGCGTCGAAGCGGGCAAGCTCACCGAGCAGCTAGGCGCCACCCAGCGGCAGATGCGACAGATCGAGATCGCCCAGGCAGACGTATCGCGTCAGCAGTGCGTCGTGCAGGAACAGCTAGACCAACACCGCCAACGCATCGATGATCTAGGCCAGCAGCAGTTCGAGGCGAACAAGCAGGCCCAGCAGTGCGAGGAACGACTACGCGAACTGACCGTGCGCAGCGATTTGATTCTGCACCGTTTGGAAAAGAGCGCCGCGGCGATGGAAACGGTTCGATCGCAGCTAGCTGATCAGCGACAGCGGTTTGACGCGCTCGACCAGCAGGTGCACAGCTTGGAGGTGTCGAAGCGTGAGCTGGAGGTCAAGTGCGACGCCACGCAGCAGCGAGGCCAGGAGCAGCTTGGGATCGAACTGTCGCAAGCGTATCAGGGCTATGAGCCGGCCGAAATCGACTGGGCGAGAATCGAAGCGCAGATCAACGAGCTGCGTGGCAAGATCGAACGGCTGGGCACCGTCAACCTCGACGCGATCAACGAGCAAGACGAACTGGTGCGGACACACGACGACTTGGCTCAGCAGGTGCAGGACATCGAATCCGCAAAGGTTCGCCTCGATCAGTTGATCCGGCAGATCAACGAGGACTCACGCAAGCGATTCGAAAAAACGTTCGAGCAGCTACGCGAGAACTTCGCCGGCAAAGACGGGCTATTCCGCAAGCTGTTCGGCGGCGGGAAGGCAGACCTCCTGCTGGTCCCCGACGAACAGGGAAACATAGACGTGCTCGAATCGGGGATCGACATCATCGCCAAGCCCCCAGGCAAGGAGCCACGGTCGATCAGCCAGCTATCGGGCGGCGAAAAAACAATGACCGCCGTGGCGCTGTTGATGAGCATCTTCAAGGCCAGGCCCAGCCCGTTCTGTGTGCTCGACGAAGTGGACGCTGCATTGGACGAGGCAAACCTGGAACGATTCACCGCTGTGGTGCGAGGGTTCCTGGACCGGTCGCATTTCATCATCATCACGCACCAGAAGCGCACGATGCAGGCTGCGGATCGGCTGTACGGCATCACCATGCCACAACGCGGCGTCTCGAAGCAGGTATCGGTCCGGTTCGAGCAGGTAGACGCTGACGGGCGGATCGCCCAAGAAGCAATCGACGCGGCAGATGCGCAGGCGCAAGAAATCGATACCAAGCAAGTGGTGATGGTAGCCCCGGCAGATGGCCACGAACCGATCGAAGCAGCAACGGAACCTGTGGACGACAGCGTGTCGCCTGTTCAGGCAGCCGACGAGGCTGGCGCGTTAACGCCAAAACCTGACGAATTAATGGAAAAATCTGAGACAAACCAGGACCGCGAGCCGGTAGCGGTCGGCGCTCAGGCCGACGAAACCGAAGCCGGTCACGGTGAAGCAGGGCAACCAACAAACGGCAACGGAGATTCCGTACGTCGGCGGCTAGCGGACATGCTCGACGGGCGCCA
>JAJRXX010000029.1 GCA_024276075.1 Planctomycetota bacterium
AAACCGAGTGCGTATTAACTGAAACGCACACCAAACAAAACGACTGCAATAATCAGAAAACAAACGTCGCGGTGTAATAGTCAAGATTTGATCTGACATTCCTCGATCTAGAGGTATAGGATGCTGATGGCACGCAGCGCAGGCGCAGCCGAAGCGAAGTGCCATCAGCCCACGCCTCACAACACCAAGGAGTGTCAATCATGACCACCGAACAGAAGATCATCAAAAACAAATTGGGCCTGATGGAATTGGCTCATCAACTGGGCAACGTCTCGCGGGCCTGCAAGATCATGGGCTACTCACGCGACAGCTTCTACCGATTCAAAGAACTCTACGACACCGGCGGCGAGCAGGCCCTCCACGAGATCAGCAAACGCAAGCCCATCGTCAAGAACCGCGTCGATCCGGCGATCGAGCAGGCCGTCGTGGCCATCGCCTTCGACAAGCCCGCCTTCGGCCAGGTCCGCGTCTCCAATGAACTGCGGCAGAAGAATCTGTTCGTCTCACCCGGCGGCGTCCGCAGTGTCTGGCTACGCCACGATCTGGAGACGTTCAAGAAACGCCTCAAAGCCCTGGAAGCCCGGGTCGCCCAGGACGGCATCGTGCTCACCGAAGACCAGGTCGTCGCTCTGGAGAAAGCCAAGGAACAAAAGCAGGCACACGGCGAGATCGAAACCGAACACCCCGGTTATCTCGGGTCCCAGGACACTTTTTACGTCGGCTCGCTCAAGGGCGTAGGACGCATCTATCAGCAGACCTTCGTCGATACCTACACCCGTGTCGCCTTCACCAAGCTGTATGACCGCAAAAACGCGCTGGTCGCCGCCGACCTGCTCAACGACCGCGTCATGCCGTTCTTCGAAGAACAAGGCATCCCGCTGCTGCGGGTCCTGACCGATCGCGGCACCGAATACTGCGGCAACCGAGAGCATCACGAGTATCAGTTATACTTGACGGTCGAGGATATCGACCACACCCGAACCAAAGCCAGGAGCCCCCAGACCAACGGCATCTGCGAGCGGTTCCACAAGACGATCCTCAACGAGTTCTACCAGATCGCGTTCCGAAAGAAGGTCTATTCAAGCCTGCAAGAGCTTCAAGACGATCTGGACCAATGGACACAACAATACAACCAGCGACGCCCGCACAGCGGCAAGCACTGTTACGGCAAAACGCCCATGCAAACGTTCGAAGACGCCATCCCAATGGCGAAAGAAAAAAGGTTAGAGCACCTTGCATAAATAATCGCCATGCCAGTTCTGGAGTAGGGCAGGTCATTGACCTGCCTTCTTCTTGGGGAGATGGAGAATAATTACGCAAGTTGCTCTAATGTGGCCTAACTGTCAGATTAAATAGGGGCTACTACAGTTTACGATTCTGACGAATCCGTGCGACGGCTACCCAATTCATTATCGATTAGGAGTAGACCCGATCCGTCCTCACCAACCATCCGCAAGCGGTTGACGTAGTGCTCCATTAGCGACTCTTCCTCTGCCTGCTCCTCGGCAAACCAATTCAACAAAGTAATCGTCGCGTAGTCACGCTCTTTGTGGGCTAAATCCATCACCTGATAGATGCCTTTAGTTGTATCTTGTTCATTCTTCAACGCCGCCTCGAAAGCTTCTCGTAGCGATTTAAATTGCGTGCTGCACTCTTTAATCGCTTGAAGGTCAACTTCGCCGTTGCGCCGCTTGACCACATAGTCGAATATCTTCATGGCATGCTCAAGCTCTTCCTTGGCCTGAACCCGAAAGAATCCCGCCGCACCGGTCATTTCTTGCGACTCACAATATGCACAAATTGCAAGATAATAATAAGCCGCAAAAAGCTCACGGTTAATCTGACGGTTGAGCTCGTCAAGCATCTGCTGTGAAACCATCGATCTACTCCCACGGCTTGGTATCTAAAAAAAATCTGCCGCGAAACCCGACTACTCTCTATTACTTTTCAACTCGACCGTACACGAGGCATTCAAACAACTGCTACAGGCGTGTGAAGCTTGGGGTCAGACGGGAGCGATGGCTTTGCTTCCCCAGGCCGAGACTCCAGGCCCACGTAGATAAAAGCGATCAGCTTGGCTAGTGTCACCGCCAGTCTACCCATTTGATTCTGAATGCTCGGCGGTGTCGGCAGTACCGAGCCCCACTCGACAAGTTCCTGAAACTCTTCGAGTCGCTTATTAAATCCGATCGGCTCAAGATTATGCGCCAGATCATTTCTGAGTCGATTGAGTTTTTTGGCCGCATCCCAAAGCCAACCTAATTCGTCACAAGGATACAGCGCTTTGGCCAGGCAACAGGTCTGATGAAATGATAACTGCGCTTCGTCAACCGCGTGTCTGCTGACAACTTTTGCATCTACAAACTTCCTGACAGTCTCCTCAACCAGCATATGCCCCTTCAAAAGCGTCAAAACCGGGTCCGCTTTAATCGGTAAGTGTTCAAGGATGCGCCCTATCGCGGCATCCATGTCTCTATTAACCCCAAAACTGGGTGTTTCTGAACTTGACATCCTATGATCTCCACACCAATCACCCGCAAGTCTCTAAACCCCACCACTCGTTGATACCGCCGTTAGCCAGACTGTGCGCCAAGCAATTAACCTATTTTATGCTCAACACGCCTATCCTGCAATGCTTTATACCAATCAAGATTGATACTTACACGGCATCTGCAAACGCGAAGGCAAAACAAACAATAACTTACCTTTACAACGCGCTAGAAATATACGCAATGCGTATTAAACAGGCCCATTCTCACCTCTCAACACAAAACATCACCCCACAAAAACGCCCATGCGTACAAGTAAAATCTATGAACCGCCAGCTTCAAAAGCATTACGCATTGACCATGCCTACAACTTCCAGACATATCTCTTCAGATTTAGCTGACGCACCGCCCATTTGGTCCGATAAGTTGCCCTTATTTTTAGGTTTTGCTTAGGTTCAGCCTTGCTCATCCCGATACATTAATTGGCCGTATATCTGCCGATGGGAGGAAGCTGTTATCATGTCGGAACATCATACATTATCAGACGAAACGATTAAGTCGTCCGGTGTACCCGATCCCGATCAGACGCTAACGCTGCTGGGATCGTTTCTTCAACAACTCAAATCCTGGCAGCAGGAAAGCGGCGAGTACTACGAGCACTTCCGCGAGCGGCTCGAACATGTGGCCACGCAGCAGGCACAACTCGACCGCCTCAGAGCGGTCTTGGATACGCATCGCGCCAACATCGAAGCCCAACGCACCGAGCTCGAAGCCCAACGGCGCCATTCCGAACAGCAATGCCGAGAGATCGAAGACCAAAACCACGCCAATGAATTAGCGCGGCAGAAGATGACCGAGCAATGGGAAACGCTGGTGGAAGAGAAAACCGCGCTGACCCAACGCCGTCAGGAATTCGATAAACAAGTCTTCCAACTCGAAGCCCAGCGGGCCCAACTCCGAACTACACGCGCACAAGTTGAAGGCCAGCGACAGCAGCTTGAAGATCAGCGTAAAAAACTACAGCACGGCCTTCGCCAAGTCGCTAGACGACAGAAACAGCTTGATAACAAGTGGGCCTCACTGAACCAGCAAGATAAAGCGTTGTCCGGCTCGACATCCACCCGACGCGCCACAAAATCCAAATCGACAAAAACCCGAAAGGCCAAGAGCGCTAAAAAACGAAGCGCCACTGCCAAAAACCGTACCCGGGTCAAAGCAACAGGCCGAGTAAAAACCAAGGCCAAGGCACGCAAAAGCACCTCGGCTAAAGCGGGCCGCACCACAAAGACACACAAGACGTCAACAAAACGAACACGAAAGACAAAAAGATCAACCTCGACTCGGGTTCAAGCCCGTAAGAAGGCTACCCGAGGGCGTAGCACTACGAGCCGAAAACGTCGTTGATTTCTGCCAAGCTTTGGAGAGTCGCTCAAGAGCATAGCGTTACAACCCACAGCAAACCTGGCCAGATGTCGCGTGTGTACCGTGATCGAGTAGCAACCGGAGGCTCAAACACTGTGACTGAGCCATATGTTAAAGCCATATTTCGCAGATAGAACGACAGAACTCCGCTGCTACGATCTAACGCAGTTCCATCGATCCATCATTCAGACGCGGAGGGCGGCGGCTTCCACGCGTGAGTGTGGATGCAGTGTCCGATAGGAGTGAGAAGGCACGATGCCGCAACAGCCCCCTGACACGCAATCTCAGACCTCCCCTGACCGACAGCCCGTGTCGGACGCCAACAGGTCGATTTATCTGCTTGACGATCTCGATCGTCAACTCAAGCAGTTGCAGTCCTGGGAACAGGACCACGAGCCCCTTTTCGAGCAGCTAAATAAACAAATCGCAATGGTGGCCGGGATTGAGAAGAAAATCACCGCCAAAGCCAAAGACCTTGACCAACTCGAATCCCAGTTCCAGGTTAAGCGTGCCGAAGTCGAGGCCATGCGCGCTCACGCCGACCAACAGCAACAACACCTTGACAACCAGAGACATCAGCTTAGCCATCATCAAAATGAACTGGCTAGGCACCACGAACGGATCGAATGGATTGCTCATCAAAAGATTCAGCTAGATGAACGCGGGCGTGAGCTAGAGCACATAAGCAGGGAAACCGAGAACAAATTTTTCCAAGCACAAGCCGAGCACGAGCGCGTCGTTGAACAACAGCAGCAACTCGATCACTGGCGACAAGAACTTGACCATCAAAGCCACCAACTTAACACACAACAAAACGAGCTTGCTCAACACCGTCAACATCTCGAACAACAGCAACATGAATTAGCCAACCAGCGTCATCAACTTGATCAGGACCTGGCCAAACACCACGAAGAGGCTAACCAACGCCAACACGATCTCGATCAACAGAAAACCCACATCCAGCAACAACGGCAAGAGCTTGACGCAAAACACGCCGAGATTGAACAACGACAAAACGACCTAAACGGTCAACGTCATCAACTCGATCAGGACCTTGCCAAACACCACGAAGAGGCTAACCAACGCCAACACGATCTCGATCAACAGAAAACCCACATCCAACAGCAACGGCAAGAGCTTGACGCAAAACATGCCGAGCTTGAGAAGCAACAGAACAACCTAAACGGTCAACGTCATCAACTCGATCAGGACTTGGCCAAACACCACGAAGAGGCTAACCAACGCCAACACGATCTCGATCAACAGAAATCGCGGATCCAGCAGCAGCGGCAAGAGCTCGACGCAAAGCACACCGAAATTGAGCAGCAGCAGAACGACTTAAACGACCAACGCCAACAGCTCGATCGGGACCTGACTAAACACCACGAAAAAGCTAGCCAACGCCAGCACGATCTCGATCAACAGAAAGCACACATTCAGCAGCAACGGCAAGAGCTCGACGCAAAGCGTGTCGAACTTGAACTCCAGCAGTCGCAACTCGGGAATCAGTGGCAAGAACTTGACGCAAAGCGATCCGAGACCAATCAACAGCGAGACGACCTAACTTCGAATCGCAATAGACTCGAACAGCAGCGGCAACTTCACAACGAAGAGCACCAACAACAACTCGACACGATTAATCAACGCGAAGCCGAGATTGCCACACGAGACCAGGAACTCAAAGAGTTACACAGCGAATTCGAAGCAAAACAAGCAGAACTCGAATCGGCCTCCAACCAACTCAACCAAGAACGGGAACAATTCAAGCGCCAAGTTGATGATTGGAATCAACGCCGCACACAAGACGAACAGCAAAAACAAGATACAAATCAACAACTCGATCAAACCAATCAACGACAACAAGAACTCGATCAACGCCACAAACAGCTCGAACAAGAATGGCAAGCACTAAGAGACAAACAAGCTCAGGTTGATCAACAGCAAAAAGACCTCGACAGCCAACACCAACAAATAGAACAGCAGCGCCAAGACCTGATTAACCAAAATCAGGAATCCGACCAACGAATTAACGAGCCCGGCAAGCAACCCCAAGAAAGCACCGGTGATTCACAGCACCAAAATGACCTAACACACGAGCAGGCCCAGATGATCGCACAGCAGGAATCACTGCTTGCTCAACGATCCCAGGAAATCGAACAGCTTCGTAAACAGCTTGAATCTGTACCGGCCAGTCAACCCGAACAAACAAACACCCAACCCACACAGCAAAAGCCTGACAAGATTGAAAAAGAACTTGCCGACTTGGAGCAGCAGCGTCAAAAACTGGCCATCGAGTCAAAACAATTCGAACAACAACAGCATGACCTAGCGAAACGCCGTGAAGAAGTCGAAAAACAACGCTTCGAGATTTCCGGTCACTGGGAACAGTTTACACACCAACGCGATGAACTAACCAAGCACCAGGAAGAACTCGCAAAGGGTCAAGAGGAGCTGAATTCCCTACAGACAACACTCAAGCAAAAGGTCGAGGAAGCCGCCCAGCAGGAAAAGCAACTCGCGCAACGCGCCCAAGAACTAGAGCAACTCAGCGACAACCTCGATAAACACCGAACTCAAACCGATCTTCTACACAGCCAGACCGCACAACAACAGAAACAGATCGATCAGAAACAACTCGACCTAACCGGTCAGCAAACGGAACTCGAAAAACGTCAGCGTGAGCTAAACCAACAACAAAACGAAATCGACCAACAGAAACACGCGCTAGCCGAGTTAGCCCGCCAACTCAGACAAAAACGAAAAGACCTTGAAAAGTACGAAGAACGCGTAGCAGCACTAAAGAAGCAAGAAACCCTGCTAAACGAACGATCCCAAGAGCTTGAGGAATTAGCCGGAAACCTAGAATCAAAACGAACCGAAGCCGCCGCGACACAACGGCGGCTGATAAAGCAAACACAGGAGCTAGAATACCAGCAACAGGAACAAACCCAGGAGCATCAGCAAGAAGAGATTCGAATCAACGAGCAACGAGAAATCTTGGCTCAAACGAAACGATTCCTAGCCACCAGTGAAGAGATCATGGCTAGACGCTGGGCAACTGGGCGCGCGTCTGAATGGGTCATCCGCGCAGCCCTGGCGCTCGTGATGCTAGGGCTGTTCAGCTACTCGATGGCGTGGTACCTGGTACCCAAATACTCACCCTTCCTGATCCAGGACGGGCTGCTGGAATTGGCAGCGGTTATTTTCGGTGGATCGGTCTTTGTGACGCTGATTGCTTCGGTCGCCACACGACAATTTTTGCTCAAAAGAGACCGCGTCCTACAAGTTTCCGAAGAACCTGACCCGCTGCAAGTCGATTAACTAATGGGTAGCCTACCGCTTGATTTCAAATCAGCGCCGCTTAAAACCCACCCCACTAAAAAGCAACGGGTTAATCTTCCAGTTGTACTTGATCTATAAATATCTTCCCCGAACCACCACGACAAACCACCGCAAAACCACTCATCACGTTCATATCAAAACGAAGTGACTGAGCAAGTGGCACCTTGACCTTCTGCCATTGTTGTGTCACGCCGCTGGGTAAAAAATCCTGAATATTCCCCACCATCTTTGAGTCATCATTTTGCGACCACGTACGGTCCCATGAAAGTGTGATGTCAAAATCTTCACCCCCTTTATCGCCTCTGACGTAAAACGTCAGATACCGATAACCCGCAGCATCAAATACCTGCCCTTCAGGCACCAGCCGCATCCATAATCCGCACCAACCTCGGCTCTTCCTGTCATAAGTAATCTCAAGCGACCGTCCAGACTGACCGTACGGCTGCTCTTGCGTGATGCCAACACTGGCCCGAGAAGGAGCCCGGCGGAAGGTGTTGTACCGACCACCCAAGGAAGTCGTGGCGCTGGTGTCGTCAAAATCAGCCACGATCAACGGCGTCAGTGAAGACGGATTCGTATTGGTCGCAATCGCCAGGGCGTAGCTTGGATACTCTTCAGGAGAAGCCCAACCCTCATTCGCATATGTCTCTGACACCCCCCGTTTATCTCCTGGTTCATTCAGCGGCGTAATACGAACCCAATCCACATACATTTTTGCTGTATCAAAGTCAGGCTTACCCGCCCACTTATCCGGAAACCATAGACCAACCCAGAATCTACCCGCGTAAACCGGTATTTCATCATAAGATATATGAACCAACTGGTCATCGATATAAAATTCCACCCTCGGCTGCCCCCCACTAGTCCCACCGCCTGTATGCCAATCAAACCGGTAGGTGTGGTATTGACCGTCATCCATAGGCCGCCCAAGGTAAATGTAAGCGTGGTTAAAATCGCCTGGCGTCAGCGCTCGCCACGTATTAAACAAGCCATGATCAAATGCAACCTCGTCGATCGCGCCCTCACTGGGACGTCCAGGAAACTCGATATTGATTTCATGATTAACAACCGCCCCTCCCATCTCATAACCTTTTTCTCCCGGACGCACCTCCCTGTAGTGCAGTGTGTAAAATGACGAACACGCCCCTAGCACAGGTGCAAGCTTAGCCCGTACCTCGTAACGCCCCGATCCGAAATAATCCTTCGTCGCAATCGCCGCGCCGACCCGTCGCCCATGCACACGCGGCACGCCATAGCGATTGATACCCTTCACCGGCCCGGTATACCGGTCGCCATGCGCCTCTAGGATTAGATTCCCATCGGCAACCGCTACGTTTTCCGGAACGACACCTCCGTTGTTACCCAAGCCGCCCCACTGTTTCTTAGCGATCAACCAACGACTCGAATCTAAATCGGGGCTATCAAAATCCTCAAAAAACACCAGATCATTACCGCCAGCGGGGTCGACCTTGAGCGTGATGGTTGCGTTCACAACCACCGCCGTCGTAATCAATGCCGCGTACAGCCAGAATTCTTTCACCATCGTTATCAAATTACACCCTCAATAAAAGACCACACATAGGCTTCTCCCATATGCCTTATAGACCTATTTGTCTCCAGCGTAGGCAAAGCACCCAAGGTCCAAGCGGGCAAATCCCCGTGATTCGTCATGCTGTGATATCTCATACCGCCTTCCAGCCAATCGACCTTTCGCAAAAAGCGTGGCACAGAGACAACGGGTTATACGCATTGCGTATAGTTCTAGCGCGTTGTAAAGGGTGTAAGTTATTGTCTGTTTTGCCTTCGCATTCGCAGACGCCCCGCAAGTATTAATCTTGATTGGTATTAAGGTTGGTTTGACCACTTCGTCGTTCCCTAAGAAATACGAGCAAAGAGCCTCGACAACTACTCTCTATCGCAAATTTTCTCTTGGGAAGGCAGGAGCGCAGAACTCATTAACTCAAAACCCAATCCGCGCTGTTCCCAATTTGCAGCTTACCCGAGCATTTTTACGTTTTTGTTTTGGGACAAGCTTTTACTGTCATCTACTTTTTGGCGTTACAAACAGGATCTATTGCAGACCCTATACTGTTTAAAATAGTCTCAAGCGTTTGGAAGGTTATCGTGACTACTTTTTTTAAACAACCTGAACGGCCACTACTTCACATTAGTATACCAATTGACACACAACATGTAAATCTCTCAAGCCCACGCATACCGCCTACTCACTTTTACCTACAGGCAGTTCAATATCACCTCCAATACGGCAGTTGTCTTTATTGTCTATCCACTAGCGATCCAAGATTACGCCCCACCGCTTGTCAGACGCCGCCCTCGCTCTAGGCCCTTGTTGTAAGAAGCCTCTTTTTCCTTCGCCACACGCTTTGAAGTACCAGGCGTCCTGAGAAACAAGCCGCCCAGCCCTGTTAGAGATGCGAGAAAAAATGCACCGCCCGGCAAACTTGTCAACGGCCCAGACCCCACCTCCAATCCCATATTCATCAGCGAACCGATCAAACCGGCTACCTCAGCACTACGATCGATGTTCTCGTTAAACGATCTGCTTTCTAGTTCAACAAACGACTGCCACCTCTCCCAAGTGACACCTGCTTCAGACAAACGAACCGTCGGCTCAATATGAAGACTCGACTGTACACCCCGCGGCACACGCACCCTGATTAGGTCCGCCAAAGAACAACCTGAAATCAAAACCGTCAGCCCAGCAAAGACCCCCGCCACAGCAAGAACTGAAATACCCGTAAAATTTTCTACTAATAATTCTTTCACCCGATCCATTACAAAATCTCCCTTGATAACTGCTGCATTCAGGGACCGACCGCTATCAGTCAGCAAGTATCTCTCGACGCGTCAACTAAAAATACAAGCCTCCCCACCAAATCTCACAAGGCCCCATATTGTGCGCACAAACACACCACGAGCATTGCAGCAAAACCATTTAAACAAATGGCTTACGGCATACACAGCCGCGCCACCCAAAGGTCGGATTGATCGTTATCGTTCAACTACATTCACAAATTGGTCGATATATACCTTCACTACGATTTTTTTCGATCAATACTATTTTTTTTCATTTTTCGAAGATGACCGTTATAAAATTTGAAAAATTTATAAGACACCTCTGAAAAACCTTGATCTGCCGCGACCCATCAACTTTGACGCTGCCAAGAATGTGGTTTGTTATTTGCCTGCCAGGGCTTTTCAGAGACCCCATAAGTAAATTTATGACTAAAATTGTTCTCTTGAGTTGCAAAACTCAGTGATTCCCGGCATCCTGAAAGCTTAGCCGTCTGTTTGAATTGACAAATCCAATCAACTTCTCAGTCCGTGACGGCATTACGTACACCTGTGAAAGAGTCAAGCCAAATCGTCATTGTCTCGAACCGACTGCCGGTTCATCGGGTCAAACGCTCACCAGAAGATGTGTGGGAGATAAGCCCCGGCGGACTGGTTTCGGCCTTGACGCCGGTGCTACAAAGCAAACCCAGCACGTGGGTCGGCTGGGCTGGCGTTGCCGGCAAAGCCCCGGCACCATTCGAACACGAAGGCATCCGAAACCATCCCGTTGCTCTGTCAAAGAAAGACGTAGAGGCGTTCTACGAAGGTTTCTCGAACCGCACCCTCTGGCCTTTGTACCACGACGCGGTCCGTCCACCGGAATACCGCCGACGCTGGTGGTGGCCTTATGTCAAAATCAACAGACGTTTTGCTGAAATCGCCGTCGAGGTCGTCGCACAAAAGGGCACCGTCTGGGTACACGACTACCACCTCCAACTCGTACCCGCCATGATCCGCGAGATGCGCCCCGACGTACGCATTGGTTTCTTTATGCATATCCCGTTTCCTCCTCAAGAACTCTTTGTTCAGCTACCGTGGCGAAGACGCATTCTTGAGGGTCTGCTCGGCGCGGATGTCGTGGGTTTTCAGACTCGACTCGGCGCTCAAAATTTCGCCCGGCTCGCCAGGAGATTTACAAACGCCACAGGCTCACGCGAAAATCTTCAATACGAAGGCCGAAGAATTGTCTCCGAAGCATTCCCGATTTCCATCGACGTAGAACGATTCGAAAAATTGGCGCAATCACCGGAGATCACCAGCCGGTCAAGGGAATTTCGCACAAAACTCGGTGCGGACCGTAAGATTATCCTCGGCGTGGATAGGCTCGACTACACCAAAGGAATCGACATCCGGCTACGCGCATATCAGGAACTACTACGATCCGGCAAGACAAACCTAAACGACTGCGTTCTCGTACAAGTCGCCACACCCAGCCGTCAGCGCGTCGCTGAGTACCGCGAGCTTCGCTCACACATCGAGCAGTTCGTCGGCGAAATTAACGGTGAATTCGGCGAGCTGGGCCGCACGCCGGTTCATTATCTACACAGAAATTTGCCTGCAGAAGAACTCGCAGCACTCTACTTGGCAGCCGACGTCATGCTCGTCACCCCCTTGCGTGACGGCATGAATCTGGTCGCCAAGGAATACGTCGCCTGCCGCACCGACGACTCGGGCACCCTTGTTCTCAGCGAGTTCACCGGGTCAGCCGAAGAGCTCTCATCCGCGCTGCTGGTGAACCCCCATGATCTCGACGGCCTCGAAGCCGCCATCGACACCGCGCTGCACCTGCCGATCGAAGAACAGCATCGCCGCATGCGACCCTTGCGTCGCCTCATCAAGCGTCACGATGTATTCTACTGGGCCGATATGTTTCTAAAGGCCCTGAAACGATGAGTGACCTAGATCAGCAGCTCGAAAAAATTGCAAGCGTTCCCATCCTTCTAGTCGCTTCCGATTACGACGGCACGATCGCTCCCATTGTCTCCGACCCCGCCAAAGCCACACCCCATCGCGAAGCAGTCATCGCGGTGCGCAACTTAGCGAACCTCTCCCAGACCCACGTAGCCATTATCTCAGGCCGAGCACTGACCGACTTGGCGAATCTGATACGCCCACCGGAAGATGTCCACCTCGTTGGCAGTCACGGCAGCGAGTTTGACCTAAACTTCGCCACGTCACTTTCACCCGAGGCTATTCAACTCCACCGCCACATACAGACGGAACTATCCGAGATCGCCTCGCAAGGCGCCGGCCTGGCAATCGAACACAAGCCCGCGAGCGTGGCACTGCATTACCGCAACGCATCCGAATCGGAATCAGAAAAAGCGATCCAGGCCATAATGAATGGCCCTGCGGCAATCGAAGGCGTTTCCACTAAACATGGAAAAAAAGTCGTCGAGCTTGGCGTGTTTTCAACCAACAAAGGCGACGCACTCGAAAAAATAAGACATCTTGTCGGCGCCTCAGCAGTAATATTTTTTGGCGATGATGTTACAGACGAAGATGCCTTCGCCACACTCACAGGCCCAGACATTGCCGTCAAGGTCGGCAACGGTGAGACACGCGCCACTTACCGCGTCAAAGGTCCAGAAGACGTGACTAAAATATTGGCCCGACTCAGCGAGCTGCGCGCTAGCTGGCTCGCGGGCGCCGAAGCCGTACCGATCGAGCAGCACGCGATGCTCTCGGATCAACGCACGATCGCACTGGCTACACCCTCCGCAAACATCACCTGGCTCTGCGTCCCCAGGATCGACTCACCCGCATTGTTCGCCGAACTGCTAGGGGGACCGTCGGCTGGCTATTTCGCCGTAAAATCAGCCGACAACAGCAAACCGATCGAACAGCAGTACGTCCCTCATTCGCTTGTGCTACGCACGCGCTGGCCCAACTTTACCGTTACGGATTTCCTAGACTGCTCGGGCGGGCGCCCCATCCAGCGTGCAGGGCGATCCGACCTCATCCGAATTATCGAGGGCACGGGTAAAGTGGTCATTGAATTTGCCCCGCGGCTCGACTTCGGACGCGCTCCGACCAAGCTCGTCCAACGCAACGGAGGCCTTGAAATCCAAGGCACACTCGACCCCATTGTCCTACGATCACCAACCATCGACTGGTCGCTGACGGAAGAAGGCAGCCACCACACCGCACGAGCCGAGGTCGATCTACAAGATCAGCCGCTTGTCTTAGAGTTGTGCTACGGCACGGGTAGTATGCGTAACGGCAACACCGCTGCCATAGACCGCCGCCTGCTAACTGAGATATTCTGGTCGTCGTGGACCGAACAACTAACCATCCCCGATGTCACGTCAAACCTGGTCCTACACAGCGCTATGGTCCTACGCGGGCTGTGCTACGGCCCCAGTGGCGCGATCAGCGCCGCAGGCACCACGAGCTTACCCGAGCATATCGGCGGCGTGCGCAACTGGGACTACAGATACTGCTGGCTACGCGACGCGGCCATGTCGGCGGCATCACTTGTAAAGTTAGGCAGCACGACCGAGGCCATGCAGTTCCTCGATTGGGTACTCGACGTCGTGGACAACAACTGCGGCAACGAATCCCCCGAACGTCTACAACCGCTCTACACCATCACCGGCGGCTCACTAGGACCGGAGGCTGAGATCGCCGAGCTTTCAGGCTACTGCGGCAGCAGACCGGTACGAGTGGGTAACGCCGCATCACGCCAGGTACAACTCGACGTCTTCGGGCCCATCGTCGAACTCGTCGCGCAGCTCGTCGAAAAGGACGCGCCCCTCTCGTCGCAGCACTGGCGACTCGTCGAGGCGATGGTACACGCAGTGGAACGACGTTGGCACGAACCCGACCACGGCATCTGGGAAATCCGACGCCACCCCCGTCACCACGTCCACTCAAAGGTCATGTGTTGGCTAACGGTGGATCGAGCCATACTAATCGCAAACCGTTTCCTCGATCGACAGCAAGAAGACTGGATGATTTTGCGAGACCGTATCGCCGACGACGTCATCGAGCACGGCTTCAAACCCCAGGTCAATGCCTTTACCGCCGCCTACGACGATACCGACATCGACACCGCAGCGCTTTACGTTGGCCTATCTGGCCTGCTGCCGTCGGATGACCCGCGTTTCCTAGGCACAATCGAAGCGATCGAGCGTACCCTGCTATGCGGGCCGACGGTCTACCGTTATCGATCTGACGATGGCCTGCCGGGATTCGAAGGCGGATTACACAT
Organism: Planctomycetota bacterium; assembly: GCA_024276075.1. Classification (GTDB taxonomy): domain Bacteria; phylum Planctomycetota; class Phycisphaerae; order Phycisphaerales; family Phycisphaeraceae; genus JAJRXX01. Next base: position 14,323 of record JAJRXX010000029.1, read on the forward strand.
CTGCGCATCGTGGCTTGTTGAAGCGTATCTCTTAGTCGGCAGACGCGACGACGCACGAAAGTTGTTTAATGAAATCGTAAAATTGGCCGGTCAGACCGGCGCCCTTTCCGAACAATACGCCCCGAAAAACAAACGGGCATTAGGAAACATCCCACAAGCATATTCACACATCGGCATCATCGAAAACGCCATCCGCCTTGCCAATCTAAAATAATCTCACCGCTCAACCCCGACAGCCATTGACATACTCATACGTCAGCGGGTCGCTGGGTTGCTTGAAGACCTGGCGACTAGTTCCAAACTCGATCAACCGCCCCGACCCGCCACGGACCCAGAAAACACCCACCCAATCAGCCAAACGCGCAGCCTGAGCCAGGTTATGGGTCACAATCACCACCGTATAACGCCCCCGCAAGCCTGCAATCAGGTCCTCCACGACACCGCTTGAGATCGGGTCCAAAGCGCTGCAAGGCTCATCGAATAGCACAACTCGTGGCTTCAGCGCCAACGCGCGGGCAATACACAATCGCTGCTGTTGACCACCCGAAAGCCGCAACGCCGACGTATCAAGACGATCTTTCACCTCATCCCACAGACCGACGTCTTCGAGAACACCCTGAACGATCTGACCGAGTTCCTGCCGACCACGCACGCCGTACTCACGCAGCGGCAACTCGATATTCCTACGGATCGATAACGGAAACGGGTTTGGCTTTTGGAATATCATCCCCACACGCCGACGCAACGTCACCACATCAGTAGCCGGGCTATTTACATCAGCCTGGTCAATACACACACGCCCCGAAACGCGGCAGCCGGGAATTAAATCCGTCAAACGGTTCATGCACATCAGGAAGCTGGTCTTACCACACCCTGATGGCCCCACGATCGCCGTGATGCTCCCATGCCGAATCGACAACGATACGTCCTCAAAAGCAGGCTTACCGCCATACATTAGCCCTAACGAATGGGTCGTAATCGCGGGTTGTACGCTATGATCGATCGGCTTCACGTCCGATGCGGTGACCATGACTTTCGGAGCCGGCGCATCCGTATACTGCTCCACTACACCCGTCAAAACCTGATCTTCGATAGCGACCTTGTTCATACCCTGATTAACCTCCGGCAAAGACAGCCATCCGCCACGACCGACGCCACCCAGTTAATCACCAACAAACAAACCATCAGGACCAACGCCGTGGCGTATGCGTTGGCATCGCCGCCCGCCACGTTCATCGATAAGTCGTAGATATGGATCGACAACGATCGACCAGAGTCGAGCAGCGACTCAGGCATCCGGGTCACATAGCCGCTGGTAAATATCAGCGCCGCTGTCTCTGCGATCGCTCGGCCGATGCCCAGCACCAAACCCACGATCACACCCGGCGACGCCGCAGGCAGCAACAAGTGCCAAACCGCACGCCCCCGCGTCAGCCCCAATGCCGCCGCTCCCAAACGATACTCCTCAGGCACCGACCGTATTCCCGCCTCGACAGACCGGATCAAAATCGGCAACACCATGCACGCCAGGGTCAACCCACCTGCCAGAATGGAATACCCCATCCTAAGATAAACGCAAAAAAAGGCACTGCCGAACAACCCAAAAACAATCGACGGCACGCCGGCCAAAACATCCAAGCTCCGACGCACCAGAACGCCGAACAGGCGATGATCCGACGAAAATTCTGCCAGCAAGACAGCCGTGCCCAAACCCACCGGCACCGACACCGCAAGGCAAACCGTCAAGATCAACCCCGTCGACACGATCATGGGCCCGATACCACCAGCCCGGCCCGCGTCCCGTGGCAGATCAACGATAAACGACCACGACACCTGTCCAATGCCGTGCCAGACCAGATCGCCCACAATACAAACGAACACCGCCGTCACCGCCGCCGCCACGCCCCAAACACACAGCGTCACACAACGATCCAACCACACCGGACACACCGACCGATAAGAGTTGTCTAGCCAGCCCGCTGGCAATACAGCCTCAACCATGGCTCTCCCTTTTACTGATCGTCTCCGCAACGATCACCAGAACCATGATTAAGCCCATGAGAACCAACCCACTAACAAACAATGCCGACCGATGATCGCCCATTGCATACGCCATTTCCAACGCGATATTGGCTGTCAGGGTACGGACCGGATCAAACACGCTCGTCGGTACCTGGACGATATTGCCGCAGACCATCAGGATGGCCATGGTCTCGCCGATCGCTCGGCCAATACCCAGGATCACACCCGTCAACACACCCGACTTCGCAGCCGGGATGACAACGCCCCACAGCGTCGCCCGCTTCGATAGCCCCAAAGCCGCAGCACCATGCAGATACGCCCGTGGGACGTTCATCATCGCCGCCTCAGCGGTCAACGCGATCGTCGGCAAGATCATCACCGTCAGGATGAGCACGCCCGCCAACAAACTCGGCCCCGGCGGCTCAAAACGACGCACCAGCGGAACAAGCACCACCAAACCCCAGAACCCATACACCACCGACGGGATACCCGCTAGCAACTCGATCAACCTGCGGTAACAACGTGCAAGAACCGGGGGCGCGTAATAACAACAAAATACCGCTGAAATTAGCCCCAACGGCACAACGATCATCACCGATCCTGCCGTCGTCGCAAGCGTACCCACAACGATAGGCGTCAGGTTAAAAGTACCTTCAGCCGCGTCACCTGCGGGGTGCCAGGACGCATCTGTCAAAAAACGAGACCACCCCATATGCCCCAACACCGGCAGCGACTCGGTCACCAGAAACAATACGATCAATAACACCACACTCCCCGCCACCGCTGCGCATGCGCGTAAGCCCCAAATCAGCACGCCGTCACCTCGATAGTGCGACAAAATATTGCTCCATCACAAGGTCACGCACGCTGTCGGAACACGCGAATTCGATAAACTGCCTAGCCAACTCAATAGGCTCATCATTCGTTATCAGATTCAGCGGGCGTACAAGCGGAAACAACCCACTGCTGACATTTTCGACCGTTCCCGCCACACCACCCATCGGCAGGATTTTGATCGACGCCGCGTGCTCAGCTTCGTATTGCGCCGCACCGATCGACACGTAACCGATAGCAGCCGGATTGCCCGCGACGGTCTTGATGCCCTGCTGATTGTCGCCGATGATCACCGACGCCTTGATCCGATCACTGGCGAGCCTGAAGTGCTTCAGGAATACCTCCAACGTGGATCGGCCTTCGGCTTTGTTTACGACCACGATCGGCGTATCTCGCCCACTCACAGCCCGCCAATTCGTGATCGCGCCCGTGTAGATGTCAATGATCTGCTTGTCGGTCAACTCTCTGACGGGGTTATCCCGATGCACAATGACGCACACGCCATCCAGAGCAATAAGGTAGCCGTAAAGGTCTGCTTCATCGCTTGTGATCGCTCGCGAAACCATGCCGACGTCCGCCAGCCCACGACGCACATCGGAAATACCACGCGATGAGCCCCCGGTCTGCACGTCGATACGCACATGCGGGTAGTGCTGCTCAAACCGCTTAGCAATTTCAGCCACCAGCGGCGCGACGGTGCTTGACCCGGTCACCACCAGCTTGCCGATCGCCTCAGACGATTCGCCCCCGCACCCCCCGTTAGCCGCCATGAATACCAGCAACCAACCTACGCACCAAAATTGCTTTGCCACTAAACCCCTCCCCTCTGATCACCTGATTCAAAAGAAAGTTGACAACACCCCAGGTGAATCGATTGCCCGGACACAGACCCCTCCACGTTTTTCGCTAATCGATATAGCTTTGCTTTGCCTTCGCGTGTCGCCTCAACCAGCCCCGCATCGCGTAGGACCTTGAGATGATGCGATAGCAGGGTCTGTTCCACATTTAACAGCTCCATTAAATCCGCCACACGCTTTGGCCCCTCCAACAGCGCCTCCAAAACCGACAGACGAGTCGTATCAGCAAGCACCTTCAACCTATCAATACACGTCTGGCTCATTGAGCAATTCCGGTATCCGTCATCTCAATATCAATTCATATGAATAGGCATTCATATCAGAGTACCTACCGCTAGCCAACCTCGATGCTTATCGAGATATTCCCGTGATTAGATGTTTTGCGAATGAACCAAGATCATTCCGGCCTCGCTGATCCTCATACCTCCGCGAAAGGCTAAACTGATTCTCAATGTACACACGCCGCACAACGCCATCTTGTAACGGCGCAGGCCTTCAGCCATGTAATGTCACAGATCATTCTTCCAACCCAACGATCAATCATCGCCCTTGGCTGTCAATCATCATCCCCGCCCGGAACGAAGCCAACCTAATCGCAGCCACAATCAAGCGAGCCCTAACAGCCGAAGGCACTCAGATCATTGTGGTAGACGGAGATAGCCAGGACGATACCGCTCAGATTGCCCAGACATCGGGCGCCACCGTTTTGAGTTGCCCACCGGGACGAGCCCGTCAGATGAACCATGGCGCCGCTCACGCCACCGGCAAGGTCCTGTTGTTTCTCCACGCCGACACACGCCTACCCCGCCGATACGACAACACCATCCGCGAGTTACTCCGCCAACCGAAAGTAGTGGCCGGAGCGTTCCGACTACGTATCGGTGCCGCCTCACCCTCACTTCGCCTGATCGCAGCCGCTGCGAATCTGCGATCAAGCCTGTTGGGAATGCCGTACGGCGACCAAGCCCTTTTTGTAACGGCTGACACCTTCACACGCCTCGGCGGACTCCCGGACCTACCCGTAATGGAAGACTACGAATTCGTGCGAAGGTTAAAACGCCTGGGAAAAATACGGATATCCGACGTGGCTGTAGAAACCTCCGCACGCCGCTGGCGGTCACAGGGTGTTTGGCGTGTCACCATGCTCCATCAATTAATGATACTGGGATACCACCTAGGCATATCGCCACACCATATCGCCTCGTGGCGAGCCAAAAGCTCGTCAACTGCTGACGCACGGTGCCATGACGCATCCCTCCCAGCGTAACGCCAAACCCTCTAGCCACCGGGATAAGATCGATTCGCGGTTTGCCACGGCTCTCATCTTCATTCGATTACGTGAGCGACAATTTTCGCCTTGGGCCACCCACCCTGGCCGGCAATAGCAAAGTCGACAGACCAACGCTTGCGCCACCCAGTCTCAGCGGTATCGCTGGCGGACACCCGCACCCGTGCCCACATCGTATGTACCTGATGCCCCGTCTCGAGTACGCTGATACTCACGGCATCGACCCTGTTATCGTCCCGGATCACGCAACGCACAGGCAGGCCCCGATCCTGTGCCCAATTCTTATGCTCCAACAGCCGCTGCATTGGAACCTCAACCATGATCGACACCGTCTCGCCGGGACGGACCGTCACGTAATACGTAAACCGACACTGGTACACCCACACCACACCACCCACCAGAACCGCCACCGCCGAACCAGCCAGCAACCACCGCCGAAGGCGCTTCTTCTTACCCAGCGTTAATGACATATCCATATCTCAAATAACCGTGCCCATCACTGTTTATTTCAGCACCCTTTACGTCATGATGCTGGGAGCATCCCAAAGCACACCAAACCGTTACTCTAAGTGTATTCATAGCCGAATACGTCATCCCGCAAATATCTCCGTCTAGGGCAAAGCAAAAGACCGATAAGCCCCGCAAAACGGACACGACACACCCACGCCAACCCTCAGCTTGCCCCTCCAATCGTCCGATACCAGATCAGGCGCACTATCACCGCGTGAGTAGACGGTTATGACTCCCACCGATCCAACCGAGCAACCCTTGTCCGATCAAACCCGTAACCAATCAGAGTTTACCGATACCCAGCAGCCACTGGACCTGTTGAATGAATTAGACCAACGTCTCGATCAATTGCGGTCTTGGGAGCAAGGCCACGAGCGATTGGTACAGGAAATGCGCAGCCAAGTCGAAGCCGTAGAACTGCGTAAAGAACAACTGGAACGCCAGGGCCGCAGCCTCGACTTGCTCCGCCGCGACCTACATAAAAAACAAGACGAACTCGAAGCGTCTCATCAGCATCTTGATGTACAACAAAGCCAAGTCGAAAAGCATCGACGCGAATTAACCGTTAAACAACTGCGGACCGAAAAACAGCAGCACGATCTGGACTCCAAGCACCAAGAAATCCAGATGCTCGAACAAGAGCTCAGCTCAAAGCGCCAACAGCTCCAGGCGTCACGAGACGAATTAGACACTCAACAAGAAAAAGTCAAACAACAGCAGCAGGAACTCACTCAACAGCAAAAATCTCTAGAAAAACTCCACCACGAAGTCGCTAAAAAGAAAAAATCACTCGAACAAGACCGTAACCAAGTCGAGCAGGATCGAGAAGAACTCGACCGCATCCGTGAAGAAGTTTCTACACAACAACAGATCGCCGTTCGGCTGCGCGTTGAGATGTCAGAGCAACAGGGAGATATCGAAAAGCAGCAACGTGAACTCGCCGGCCAACTAGAACAACGAACGCTACTAAACGACGTCAAGATGTGCCTGAAGGAAAGTGAAGAGGAAATGGTCCGGCGTTGGGCAACCGGCCGAACATGGGAGCTGGTGACCAGGGTTGTGCTGCTGCTGGTCTTTCTAGCAGCCTTCAGCTATATGGCCGGGGAAAAGTTACAAGACAAATACGCGCCGATGCTCATCAAAGACGGCAAACTCGAATTAGCTGCCGTTATCTTCGCCGGGTTTCTCACGACCATCCTTATCACCGTCGTGCCCTTAAGACTTTGGCTACGCCGTAGAAGCCGTGTACTCGACGAAAAAAAGCAGAAAGCGATCCTCACTCAGATAGATGAATAGCACCCAGCACCTCCTCAATCTGCACACCTACTCATACCAATCAAGACTAGAGCAATTGGCGTCATTAATCTTCATTGACCGGGTGGCACGGCTTGCTTGCAAGCAGTGAAATACAGATGTTTGTTGCACCTACTATCCAATCAAGATGGAAAATATTGACGCCAGTCGCTCCAGAACTATACGCAATGCGTATTACCTGCTTCGTTGTTATGAAACCATCCCTCTGTAACGAAATTTATATCAGTCCTCGTCGTCTCGTACCGATCGACGCGACTGTTTGGCCTGACCTCGCTGCTGCTTGGCCTTCAAACGCCTGGCCTTGGACGCCAGAGTTGGTTTCGTCTTTCGGCGGGGCTTGGGTGTCGCAGCCGCTTTTCGGACCCACGCGATCAAACGGTCCAACGCGTCCCGGCGATTACGCTCCCGCGTACGATACCGCTTAGCCTCGATAATCAACACCCCCCCACCCGTCACACGCCGACCAGCTAACCGGATCAGACGACGACGCACCGCTTCAGGCAACGACGGCGAATTGACCACGTCGAAGCGTAATTGGACAGCCGTGGCGACCTTATTCACGTTCTGACCACCCGGCCCTGAAGCACGGACAAACCGTTCATGAACCTCGTCTTCGCCGATTGCAATGGTGTGGGTAATGCGTAGCACGACGCCAGCGTACGAGACGATGGCAATCCGCTCAATCCGGACCCCTATTACCTGTGACGTACACAACGAGCCGTGAGCGTGGCGGGGCTTCGTTCGCTACGCTCACGGCGCCCAGCCACGCACAACGACAAACCAGATCAAACTATACTCACAGATAGATACAAGGGAGCGGGCAATTTGTTGTAACCAAACGCTACGACTGCGTTGGGAATGCTCTAGAGCATCCCCAGCTTCAGCTTCGCCACCTCGCTCATCCTAGCCGGGCCCCATGGCGGGTCCCAGACCAGTTCAATCTCACACTCGTTGACCTCAGGGATTCGTCCGACCACCGCTCGCACCTCACCGGGCATAGACTCGGCCACCGGGCACGCGGGGCTCGTCAGCGTCATCTGGATATGGACGTTGTTCTGGCTATCAATATTGATCCCGTAGATCAGGCCAAGCTCGTAAATATCGACCGGCACCTCCGGGTCGTACACGGTCCGAAGCACATCGGTGACCTTCTCCTGAAGCGTTTTTTCGCCGCCCTGCGCCGCAGGCTCTGACGCCGTCACGCCTTCGTTCTTACTGGGGTCTTCCAAGGGGACACCTCCGATTCGTAGTTCCGTCTTACCCATAGCCTGTTCACTCCGTCGAAATGGTCGCCGCCCCGCCTGTCAATGCCTCTTTCATCGTATGCCAAGGCAGCGTCGCACATTTCACGCGCATCGGAAACTCACGCACACCCGTAAACACCGCCAATCTGTCCAACTCATCAATCGTCTGGTCCGCCTCGACATTCCCCATGACCAGGTCGCGAAACGTCCCGAATAACTGCGTGGCTTCGTCGATCTTCTTGCTCACCAGGGACTGTGTCATTAACGACGCCGACGACGTGCATATCGCGCAGCCCGAGCCGGTAAAGCTCACGTCGGTGATCGTATCGCCGTCGACCAGGAGATACACGGTCACGCGATCGCCGCACAGAGGATTATAGCCCTCGGCATGATGCGTCGCGTTCGCCATTTCGTGGAAATTGCGAGGCTTCTTCGTGTGATCGAGGATCACCTGTTGGTATAGCTCTCTTAAGTCGGTCATGAGCGGAAGACTCCGATCGCCTCCCTGACCGCACCCGCCAACACATCAAGCTCCCCACGGGTGTTGTAGAACGCCAACGATGCCCTCGCCGTCGCCGGGACGTCGTAGCGATCCATCACCGGTTGACAACAGTGATGACCCGTGCGCACCGCCACGCCGCCGTGGTCGAGGATCGTCCCCACGTCGTGTGCGTGCACACCCTCGATGACAAAATTCAATATGCTAGCCTTCTCATCAGCTGTGCCGATCAAACGCACCCCCTCGATCGATTCCAATAGCTCGGTTCCGTATCGCAGCAAATCCTCTTCATGACGCGCCACCGCAACAGCGTCCAACGCTCCGAGATAATCCACAGCCACACCCAGACCGATCGTCCCAACAATGTGAGGCGTGCCGGCCTCAAACTTGTAAGGCAGGTCGTTGTACAGCGTCTTATCAAAACTCACCGATTTAATCATATCCCCACCACCCTGGTACGGGGGCATCGCCTCAAGAATAGCTTCTTGCCCATATAACACACCGATACCTGTGGGTCCGAACAGCTTGTGGCCTGAGAAGACGTAGAAGTCGCAACCCAACGCCTGCACGTCAACCGAAAAATGCGGCACCGCCTGAGCCCCGTCAACGAGCACCTTCGCACCAACCTGATGCGCCGAATCGATAATCCGCCGCACCGGGTTGATCGTGCCCAAGACATTCGACACGTGCACAACAGACACCAGCCGAGTCCGATCACTTAGCAGCTTTTCGTATTGGTCCAGGTCCAACCGACCCCGATCATCGATCGGCACGACCTTGAGCACAGCCCCCGTCTGCTGGCACAACATCTGCCACGGCACGATATTGCTGTGGTGCTCCATGTGCGTGACCAAGACCTCGTCGCCAGCCCGAAGGTTCTCACGACCCCACGACCCCGCTACGAGGTTGATCCCCTCCGTCGTGCCCCGCACGAAGATCACTTCACGCGTGCTTGAAGCGTTGATGTACCGCTGTATCTTGCCCCGTGCCTCTTCGTACGCCTGGGTCCCCAGTTGGCTCAGGCGATGCACGCCGCGGTGGATATTAGCGTTGTACGTCTGGTAATAGCTGTCGATCGCATCGATCACTGCTGCGGGCTTCTGTGCCGTCGCAGCATTGTCCAGGTACACCAACGGTCGGCCGTTCACCTCGCGGCCAAGGATCGGGAAGTCCGCACGCACCTTCTGCACATCAAATACCCCACCTCGGCTAGCGGTGGCCTTGGATTCGGATACGGATGTCTCTAGCGGAACCGTCATATCACATACCGCCTCGCGTGCCGTCGGCGACTAAACCAAAAACGCGACCGATAACACTTTAACCCTCTCAACACACAATAACCTTCTCGGCTATAGCAGCCGCTTCAGGACCGCACCCGCAGGCAAGCGATCCAGCAACTGCGACCGCAAAAAACCACGCACAGGCTCTACTTCCATACGCTCCAGACTCTCGCTGGCAAAGGCGTACACAATCAACGCTTGGGCCGTCTGCTTGGGGATACCTCGCGACCGCAGGAAGAAGACCTGGTCCTCATCGATCTGCCCGATCGTCGCGCCGTGCGTGCATTTGACGTCGTCGGCGTAGATCTCAAGCTGCGGGTCAGTGTTGGCGCTGGCATCATCAGACAACAGCAGATTTTCGTTACTCTGTTTCGCATCGGTCTTCTGAGCGTCCTGCCGCACCACAATGCGCCCGCGGAAAACACCACTGGCACGGTCGGTCATGATCCCCTTGTAAAACTGACGGCTATCGCAATGGGGCTTCGTGTGCTCAACGCGCATGTGGCTGTCAGCGATTTGGTCGCCCCCGATGACATACAACCCATTTAGCAGCGAATCGCAGCCTTGACCGTCCAACACAGGGTAAATGTTATTACGAACGATCGCTCCGCCAAACAGGATCGAGTGCGATGTAAATCGGCTATCGCGTCCCTGCCGCACGTACAACGAAGAAACATTAAAAGCCTTGTGGCTCTCACGCTCGATCAGGTAGTGCGTCACGTCCGCGTTGTCGCCGACCACGACCTCAGTCACCGCGTTGGTCAGATACACGTCCTCACGGGGTGAGGCGTAGTCCTCGATCACCGTCGCGGCCGCGTTTGCCTCCACCACGATCAAGTTGCGTGAGTTGGTCATCAACGGCTTGTCAGCCACGGTGATGTTTAAGATGTAGATCGGCTGAACCGCAGAGCACCCCTTTGACACAAAGACGACCACGCCGTCGTCGGCCAACGCGGTATTCAGGGCTGTAAATGCCTGATCCTGAACGCCAGCAAGCGTACCCAGATGTTTTTCCAGCAGCGCCTGTCGGCTCGTAAACGCCTGGGCCAAACTCAAGACTTCGACGCCCTTGGGCATTGTACCGAGGCTCGACAAATTAGAATCAAACCGGCCGTTCACGAATACCAGTCGTGGACCGTCAAGACCCAGGATGCCGACCGATTCGACCTGCTTCGCAGCGACCAGACCACTGTCGACACTGGTGGGCAACTCAAACGCCGTTTCTCGGATCGAAGCGATATTGGTAAACCGCCAATCCTCGTGTCGAGACGTTGGCAGGCCCAGTTGGTTATACCTCTGTGCCGCCGCGTGGCGCATGGCGTAAAACCACTGCGGAGCTTGCGCCGCCATGAGTGTATCCCGGCTGCTAAATGTAGGCACCAGTCTTACCTTCTTTACTTGTTGCCCAGCTGTGCCAGTGATCACGTGTGGGTAGCTCCTTACGACTAAATCCTGCCTTACCTTGCCCTATCCATTGAGCAAAGGTGTGCTATTTTCTATACCGTCGCGGCACGGGCTTCTTCTTCGATCCATTGATAGCCCTTGTCTTCGAGCTGCAGCGCCAACTGCTTGTCACCGGACTTAACGATCCTGCCGCGGTAGAGCACGTGCACAAAGTCAGGCACGACGTATTCCAAAAGCCGCTGGTAATGGGTGATGATGAGAAACGCCCGCTCGGGGCTACGCAAGCTGTTGACCCCTTGAGCCACAACCCGCAACGCATCAATGTCCAACCCCGAATCGGTCTCGTCCAAAATCGCTAGCTTCGGCTCCAAAACAGCCATCTGATAGACCTCGTGCCGCTTCTTTTCGCCACCTGAAAAACCCTCATTCACCGAGCGAGACAGCAGCTTCTCGTCGATCTTCACCAGATTCCGCGTCTCCTTCGTGAGCTTGAGAAACTCGATCGCGTCGATGTCGTCCTGGCCCCGGTACTTCCGCTGCGCGTTGACCGCTGCGTGGAGAAACTGCGTGTTGCTCACGCCGGGGATCTCAACGGGGTATTGAAACGCAAGAAAGACCCCCTCAGCAGCACGCTCGTCGGGCGCCATATCCAACAGGTCTTTGCCGTTGTACGTGATCGACCCCTCGGTCACCTCAAAAGCCTCGTGACCCGCAAGCACCTGAGCGAGCGTAGACTTGCCAGACCCGTTCGGGCCCATGATCGAATGTATCTCACCGGCGTTGATCGTCAGGTCAACGCCCTTGAGAATTTCATTGCCTTCGACTCGTGCGTGCAGGTTCTTGATCTCAAGCATCTTTTCACATTTCCCAATCATTTTTTGAAGTTCAATGTTCCGACCGATGCCGGCATCTCACAACCGCGAGCCACCCCGACGGCCTGTCGCTACCCGACGCTGCCCTCGAGGCTCACGCTCAATAACTTATTCGCCTCCACTGCGAATTCCATCGGCAACTCGCTAAATACCTGCTTACAGAAACCGTTCACAATCAGCGACACCGCATCCTCTTCGTTGATGCCCCGCTGCTTGCAGTAGAACAACTGATCCTCACCGATTTTTGAGGTCGTCGCCTCGTGTTCGACGTGGGCGGTCGGGTTCTTCACATCAATGTAGGGAAACGTATGCGCCCCACACTTGTCCCCGATGAGCATCGAGTCGCACTGGGTGTAATTGCGAGCGTTGTCTGCCTTGCGCAGCACCTTTACCTCGCCGCGGTACGTGTTGTGGCCCCGGCCAGCGCTGATCCCCTTCGATATGATCGTGCTTTTTGTGTTCTTACCGATGTGAATCATCTTGGTCCCCGTGTCGGCCTGCTGCATGTTGTTGGTCAATGCTACCGAGTAAAACTCGCCGACACTGCGGTCGCCCTGCAAGATCACTGATGGGTACTTCCAGGTGATCGCCGATCCTGTCTCGACCTGTGTCCAACTCACGTGCGAGTCCTCGCCGCGGCAGGCGGCACGCTTGGTCACAAAGTTATAGATACCCCCTCGACCGTTTTCGTCGCCGGGGTACCAGTTTTGGATCGTCGAATACTTGATCCTGGAATCCTTGAGTGCCACCAATTCGACCACCGCAGCATGGAGCTGATTTTCGTCGCGCATCGGGGCTGTACAGCCTTCGAGGTAACTTACATACGCCCCTTCGTCAGCAACGATCAGCGTGCGTTCAAATTGGCCGGTATTCGCAGCATTGATACGGAAATAGGTGCTCAACTCCATCGGGCAACGGACACCCTTGGGCACGTACACAAACGAACCGTCGCTGAACACCGCCGAATTGAGCGTGGCAAAAAAATTGTCCGAATAGGGAACCACCGACCCGAGGTACTTCTGAATCAATTCGGGATGACTCTGCACCGCTTCGGAAAACGAGCAAAAAACAATGCCCAGTTCCGCAAGCTTTCCTTTAAACGTCGTCGCTACGGACACCGAGTCGAATACCGCATCGACCGCGACGCCCGCGAGCATCTTCTGCTCCTCAAGCGGGATACCCAATTTCGCGTACGTCTCGAGCAGCTTCGGATCAACCTCGTCGAGGCTCTTGAGCTGATCTTTATCCTGCTTCGGGGCCGAGTAGTAGCTGACGCCCTGGTAATCAATCGGGCCATAACCGTAAGGCAAAAACGGCCAGGTCGGCTGCGTCATGGTCGTCCAATGGCGATAGGCCTTGAGCCGCCACTCGGTCAGCCATGCCGGTTCGTTTTTCTTGCCGGATATGGCACGAACGACATCTTCATTGAGCCCTGGAGGAAGCGACTCGGATTCAATGTCCGTCACCCAACCTTCTTTATATTTTCGGCTAGCCAACTGCTCGATGGCTTGCTGTGTGTCCATCGTCGTCATCTGGACTTCCTTCTTAATGGGTGGAGCGTATCCTGCTCTGTACCGCTATCGGTAGCACCAACCTGCTCGCAGGGCACATCAATACCACCGGAATCAATCAACTGCCCGATCGTAGCCTGACTGAGCAACATAACAATTTTCTCGTTAAGCTTCCGGACATTGGTGATGATTGGACACCGCACTGCCAAGTTACACGTCACACACTGGTCGTCGTCATGGACGTCACAACACAAGGTCACGCGTATCGGGTCTTCAATCGCCGCGATCACACTCGTGAGCGTAATCTCGTCCGGCGACACCGCTAGGTAATAACCCCCAGCAGCCCCGCGGACCGACTCCACCAAGCCCGCCCGATGCAGATCCTTAAGCAACTGCATCAACAGCGGTAACGGCAGGCCATACTGCTCGGCAATCTGCCGGGCACTCATTGGACGCTCTCGGCTAGCACCTTCTTTCGCAAGCGTCGCCAGCCCTACAAACGCATAATCGGTCTTGCGCGTAAATCCAAACACCTTAAAAACTTCCTAATATATATGTCGTGGCAGTATTCATACAATGCCATGCAATTAATCATATATTAGGATAATTCAGGTACCATTTCAAACAATCTACCCCAAATACACTTTATTTTCTTTTTACACAGTAGCTTACATCATATTCCAACCATGCCATGTTTCCCGATCTTGACCAAAGACAAACAACCGACGATAAGATTCGAAGATGGACGGTCCCACGGAGGAATATCCTCTCCTAGTTCGTCATTAATACTCGTCCAATCAGTTTGCTTACAGAATGCGTACAATTATCATACGAATTAGCTAACACGAATTGACGAATCGAATTTTAGATCATGGGAGTGTTCTTTTATGGCGATCGATCTGACTGAAACCGCAGCCCGTGAAATCAAGACGATCATTGAGCAACAAGAGTTGGACACGCAGAAGGTGTGTCTGCGCGTCGGCGTGAAAGGCGGCGGGTGTTCCGGCTTCAACTATCTACTTGACCTGACCGAGCAGGAACGCGAAACCGACGAACAATTTGTGCAGCACGGAATCAAGGTCGTCTGCGATCCCAAAAGCTATCTCTATCTCAACGGCACACGCATTGATTTCAAGGACGAACTCATGGGCAGGGGTTTTGTATTCAACAACCCCAACGCCTCATCAACCTGCGGCTGCGGCAGTTCGTTCAGTGCTTAAACTAACCGGTCGTGTCCTGGTTAAAACCGAGCGTCACCATGACGAGCCGCGACCGTCAAGGAGCGGTTTTCTTTGCTGCGATTGAAAAGCACAAAAATTAATTAGAATGCGTATAACCTATCGCATGCGCAGCCACACGCCCCTGATTACAATCAATCACCTGATACGCATTGCGTATAGTTCTAGCGCGTTGTAAAGGATGTAAGTGATTGTCTGTTTTGCCTTCGCGTTCGCAGATGCCGCGCAAGTATTAATCTTGATTGGGATGACTACATAATAAAGGTACACCTCATGCTGATGGACCAAACACCACTGCACACAAAATTTGACCAGGGCCTCCAATACGCTGACTTTGTCGCTCTGGGTCAGCCCGAAGGTCACGACCATCAATGGCATCAGCGCTACACCCAACTGGAGTTGACTCCCGATCAAACAGCATTGGTCCACTCATTTACGCGTGAAATGAATCTCCTGTGCCTAACCGGCACGTGGTGCGGAGACTGTGCATTGCAAGGCTCAGCGATACAGCGGATCGCCGAGGCAAATGATAAAATCCATCTGCGCTTTATCCTGCGCTGCGACGAACACGCGGACCTGATCGTCAAGTCACAGATCAACGCTGGATTCCGCGTGCCCGTGACGTGGTTCCTAGCCGAAGACTTCCAGCCCGTGGGATGGTTCGGCGACCGCACGCTAAGCCGATATCGCTCGATGGCACGCAAGGCCTTACCACCGTCGGAAACCAACCACTTCCCGCCACCGCCAATCGACCCGGTTCGAGAGGTGTTGCACGAGGTACTTGAGCAGTTTGAGCGGGTTCAACTCCTGCTACGCCTGAGCACACGTCTGCGCCAAATACATAACGATTAAGTTACGCCGCTACGTCTTGCCACTGCCGGCGCCCTAAATTGGAAATCAAATCGACAACATGATTCGAGATGAAAGAAGTACCAGAAAAGTCGGAATTGGAAAATCCCAATTCGCCGCTAAAATGCTTAGTTGTGGATGTGACGACTCATTTTCTCTCTTTTTTGTAACGATCGCTTGTGGGCTTGCGGTTGTTGTGGGGCCATTCTAAATCTGGATTAAAAAAATCTATATATCCCTTACGCTGCGACGTCCATCTAAACACTTACTTGAACATATCTTACAGCAATACAATTTCTCTCGTCCACGATTTTAGCCCTTTTTCCTATAAGCCAAAGAACAAACACTTCTATAACCCCGTACAATAATCATTGAAAAATAACTTGCCAAAGGTTGCAATAAATCTACGTCAGAGTATATTAGTTCTAAAGAAGTAATTTTTTTGCTTTTCCCTCCAACACCAGCCCACCCGAACGGTTAAGTTTGAAAGAGGACAAGAGAGAGCCCTCGCCAGAAAGCCTAAAAAAAGCCTCGTGGGAATTCGCATCGCATAAGCACTAACCCCATGCGATCGGTTCCCGACAACAAACGAATGAGTGTTATGGTTCGAGTCGAATCGCTTGCGTAACAACTTTTGGTCTGGCTAAACAGCCCGGCCAAGAAGCATCCCGCCAAAGTTACGCACGACGCGACTGCCAAACCAAAATTAGCAATGAAAGAACGGTAGAGATGCCTTCTAAATTCGCCGCCAACACACCAATCGGTAACGCACATCTATCAGCACGTCCGCTCCTTCGATCTCGATCACACCCGAAAATCGATCCCACATCCCAAACGATGTGGTGTGGCCTGGAAAATCTCGAGTCACGGATACTGTTGTCAGTTAGCCTCGATGCCGCGGGCTGGACTCAGGTCGGTGCCAGCAGTGACACGCAGATCATCTACGTAAGCAGCTCTACCGGCAACGACAACAACAATGGTCTCTCAGCCAACGCGCCTGTCAAAACCCTATCGGCGGGCGTCTCACTGCTGCGTGATGGGATGCCGGATTGGCTGCTGCTGAATCGGGGCGACGTCTGGAATGAATCGTTCCCAAAGTGGTGGACAAAAAGCGGCCGCTCCGTAGATGAACCGATGCTCGTCTCTGCCTATGGGAGCGGGACTCGGCCCTTAATCCAGAGTGGTAGCCGGGAAGGGATGACAATCCTCCTGAGCGACCTTAACTCCGGCGCCCCCCTGGCCGGCAACCTCGCCGTCATCGGCCTTGAGTTCTACGCGCACACCAGAGACCCCGGCTCTCCTTTTTTCACTTCCACTCAAGGGGATGCCGGCATAGAAATTCTGGGCACGGGTCAGAACCTCTTATTTGAAGACAATAAATTTTCTTTCTACACCACCAACATCAATATCCAAGACGCCGCAGGCGGCGGATCAATCAATAATATCTCCATCCGCCGCAACGTCATTACGGATTCCTATGCGCCGTCAGCCAACTCTCAAGGCCTCTTTGTCAGACACGTTGATGGTCTACTAATTGAGGAAAACGTTTTTGATCACAATGGATGGAACGAAATCATCGCAGGTGCCCAGGCCACGATTTTCAACCACAACGCTTATCTAAAAGAAGTCAAAAACCTTACATTCCGCGGCAATATATCCGCCCGCGGGTCTCTACAAGGACTCAAACTCAGCAGTGATGCGGTCGGCGCCTTCGATAATTTTGTAGTCGAAAACAACCTGTTTGTTGCGAACGCCGTCGGCACGTTTTTAGATCACTCGAAATCCAGCCCCGGCCTAACGCACAGTAATTTCGCATTCCGAAATAATGTTTTTATTGATACCGGACGTTTTGTTGATAACGCCGACCGGCTCAATGGCATATGGGTGCTAACCGGCCAAAACGGGGTGATCGAAAATAATTTCTTCCTCAATCGAGACTCCTCGACCACCGGCGGCAACGGCGCGATCGTCATCGCGGGAAACCCGCAGCAGAACCTGACCATCCGTGACAACGTCATCCACAATTGGCCATTGACTAATGGAAAACAGGCACTGGACATTCAAACGTCGGAACCGTCGATTACTGTCTCGGGCAACCTCGTCGAAGCACCGGATAGCACCTACCAAGACCCTTCGCGGACTGTAGAAAGCTACAACGCGAGTATCGGAGGACAGCCTTCCCTCGACGCGTTCCTGTCACAAGCACGGAATCTATCAAAATCCAATTGGCAGGTGCAGCTCACCGCCGATGCCGTCAACCAGTACATCGCCGCCGGATTCTCTACACTTGCCGGACCCATCGCCCCTGCAATCTTAACCAACCTTGCCGCGGCAGCGGTCACTCATAACTCATCAACGATCTCTGCCACTGTGGCTGATACAGGCGGGCAGAATCCTGAGATACATATCGTTTACGGCACCACAAACGGGGGGACCAATCAAACCGCATGGCAAAACGATCTCAACATCGGTATCCGTGGGACAGGCAATTTCTCGTCAATTATTAACAACATTAATTCACAGACCTCCTATTTTTATCGTATATACGCGGTAAACTCAGCAGGCACTGCTTGGAGCGGTAATACGCTCACCTTTACAACAGATGTTGCCCCTCCGCCCGTCGCACCCACACTTACTGGATTGGCCTCATCTGGCGTCACACACAACACCGCCACATTATCAGCTTCCGTTACCGACACCGGCGGCGAAAACCCAACCGTATTCATCGTCTACGGAACAACCAACGGCGGAACCAACACCGCCAACTGGCAGAACTCTGTCGCACTGGGAACGCTGCCCACTGGCCCCTTGTCAACCGTCATCACAGGCCTATCACCGCAGACCAGCTACTTCTACAGCGTCTACGCTACAAACTCCGCGGGAACTACATTCGCAGCAACCTCACAAACACTCACAACTGCGGCAAAACCAGCCGGCTTGGCTTTACTGGCAGGCCTGGCCTCATCCGGCGTCACACACGACCAAGCAACCATCGCTACCTCAATCACAGACACAGGCGGCGAGAACCCAACCGTATTCGTCGTATACGGAACCTTTGATGGAGGTGCGAACCTCGCGTTTTGGCAAAACACCGTTGCGCTAGGCACGTTACCCACAGGCCCCTTGTCAACCATCATCACGGGCTTGGCACCGCAGACTAACTACTTCTTCCGTGTCTACGCTGTGAACTCAGCGGGTATCGCATGGACACCTGTTACTCAATCATTCAATACTACCTCAGGTGGCCCCGTCGCCACACCAACCCTCACTGGCCTGGTAGCCTCAAACATCACAACCAACGCCGCAACCATCGCCGCCTCAATCACAGACACCGGCGGCGAGAACCCAGCCGTATTCGTCGTATACGGCACAACTGACGGCGGGACCAACTCCGCCAACTGGACCAACTCCGTCGCACTGGGAACGCTGCCCGCGGGGCCCTTGTCAACCGTCATCACAGGCCTGGCTCCGCAAACCAATTACTTCTACAGCGTCTACGCAACAAACTCAGCGGGTACAACCTGGGCCGCAGCAGCACAAACGCTCACAACCACAGAAGACCAGACCGGCCTAGTCACACACCTGACACTCAACGACGCAAGCGGCACCACCGCCTCTGACACCTCGCCCTTTGGAAGCATTAATAACGGCACACTCGAAGGCGGTACACTCTGGTCCACCGCAGGTGTCATCGACGGGTCCCTGGTCTTCGATGGCGTCGACGACCGCGTCACACTGCCAAGTTCCTCAGACATCAATCTAGGCAATACCTTTGGCCAGCGGACCGTCTCGATTTGGTTCAAGGTCGACGACAAGACCGTCGCCTCACAAAAACAGGTTATCTTCCAGGAAGGCGGCAATTCCCGCGGGATGAATATCTACATCCACGACGGCAGGCTCTACGTCGGCGGCTGGAATACGCCTGCCAGCCAGAGCGGCTGGGCAGGCACGTTCCTGAGCACAGACCAAATCCAATCCGGAAGATGGCACCTCGTCACCCTAACCCTCAACGGCAACGCAACGGTCCAACCAGGAGCACTCACCGCATACCTCGACGGAGCGGTGTTCGGTAGCGGAGAGGGGTCCCAACTCTGGAGCCACAACTTCGCCTCAATCGGACAAGCGGTAGCTGACACGTTATTCCATGACAGTATTTTCGTCGGCGATGGGCACGCGTTTGCCGGCATGATCGACGACGTACGGATATACAACCGCGTCCTAAATGCGCCTGAGGTCCAAGCAATGGCGCAAGCCGCTCCGCCCATCGTCGCGCCAACAATCGCATCACTAACCGCCTCAAACGTCACGCACAACGCCGCAACCATCGCCGCCTCAATCACAGACACCGGCGGTGAGAACCCAGCCGTATTCGTCGTATACGGCACAACTGACGGCGGGACCAACTCCGCCAACTGGACCAACTCCGTCGCACTGGGAACGCTGCCCGCAGGACCACTCTCAACCGTCATCACGGGACTGG
>JAJRXX010000030.1 GCA_024276075.1 Planctomycetota bacterium
CTGCTTGGTATCGAGTTCGTCGCTGCGCTGGTCCAATTCAGCAGCACGGTCCTCGACCTGATCACGCTGGTCGGTCAGGTCTGTCTGCACCTGCTCAAGCCGCTGCTTCTGCCCGGCGAGCTCTTCGCGTTGCTGCTGAATCTGCTCTTGCTGGTTAGCTAATTCCTGTTGACGCTGGGCGTCCCGATCCCGCTGCTCTTGGAGGTCTCGCTCCTGCTGCTGGAGCTGATCGTGCCGACTTAAAATTTCTTGTCGCTGCTGTTCGAGCTGGTCCTGCTGGCTCAATAGCTCTTGCTGCTGCTGCTCGATTTGTTGCCGAGCGGTCTCGACCTGCTCATTTTGATCTCTGAGCACGTTCTCGTCTTCGTCGAGTTGAGCTGCACGCTCTCGGACCCGCTGCTCCTGCTGGACCAGCTCTTCCTGCTGCTGGCCCAATTGCTGACGCTGCTGGGCCAACTCATCCCCGAAACCGGCCAACTCGGATCGCTTCTGCTCATACGTCTCGTATTGGCTAGCCAACTCCTGCTGCTGCTGCTCGATGCGCTGCTGCTGCCCGGCTAGTTCGTCACGCCGATGATCGATCTGCTCTTGTTGTGTGGCCAACTCTTGCTGCTGCTGATTGAGCTGTACGGTTAATTGCTCGTGCCGTTGGGCCGCCTGCTGCTGACTTGATTCAAAGTCTTCTTGCTGCTGCCCGAATGCTTCGCGCTGGGCGGTGAGCGATTCGGTCTGCCGCGACAGTTCTTCTTGTCGATTAGCAATCTCGGCGCGTTGTTTTTCTATATCTTCCTGCTCAACGACCAATCGCTGATGCTGCAAATCAATCTGTGCCCGCTGCGCCCCCAGGTCATTGCCTAGCTCACCAAGCTCGCGGCTACGCCTCTCGAGATCGTCTTCTTTCCCAGCCAACTCTTGGCGTCGGCTCTCCAGCTCGGACCGCTGCTGATCCAGTTCGTGCCGTTGATGATCGATCTGCTCGCGCTGCGATGATAGGTCCTGCGATTGGTGCTCAAATTGTAATCGCTGCTCCTGCACCTCCTGCCGCTGACGCTCTAGCTCACCCTGCTGCTGGGCGATTGCCTGGTGCTGGCTCTCCAACTCGGACCGCTGCCGATCCAGTTCTTGCCGTTGAGGCTCGAGTTGCTGGCGCTGCTCGTTAAGCTCTTTCCATTGCTGCTCGAGTTGGCCCCGTTGATTGTTTATATCCTGCCATTGAGGCTCGATTTGAGATTGCTGCTGATCCAGTTCGTGCCGCTGATGATCAAATTGCCCACGCTGGTTGTTGAGCTCTTGCCACTGTTGCTCGATCTGACCCCGCTGGCTATTGAGTTCCTGCCACTGAGGCTCGAGCTGAGATTGCCGTTGGTCCAACTCGTGCCGCTGATGATCGAATTGGCCTCGCTGGTTGTTGAGTTCTTGCCACTGTTGCTCGATCTGACCCCGCTGGCTATTGAGTTCCTGCCACTGATGCTCGAGGTGCCCGCGCTGGTCGTTGAGTTCCTGCCACTGGTGTTCGAGATGGCCCCGCTGCTCGTTGACCTCGCGCCACTGCTGCTCGAGGTGGCTCTGCTGCTGGGCGGTCTGCTGACTGTTGTGATCGAATTCCGATCGCCGAGCGTTGAGTTCATTGCTTAATTGCTCGATCTCATTGGCACGATCTTCGAGCTGCTTTTCCCGTTGGGACGCCTGCTCGATCCGCCTGTGCAACTCCTCGACCAGCTTGCCGTGCTCAGATTCCCAGTCGCGCACCTGGCTGACGCGCTGTTCGAGATCGGACAGCAGGTTCAGCGTCGCCTCGGCGTCACCCGACTGCTGAGGCGGCCCAACGGATGGATTTTCCGTCTGTGGCGGGTTCGGCGCATCGTTGGTATGCATAGGTCTTTCTCACACTCGCGGGATGCGGGATGCTTTTTCAGGTATCGGGTAGCCCACTGCTTGATATAAGCCTTCGGCCTCGACCAATCGCCATTAGTTGCCCATTGACTCGCTAAAGGGCTGCACAATCCTTACATCCGTCAATGCAATCGGTCTCCTCGGAGACGATCGGTCCGCTAGGCGTGTATCAATGGAGCCTATAATGCCGCCGATGCCCGATAACACGATCCATCCTCAACACCAAGATCAACCCGACTCACACGAGCCTGGGCCCGCCTCTAACATGAAAAATGTATTCACCAGCCACACCAGACGCTGGCAGGACTTCCACTACGTCTACCCCGTGATCAGCCGGCGCAGCGGAGGGCTATCGATTGGTATCAACCTCAACATCGACAAGGCGTGTAACTTTGACTGCGTCTATTGCTGCGTCGATCGATCAACATCGCCCGTGCGCACCGACGTCGACCTGAACCAAGTCCGCGACGAGCTAGCACGCATGCTCGATCTGGCTGTCACCGGCAATATCTGGTCCCAACCCCAATTCGCCAAGGTCGACCCCCGCTACCAGCGGATCAACGACATCGCCTTCTCCGGCGACGGTGAACCGACCGCCTACCCTCACTTCTTGGATGCCGCCAGCGTCGTGGTAAAACTCAAACAGGCACTGGGCCTCGAAGACGTCAAGGTTGTGGTCATCACCAACGCGACGATGTTTGACCGGCCCGGCGTACAAAAAACGTTCAAATTACTCGATGCACATCAAGGCGAGGTCTGGGCCAAGCTCGACGCGGGCACCGACAGCTATTATCAATTGGTCGACCGCACAAAGTTCCCGCTGCGCAAGGTCCTCGACAACATCCTCACCTGTGGCCGAGAACGCGAGATCGTCATCCAATCGTTGTTCATGCAGGTCCATGGCCAACCGATCACCGACGCCGAATTCGACGCCTACCTCGACCGCCTACACACGCTGATCGACAGCGGCTGTCGCATCAAATTTGTGCAACTCTACACCACCGCCCGACGCACAGCTCAGCCCTACGTCACGCCGCTGACCGACGAGCAATTGGACCATTTAGCAAACCAGTGCCGAGCGAGCCTGCCATCACTACCCGTTGAGGTGTACTACGGCGTAGCGTAGCCTGATGTTATACGTATTGCGTATATTGTACGTGTCGTAGATTTTATAAGCTGCCGTATCATCCATACCCACGATCGAGTGATTACGTGTGAATTTATCAGAACTGGTATTACCGTCATGAGACAACCACACGTCTATACAAAATTATTGTGGGTCGTCCTGCTGTTAATCGGTTTCGGCTGCGAACCCGAGAACGGCTCACAACCCAAGGCTCCTACACAGCAAGCATCTGACAATGCGGTTGCACCGCCGACGGTTAAAGCCACGCCCGGCACACCGCGTCTAATCGGTGGCAAGGTCTTTGTTAGAAAGAAAAACCAGGGCATGACGCCTCTGGGCGCCGATCAGGTCATACAAGCGTACGTCGGAGAGCTTGAAGCCGTGGCCCAGACACTCGAATCGGTCACGACCCGGGACTTGGCCCAGTTAGCCGTGGCGCCACTGACTGCCGCTGCGGATAAACTCGCCGACATGAAAGCTCGCATAGGAACGATCTCGCCTAAATTGCGGGCCTCGCTGCTAAAAAAATACCACACGCGTTTACAACAGGTATCACAACGGCTAGGCGCACAGAGCCGACGCATCGTGGGGAACCCCAACCTCAGCGAACCGCTGCGCGAAGCGATGTCTAACATCCCCGGCCTGCTGTCACGCACCGGTTCAACGGGCCAGTAGAGCGTTCTCAATCCACGTGTAGCATCCACAACGAGCCGCGACCGTCAGGGAGCGGGCACACACATACCACGCACACCGGTGGCGCAACGATCACGCCAAACGCCCGGACCGATGAAGGCTAAGAAGGTATTGACGACTAATTCTGAAGCGGGGCAGGCGGTTCAATGCTCTTTTGTGTCAACCAGTCGGGCCAGCGGCGCGTGACTAACTTACGCAAGAGGTAAACACCTAGAAGGTAACAAACAACGACATAGATGCACGCCAAGTAAAACAGAACCATAAGCGAGGCTCCTTTACATACGCTCACTCGCCTCCGTGCCGTAACTCGCCCCCCCTTTTTAATGCATGCTTCAAAACACTTGGCTGCGTCCGTCCCCAACTCCTTCTTTAAAAACCATTCCCAGGAACTAACCGACCTTTCTCAGGTGAAAGATCGACAATCGCCTAGTAGTTTCATGAATTTGACTGACGTTGTCAAGTATATTCACTGCCCAAACCAAGGAAAATCCCTTGCCCCCTACCCTTACACCGTGCCAGCGGTGCCGGTGACAATCGGTTCACCCACGTACTCCCGAGGATCGGTGATGGAGCCGGTCAGAGCGCTGGCGGCCACGGTCAACGGCGAGGCGAGGTAGACCCCAGCGTCTTTGTGCCCCATGCGACCGGGAAAATTACGGTTCGTGGTGGAGATACAGGTCATCGGCTCGTTGAGCCGTCCGAAGGTATCCGCCGGACCACCCAGACACGCTGCACAACTCGAGGGGGCTAACTGACACCCCGCGTCGAGCAAGACATCTTCGATACTCTTATCGCCGGTCTGGCAAGGTTCGCCGTGAACGTTCAGCCGCTTCATGTCAGCGTGGACCTCGGTGGACCCGGGCACGACAAAAGTCGGAACCTTGACGGAATGCCCCCGCAGCAAGCTCGCGGCAAAGATCATGTCGGTGATCTTTCCGCCCGTGCACGAGCCGATGTAGGCACGGTCAACCTTGACCTCGCGGCAGTTGTAGGCTGTGTCGCGATTATCTGGCGAAAATGGCTTGGCGACCAGCGGCTCAAGCGTGGCTAGGTCCCACTCGTGCTCGAAGATGTAGCCAGCACCGGGATCGTCTGCGTAGACCATCCAGTTCGGTACGTTTGACCGAGCACGCACGTATTGCAGTGTCTTCTCATCGACGTCGCAGACGCCGTTCTTGCCACCAGCCTCAATGGCCATGTTGGTTAGCGTCATCCGGTCCTCAAGCGTGAGCGAGGCGACGCCATCACCGGCAAAGTACATCGTCTTATATGTGGCACCAGAGACGGATATCTCACCGATAACAGCCAGGATCAGGTCCTTGGCGGTCAGGTACGGGGGTATTTGGCCATGAAAGACGAATTTCATCGTCGGCGGAACCTTTAACCACGTCTTGCCGGTGCCCAATACGAACGCAGCGTCGGTGTTGCCCACACCCGTGGCAAACTGGCCGAAGGCGCCCGCAGTACATGTGTGGCTGTCGGTACCCAAAAGAATCTCGCCGGGGCGGATGTGCCCCTCCTCGGGCAACGCCTTGTGGCAGACCCCTTTGTAATGGGTCTTGGTCGGGTCCTTGTAAGGATTGGGCATGCCCGGCTCGGAGGTCACAAAATCCGGGTCGTAGTAGTACCGTAGCCCATGCTGACGCACGAAATCGCGGAGTATCTGGATATTCCGGTGGCACTTCTGATCGGCTGTAAATATGTAGTGATCGGGGATAATCACCACACGATCGGGGTCCCAGACCTTGGCATCGTCGCCGAAGCGCTCTTTAAAAATGCCGATGGTGCCCGGCCCACACACGTCGTGGGTCATGAGGATATCGACGTCGACCCAAACATTCTCGCCGGGCTGAACATCGCTGCGGCCGGCGTGGGCGGCGAGGATCTTCTCGGTCATGGTCATAGGACGGGGCATGGTGCTGGTTGCTCCAGGTGGGCGATCGACGCCGCATGCTGAGCTTGCGACTCGGTAACACATCGACGCTGTTATTTTTGCACATGGATTCTAGCTAGATGCGTAGCGCATGGATACATACACACCCAACAACTTACCTCTCAAGGCTTTGACGGGCTGCAGAGCCACACCTATATTCGCCGATCATGATGCATATGTTCAAGACTATTACTCTAGTGGCTACAGTCGGCGTGGCGTTGTGGGTGATCGGCTGCGCCAACCCGATGGCCCAACGGGAAGAGGAGAAACTCCGCGAGGAATTATTGGCTGCCAACCGCGCCTACCTCGAGACCGTGGCTGCGGGTCCGGTAATCGAGCTTTCACGCCCACCAAGCGATGTGGAAACCGCGCTGACGCAGGAACGTCGCACCGAGCTCGACGACATGAGCGGACCGGAAGCTTACAAAGACCACCCCCTGGACCTGGGCCCGGACCTGATGGACCAAAAAACGGTCGAGCCCGTGACAATGACGCTCGAGCGTGTGATACACCTCGCAGCGAAGAACAACCTCGACGTGCGCATCGCCAGACTCCAGCCCGCGGTAAACCAAACCCAGATCACGCAAGCCGAAGCGGCATTCGACGCGGTCCTCTTTGCGGACCTGAGCCTCAATAAGCTCGACACCCCTCAGCCGCCGGCGCTGGCGGGGCTGGGGACCTTCGGCACCGTCCAGGACGACCAACGCGAACTGACCACGGGCATCCGCAAGCTACTAACGACCGGCGGGCAGATGACGTTCAGCACGAGGGTACAACGCCAGCACCGCAACCCGTCATTTTTTAACGTCAAAACCTTCTATGAAGCCGACGTGCTGCTGAGCCTGACCCAGCCACTGCTGCGAGGCTTCGGCACCGACGTAAACCGCGCGCAGATCATGCTCACCATCAACGCCCGCCGCGAAACCGTCCAGGACCTGCGTCAACAATTACTCGACTCGGTGCTCGATACGGAGGCTGCCTACTGGAACCTTGTCTTCGCATATCACCAGCTAATGATCCAGACTCGGCTCCTTGAACGCACCATCATCGATCGCGATCAGCTCAAGCAACGGGAAAACTTCGACGTCAGCCCGGTACGCCTGACCGAGGCGAACAGCTTTGTCGAACTGCGGCGTGCCGACGTGATCCGTGCCAGGCAGTTGGTAAGGATCAACTCCGACCGACTCAAACGATTAATCTACTCCCGCGATCTGTCCGTAGCAGGTGAGGCGCTGATTGTGCCCGCCGACAAACCCGCGGACCTGCCGATCAAGTTCAGCCTACTCGACGCGGTATCCACCGCGCTGCGTCACCGGCCACAGCTTCAGCGGGCGCTGTACGAGATCAACGACGCATCGATCCGCCAGCGCGTCGCGGACAACCAACGGCTGCCGCAGCTCGACCTAGCGGCGACAGTGCGCTACAACGGCGTGACACGCACCGCCAACGAAGACATCGGCGACGCATACGACAGCCTCACCGACGGCGACTTCATCGACTACATCCTTACCCTGCAGTTCGAGGTGCCCATCGGCAACCGCGGGCCCGAAGCCCTGTTTCGTCAGCAGCAGATAACCCGTCAGCAGAATGTACTCAACTACCGCCGAACTGCTGAGCAGGTCGTACTCGAAGTCAAAGAGTCGCTTCGCAACCTCCAGACCTCGTACCAATTGATCGACGCGGCACGGGCGGCACGCCGATCCGCAGCCGACAACCTGCGTGCAATCGAGGAACAGGAAGAGGCGGGCGTCGCGCTGACACCCGAATTTCTACTGGACCTGAAGCTCTCAACCCAGCAGCGGCTCGCCGACACGGAAATCCAGGAAATCCAGGCGATGACGGACTACAACACCGCGATCGCGGCTTTCTACCGGGCGATGGGGACACTGCTCAAGCAAAACGGCATCCAATTCGCCGATCACCTGACCGATCAAAATCAACCTTAGAACGCCTAACAAAATGAGAGCCAACCAAGTCGGCATGTTCCATCGAGCGCCGCTACGAGCCGCGACCGCCAGGAAGCGGGCATTTGTTTTACCCCCCTCTCTCACAGGGAGAGGGCCGGGGTGAGAGTCGAATCAACGACAACCATCCCGCGTCCATTTTGTTAGGCGCCATTAATATCGTTGATACGCTACGCAACCGCACCAATCGTCCGATCATGGCTGATCGTCACCCTCGATTGCGGCGTGATATTCCTCTTTGGGGAGCTTTTCCACTTCCCACGAATTGAGCGTCACGAGCTTGCCCGTGCGTTTGTCTCTGAAACGGATAGAACCGCTCTCTTTGTAGTCTTTGTAATCCGTGCTGTAGTACTCGCGCCCAGACTCAGGATTTGTAATACGGTAGTAGCAACCGGTCATCAGGCAGGCCAAAACGATTAAGATACAGCGGTTAAACATGAGACATCTTCCTCAAAGGCAGTGCAATGAGCCTGTGCGGCAATAATGTAAAGGGCATTCTAATGCCGCGTCAGGTCGGCACCAAACCGTTGGAATCGCCGCCACATCAGCCGTGCCGCCTGACCCCGGTGGCTGATCGCATTTTTTTCCTGCCCGGACAGCTCGGCAGTGGTCTTGCCCAGCTCAGGAACGAAGAACAACGGGTCATAGCCAAACCCATTCTCGCCGCGACGCTGTTCGCCGGGCCCGATGATGCGCCCCTCGACCGTACCACGCACCAGCACCAAGACACCGTCCCCGTCACCCGGCGCAACCAGTGCCATAGCGCAGACGAACCGCGCAGCACGCTGCTGGGCGGGCGTATCTTTGAGCTTTTCAAGCAGTAGTTTGTTGTTCGCCTGATCGACGATGGGACGCGGGCCAATCGCCCTTGCAAAGCGCGCGCTGCAAACACCCGGCTCACCGCCCAAAGCGTCCACCTCCAAGCCCGAGTCGTCAGCCAGCGCAACCATACCCGTCGCGGCGGCGTAGTGGCGGGCTTTGAGCACCGCGTTGTCCTCAAACGTCTGACCGTCCTCAATCGGCTCGGAGATTGCACGGTGAGTGTCGATGGTATCCAGACCAACCAACTCGATCGACGCCACGGCCTCGTCGTGTGGCTGGTCGCGCCAAATCGCAACGATCTCGTCGAGCTTGTGCGAGTTAGACGTAGCGAGCACGATTTTCATGGTCACAGCCATACCTGTGTCAACCCGTACCGCCGCTCACACCCCGCCCTGCCGCAGGTAGTCCTTCGCCACTTTCCACACGTCGCCAGCACCCATGGTCACCACCAAGTCGCCGCCGCGCGTGATGACCTCCAACTGCTCAGCGATAGCTTCAAACGGGTACAGGTGCATCGCCTGCTTGCCACGCTCACGCAGACGGTCGACCAGGTCCGCAGCACTCACAGCGTGCTTCTCCTGCTCGCTGTCACGCACAAAGTAAATATGCGGCACGATCACCACGTCTGCCTCGCTGAAGCTGGCGGCAAATTGCTCCATAAGAAACCGTGTTCGGCTGTGCTGGTGCGGCTGAAACACGCAGATCAACCGACCCGGCCGATGGTGACGACGCAGCGCCCGAAGCGTCACGTCAATCTCGGTCGGGTGGTGCCCGTAGTCGTCCACCACTGTGACCCGACCCAGTTGTGTACCCCCCACCCCCCCTACCTCACGCACGCCCAGCCACTGCATCCGACGGTCCAAGCCCCCAAACCCCGCCATCGCCTTAGCAATTGCCTCCCACACGCCGCCCAATCGGTGCGCCGTCACCGCAGCCACCGCGGCGTTGTACGCCATGTGCTCACCCGCCATCGCGGCACGCCAGCGTGCCACGCGGTTTCCGTCGTGGTAAATCTCAACCCATGACCGAACACCTGCCGTGCCGAACGCCGTTGAATCATCGCCCTCTGCATCGGTCAGCGCCACGCGCCAGTTCGCCTGCGGGGCAAAGCCGATCGTCTCGACCGCGCAGTCCAAGCCCGCAGTGATGCTCAACCGATGCGCCATCTCATGGTTAATTAGCAACGACCCGTGCCGTGGCAGCCGCTTGGCAAACACACCAAACGCCTCGACGATCGCGTCGATAGATTTGTAGATATCGAGGTGGTCTTCCTCGACGTTTAGGATCGCCGCGTGCGTCGGGTGCAGATGGTGAAACGACCTGTCAAACTCACACGCCTCAGCTATGAGCAGGTCCCCGCCGCCTGTGCTCGTGCGTGACCCGCCACCGATTCGATCGCAATTAGCACCGATGATAAACGACGGGTCAAGCCCGCAACTCAGCAGCGCGTGGCAGAGCATCGAAGCCGTCGTCGACTTGCCGTGCGTACCCGCGATCGCCACGCCCGTCCGTCCGATCATCAACCGCCCGAGCATCTGAGCATATTTTGTGACACGTATGCCGCGCCGCTGCGCCGCCACCAGTTCCGGGTGGTCGGGCCCAATCGCCGCGGAGACGATCATCTCATCACACGCTTCGGGCACCGTCTGCGGAGACTGATGCAGTGCAACTGTAATACCATCGCGTACCAGCGCCTCGGTCAGCTCACTAGCAGCCAAATCGCTACCCGTACACAAAGCCCCGGACTGCTTCGCGAGCCGCGCCAAGCCCGACATACCGCACCCGCCGACACCCACAAAGTGCAACCGCCGACCCGCAAGCGCCTGCGACGCGCCAACGGCGCAATCCACCGCCACCGGTTGGCCGGGTATACCCTTGAAAATCGAAGTGGAAACAGTCATAACACCACTCAAGACGACGCGAGGCCTTTCGCCACACTCACCTACTGACGACCGACCCATCCTACCACGGTCCTTGTGATTTTCACCCGCCAACCCGCCGCCACTGTGCCTGAGTACTGATTCCAGCTACGATGCCGATTGATGAGCGGATCTCTAGGTAGTTTTTGCCTCGTCCTGCACGGCCACCTGCCTTATGTGCTGCGCCACGGTACTTGGCCCCACGGCGAGGACTGGCTATACGAAGCCGCCGCCGAAACATACCTGCCCATCCTCGCCGTCATCGACGAGTGCGCATTTCTCAACGGCAACCCTCGCCTGACCATCGGCCTCACGCCCGTGCTGCTCGAACAACTCGCCCACGACCACTTCAAGCAGGGCTTCGAGCACTACCTGACCGACCGCATCGACCGCGCCCGCGCCGACCGTACCGACTTTGAGCGCAACGGCGACGGGCACATGGCCTACCTCGCCACACGCTGGGAACGCTGGTACGAAGACCGCCGCCGTCAATTCCACGACCTCGACCGCGATATCCCCCGCGCCTACGCTGACCGTGCCCGCTGCGGACACGTCGAGTTGCTGACCTCCTGCGCCACACACGCCTACCTGCCCCTGCTGCTCGAAGACGCCTCGATCCGCGCACAGCTACGCGCCGGCATCGCCAGCTCGCAGCGAATCCTCGGTATGCAGCCCACCGGTATGTGGCTACCCGAATGCGCCTACCGTCGCGGTGGGCCATGGTCGCCACCCATCCAATGGGACCCCAAGGACAGCCGCATCGGCATCGAGCACCTCGCCGCCGACGAGGGTATCACCCACTTTTTCGTCGAACACCATCTGATCGAATCCTGCCGCAGCGAGCAGACATTTGGCGACGGGCAGTGGTGGAAGGTCGACTGGAACGAAGCGGTCAAGTACCCAAACCGAGGCTGGCGCAGCGTGCTCGAACCGCACGGCGTAAACAGCGACGGCACAGGCCTGGCACGACTCACAGCCTTCGCTCGTGACGGCGGCGTCTGCGAGCAGGTCTGGTCGGGCACCGTCGGGTACCCAGCCTCGGGCGAGTACCTCGAATTCCACAAAAAATGGTCTCCCCGCCGTGGTCTTCGGTACTGGAAGATCACCGGCAAGGGCGTCGATCTAGGTCAAAAAGACCTCTACTACCCCGACGACGTCCCGAACAAAATACACCTACACGCTCGCCACTTCTGCGATTACCTCAAGCTACGCCTACACGAGCACCGCAACGCCACCGGCAGACATCGCGTCATTACCGCATGCTTCGACGCCGAGCTTTTCGGCCACTGGTGGTTCGAGGGTCCCCGGTTTCTGCGTGACGTCATGCTCACGCTAAACGCCGACCCCGACATCGACCTGACCACACCCGCGAAAGTCCTACAAGACCGCCCAATCGACAAGGTCGCCTCACTGCCCGAGGGCTCCTGGGGCGACGGCGGCGACCACCGCGTCTGGACAAACGACCAGGTCAACTGGATGTGGGAGATCGAGTACCGCTGTGAAAACATCTTCGGCAAACATACGTTCACGCTCCCGTGGCAGCAGAACAAGCAGGTGCGCAATCTGCTCGAAAAAGCCGGACGCGAGCTGCTGCTGATGCAGGCCAGCGATTGGCCTTTCGTCATCCGCCGTGGCCAAGCAGTCGACTACGGCATCAAGCGGTTCATGCAGCACGTCTCACGCTTCGAGAACCTGACCGACATTGCCGAGAAGGTCGCTGCCAATTCCGCATACCTCGGCCAGCTCACCGACGTCGAGAAATTCGAGATCCAGGACGCCGACATCCACGACGTCATCTTCCCGCAGATCGACCTAAACTGGTGGAACATGTGACCCAATCGCCCAATACTCAATGTGGGCATCTCGATTTGATAAACAACGCAATGACTAACCATTGAATAAGGACTACACGTGAACCAAGAAACACAAGTTAAACTGACGATAGTCGTCGTTCTTCTGGTAGCTATCGGGTGGGCAGGCTCAAGCATGTTCAAGAGTGTCCCCGCCGGCCATGTAGGTGTAGCCACGCTGTTCGGCAAGATCCAAGAGACGCCTTACAAGGAAGGGCTCAATTACCCCGTCAACCCCATCTACAAATGGACCCTCTTCGACGCCCGCCAGAAAACACTCACTGACACCGCCCAGGTCCCCAGCCAGGACCAGCTATCCACCACCGTCGACGTTTCCGTCCAGTACCGCATCAACGGGCAAATGGCCTCGGTCATCCTCCGCGACACCGGCACCGTCCAGAACGCCATCGAAGTCCACCTCGTTCCACTCCTTCGCAGCGCTCTGCGGGAACAGGGCAAGAGCATCAAGCGGGCTGAGGACTTCTTCCTGGAAGAAACGCAGCAACAAATCCAAATGTCTTTGATGGACATCCTCCGGGACAGGCTCGCGACAAAGGGCATCGAGGTCCAAGCGGTACTACTGCGCGACATCCGCTTGCCGTCCTTTATCACCAGAGCCATCGAACGCAAAAAGGAACGCGAGCAGGAAGCCGAACGGCAGAAAGCCGAACTCGAAAGGTTCAGGACCGAGCAGCAACAAAAGGTCGCCCAAGCCGAAGCGGAGATGCACGCCGCGGACGCCCAAGCCAAAAAACGCATGCGGCTCGCCGACGCACGAGCCTACGAAATCCAGAAGATCAACGAAGCCATCGCCAGCAACCCCGCCTACATCCAGCTCGAAGCCCTCAAAGCATTGCAATACATCTCCAAGGACCCCGCCGCCAAGATGTACTTCATGAGCGGCGACAGCCCCATGCCCCTGCCTCTGATGCACATGGGCGAAAAGTAACGTAACGCACCGCCCCACACCAACCCGGTAGAGCGTTTGGCACATTGATGACGACAGTTCTCCGCGACGAACCGCGACTGTGAAGCAGCGGGTCGCTCTTCCCCCTCTCCTCGCAGGGAGAGGGTTGGGGTAAGGGTCGCGTCAACGCCCAA
>JAJRXX010000031.1 GCA_024276075.1 Planctomycetota bacterium
AGTGCCAGACGCGAGATTCTGAATTCGGTGACTTTGAACCGTACCTTGAGCGACGTAAGTCTTTGTATGGAAAAGAGAAAGCCCTTCGGATTTCTCTCCGAAGGGCTCTCTTTTAATAATGGTCGGGGTGACAGGATTCGAACCTGCGACCTCTTGACCCCCAGTCAAGCGCGCTAACCAAGCTGCGCTACACCCCGCGTGTCTCCGCAAACGAGAAATTATAGCAATTGTCACGGTAAGCCGTGCATGGACGGTATTCGTGCGTCGGATCACCTGAGTTAGAGCAGGTGGCACAAATAATTCGCCATCCCGGTGGGGCGTTAGTGCGTCACGTATCTGTGCCTCACGGCTTGCAAGCAAGCCGTGCCACCCGACTAATCGGAGATTAATTACGCCATCTGCTCTAGTTGGTCTTTTCCCAGAGCGTGATGTCGACGGGCTTGGCCAATAGCTGTGATTCTTTCTCCATAAATGCCTTGAGGTGAGGCGTAGCTCTGTGCTGATCCAGGGCCTGTCTGTCGGTCCAATTTTCGTGGAACATAAACAAAGCAGGGTCGTCGGCAGACAGGTGCATATCGTAATTGATGCAGCCGGTCTCGGCGCGGGTGGGTTCCAAGAGCGCTTCGAGTTCCTCTCGGGTTTCGTCTTCCTTGCCCGGTTTGGCGTGGATACGAGCGATGAGGGTGACGGGTTTGTCGGGCACGACAAAGGTTCCTTTGATCAGGCTACAGATGTAGCAGGTGAGTTAGCCTTGGGTGATCTTGCACACGCGGCGTTTGCCAACCTTCAGCACGGCTTGGCCTTTGATGGTGATCTGAGCGTTGGGGTCGAGGATTTTTTGGTCGTCGAAGGTGACGCCGCCTTGCTCGACGAGGCGTCGGGCTTCGGAATTGCTCTGTGCGAAGCCGACGTGTCGGATCATCGCGACGATGCCCATGGGCGACGACGGGACGGTCTTGAGTTCGATATCTGTGGGTAGTTTGTTGTCGGTGAACCGCCTGCGGAATTCGGCGCTGGCGTCGTTGGCGGCGAGCGAGTTGTGGAATGATTCGACGATAACCCGGGCCAGCACGTCCTTGGCTTGGCGCGGGTGGGTGTGGGTGGTCAGGCTCTTGACGCGGTCCTCGGGTAGGTCGGTGAGCAATCGGTAGTAATGGTCCATGAGTTGGTCGGGGATGCTCATGAGCTTGCCGAACATGTCGTTTGCGGCGTCGGTGATGGCGACATAGTTGCCCTTGGACTTGCTCATCTTGTCGTGCCCGTCGAGTCCCGAGAGGATCGGCATGACCATGACAACCTGTTTGTTGAGGTTGTACTTGGCCATGAGGTCGCGGCCAAGCAGGTTATTGAACGTTTGATCGGTGCCGCCTAGCTCGACGTCGGCGTTGATCGCTACGGAGTCGTAGGCCTGCATGAGCGGGTACATGAACTCACTGACGATGATCTCGGTTTCGCTACGGAGTCGTAGCTTGAAGTTTTCGCGGTGGAGCATCTGCTGAACGGTGGCTTGGCCTGTGAGCTTGAGCACGTCGGCGAGTTTGAGGTCGGCGAGCCATTCGGAGTTGCGGCGTAGTTCGAATCGTTGCGGCGAGGTATCGAGGACCTTGCCCGCTTGATCGAGGTAGGTGGCGGCGTTTTGTTGGATTGTTTTTTCGTCGAGGATGGGTCTGGTGGTGTCGCGTCCGCTGGGGTCGCCGATGCGTGCGGTGTAGTCGCCGATGATGAGGATGGCTTTGTGGCCTAGGTCTTGAAACTGGCGCAGCTTTCGCAGGACGACGCAATGCCCCAGGTGGATGTCCGGCGCGGTGGGGTCCATGCCTAGCTTGATGCGGAGTGGTCGGCTGGAGGCGAGTTTTTTCTCGAGGCCCTCGCGGCTGTAGAGCCCTTCCACGCCTTGGGTGAGCAGTTGCATCACTTTGGCTTTACTTGCCTGGTTCATGGCCAGCATGATACGCCCTGATTCGTGTCCGTCTAGCGAGTGGCTGGGTTAGCTGTCGTGAGCGATCGAGCCTAGTCGTGAGGCGGGGTTTTTTATCGACGGGTGTGCGGGTAGCTGGGGCCTTTTCCGGTGCCGGGTGCGAAGCCGAACATCCATTGCAAACGCAGCAGCAGGTAGCCCATCGGTATCGTCAGGGCGGCGGTGTACAGCAGTACAAGGAAACGGTGGACCAGTTGGTCAGCTGCGGACCAGCCCTGTACGGGTTGTGCGGTAAGCCAGGGCAGGCCACGCATGGTTAAGACCGCCACGATGACCAGTTGTGCGAACATGCCAGCGAGGAATACCAGGACGCCGACCGCTAGAGGTGAATCGCGGAACACCATCATCCGTAGCTGGATCGTGACGTAGACGCCGACGAGGTAGCCCAGGCAGGCCGGGCCGATCAATGCGACGTCGGCGGGGTAATTGGCCGGCTGTATCGGGGTGGTCAGGTCGGTCATCAGCCCGAGGATGATCGCCGCCCACGCAGCGGTTAGTGGCGGTGCCCACAGGCCGATGAAGACCATCAGAATCAGCAAAAAGCTTGGTGTAATCTGTCCGATCGCCAGGAGTGTGCGCGTACCTTCTTCTAAGAAGAGCCAAACGTAAGCGACGATTCCAAAGACGGGCCAGCGCATGGTTCAGGGCCTGGTAGTGGGTATTTGCTGGTCGGTTTCGCTGTGTGGTAGGTCCGCGTCCGGCGGGCTGGCGGGTACGATAACAGTCACAGCGTCTAGATGAGCCAGTGATCGGATCGGGGTGATCGTCAATCGCCTACGGAGGATGGGGTCGTCGGGGTGCTTTTCGATTTTTGTCACCGTCCCGACGACAAACCCGCGTGCTTGTGGGGGCCAAGTATCGTCGTTGAGGTGCGCCAAGTCGCCTTCTTGGACCGGGTCGTCTTGGCCGATGCTGGCCCAGAAACAGTCTCGGGTCTTTGCGGTGTGGGCTTGGATGGTCAACTGCCTTGGCTGACTGTCAGATGCGGGTGGTTTGATCCGCACGACCAAGTGATTTTTGGTGGCGGTGATCAGGCCGACCGTGGCGGTGACGGGGCCCGCGTCGGTGATCGTGCCAACGAGACTAAAACCACGCACGACGACGAGCCCTGTGCGTAAGCCGTGCGTCGAGCCGCGATTGACTGTCAGCGTGGGATGCGAGGGGTTGGCGGACCAAGCGGTGACCGTGGCGGAGAGCAACCCGACTCCCGTAAGACGAAACGTGTTGCGTATCTGGCTCAACTCTGCGATGCGCTGGTTGGCTTGGCTGAGTTTGTACTGCAACTCGAATATCTGTTGCGTGGCGCGCTCGTACTCTTCGCGGTTGCCAAGGTCCACGGGCAGGTCCGGCGGTCGTCGCAGAGAGTCCGCTAAGGGCTTGAGCACGTGGTCGGCTGGCGCCAGTGTCGCGGCGAGCAGGTGACGTGGATACCCTGACACGAGCCGTGCTAAACGCGCGGGTAACAGGCTAATCACCAGCGCCAGTCCCGCGACGACTGCCAAGGCCCGCTGCTGATTAAGGACCGGTTTTCTCATGGTCACGCTGATGAAGTGGGCGTCGTCGTCGTTGGGTCGGCGTTGCTACCGGCACCGGAGCATCGTAACGGTTTGGTTGTTACGCGTCCCCGTCTTGGCGTGATAGGTCGTGCGTCCTGGTTTGAAATCGAGCGCCGCCACGAGCCGCGACCGTCTAGGGAGCGAGCTTCTTTGTTTATTAGAGCCAGCTTCTTGGGTCTATTTTGCTAGACAAATTAAATCTCGTCCAGGTCGCTTTCGAGTGTGTTTTTCCATTCTTCGAGGTGCTCGAGGTAAATCGCGGTTCCGCGAGCCACGCAGGTGAGCGGGTCCTCAGCGAGGCGGCAGTCCAGGCCTGTGGCGTCGGCGATCACCCGGTCGATCATTCGTAATAACGCACCGCCGCCCGCGAGTACAATGCCGTTGTCGACCAGGTCAGCAGCTAGCTCGGGCTCGGCGCGTTCGAGCGTGCGTGTGATTGTCTCGATGATGGCGCCGAGCGGTTCTTGTAATGCCTGATTGATCTCGTCGGATGTGATGACCGTTTTCCTGGGTAGGCCCGAGATCATGTCTCGGCCGCGTACCTCCATCGACCGCTGCTCGTCGTCGGCCAGCGCGGAGCCGATCTCGATCTTGACCCGCTCAGCGGTCTGCTCGCCGATCATCAGGTTGTACGCTTTTTTCATGTGGGTGATGATCGCTTCGTCCATGTCGTCGCCCGCGACGCGTACGGATTCGCACTGGGCGATGTCGGCGAGGCTCATGATGGCCACCTCGGTCGTCCCGCCGCCGATGTCGACGATCATGGACGCGGTCGCCTCGACGATGGGTAGGTTGGCACCGATGCCGGCGGCCATGGGTTCCTCGACGAGGTACACGCGCCTGGCACCGGCGCGCTCAGCGGAATCGAGCACAGCACGCTTCTCGACGGCGGTGATCCCGCTGGGCACGGCGATGACGACGCGGGGCTTGACGAACGGGCGGTTGCCGTTGACCTTGCGTATGAAGTATCCGAGCATCGCTTCGGTGATCTCGAAGTCGCTGATCACGCCGTCCTTGAGCGGGCGTATCGCGGTGATCGAGCCGGGTGTCTTGCCGAGCATTTCCTTGGCGACCCATCCGACGGCGTTGCCGTTTTGGAGTACCTGGTTGGTGCCTTTTTTGACCGCCACGACGCTCGGTTCGTTCAGAACGATACCCTCGCCCCGCACGCACACGAGCGTATTGCACGTGCCCAGGTCGATACCCATGTCAACACTGAACCAGCTTAGGACGTTGTCGAGGATCAAATCGGTTTAGCCTTTGTGGCGATATCGCCACGGTTTTGTTGAGAGGTCAAGCGGGACCGTCTGGGCGTCGCAGGGGTTGTAATAGTCGGTGACGGTAAGGGGCGCGTGCTCCTGTGGTTTTCAACTTGGTGGCCGCTACGGCACTGATCCGAAGCAGCACCATCGTAACCGGGATGGAGCATGATTGTACAGGTGGGCACCGTAGAATTTTGACAAATGTGAAACTTCACGGGTGGGGCGTAGCTGGCTGGCCCGAAGGGGGCACGGAGACGACATCAAATGGATGGCCCGCGTCGAATAGTGTCGATCCGCGGTGCCATACAAACCCGATTCCGATAGCTAGCGCCAGTATTGCGATGACCATCAACAGCGTGTAGATGTCGCTGCGGCCGGGTGTGCGGATGAGTCGTTTGGCGTCTTTGGGCATCGTCACAAATCGGTATTCAGGTTATTGGTAGGGGCGTGGTGTGCCAGCGGTTTTTTTCAGTACCCACCGGTGAGGACGGAGTCGCCTACCGCCACGGTTCCCTGGAGCAGTTGTATACGGCCGGCCGAATTTTGTGCGTCTGCATTGGTGATCACCAGTGTGCCCAGGAATTGGCTGCCTCGGTGGACCAGAAACTTCATGTTTGATTGTACGCCGTCGTTTGAGCCGACGTCGATCTGGACAAAAATCTCGCCCTCGAGTTGCTCGATGCGCGTCACTTGTCCACGGATCGGGGTCTCGGGTACAAACGGTGCTGCGACGGTTTGCTCGGAGAGCAGTCGTGTTTGCCACTGGGGGGGCAACTGAGCGAGCTTGCTGGTGAGTTGAGTGTTTTCGTCTTGGAGGTTGGTCATCTTCTCATGGACGCGGCGGACCTGTCTCGTGAGCGCAGCTAATTGACCCTCGAGCTCGTTGTTTCGGTCGGCAAGCTGGATCGACCTGGTCTGCTGATCGACCATTTGCTCGCGGCGTTCCCTGAGTTCGGATTGCAACTCCTTGGTGATCTGCGCGTGCTGCTGGTTGGCTGCGGTGAGCCGGCTCCAGTCGGCTTCAAATTTCGACAGCTTGGCGGACTCGTTCTGGGCGCGGGCTTTGCTCTCGGCGAGCTCTTGGGTGAGTTGGTTGAGCTGGGTGATGAGGTTCTCCGCTTGGCCCTTGAGCAGGGCGATCCGTTCGCTGTCGTTGCTCTGTGCGGCACTGAGTTCGTTTTGACGCAGCCGAGCGGTTTGTTCCGCAGCGGCTTTGAACGTCAAAGCGTCCTCAAGTTGTTGGCGGTAATTTTCGGTGTTGGCGACGAACGTCACGGTCAGCGTCCCCAGCAACACCGACAGGATGGCTACCAACACAATGAATACTTTGGTCAGGACACCCAAGGCAACCTCCTCACAACTCGGATCGAGAGGTTATTGTTTTGCATTGATCCGATCGACGATCGTTTATAACTAGAGGCCGATCTATAACTAACGTAATATTTATCGTAGCTGATGGTGATTGTCAACTAAGCCTAACGTCTTCCGTTCACTTTAAATAGACCCGTGTATGTCCGTATCCGTGTGGCGAGGATGTTATGGCTTGAGCGTGGCTTGAAGTATACCGGCGGCAGCGGACAGACGCACTTGTTCGATCGAGTCGTCGAGCAGCGATACAACCGTGTTGGCTGCGCGGTCGTTGGGAATCATCGGCAGAAATATCGCCGACTGAGCCCGAGCGGTAGGGAGCTTTGATCGGCTGCCTTCGATCAGCGCGGGCAATCCCTCGAATCGTCCCCTCCGTGCCAATGCGCCCGCTGCGGCGATCTGTATCTCGATCGGCGGGGTGGCGAGCATCCCAGCAATGCCTTTTTCCATGCGCCGGTCTTGGAGGTTTCCCAGCATGGTCACCGCCAACACACGCACCTCATCAAATTGCGAGTACGCTCCGGCGCGGATGGCGTTCAGGGCGGAGTCGTCGCCAAGCTTGACGATCGCCTCGGCGACCTGGATGCGCACGATTGCGTCTTGGGCGGCACTGGCGCGGGGCATGGGGCTACGGGCGAGTGACTTGAGCATGTCGATGGCGCTGGTGTCGTCCATCTGGCCCAGGAGCATGGCGGCGTTGCTTCGGACGGCGTGATCGGTGTTGGCGAGCATCATGGCCAAAGGGGTCACATTTACCTGCTGACCGCATCGGTGCAGGGCAAACATCGCTGCTGCCTGAACAAATTGAAACGACGAAGCCAGCAGCCGCTTCGACGCCGGGGCCATTTCCCGCAGTTGCAGCTTGCCGATCGTTACCAGCGCGGTGAATTGGACGACCGGGTTCCCGTCCTCCAAGCCCAGTTGCACCAGCGGGGTGATGCGCTTGGGCATGCCGTGCGCTGCTTCGAGGGCGTTGGCGCGCAGCATGGCATTGTCGCTGTGCGAGGACGCAAGGACTTGGTCGATCGCCTTTTGTCTTGCCGCGTCCAGACGCTGGCGCCACGCCGGGGTCGTTTCGGGTGGGGCGGCATGCGTGGCCAGGAGGGGTATCGCCAGCCAACACGCAGCCGCTAGCAGCAGGCACAGGGGTGTGCGTGCATGCTTAGTGAGGATTGTGCGGGTTTGTTCCACCATTGACATTATGATCGGCAATGAGCAGCTATCAAGATGATGG
This sequence comes from Planctomycetota bacterium, assembly GCA_024276075.1. Taxonomy (GTDB): domain Bacteria; phylum Planctomycetota; class Phycisphaerae; order Phycisphaerales; family Phycisphaeraceae; genus JAJRXX01. The sequence goes on from JAJRXX010000031.1 coordinate 7,399, forward strand.
CAAATCGTTTTATCTAGAAATTTATCTACGGCCGTCGTCGCAGCGTGGCCACGAGAAGCATTCCCGCGGTGAGTGTGGCTAACAGGATCGCGGGCGTGTCTCCGAGCCAACTGTAGGGAGTAAGCCGTGAATCAAACGTGACGGTGTGTGCGGCAGACCCGTCGACCTGTTGTTGTCGGCCGTCGGCTTGGACGACCGGACCGATACGGCCAACCGAATCGATGAACCCGCTGATGCCGGTGTTGACGCTGCGTGCCATGGGCGTGCGTGTCTCGATGCAGCGGAACACCGCGATCTGTAGGTGCTGTGGGCCCTGGTCGGTGCCGGCGTACCAGCCATCGTTTGTGAGATTGACCAGCAGGTGTGCAGCCTTTTTACCGGAGCGGTAGACCATGCGTCGGGTGACACGTGCGACGGCGTCCTCGAAACAGATGGGCGTGGCAATCCGTGCGACAGGCGAGTCGGCTACGGTCCGCGGTTTGGCGGTGGAGACCTCAAACAGCGTCCAGGCTCGGCCGGGCTGAACCGTGTAATCGACTTCATACGGGCTCAGGTATCTGATGAATTGTCGCTTGAGCCAGGGAAAGCTCTCGACCCAGGGGATGTACTCGCCAAACGGCACGCGGTGGATTTTGTCGTAGCGGTCGCTGGCCTGCGTCCCATCGGGGCGGTAGAGGTACACCGAGTTGTAGCGTTTGTTGGGAATGCTGAAATAGGCGTCGCCGTTGGCGGTCGGTATGGCCTTCCAGTCGAAGTAGGCGTGCGCGCCGACGAGGATGTGCGTTCCGAGCGTCTTGGCGAGGGTTTGGATGTGGCGGTGAAACAAGTCGCGGTTGGACGCATCGGTTTGGTAGTGTGCGAGTGCGTCACGGTTGAGCCCCGCGGGGACCATGGTCTCGGGCCAGATGATTAGTTGCGGTGGCGGGTTTGTAGCTGCGGCTTGGCGCGTCAATTCGATCAGCCGTTGCCAATCGGTCAGTACCTGATCGGGCGTGGGGTTGTTTTTGTGGTCTTGCGGGACGTTGGTCTGGACGACTGCGAGGCGCAGGCTACCGTCCTGGACTTGGTCGGTCTGGCGGATGCGGTAGTCGCCGTAGTTCCAGGTGCCGATCATGGCTGCGGCCCACACGATGACGGACCATTTCAACACGGGGTTGAACCGGGTGGTGCCGGTCCGTTTTCGCTTGACGGTTAGCCGTCTGGTCAGCGCGTCGACGATCAGGCCGTTGGTCATGGCGACCAGGAAGCTCACGCCGTGCACGCCGAGGGTGTCGGCGATCTGGATGAGTCGAGGCGACGCCTGGTTAGGATTAAAAGGCGCCTGGCTGTGGCCTAGCGAAAACCAATTAAACCCGCCTGCGGGGAAATACGTACGCACCAGCTCGAGGCTGACCCACACCATGGGCAGCAGCAGGGTCATGGGTGCGTTGGGCAATGCACAAGCAAGCCTGCGCAGCGCCAAGAGCGTCAGGGGAAGGTAGATTGCCAGGCATGCTGCCAGAGCGATGTAGCCGCCGAACGTGACGGGCATCATCCAATTGACCCTGACCAGCCACCAGACGAAGGCGACGGCGTAACCGGTCCACGCCAGTCGACGGGCGTTGTCGGATCGGATCGCCAGTATGGCCATCGGCACCAGCGCTACATGTGCCAGGGTGCCCCATCCAGGTTCGGGGAACGCGCACGCCAGCAGCACAGCCCAAAGGGTCAGCAAAATGAAGTGGGACGCTGTCGATTGGATGCAAATCGTAGCGGCCCTTGCGGATTGAGTGTATGTGCCGATGACCATCGCGCACAGGATAACATCGAATGGCGGTGCGGCAGCCACGGGTGTCATCACCCGTGGCTAAATGGGGCCGGGCGGAATTGTGAACGTGTGCTGCGGTTTAGACGGACAGGAGGCACAGGGACGGTCCGCACAGCGGACCCTACACGCTCGTTTACCCGTTCAGGAAACGCTCCAGGAGCAAGAGGTCTTGCCTAGCCGGCACGGGGGTGGGCCTGATCGTAGCCCGCCCGCAGCCGCATCGATGACAGGTGCGTGTAGACCTGCGTTGTGCTGAGCGACTGGTGGCCCAGTAGCTCCTGCACGCTGCGGAGGTCGGCGCCGTTGTCGAGCAGGTGTGTGGCAAAGCTGTGCCGCAGTGTGTGCGGGCTGATCGTGGGGTCGAGTCCCGCTGCGGCCAAGTACTTGTCGAGCTTACGCCTGACCGATCGGCTCGATAGCCTGCCGCCGTTCTTGTTGACAAATAGCGGGACCGTGGGCTCGGTGATGCTCTGCTCGCGAAGTGCGGCGAAGCGGGGGTCCGGCTCAAGCAGTGTCAGATAGTTTCGTATCGCGGCCAGAGCGTGTGAACCCAGCGGGACGATGCGCTCTTTCTTGCCTTTGCCACGGACGCGAAGGGTCTGATCGGATTGATCCAGATTGTTTCGGTTCAGGTCGACCAGTTCGCTGACACGCACGCCGGTGGAGTAGAGCGTCTCGAGGATCGCTCGGTCACGAGCGCCGAGCGTATCGCGGTTGTCGGGCATGTTCAGGAGTTTGTCGATCTGCTCGACGCTGATGGCTTTGGGCAGCCGTTTGGTCTGCTTGGGCGTGCGGATCATCATCATGGGATTGGAAGCGGCGATCCCGCGAGTCTGCATCCACTTGTAGAGGCTACGCAGGGTAGCGATCTTGCGAGCGATGGTCGCGGGGCTGTAGCCCATGGTGTCGAGGTGGGTCAGGAAGCCACGGATGACCACGGGGTCTGCCTCGGCGATCTGACGGTCGAGGCCCGGGTCTGGTGCGGCGTTGGGGTCTGGTTTTTCCTGCGACGAAGCGTTACCGGTGGTGAGGTAGCTCTCGTATTGGCGCAGGTCAGCGGCGTAGCACCGAGCGGTGTAGGGGCTAAAATGGCGCTCGAAACGCAGGTAATCAATGAATTGATCAATGATGGACTTTTGCTGGGTCATCTAGACACATCCTTTTTTCAGACAGGGTTTCGACCCTGCATCTTGGCTCACCGCTTGAGTAATTGTTCAACCTGTTGGTTCAGGCGTCTGCCTAATTGATGGCTAAGCACCGCGACATCGAACATGCCCAGGGTGCAACTTGGGTCACGCGCAAGGCTCGCCAAACGCTCTAAAAGCTCACACTCTTGCCCCGGTGTGTAGTGAAACACATATCGGTGCCCTTGCTTGACGAGCGCCAACTGCCTTTGCTGGGTATCCGCGGGTACGGGCAAAGCATCGCCCTGATCCGACGAATCGTTCGGATCCATGGGGTCGAAAGGGTTGTGGCTGTCAAACTCGGACATCCTGAACGCTCCAGACCGCCCGTCGGCGGCCGGCGTCAGGCCGACCTACGATGAGGCGGAAGGTGTCTTAGCGGGCGCGATACGCAATTGCTCTGCCCGCAACAGTCGCCAGCTCATGACGTAGCTGGCAAATTCGCTGTACAGGTCCATGCTGATCCGGTAAAGGTGCCACGACTTGGCGTCCTTGAGCTGCCCACGGTTCGATGCGTAACGCATCAATCGGCGGCGAACAATCGGGTCGGCGGCGTCGAGCACCGCGCTGACGCTGCTAACCGGTCCCAAACGTGCGTCAGCCATGGCCGGCAGCGAGCCCGGGTCCGTCGCTGCTCTGGCGAGCTTGCGTACATCCAGCGAATCGAGGTAATCGATTCGCTGATTGACGTAGAGCTCGACGGCCAGACCCAGCTTCGGGGGGTCGTAGGGGGCGTAGGCAGTAATTGTGCCTACGACAAGCCCATCGACACCCAGGGTCTTGAGCAGGAGCCTGGCCTCGTCGGGGCTACGAACCTCGGGGAGGTCGAGCGACTCCATTGCCGCCAAAACACGGTTCACTGGCAGGACGTCCAGGTTCGAGGCGTTCTCGAGTTGCCTGGTCAGGTGGTCCGCCACGACCCAGCCGTTGGCGTGTAGGCTGCCGCTCTCGTTTCGTAGGGGCGCCACTGCCCAGACCCTGCGTGTCGCGTAGGGACTGTGCAATGGGTCGGCTCCCCGACCCACGAACAGCGAGCAGCCGCATGCCAGCAGCACTGCTGTGGTCAGCATGATGACCTGTTCACTTGTCATGGCGTCCTTGCCGTTCATTTCAAAGATGAGCTCCACTCATCAGATATATCGGTCATTCGTCAGCGCGTCGGTACCATCGCGTCGGAATCATCTATCAGTAAATCAAGTGTTCTTTTGTTCTTAGGTGCAGTCCGCATGGCTGAAGGTTGCTGTGAGATGTTCACAGGCTGCGACACCCGCATCGCCCGATCAGGGCGGATGGCCCAGATGTTATCGACGCTATTTTTGGCACGGTTGGAGACGAAGAAGATCGACTTGTCATTGGCCCAGGTGGGGTGGAGGTTGGCAAACTGGCTGTTTGTCAGGTTAGCACGGCCCGACCCGTCTGCGTTGATAATCCAGACGTCGGCTTGGACGGGCCTAACCTGATCGTCGTTTTCAGGGTCAATGATTGTGCTGAACGCAATGTGCTTGGCATCAGGGCTCCAGGCAGGTGAGATCGTTGCTGCGTTTGAGCTGGCAGCGATCTCAGTGGGTCGGACGCCTTCGCCGTTCACCAATTCGATGGTCCAGACGCTGAACCAACGTGTACCGCGTTCACGGGCACGCTGGAAGATGATGCGATTGTCCACAGGCGACCAGTCGGGGAACAAGCCATACCCGACAAATCGCTTGGTAGCTGGGTTTTCAACATTGATGACCACCAATTCCCATTGCCCCGATTGCGCGCCGTAAGTACAGTATACCAGTTGCTTTCCGTCAGATGAAAAGCTGGGGCTCAGGTCGTGCGTGGCGTCGTTGGTCAGTTGTACAGGCTGTCCGCCTGTGGTGTCCATGATGTAGATGTCCCAGTTTCCGCTGCGGTCGGAGGCAAAAGCGATACGCTTGCCATCCGGGCTGAACGTGGGCATGACATCGTTGGCAGGATCGTTGGTGAGTTGCTGTAACGCACTGCCCTCAATTCGTTTAATGTACAAATCAGCGGTTGCGCGGTGCTGTGTCGATGCGTAGACCAGCAGCGTTCCGGTCGGATCGATGTCGGGGTCAAAATCGGCACCCTCGGTGGCAAAAGTGACCTGACGGAGGTTGTCGGGGCTGTCGAGTGGGCTTGAAGTGCCCGGCGCCACCTCGGGTAGTTGACCATAAAGACCCAGCGGCCCAATGGTGACGCCTTTAGCGCGACTGGTTAGCTGAACGTCATGTCCAGGGTGTCCGGTTGGGTCCATGGGCGGTGAGTTTTGGAATTGGACGCGTGAGTGCTGACGCGGCTGATACGCGTTGGTCGCGGCGCGGTTTGTGTTTTCAAAGGTTTGATGTGTCGGGTGCTGCCCCGTTTGATAGGTCGGCTGCTGGGAGATCGCATACGATTTTTGATTGGCAGGGGCTTGCTGGTTGTAGCCGTGCATGCGCTCCATCTGCCGTCGACGAAATTCTTGGTAAGCCATTTCGTCTCTGCGGCTGCGTGGTGCGCTAAATGCGCCGTTGTACAGAAGCGTACAACCACCGAGCACTGCACAGATCATCAGTGCGAAGCCAGTATGAACAATACGTCGACAGGTCATCGTTTGCCCCTGTGCTGCGGGTTAATCAACCGCTTCCCCCCGTCTGTTTGGGTTATGCGGAACTTATCGGTTAATTGTTGGGGCATCATTGATACCGTCATAAAACTATCGGTTTATCGGACGATGACAGCTTTTTGCTTTAGGTGAACAGCGCAGAACGGCGGATGGGCCTGGAATTAAATGGTGGTGTGCTAGACTAATATCCGTAGTCCACGGCCCAGTAGCGGTCTGTTATATGTAAGTGGATACGAGTTGCACCGCCTCGGAGGGGCCGTTACCGCGGGGCGCACGGCAGTGTTGGGCACAGGAGAGGCAACGTGGGTCGATGAGCGACGCGATATTTAATGTATGGTCCGAGGTGAACTGGTTGACCCATCCAGCGGTGCGCTGGCCACTGACAACTGTTTACCTGGTGGTGCTGTTTCTCATCGCAGGCTATGGGCTGCATCGTTACTGGTTGGTTTGGCTGTATTACCGTAGCCGTCGGCGTATTCCTCGGCCCAAGGAGCGGTTTGAGCGGCTGCCTTCGGTCACGGTGCAACTGCCGATGTACAACGAGGCTCAGGTCGCTCGGCGTGTGATCGACGCGGCCTGCGGGCTGGCGTACCCCGCTGATCGTCTGCAAATCCAGGTCTTGGACGATTCGACGGATGAGTCTGTTGGGATCGTCCGATCACGGGTCGAGTACTGGGTGGCCCGGGGCGTCGATATCCAACTTATTCACCGCGAGCACCGGACCGGTTACAAAGCAGGAGCATTAGCCGAAGCGTTACCGGTGGCGAAGGGGGAGTTCATTGTCATCTTCGATGCGGACTTTGTGCCGGGGCCTGACTTTATTAAGCGAACCATCCATTATTTCACCGATCCCGGCGTGGGGATGGTTCAGACCCGGTGGGACCATTTAAACCGGTGCGATTCGCTGCTGACGCGTAGCCAGGCGATTTTTTTGGACGGGCATTTCCAGATCGAGCACACAGCCCGCAACCGATCGTCGCGATGGATCAATTTCAACGGGACGGCAGGCGTTTGGCGACGCGAGGCGATCGAGTCGGCGGGGGGCTGGCAGCACGATACGCTCACCGAGGATGTCGATCTGAGTTATCGGTCGCAGTTGGCGGGGTGGCGATTTGTTTTTCTGCCCCGTGTTTGCTGCCCGGCAGAATTACCACCCGAGATCAATGCGTTCAAGGCTCAGCAGCACCGGTGGACGAAGGGCTCGATTCAGACCGCTAAAAAGCTATTGCCGATCGTGCTCAGGTCCCATGTGCCGTTGAGGGTGAAGGTCGAGGCGTTTTTTCATCTGACGAGCCCGATGGTCTACCTATATGTAACACTGATGGCCTTGCTGCTGTACCCGGCGTTTTATGTGAATATGCAGCCGTTCGAGAGCGGGTCCGTCGGCAGTCTTATCATCGGTATGAGCGTGTTTTCCTTGGGCACCGCGTCGGCGTGCATGTTTCATCTGGTGAGCCAGCGTGAGCTGGGGCGCAGTGTTTGGGCGACGGCCCTGCAATTTCCGATTTTGATGAGCGTCGGGATCGGCATCGCATTGAACAATGCTCGGGGGTGCATCGAGGCGTTGCTGGGCTGGGACTCTGCTTTTGTGCGCACGCCGAAGTACAACACCTGTGCTGGTAGCCCGGACGGTTCGGGTCGTGGCACGGTGATACCGACGCCTTCGATTAAGAGTTGGATGATCGCATTGGAGATCGGGATGGGGCTTTACATGCTCGAATGCGTCTGGTTGGCGGTGAGGTCGGAGGGTACGATCCTGAGCCTGCCGTTCTTGTTGTTGTTTGCTGGTGGATACCTCTATGTAGGTTTAGGTGGTCTCAAAAGCTTGTGGCAGGGGCGGCGAGCTGCCGCGGCGTCTCCGCTGGCTGCCCAACTCTCCTGACCCGTCATCGAACCCGTTCTATGTCAGCGTTGTTTGCAGATCAGATCGTGACCCGCGAATTAGCCGACGGCGTGCGGTTTGTACTGCCACGGCGTGAGCTGGGTGCTCTGAGAACAGTGGGTTGGTTCCTGTGTGTGTTCGGCTTGATGTTTGGGGGGTTCGCGGTGTTCTGGATCGCGGGTGTGGCGACGGCAGGCGGGGCTGGCCAGAGCGGTGGGCTTGACCTATTGATGGCGGTGTTTGGCCTGCCTTTTCTCGGCGTGGGCTTGATGGTGTTGTGCATTGGCCTGTTGATTTTGAAGGGGCATACCGAGGTCGAGCTGACGCGGCGTCGGTTGCGTGTGTGGGAGCGAGTGGGGTGGCTACAGTGCTGGTCTTGGTCGCGTCCCGTTGCCCAATTACGGCGGCTGGTGGTCGATACGTCGTCTTGGGAAGTCAATGGCAAACCAGTGGCACAAGGCCCATTGGCTGACTTCGGCGCGGTCAAAGCGGAATTTAAGCAGACGACCGTCAAACCCTTAATCTTCGCGATTGGGTACCCGCGAACATTATTGTTGGTATTAGCCGATCTCTTGGCGGATCGCCTCGATCGTCAGGGCGTACACACGATCCTCGATCGTGATGCTTCTAGCGTGGCGGTGCGGGACGGCGTAGAACCCTCGCCGATTTCTGGGGCCGACGAGATACCGGTTCAGCCTCCTGATAGTCAAGTGGTGCTCACGCACTCAAACGAGGGCTTAACGCTGACTGTTCCGCCAATGGGGATCGGCAAAAGCGGCTACGGGTTGTTCTCGTTTAGCATCATTTGGCTGGGTTTTATGACGGTGTTTACGTCGATGTGGGTGTTCGGTGCGGGCAACAAGGTTGAGTGGTTTGTGTATCTTTTCATCGCGGGGTTCTGGGCGATCGGGTTTGTGATACTGGTCGCTGCGGTGAACATGGGCAAACGCCACGCGATCATCGACGTGGTGGGCGACACGATTCTGATCACCCGCAAGAACCTGTTCGGCGTCAAACAGCACGATTGGCGACGCGGTGAGATCGAGTCAATCCGTTGCGGGTCCAGCGGAATGGAAGTCAACAATAGGCCGGTGATCGAGTTGCAGGTTCACCCCAAGCAAGGCAAGAAGGTGGGGTTGTTCTCCGGGCGAGACAAGAAAGAGTTGCGTTGGATAGCCGGTGTGTTGACGGAAGCGTTAAGCCTTGACGGTGTTACGGATAGAGAGTCTTAGAGTCGACGGCATAAATATTTTTCATCCCGGTAGATCGCAGGTGCGATACGCATTTGTGTCTCACGGCTTGCAAGCAAGCCGTGCCACCCGACGAACTCGGATGGCGAAAGATTATGCCAGTTGCTCTAATCACTTAGCCCCACGTGAATCACGTGGGGCTATATAGCAGTGTTAGGCAGGACATTGTCCTGCCTAAGGGCGGTATCTCAAAGCAGTCGGATCACTGGATCGGTCGCAGGCGTATTTTTACAGGGGTGCCCACGGGCGGGATCAACTCGGTGTGCGGTGCCAATGAGCCTTGATCGGTCTGATTTGTCAATTCGGTAGGGCGGGCCAAGACCTCGTCGCCGAAATGGACCAGCGATAGGATTGAACCTTCGATATCGCCGCGGTAGACGGGTGGGTCTTGGGTGTCGTCGAAGGACGAGCCGGTAAAGAGCCAAACGTTGCTGTCGAGGGTTTCGCCTGTACGGCGGTTGACGACCCAGCGGTTGGCGGGGACTTCAACGGATTGCCCGTCTTGTTGGAAAACGAGGGTGACCGCGATGCGAGGCCCGTGGGCGGGGTCTGCTATGTATTCGTCGCCTACTTGTCTCCAGCGCATGGGAGCGCCGGGCTCTAGCCCGAGCATGACCAGCGCCAAGTGCACGTGGCTGGGCTTGGCGGGGGTCACAAGGATGGATTCGTGGGTCCGCATCTGGGGTGTACACGCCAGTAGTTCGAGCCATCGGCCGTCTTGCATGTTGACGGTCGCATCGAGGTCGACCGTGGCGTTGTGGCGATCGATCGTGACGTGGGGCAGGTCCGAATGATCTGGCGGGGTTGCAAGGGGTTGTGTCGTGGAAGACTGCCCAGCAAGCGAGGTTTGCCCCAGTAATAAAATCACAACTGTGGCCAGAGTTGGCGTTGCGGATCGCTGCATGCGAAACAGCATACCGAGCGAGTAATTAAAAATAAAAGGCCCGGCGAGGCCGAAGCCAAGCCGAGCCCTTCCGGGGGCAAAAGAAATATCAACTAATACTATAGCGACTCAACCCTCTAAAATGAACTTCGATCAATACAGTGGCCTAGATTAAAACGGATCTGATACGGATCGCAAAAGCTTTTGGCCTATTCTCGTTTTTGAACTGTTTTCCAGTAAATCACAACGCCCCGTGATGTAGGTCAAATCTTTTTGCGATCCGTATGACGTGTCTCATCCCACCATTATAGGCAAGGGGCATACACATTTATACCCATTCCAGGCTAGCCTGCAAGGATTAATTTTGCGATTACTGGCGTTGTTTTAGCTGTGTCGACAATGAGTTGATTGCGTTGAACGCTGATTGATGTGGCGTGAGTCGGTTTGTTGAGCGGCGTTCAGAAGGAAGGGCGATGATTTCTGGGGGCAAGCAAATGTTTTAAGCGGTTATTTTGCAGGTGTTTGTAATTATGCGTCGTCGCGCAGCTTGGCTAGTACGGAGTAGTCTTCGAGGGTGGTGGTGTCGCCTTTGATCTCTTTGCCCGTGGCGACTTCGCGTAGGAGACGCCGCATGATCTTGCCGGAGCGGGTTTTGGGTAGCGAGTCGGTGAAGCGAATCTGATCGGGCTTGGCGATGGCGCCGATCTCCTTGGCGACGTGGGCGATCAATTCGTCTTTAAGTTGGGGGGTGGGTGTCGCGGTGCCCTTGAGTGTGACAAACGCGGCGATGCCGGTGCCCTTGATCTCGTGAGGCACGCCCACGACGGCTGCCTCGGCGACTTGTGTGTGGCTGACCAGTGCGGACTCGACCTCTGCGGTGCCCAAGCGGTGGCCCGAGACGTTAATCACGTCGTCGACACGGCCCATGACCCAGAAGTTGCCATCGGCGTCAATACGTGCGCCGTCGCCTGCGAAGTAGCAACCTTCGATTTCGCTCCAATACGTTTTGATGAATCGTTCCCGGTCGCCATAGATTCCGCGGAGCATGCTGGGCCAAGGCTTGCGTATGACCAGGAACCCGCCGGTGTTGGCTGGCTGTTCGTTGCCGTTTTTGTCGACGATGGCGGGGTCGATTCCGAAGAACGGCAGTGTGCAGGAGCCGGGCACGGTGGTTGTGGCGCCCGGCAGGGGGGTGATCATGTGTCCGCCTGTTTCGGTCTGCCACCAAGTATCGACGATGGGACACTTTTCGCTGCCGATGACTTTGTTGTACCAGACCCAGGCTTCGGGATTAATCGGTTCGCCGACGGTGCCCAGGACCTTGAGGCTCGATAGGTCGTGTTTTTTGGGGTGTTCGTCGCCCCATTTCATAAATGCACGGATGGCGGTGGGTGCGGTGTAAAATTTGGTGACCTTGTGTCGGCTGACGATGTCCCACAGCCGATCGGGGCCTGGGAAGTTCGGGGCGCCCTCGAACATGAGCGTGGGAACGCGGTTGGGCAAGATGCCGTAGATGATGTAGCTGTGCCCGGTGATCCAGCCGATGTCTGCGGTGCACCAGTACAGCTCGTCGGGGTCGTCGTCGTGGAGGGCGAAGACGTATCGGCTGGTGAGGTAGGTGTAGACCATGTACCCGCCTGTGGTGTGCATGATGCCCTTGGGCTTGCCGGTGGTGCCTGATGTGTAGAGGATGAAAAGCAGGTCTTCGGCGTCCATCTCTTCGCAGGGGCATGCTTCGGGCACCTGTGCCATCAGGTCGTGCCACCAGTGGTTGCGGTCGTCGATCATGTCGATGTCGTTGCCGCAGCGTTTGAGTACGACGACGTTTTTGACGGTTTGTTTGGTGGCTTGGGTGTCGTTGTTTTGCAGGGCTTCGTCGACGGTGTTCTTGAGCGGTATGTGTTTGCCTCGTCGCCAACCGGCGTCGGCGGTGATGATGATCTTGGAGTCGGCGTCTGCAACGCGGTCGCGGATCGCTGAGGCGCTAAAGCCGCCGAAGATGATCGAGTGCGGTGCCCCGATGCGTGCGCAGGCGAGCATGGCAATGGCTAGCTCGGGGACCATGGGCATGTAGAGGGTGACGACGTCGCCTTTTTTGACGCCGAGGTTTTTGAGCACGTTTGCGAACTTGCAGACCTCACGTTGGAGGTCCTGATAGGTGAGGCGGCGGACCTCGGGCTGACCGTCGTCGATCGGCTCGCCCTCCCAGACGATGGCGGTCTTGTCGCCGAAGCCGTCTTTGACCTGGCGGTCGACGCAGTTGTAGCAGAGGTTGGTCTGGCCTCCGACGAACCACTTGGCGTCGGGGAGGCTCCATTCCAAGACGCGCGACCATTTCTTGAACCAGTGCAGGTCGGCGGCCTTTTCAGCCCAGAACTTTTCGGGGTTGTCAATCGACTCGCGGTACATCTGGTCGTACTGGTCGAACGACTTGATGTGTGCGTTGGCGCTGAAGCTGCTGGGAGGCGGGAATTTGCGGGCTTCGTGCAGGACCGACTCCATGCCGCCATCGGTATCGCTGTTGTCCTGCGTCTGGTTTATCGCGCCTCTCCTTGTCTTGTCGGGTTTTCAACGGTCGTCTCTGATACCAAATAATACCGATACATAACATACGTAAATACCGCGCTGTTGCCAAGGATATTGGTGTCCTATGCCCTTGATCGTGGACTGTTATAACGTGCTGTACGCGCCGATGCCTGCGTCGCTTGCGGGTCTCGACGAAGCGGGTCTGTGCAGGGCCCTAGCCCGGAGTGTTTGGCGGGGGCAGCGGGTCGTGGTGGTCTGTGACGGGCTGGTCAAGCCGCACGGGCCGGATGTGTCGCCGGTGGAAGGTGTCGAGCTGCGTTACTCGGGTCGGGGCCGGTCGGCTGACGACGTGATCGTTGAATTGGTCGACGCAGACAGCGCCCCGCGGCGGTTGACGGTGGTGAGCAGTGATCGTCAAGTACAAAAGGCAGCTCGGCGGCGGCGGTGCCGGGTGGTCAGCAGCGAGGATTTTATCCGGGCATTGGCAGCCACTCCGGGGGCAAAGCATCACGGGGCAGACGACAGGCGTCCCTTGACGCCGCTGAGTGAGCAGGAAGTGACTCGTTGGCTGAAGCGATTTGGGGTCGACGGTGCCGACGATAAACCCGAGGATCGGCCGTGGTGGGAAGATTGAAACGCATCGGGTGGATTGCATCGGCAGGGCGGTGTGTCTTGAGCCTGGATTGCCCTAGGGTGCGTGGGGTACTACAACATTGGCGATGACCCATCCTGCTGCCACACCAAGCCGATTACGCGTCCTGACTGGTGATACGCCCACCGGTCGGCTGCACCTGGGGCACTACGTGGGCTCGATTGAGAATCGTTTGGCTTTCCAGGACGTGCACGATTGCTTTTTTATTATTGCGAACACACATGCGCTGACGACCCGTGCGCAGCAATCCGAAGCGGTGCGGCAAGACGTATTGCAAATCGCGATCGACTACTTGGCTGCGGGGATCGATCCGAAGAAGTCGACGATTTTTATCCAGAGCGAGGTGCCTGCCATCGCGGAATTGACGTGGTACTTCGCTATGCTGCTGGGGTACGGGCGGCTGATGCGCAACCCGACGGTCAAGGACGAGATCGTCATGAAGGGGCTGGGCGAGAACTACAGCTTCGGGTTCCTGATGTATCCGGTGGGTCAGATCGCTGATATTTTGGCGTTTTGTGCTGATGCGGTGCCCGTGGGCGAGGACCAGGTGCCGCACATCGAGATGACACGCGAGATCGCTCGGCGGTTTAACGTTACCTATTGCGGGGTCGACTCGCAGGCGGACGACGCGGCGCACGCGGAGGCGGGCGTATTCCCGGTGCCTCAGGCGATGGTGGGGCGTGTGGCGAAGCTCATGGGCACGGATGGCAAAAACAAGATGAGCAAGTCGCTCGACAACGCGATTTTCCTGAGCGACAGCGCGAAAGAGGTGAAGAAGAAGTGCTCACGCATTTTCACAGGCAGGATGAGCGCGACCGATCCGGGTGTGGTCGAGGGGAACCCTTTGTGGCAGTACCACGACGTGTTTAACCCCGACCGGGCGGAGATTGATGATATGAAGCAGCGCTATCGTGCTGGGAAGGTGGGCGACGGCGATTGCAAGAAGCGTTTGGCTGAGGTGCTCAACACGTTTTTGGAGCCGATGCGTCAGCGCCGCGCCGAGTTGGAGGCGGACCCGGATCGTGTCATGGAAGTGTTGTACGAGGGCACGTCACGGGCGAACGCGGTGGCGGAGCAGACGCTGTGGCGCGCGAAGCAGGCGATGGGGTTTGATTTCTTTCCGCGGCGGGTGCAGGTGCAGATCAAGCGGACTTAGCTGCGTCGTCGTAGCCGCCTCGTTGTCGCGAAACCCACAACAACGAACACCCATGTAGCGAGCGTGCTTGGCTCGGGAATGGTCGAAGCATTAATTGATAAGCCGGTGCTGCTGAAAAGTAACCTGACGTCAGAGCCGAAGTTTGTAAGCAGCAGGCTCAGGTCGGCGTCGTCAACGATACCATCGCCGGTGAAGTCACCGTCGTTCCACGCTGCGCCGGTGTTGCCGAAATTAGTCAATAAGAGACTCAGGTCCGCGTCTTCAACCTGGAGGTCGAGGTTCGCATCGCCGGGGAGTGTGGTGAACAGCGTCAAGCTGTTGGGCGCCGCGGCAAACGGCGTGGCCGCGAACAGCGGATCGGAAGAACCCGGGAAGTCGTAGACGGGCGCCAACGCAAGGTCTGTTTGTAGCGCGAGTATGGAGTTGTTGAGGGTGGTCCGATTGTACGTGCCGGTGCGTGATGTGTAGGTAAGGATCGTAAAGGCGTTGCCGTAGATCGGCGTGAAGATGCCGGTATCAACCTGCAAATCAAGCGTGCCGTCGAGGGAGACGCTCTGGGTTGCGACGATTTGGTCGTGTCCGGTGGTGCCCGGGGTGGTGCCCTGGATTTCGATGACTGTGGTAGATAGAGGCCCGAAGCTGACGGGGCCGCCGAAGGTTGACGTGCCGGGGCCGGAGCCTGGCGCGAGGTCGCCGAGGATGGTGGCGGTGCCATTGATGATGCCTTCGCCGGTGAGGACGCCGGTGGGCGTGACGACGACGCTGTTGGATGCGGTGATGGTCCCGCCGGCCAGCGAGAGGGTTGCGATGCCGTTGTTGCCGCCGATGGTGAGGTTCGTGAGCGTGACATTACCCGTGGGGCCGGTGACGGTCAGGTTCGCGGTAGGGTCGATGAAGACGTCGTGCGGGTCGCCGGGCAGTTGACCGATGGTCCAGTTGTTGGCGGTGTCCCAGTCGCCTGAGGACGGCTGGGTCCAGTGAATGTCGGGGGTGAACAGAAAGATACCCTCGTCGCCGTTGGTGAAAAAGGCCTGGTATGCCAGTTGGCTGAAGTTGTTGAGATTCTGGTTTCGACGCCCGTCGCCTCCAGCTGCGCCTGGGACGATGATGGAGATAACCGCGGTGCTGATCGTTTTGCCCGTCAGGCTGTCGCCATCACGCGCCACTAGCAGGGATTGGCCATTGGTCCCGGTGATCCAGATGCCGCGATCGTTGTTGGTATTTACGCCCGCGCCGGTGAGGAAACTTTCGAATGCCACCTGCCCGTTGTCGTTGAGCACGGGTTCACTGAAGAAAGTGGTAAATACGGTCCCAACAGGTGTGCCGGGCGCCTGCGAGCCTGCACGCACGATCAGCGTGTTGTCGCGCCAGATACCGGTGTCGTTGGTACTGGTTACGTCCGTGCCGGTGAGGGAGGCTCCGTACACCACCTGCCCGGCGTCGTTAATCAGGGGGGAGAAGAAGCCGAAATTGTTGCTGCCGAACACGGTTCCGGCGGGTGTGTCGGGCGCCTGCGAGCCTGAACGCACGATCAGCGTGTTGTCGCGCCAGACACCGCTGTCCCAAAAGTACGCCATTTGGCCGGCGTTGTTGATCGCGGCGGGCCCCAGGCTCCCATGAGCGACGACTAGCGTGTTGTCGCGCCATAGGCCAGCGTCATTGGCGCCGGCGAGGGAAGCGGAATACGCCACTTGGCCAGCGTCATTGAGCGAGGGGTTATCGAAAAAAAATCTCTCGAACGTGGTCCCTGTGCCGGGTGCCTGCGAGCCTTCGCGTGCCACGAGCCGGGACTGACCGTTGGTGTCGGTGATCCAGATGCCGCGATCGTTGGTCGTATCCACGCCGCTCGATCCGGTTTGCAAGAAGGCGAAATACGCCACCTGTCCGGCGTTGTTAAGCACGGGTTCGAAAAAATCGAGGAAAAGGGGGTTATTTTTGTCGAATGAGAATGTATCGAATACGACCCCGGTGGGTGTGCCGGGTGCCTGCTGGCCGGTGATGGCGATGGTGGTCGTTTTCCCCGGTTGGGCGGCGACCGGACCCGCCAAACCCAACCACAACGCGAACCCCACCGCGCACGCAAAACCCTTGCCTCTCATCCTACAGTTGTGTGTTCATTTCTTTGTCCTTTACCTATACGTAATCCTGCATCGAGTCCTACACCGGGCGCTTTTCCTCATCGATTGCGACTCGCAAAGACAGGCTTTCACCCTGGGATCGACAAATCGACAAGTGGAGCCAAATCAAAAACTCAAGGCGTATTCTAATTGGTTCGGCCCTGAAAAACAAGTTGTTTTGGAGTCATGCGGTCGTGGGTGGTGGGTCAGTTTGAATCCAAACGCTACCGCAACGAGCCGCGACCGTCAGGGAGCGGGCCTCCACTGCTTTAAAAAAACCTTGCCACCGGTGTTTCGAACAACAATTCTTGCCTAAAGCCGGTTTCATAACTCCCCTCCCTTTCAGGGAGGGGCAGGGGGAGGGTCGAGTGTCCGTGATTAACGAAGCTTTCACCCCTCACCCAACCTCTCCCCTCAAGGGGAGAGGGGATTTTGAAACAGCTTCTAAACATTCAAACTGACCCACTACCCGGTCGTGGGGCAGTTTGAATTTTCGGTGACGGTTGCCACCCAAGATGCGGTTGGCAGAGGGGGCCTATGTATTGCGATGAGTGGGCTTCGGTTGAAGAATAGGCTCGCTGTTTGGCGGTCGCGGATCGTTACGTTGAGAAAACACCCTACGCAGGGAAGATGTGGTCGCGTTTGCCGGTGACGTGGCGGGTGGCGTTGCGCGTGTCGACGATGAGCTTGGCGTGGTCGGCGATCATCTGCCAATCGTAAACTGCGTGATGCGTGGCAACGAGCACACAGTCGTAGGAGGCAAGCGCCTGCGGAGTGAGTTCGATGCTGGTCATCCGCAGGTCGAACTTGCGCATCTTGTGCGTGGCGGGGACGTGTGGGTCGTTGTAGTCGACGTGGGCGCCCAGCTCACGGAGCCTTTTGATTAATTCGAGGCTGGGGCTCTCGCGGACGTCGTCGACGTCGGGCTTGTAGGCTAGACCCAGGACCAGGACGCGCGAGTCGCGGATGGGTTTTGATTGCGAATTAAGCGCGACGGCGGTGCGCTGGATAACGTAATCAGGCATGGCGTGGTTGATGCGTCCGGCTAGCTCGATGAAGCGGGTGGAGAGCCCGACCTCGCGTGCTTTCCAGGTGAGGTAGAAGGGGTCGATGGGAATGCAGTGCCCGCCCAGGCCCGGGCCTGGGTAGAACGCCTGGAAGCCGAAGGGCTTGGTCGCGGCGGCGGCGATGACCTCCCAGACGTCGACGCCCATGGTGGTCAGCAGGACCTTGAGCTCGTTGACCAGGGCGATGTTGACGGCTCGGTAGATGTTTTCGAGCAGCTTGGCGGCTTCGGCGACCTCGGCGGATGAGACGAGGATGGCTTGGTCGACGGCTTTTTTGTAGAGCGCTTCGGCGATGCGTCCGGACTCGGGGTCGATGCCGCCTACGAGCTTGGGGATGGTGGCGGTGTTGTGGTCCTTACGCCCGGGGTCCTCACGCTCGGGTGAGTATGCCAGGAAGAAGTCCTTGCCACAGGTCAGGGAGCGGGCTTCGAGTCGTGGGAGTATGACCTCGCGCGTGGTGCCGGGATAGGTCGTCGATTCGAGGATGATGATCTGATCGGGGCGCAGGGTGGCGGCGATGGCGTCGGCGGTGTCTTCGACGTAAGAGAGATCAGGCTCGAGGTGTTTACCCAGGGGTGTGGGAACGCAGACGATGATGGCGTCGGGCTCGGCGAGGCGTGCGAAGTCGGTGGTGACGTCGAAGCGGTCGGAGGCGGTCATGTCCTTGACAAAGTCCTCACCCAGGTGCTTGAGGTATCCCTTGCCGCTCTTGAGCGCGTCGATTTTCCGTTGATCGACGTCGAAGCCGATGACGCGGAAAGTCTGTGGGCTAGCCTGCCAGAAGGCTTTCATGAGGGGCAGCCCGACGTATCCCAAGCCGATCACGCCGATGGTGGCGTCGCTGTTGTCGATTTTGGATTGCAGGCTCAAGTGGGTATGGCTCCGATAATGCTGCATCTTGGGTGGGGCATGATACTGTAGTATCGGCGTGGCGGTGGAGAGAGTTTGAAGCGAAATTCTGGAGCACGCCGGCGCGGCGAGAGTGTGTCAATGTTTTTAATGAGCTGGCGTTTGCCGGTGGGTGGCCCAGTGCCTAGAATTGCGGCTCACGGTTGGGACGTATTGAAACGGAAGTTCAGGAGCATAACGCCATGGCCAGCGACGCGGTAATCGAGTTTACGGACGATAATTTTGAGGCGGAAGTCGTGAAATCGGACAAGCCGGTGCTGGTCGACTTCTGGGCCGAGTGGTGCATGCCCTGCCGAATGCTCACCCCGATCATCGAGGAGTTGGCTAAGGAATTTGAGGATAAGGCGAAGATCGGAAAGCTGGACACAGACGCGAACCGTGACACGGCGATCAAATTCGGGATCAGCGCGGTGCCGACGATCTTGCTGTTCAAGGGCGGCGAGGTGGTTAAGAAGTTTGTGGGTGTGACGCCGAAGCAGGAGTTCGAGGCTGAACTGACGAAAGCGGTAGGGGAATAGGCGTCGCGCGGGTGTGTATTATTAACTGTGGCGCATTGACCCGGGCTGTCCCTGTGGGGTACGGCTTGGGCGGTCGTATTAACCCCTAAATCCCGGCAGCGGTGGAGCGACGACGTGGCGGTCGAATTTCACGAGCACAAACTAGACAACGGCTTGACCGTGATTGCGGAGTGCAACGACGCATCGCACACAGCGGCGGTTGGTTTTTTTGTGAAGACGGGTGCCCGCGACGAAGAGCAGGCGGTGATGGGGGTGAGCCACTTCCTCGAACACATGATGTTCAAGGGCACCGCGCGGCGCACGGGTGAGGATGTGAACCGGGAGTTTGACGAACTAGGCGCGAACTACAACGCGTTTACGAGTCATGAGAACACGGTCTATTGGGCACAGGTGTTGCCGGAGTACCTGCCGCGCGCGGTGGACCTGCTGGGCGATATGCTGCGCCCGGCGCTGCGGGGCGAAGACTTCGATATGGAGAAAAACGTCATCCTCGAAGAGATTGGGATGTATGAGGACCGTCCGCAGTGGCGTGTGCAAGACACGGTGATCGAAAATTATTTCGAGGCATGTGCTTTGGGCTTCCGTGTGCTGGGGACAGCCGATTCGATCCGCGACCTGAAGGTGGATCAGATGCGTGGTTACTTTGACCAGCGATACGGGCCTGACAACATCACGGTCGCTGCTGCTGGCCGTGTGGATTTCGCGGCGTTGGTTAAGGATATCGAGTCAATCGCGGGTGGCTGGAGCGCCAGCGGTGCCCAGCGTGCGTACGACGAACCCCGTATCACAGCCAAAGAGGTTACGCTCAAGGACGAAAAGCTCAACCGCCACTATTTGGCGGTGATGTTTCCCGCGCCGTCGAGCCAGGACGATCGTCGGTACGCGGCCAAGGTCATGACCGATGTGCTGGGCGATTCCGAGGGTTCTCGCTTGTACTGGGCGCTGGTGGACCCGGGTTTGGCTGATGAGGGGGACCTGTCTTATTATTCTCAGGATCAGATCGGCAGCTACGTGGCGTTTGCGTCGTGTGACCCGAAGCGGGCTCAACAAATTGAATCGATCCTGCTCAAAACGCTCGACGACTACGCGGACAGTATCGACGCGCAGGAGATCGAGCGTGCCAAGAATAAGCTCGCCACGCAGATGGTGCTTCAGGACGAGAGCCCGTGTGGCCGAATGCGTAGCTTGGGGATGCAGTGGACGTATCTCAAGGAGCGTATTCCGCTGGAGCAGGAGCTTGAACGGCTCATGGCGGTGAGTGTGCAGGACGTGCGTGAGTTATTAGGTCAGACACCCTTTGCGCCTAGGACGCTCTTGAGGCTGGGGCCCTGAGCGGGCGGCGTATTTTTTTACAAATTAATCTTCAATGCACCCTATCCCGGACATCCTCGACGCGCTTCGGGCTGGCAAGATGATCGTCCTGGTGGACGATGCCAAGCGTGAGAATGAGGGTGACTTGGTGTGCGCCGCTGAATTTGTGACGCCTGATGTGGTGAACTTTATGCTCCGTGAGGGGCGGGGTGTGCTGTGTCTGGCGATGAGCGGCGCGATGTGCGATCGTCTGGAGTTGACGCCGCAGAGCCTGGTGAACACCGCGCTGCACGGCACGGCGTTTACGGTGAGCATTGACGCGGATAGCCGATTTGGCGTGACCACGGGCGTGAGCGCGTCGGACCGGGCGGCGACGATCCGCGTGGCGATCGACGAGGCGACGCGTCCTACGGACTTGAAGAGACCCGGCCACGTGAACCCGCTGCGCGCCAGGGAGGGGGGGGTGCTCGTGCGTGCGGGTCAGACGGAGGGCTCGGTGGACCTGTGCAGATTGGCGGGACTTAAGCCTGCGGGGGCGATCATCGAGGTGATGAATGAAGACGGGTCGATGGCGCGCGTGGCGGACCTGGAGAAGATGTGCACCAAACACGGGCTGATGATGTGCTCCGTGGCAGACGTCATCGAGTACCGGTTGGCGCGTGAGCACCTGGTGGAGCGCGTGGATTCGGTGCCGTTTGATACAGAGTTGGGTCGTTTTACGCTGATCGCGTACCGCAGCGTGGTGGATGCGCTGCCGCATGTGGCGTTGGTCTGTGGCGACGTGGGCCGACTCGACGATTCGGGTCAACCGATCGAGACGGACAAGCCGGTGTTGGTGCGCATGCACAGCCAAAATTTGTTGGGTGATGTGTTTTTTGATGCCCAGCAGCGCACGGGTCATCGCCTGCGCGCCGCGATGAAGCAGATCCAACAAGCCGGTCGGGGCGCGGTGGTGTACCTGCGTCACGAGGGGATGGGGTCGGGCCTGCTTGGGCGATTACAGACGCTGCACCTGCCACATGAATCGGATCAGACACGCGCCGATCGCCCCCAAATCGGCGGTGGAGATGCGATGGATATTGAAGTGACCGGGCAGCCACACGCCACGCCACGCCTGGCGACGAAGCAAGACTACGGCATCGGGTCGCAGATACTGCGCGATCTGGGTATTCGCAAGCTGCGGCTGCTGACAAATCGGCCGATACACCCGACGGCTCTGGATGGCTTTGGCCTGGAGATCGTCGAGTTTGTGCCGATTCAGGAGTGATACCAATCGAGATTAATAGAGCGTTTTCTGATTTTGCATGCGGAATTCTCAGCGAGCCGCGCGCGTCAGCAAGCGGTTTTTTGGCTCTAAGGGGTCCGCTCTATGAGCGGTCGCGGCTCGTAGCGAAGTCCTGTCAACCGTACACTCATTCAGAAAACGCGCTAGCGTGATATCTGCGAACGCGGGGACCCAACAGACAATAACTTACATCCTTTACAACGCGCTAGAACTATACGCAATGCGTATAACAAACATCTGTATTTCACGGCTTGCAAGCAAGCCGTGCCACCCG
>JAJRXX010000032.1 GCA_024276075.1 Planctomycetota bacterium
GGTGGGCAACGCGAACGGCACGGGTTACACGAGCTTCACGTTCCAGGTGCAGGACGACGGGGGCACTTCTAGCGGCGGGGTTGATACGGACGCGTCTGCGAACACGATGACGATCGACGTGACGAGCGTGAACGACGCGCCGGTCAACGGTGTTCCGGGTGCTCAAGTAACGAATGAAGATACAGCGTTGGTGTTCTCGGCTGGGAATGGGAACCTGGTCTCGATCAGCGACGTGGACGCGGGGGTTGCGGCGGTCGAGGTGACGCTCACCGCGACGAACGGGACGGTGACGCTGCTGGGCACGGCGGGTTTGACATTTAGTGTGGGTGACGGGACCGCTGACGCGGTGATGACATTCACGGGGACGGTGGCGGCGATCAACACGGTGTTGGATGGGTTGACGTTTGATCCGACGCCGACCTTTAATGGCGCAGCTAGTTTACAGATTGATAGTGACGATCAGGGTAATGCTGGTGCTGGCGGCGCGTTGACCGATTCGGATACGGTGAGCATCACGGTGGGGGCGGTCAATGACGCGCCGGTTAATAGTGTTCCGCCTACTCAGGCCACCGACCAAAATACCGCTCGGATATTTTCGGCTGGCAACGGGAACCTGATCTCGATCAACGATGTGGACGCGGGGGTCGCTTCGGTCGAGGTGACGCTAACGGCGACGAACGGGACGATAACGCTGTCGGGCACGGGTGGTCTGACATTTAGCGTGGGTGACGGGACCACTGACGCGGTGATGACGTTTACGGGGACGATCGCCAATATCAATACGGCGTTGGACGGGCTGAGCTTCGACCCGACGCCAGCCTATTTTGGGGCTGCGAGTTTACAGATCGTTACGGACGATTTGGGTAACACGGGCATTGGCGGGGCTCAGAGCGACAGTGACACGATCAGTATCCAGGTGCTGCCGCCGTTTGCGATCAGTGGCAGGGTGATGCAGGACGTGGACGGCGACGGCGCGGTGAGCGACGACGGTGTGGGTGTGGCGAATGTGAGTGTCTCGATTTATCGAGACAATGGCGACGGCACGCCTGGTGCGGCTGACACGTTCCTATCGACCCTCGTCACGGACGGCACGGGCTTTTACTCGTTTGCGAATCTGGTGCCTGACACGTACTGGGTGGTGGTCGATTCGAAGACGGTCGCGCCGAGTGCGGGTTTCAACGCGACGTTTGTACAGGGCGACGTGTGGGCGGAGCAGACGTATGCGTCGGCGGATGCGGTGTCGTTTAACGGTGGGTTTAGCTTCCTGGGTGCGGGCGGTGCTTTCTACGGGGGTATGCAAAGCGAGGTGTCCGACGACGCTTCGGCGTTGGCCACGGCTGAGCACGTGACGCGCGGTGTAATCGTGGCGAGTAGTGTTACAAATGTCGATTCCGGCTTCAGCTTTACCGCGGTGACGCGCACGGGTGACGGCGACGATGACGGAAGCAACAATCGTACGGTACAGGGTTCGTTGCGGCAGTTCATCCAGAACAGCAACGCGATCGTCGGCACGCAGAGCAGTCAATTCGCGATCTCGACGAGCGATTCGAACTTTGACGTCAGCGGCAACGGTGAGTATACGATCCGGCCGACGTCGGCGCTGCCGACGGTGACGGACGCGGTGGTGATCGACGGTACGACGCAGACGGGCTTTGGCACGACGCCGATCATTGAGCTGGACGGTGTGTCAGCTGGTGGTGGTGTGTCGGGTGTGCACATCACGTCTGGCGGCAGTACGGTGCGCGGACTGGTCATCAACCAATTTGGTGCTGAGGGTGTTCAACTCGACACGGGCAGCGGCAGCACGATCGAGGGCAATTTTATCGGTACCGATGTGACGGGTGCATCGGCACGGGCTAATGGTGGCGCGGGCGTGCTGGTACTCAACGGTTCGGGTAGCAATACGATCGGTGGTACGGGTGCTGGCAGCGGGAACACGATCGCATTTAACGGCGGCGACGGGGTTGCGGTCACCGGTGCGGGTACGGGCAACGCCATCTTGAGCAACATGATCCATACCAACACAGGGCTGGGTATCGATCTAGGTAATGACGGTGTAACAGGCAACGACGTGGGCGACGGTGATACTGGGCCTAACAATTTGCAGAACTTTACCGTGTTGACCGGCGCGGGTACGACAGGCGCGTTGGTGACGGTTGCGGGCAGCTTGAACAGCGCAGCGGGCACGACGTATCGCGTGGAGTTCTTCAAGAACACGGCGAGCGACGGCAGTGGTTACGGTGAGGGCGAGACGTTTATTGGCTTTGCGAATGTGACCACGGATGGCAGTGGTAATGGTGCGTTTAGCACGTCGTTCGGCACGGCAGTGGCGATCGGCGAATTTATCACGGCAACGGTGACCGATCCGGGGAACAATACTTCGGAGTTTGCGTTGAACGTGGCGGCTACGAATTTCAACGCGGGCCCGGTCAATACTGTGCCGGGGGCGCAATCTACATTAACAGGTGCGGCGGTGGTCTTCTCGGTGGGTAACGGGAACTTGGTCTCGATCAGCGACGCTGACGCGGGGGGTGGTGCGGTTCAACTCACGCTGACAGCGACGGACGGGACGGTGACACTGTCGGGCACGGGTGGGCTGACGTTTAGCGTGGGTGACGGGACCGGCGACGCGGTGATGACATTTACGGGTACGGTGGCGGCGATTAACACGGCGTTAAGCGGTATGTCGTTTGACCCGGGGGCTGGATTTGTCGGAACGGCGGGTCTGCAGATCGATGCGGATGACCAAGGCAACAGTGGTTTTGGTGGTTCTTTGGTGGATAGCGACGCGGTTGTGATCGATGTCACACCCGTTCCCCCGCCTCCTCCGCCACCACCTCCGCCGCCCCCCCCACCGCCGCCACCACCACCTCCCCCGCCCCCTCCTCCACCGCCTCCTCCAGGTGGCGGGGGTGGTAGTAGCGGATCCGGTGGCGATGGTAGTAGCGGATCCGGTGGATCTGGCGGCGGCGGCGGTGGCGGGGGAGGAGGAGGAGAATCCGGCGGCGGCGAGTCTGGCGGGGGTGAGGAGGGTGGAGGTGAGTCTGGCGGTGAGGAAGGTGGAGGTGAAACCGGCGGCGCCGAAACGGGTGGTTCGGGTGAAGCGGCTGCTGGCGGCGGTGACGCTGGCGGTGCGGCGAGTGGTCAGTCGTCGTCTGGGTCGAGTGGCGGTGGTGCGCCGAGCATGGCCAGCGTGAGTGCATCGCTGGTGGCGGGTCCGGCCAAAGTGGTGACGACCGCTGCGGGGGTCATTAGTGGTTTGCCCGCGAATACGGTGGTTGTATTGCAAGAGAAGTTTACGGATATGAAAAAGGAAATTGAGGAGAACAACACCTCGGTGAACGTAGCGGTGGGCGCGGCTGTGAGTGTGTCGTCTACGTTGTCGCTGAGTTATGTGATTTGGTTTCTGCGTGGGGGGTCGTTGTTGACATCGTTGCTGACGAATCTCCCGGCGTGGCAGTTTTTCGATCCGCTGCCTGTGCTGGATTCGTGGGACTCCGGCGGCAGTGGTGGTTTGGGTAAGGATGACGAAGACGAGGCCGAAAGGAAGCTCAAGGCCATGATGAAATGATCCGTCGGTAGGGCACTGGTTGACGTCAGCCGGGACGACGGTTTGGAGGCAGTTTGAAACGGATATCAACAGCAACTCGTCTTAGCCTAGGTTTGGTGGCGCTGACGCTTAGCGTCTTGTCCACCACGCAGCTTCTGGGAATTTACCCGGATCCGACCCAGGCGAAGCTGGATGGCCGGCTGAAACTGTGCGAGGCGATTGGTATACACAGCGCGTCGGCGGTGCGCAACGACGAGGTCGATATCGATGCGCTCTCGGCGGTGACCTCGTCGATGGTGGCGCAGAACCCACAGGTGATATCAGTGGGTGTACGTAATGTGGAAGGAGTGCTGCTGGTCCAGTCGGGAGATCACGAAGCGAGTTGGGCTGCGGGAGCCGAGCCGGATAAGTCGACGCCTACGCACGTGCGCATCCCGATTATCCGGGGTGGTGAGAAATGGGGTGAGGTCGAGGTCCAGTTCGAGCCGTTGTATGGCGGCGGCTTCTGGTGGTGGTTGAAGCACCCGATTGTCGGGACGATGGTTTTCATGGGGGTCAGTGGTTTCGTTGCGTACTTGTTTTACCTGCGTCGCACGCTGAAGGTGCTCAACCCGCAGTCGGTTATCCCGTCGAGGATCCAGGCGATGCTCAACACGATGACCGAGGGGATCGTTGTGCTGGACAAAGACGAACAAATTGTGATGGTCAATGAGGCATTCGTTAAAACCGTCGGCGGTACGACGGCGAACCTCCAGGGCAAGAAGATTACAAGTCTGGGTTGGCAGCAAGAGGAGGCAGATGATGAAGAAGAGACGGCTGAGTACCCGTGGACAAAGGCGATCAATGAGGGCAAGACACAGGTGGGCGTGGCGCTGAAGCACAAGACATCCGATGAGGATGAAATTACGCTGATGGTCAATGCTGCGCCTATCCTCGGCACCGACGGCAAGGCTCGCGGCGCGCTGACGACGTTCGATGACGTGACAGCGGTCGAGAAGAAGAATGTTCAGCTTAACGACTTGGTTTCGATGCTCAAAGACTCGCGGGACCAGATCAGTGAGCAGAATAAGCAGCTCGAGCGGTTGGCTACGCGGGACGCGCTGACGGGGTGTCTGAACAGGCGGTCGCTGTTTACGCAGTTTGATTCGTTATGGAACATGGCTAATGACAGCGGTAAAGACATCGGCTGCATCATGTTCGACATCGATAAGTTTAAATCGATCAACGACAACCACGGGCACGCCAAGGGCGACCAGGTGCTGCGTGAGATCGCTGAGGTTCTCAAAACCACAGCGGACGAGATGGATATTGTTTGCCGATACGGCGGGGAAGAATTCTGTATTTTGATGAGGAATGCCGGGGTCGATCAGGCTACCGAAACGGCTGAGCGGTTTCGCAAGGCGATTGAAGATCGGCGTGCGGGCGACCTGCCTGTGACATCGAGCTTCGGGGTTTCGGCGAAGTCGATGGGCGCATCGAGTCCACAGGACCTGCTCGATCAGTCGGACCAGGCGCTGTACGCGGCGAAGCACGGCGGTCGCAACCGGGTGGAGCGTTTTGATCAGCTACCCGAGGCGCCCGCGGAGCCTGAGAAAGACGATAGGGGAGAAGGTGGTCATGTGGTTGCAGGGCCCCAGCCGAAGCGATTGGACGAGCCCGAAAGCGATACGTTTATCCCGTTCCAGGCTGCGGCGGGTCTGTTGGCGGCGCTGTCACACCGTGACGCTGCCACGGGTCAGCACAGCAAGCGTGTGGGTGATCTGTGCGTCATGGTGGGTAAGGAGCTGATGTCGGCGCGAGATTGTTTTGTTTTGGAAGTCGCGGCGCTGCTTCATGACTTGGGCAAGCTAGGTATTCCTGACGCGATTCTTCTGAAGCCGGGCGAGTTGACGGAAGAGGAGTGGCATGTGATGCATCTGCACGATGAGATGGGTGTGGCGATTGTGACCGCTACGTTTGCCTCGAAGGAGTTGACGGATGTGATCCGATTGCACCACGCGTGGTATGACGGTAATCCTAGCCGGACAGATTTGCCGAAGGGGCGAGACATCCCGCTGATGGCGAGAGTGCTGAGCATTGCCGATGCGTACGATGCGATGACGTCTGATCGTCCGTACCGCAAGGCTCGTAGCCAGGATGAGGCGTTTGCGGAGCTGCGGCGTTGCGCGGGTACGCAGTTCGACCCTGATCTTATCGAGCGGTTTATCGAAGTCGTTACGGACATATATAGGCGTGAGCGGACGGACCTTGGGCCGGCTACGGGGCAGTTGGCGTTGGAACTGGGTCAGGCGATCGATCGTCTAACCACGGCTATCGAGGATGATAAATTTGCGTCGATACCTGTGATTGCGGCGCAGCTTAAGTTTGCTGCTGCAAGGGATGGCAGCGGCAGGATTGTCGAGTTGGCAGACAACTTGGAGAAGATATCGGCTTCGGGCGCCGATCTTGGGCACATCACCGACGTGATCAGTGAATTGCTCAAACTATGCAACACGGTGAGTCAGGCCAGGAATGATCCGGCTGATACGCATCCGCGTACGTTGTGACCACGTCATACGCATTCAGATAAATTGCACGTATGCCATTCAAGAAGAGGCCCGCTTCCTGACGGTCGCGGCTCGTCGTGGAGCCGTACACCAAATCAAAAAACGCTCTAAGGCAATATATAGAGTGATTTGTATGAGTGTCTGCCGATCGTATGGCGCTGAGTTCATAAAAAAACCGACCCCTTGACGGGGCCGGCTTTGAGTTTCACTTTTTGATTTCAAGTGAGAGCAAGTGAGTTTAAAACAACAACTGAAACTGCGTTCGTAGGACGATTTGGTTCCGGTTGTTTGCAGCGGTGTCGGCTAGCAGACCTAGGCCGGAGGAACCGCCGACATTTGTGAGTGAGTTGAGTGCCCAGACCAAGTCGGTGGTGAATTTGGCGTTGTGCTTGTTGAGGTAGTAGTTAGCGCCAACGGTGACGAGGTTCACATCATGTGACGTGTCAGGGTCAATGTGCTCCCAGCGGATAAATGGCTCAAGCTTGTCTGGGATGATCATCATGGATCCCTGGACGACCAGGCCGAAGGCATCGACGTCGTTGACGCCGCCTAGTGCGTTGAAGTGCACACCCGTGACCGCTGCGTAGATGCCGACGCCTTCCGATTCGATCGAACCGTCAATGGTCCAGGCGGTAAATTCGTCTACGGCAATCGCAGTACCCGTAGAGTTAAATCCGCTGGTGGTTGGCAGCGGCGTGTTGGCTTGTCCGTCACCGGTCTCGACGACCTCGTGGTGGATCGCCGCCCCGATGAATACCGCTTGCTCCTCGCCGGACCAAGCGGAGAAGTCTTTCATCTGTTCCCACTGGCCAGCCAGACGCAGATCAATGCGGGCGCCGAACGCGATATCGGTGGCATCGTTTTGGAAGTCCGCGGTGGTGCCGACTTCACCGGAATTGACGCCGTCGTTAACTGTCAGCGTTATCTTGGCGTAGTCGTTGGCTTCAACCTTCAGCCAGATGCCCTGGATACGACCCGCGGTAAAGAGCTCATTCATCAGCGACCGCTCCACAGTCAACTGCTTCTTGGAGCTGGTGGTTTCCTCTCTGAGGAATGGTGCTTTATCCTCACCGGCGAAGAGGGTCATGTTGTCAGCGATCTTGATGCCGAAGTAGGCGTGGTCGAGATCGATATTTTGTGTATTGCGGTGTGCCTGCAGGCCCACGCTGTAGACAATCCGTGGCGACCCGAGGTGTCCCTTAAAGAAGAGCTTCACGCGGCGGAGTTGGAAGCCGAACTCGTCGTTGTCCTGCGCGGCGACTTGGCTGTCACGAGAGTTGAAGATGTAGCGGAACTGTACCTGTCCGCTGACCTTGAGCAGGTTGTTGCCGTCTTCTGAGGCCAGGAAGAAGCCTTTGTTGTAGCCGGCGGTCATGCCGTCTGCCATGAGGCTGGCGCGTGTATCGGCATCGGCGAGTACCTCGCGTACGAGGCCCTTGACCTCTTCGGCGCGTCGCTCGTTTAGCCAAGTGTCATTCTGCCTAGCTTCAAGCTCGCCGAGGCGTGCCCTGAGTGCGGCCAACTCAGCCTGCATTGCAGTATCAGCGGGGACCGTCTCGGCCAATACACCGCTTGAAATACCCGACACCAAAACCGCAGCCAAGTAAACAATCTGTTTGCTGCTAAACATAAACCGGCTCTCCTTAAGGTTTATTGCTTCGTTTTTAATGACTAACGAGGCTTACTGGTAAACGTTGAACGTGGACGAAAAAATATCTAAATCTAATCCGGGACGCAAGCGCAAACAGTGTGGTAGATAAAAACACTACCAAATGCATCGTATGCCACAACCGTCTGTTGACGGTATGACTGGTATTGTCTCGTGTGGTTTGTGTCCGTCAAGGGCAGTCGGGATAAAATGTGGGAAATTAAGTTATCGGTCTATCGGAGATGGAGGGATTGCGAGCGAGGATTAATGCATATTTGGGTTAGATATTGTCGTTTTGTTGCGAGTTGGGGAGTCCTGGTAGTAATAAGCCAGGGAAGTGAACCGCGATCACAAGGTGCGTTGATGCTGGGGGTAGGTAGTTGTTGGGTGCAAAAAATGGCGAAGGTTTAATACGCATTGCGTATATTTCAACGCGTCGGGGATATGTAAATTATTGCCGGTTATGCTCGGGCGTTCGTGAACACGCACAAGTTTCAAGTGGGATTGGTATTACGGGGATGAGGGGATGATAGGAAGGGGAGGACGGTAGATGCTGAATCAGGCGACGACGTCGAGCAGGGCGCCGCGGCTAGAGTCGCGGGGACCACTTGATAGCTGCTGCTGTATCTGAGCGGCATCACGTAGCATCGAGACGACGTTTTCGCCTTGTGCTTTGGCGACGTCCTGCGTCTTGGAGGCGATGGCGAGGCTAATCTGTGACCCTAACGCGGAACTAGATGAACTGATTGCTGACATTGTTTTGTAATACTCGGTCGGTTGGTAGTCGAACTTAAAATATCGATGCATGCTGTGCGAAATGGATAGTGGGCAATCGAGCAGACCGATAATGCTCCTGGTGGAGAACCGGTTGGCTCGATACCTATTATCGTGGATTGCGAATGTGACGCGGGTGTGTCATAGGTTGCTCCGCTGATCGGGTTGCAATTTTTGGGCGGGGCCTCAATATGACGAATCGGGAAATTAGAAAGACCAATGCTATGCAAACAAGAACCGACGCCGCCACCACCCAGATGACCCAGCTTGAGAAGATATCGACGCAGGTGTTTGATCGCTCCGAGCAGGCCAGCGCCGCGGTGGCACAGGAGATTGCTTCACTTATTCGCAAACGTGCTAGTCAGGGCAAGCACTGCGTGTTGGGCTTGGCGACCGGGTCGTCGCCGGTGAGCGTCTACAGCGAGTTGGTGCGTATGCATCAGGAGCAGGGGTTGTCACTCAAGAACGTCATTACGTTCAACCTCGACGAGTATTTCCCCATGGGGCCAAAATCGCTGCAGAGCTACCACCGGTTTATGCACGAGCACCTGTTCGAGCATGTGGATATCGACCCGAAAAACATACACATCCCCGACGGTTCGATAGATGTCGAGGATGTCTTCGAGCACTGTCAGTCGTATGAGCGTGCGATTGAGGATGCTGGGGGTATCGACATCCAGCTATTGGGTATTGGGCGGACGGGTCACGTCGGATTCAACGAGCCCGGCTCGGCTAGGGATAGTCAAACCCGTCTGATCGCGCTGGATCAGTTGACCCGTTTGGACGCTGCGGCTGATTTTTTTGGTGAGGAAAACGTGCCTCGTCGAGCTATAACGATGGGGGTCGGCTCCATCTTGGCTGCGAAGCGGGTGATTCTGTTGGCGTTTGGTGAGGGTAAGGCGCCCGTTTTAGCGAGGGCGATCGAGGGGGCGGTGACGCCTACGATTGCCGCCAGCTATCTCCAGGAGCACGCGAATGCACAGGTGATACTCGATCGGCCTGCCGCCGCGTCGCTGGCGCGTCAGAAGACGCCTTGGCTGCTGGGGCCGATGCGTTGGAACAAGAAATTGATTCACAAGGCTGTGATCTGGTTGGCGCGGATGCTCGAAAAGCCCATACTCAAGCTCACCGATGAGGATTATAACGAAGCGGGCTTGCAGGACCTCGTTGCGGAGCACGGGCCCGCGTATGACATTAACATCAACGTGTTCCGTGCTCTGCACGAGACGATCACGGGTTGGCCTGGCGGCAAGCCCGCGCAGACTACAAAGAGATACTCCGGCGAAGGGCGTAAGGCCCCCGACAAAATATTTCCCAAACGCGTGATCATCTTCTCGCCTCATCCGGACGACGACGTGATATCAATGGGTGGTACGCTCTTGCGTCTGGTCGATCAGGGCCACGAGGTGCACGTGGCGTACCAGGTATCGGGGAATATTGCGGTATTCGACGAAGACGCCAGTTCATTTGCGGATTTTGCGACGCACTTCAACAAGATGTTCGGCATCGAGCAGAAGCAGACGCAAGAGATCGAGAGCCACATCGAGGAATTTCTCAAAAAGAAGAAGCCGGGCCAAGTCGATTCTGAAGAGGTGCAGAAGATCAAGACGCTTATCCGTCGTGTGGAAGCCCGCGCCGCTGGCCAATCTTGCGGTGTGCCCGAGCAGAATCTCCACTTCCTGGACATGCCATTTTATGAGACGGGGGTTGTGCGCAAGAAGCCATTGAGCGAAGCGGATATCAAGCTGATTGTCGATATGCTCGAGAAGATCAAGCCGCACCAGGTCTACGCTGCGGGTGATCTTTCTGATCCGCACGGCACGCACCGTGTCTGTCTGGCAGCGATCCTCGAGGCGCTCGATCGGACCAAGGATCAAGCGTGGCAAGGGGATTGTCAGGTATGGGTGTATCGGGGTGCTTGGCAGGAATGGGAAGTCGAAGAGATCAGCATGGCGGTGCCTCTGGCGCCGCACGAGTTGACGCGTAAGCGCACGGCGATATTCAAACACGAATCGCAGAAGGACAAGGCCTTGTTCCCCGGGATTGATTTGCGAGAGTTTTGGCAGCGAGCGGAGTCGCGAAACCGTGCCACCGCGAGGATTTACGATCAGCTTGGGTTGGCGGAATACGAGGCTATCGAGGGCTTTGTGCGGCTCGAAGAAATCGAAGACGTCATCTGAGGTCCGGTGGGGTTGGTTGGCTACCGATACGCGGGGTGGCGTTGAAATTTTCCTCGGTGAATGCGTTGGTTGAGGGTATAATTAAATCGGGACCCGAGCCTGACCGGGTCGTGACAAGTAAAGATTGCTTTCTGTCTGCGGGGTTCGCCAGCGGTGTTTGAGTTTGCTTGAACCTTTAAGAAACCCCAAGGGAGCGGCGTGGGGCGCGAAGGCCATGCCTCCATGTGTGGAAGGCCGGGACGACCCGACAACGCACCCACCTTTTATTGGGGTTCGAGCAAATCCATCGAACGGCTCAGGTGGATGGGAAGCAATCATTTCAAGAACGGCTCGATCCGTGTCGAGCCGTTTTGTATTGGCTACAGCATTTTCGGCCTATAGATGCATCGCTTATCGCAAAAGAATTGGCCCGCTCCTCACGGTCGCGGTTCGTTGAGTATGCTACAGGTGAATTGAAAATGCTCTAGGATAATCCCATGGAACGGGCACCGGACAAATCGCCGCACGACCTGGTTGGGCTGATCGACCGGATCGTCGACAGCTACCACGCGCACCCCGATACGCAGCACCTCGACTCGACGTTTCTGCCTAACAGGGCGAAAACGATCCAGCTTACGGAGTTGCTTCGGCGGCTGATTTTCCCGGGTTTTTTCGACGAACAGCGGCTCACGTCCGACATGATCAAGTACCACGTGGGCGACCTGCTCAATCAGGTGCATGACCTGTTGTACGAGCAGGTGCGGTCGGCGCTACGGTACGACCTCAACCGTACCGCGGGGAACGGCAAGGGCGACGACTGCGATGATTGCGACGAAGAGGCTCGGCGCGTCATAGGTGTGTTTTTGGGACGCATCCCGGAAGTCCGTAGGCGGCTAAACCTCGACGTGCAATCTGCGTTTGACGGCGACCCGGCTGCGGCGAACTTTGACGAGACCGTGTTCTGCTACCCGGGCATCGACGCTATTTTCATTCACCGCATTGCGCACGAACTGTGGAAGCTAGACGTCCCGCTGCTGCCGCGGATCATGAGTGAGTACGCGCACAACCACACCGGCATCGACATCCATCCCGGCGCGACGATTGGGGATTCGTTTTTCCTCGATCACGGCACCGGCGTCGTGATCGGTGAAACGACGGTCATCGGCGATCGCGTCAAGGTGTACCAGGGCGTTACGCTCGGTGCGCTGTCGACCAAGGGCGGTCGCGTCTGGCGCGGGCGCAAGCGACACCCGACCATCGAGGACGACGTGACCATCTACGGCGGTGCGATTATCCTCGGGGGTGAGACGGTCATCGGCAGCGGGACCACGATCGGCGGGTCCGTGTTCCTGACGCGGTCGATCCCACCGAACCACACAGTATCCATGAAGCTGTCGGAGTTGAAGATCACCGCTCGGCCTGTGCGTAGCAAGACTGTCAAGGCTGCGGCAGGGGATGCTGAACAAGATGAGCAGGGGCAAGACTTCGACATTTAGCGCAGGTGGCAAAAATATTCGCCATCCCGGTGGGTCGCTGGTGCGCCACGTATCTGTGTCTCACGGCCTGCAAGCAAGCCGTGCCACCCGACTAACGGAGATTATACCAATCAAGATTAATACTTGCGCGGCATCTGCGAACGCGAAGGCAAAACAGACAATAACTTACATCCTTTACAACGCGCTAGAACGATACGCAATGCGTATTAGAGCGTTTTCTGATTTCGCATGGGGGGTTCTCAGCGAGCCGCGCGCGTCAGCAAGCGGTTTTTGGGCTCTAAGGGGCCCGCTCCCTGACGATCGCGGCTCGTTGTGGGGCTCGATGGAGCATGCCAGCTTGGTTAAATATCACTTTGTCAGGCATTCTAATATCTGTTGGTTTTAAATATGCTTGGGTTAAACGTTACAGGATGAGCCCATGCGCCTATGATTCGTTATGGCTGAAGAACGCAGAATCGATTTCGCGCACCCGATGCCGCTTTTCCCGTTGCCCGGCTTCGTGCTGTTGCCACACGCGACGGTGCCGCTGCATATTTTTGAGCAACGCTACAGGCGCATGACCAGCGACGTGCTCGATTCGCACGGATTGATTGCGATGGCGATGTTTGAGGGCGATCAATGGCAACACGACTACGAAGGGCGACCGCGGATCAAACCCTGTGTCTGCGTTGGGTACGTTGTGCGCCATGAGCGTTTGTCTGACGGGCGGTACAACCTGCTGCTGCAAGGCGTCTGCAGGGCAAGGGTGCGGCAAGAGGTGGACCACGAGCCGTACCGCAAGGCATTGCTCGATCTTACGGAGACGAATATCCCCATGGAGATCGACCTGGTCGAGCTGAGGCAGAGCATCGAAAGACTACTGAGCGACCCGTTGCTCAAAGGGCTGGCGTCGGTGAGCGCGATCCATAATTGGCTTAGCCACGAGATACCGACCGCTGCCATGGTGGACCTGACGATCATGACCGTCTGCGGTGATGCGAGCAAGCGATACGACATGCTTGCGGAAAGCGATCTTTTTGTGCGGGCGGCGTGGTTGAGGGATTGGCTTGTCGATACAAAACGGACGCTCTCGATCGCACAGCGGTTCCGGCAAGAGGTCCCGGCGGTGGGGGTCTACCCGAATTAGGGTGCGTCTGAAATTAGCCTCCTTCTCAAACCAGCGTGAACTCTGCGCGATCTGCTACTATTAAGGCGGGATGAACATTACCACCACAGATACGCACGCCGATCCGCTGCTCGACGACCTGACCGAGCCTCAGCGAGACGCTGTTACGCATGTTGATGGGCCTTTGCTTGTGCTGGCTGCGGCGGGGTCGGGTAAGACGCGCGTCATCACACGGCGTATCGCGCACCTCGTACTGCGTGTTGGGATCGCGCCGTGGAACGTGCTGGCGATTACGTTTACCAACAAAGCTGCGGGCGAGATGCGGGAGCGGGTCGCGGGGCTCATGTCGCAGCGGCAGGCGGACGCTGTGACGGTTTGTACGTTTCACAGTCTGTGTGCTCGGCTTGTGCGGCGGTATGCGCACTACCTTGAGCTGCCGAGCGGGTACTCGATCTACGACAGCGCCGACCAGACCCGGGCGATGAAGAACACGCTCAAGGCACTGGAGATCAGTACCAGCAACTTTCCGCCCGGCAAGGTCTTATCAGCGATCAGCAAAGCCAAGAACGATCTGCTTAATCCCGAAGCCTTCGCCGCATCGGCTATGGACTTTTACAGCAGAACCATTGCGCAGATATATAAAAAATACCAACACACCCTCACGCAGAATAAGGCTCTGGACTTTGACGATCTGCTGCTGCGCACGGTTGAGCTGATGAAGCAACATCCCGACGTGCTCGACGAGTTGCGTCGGCAATACGTCTACGTCCTGATCGACGAGTATCAGGACACCAACCACGCGCAGTTTTCAATTGCGCATAATCTTTCGGCGGGGCACCGCAACATCTGTGCGACAGGTGATCCCGATCAATCGATCTACGGCTGGCGTGGGGCTGACATCCGCAATATCCTCGAGTTTGAAACGTTGTATCCCAACGTCACCACCGTGCGCCTCGAGCAGAACTATCGCTCGACCAAGCACATCCTCGCTGCGGCTGACCGGCTGATCCGGCACAACACGCAACGCAAGCACAAAGACCTCTGGACGGAGAACGACCAGGGCGATCCGGTGCGCGTGGCGGCCTGCCGCGACGAGCGTCGTGAGGCGCAATGGGTCGTCGATTGGTTTACACGGTTGCATGATCGTCACGACACGCCTTGGAGCGATATGGCGGTGTTTTACCGGGTCAATAGCCTTAGCCGTGTCGTCGAGGACGCGTTCCGCAACGCGAATGTCCCTTATCAGATTGCGCGGGGCACGTCTTTTTATGAGCGTAAAGAGATCAAGGACGCGATTGCGTATTTGCGTGCCATCGCCAATCCCGCCGACGCGATTAATTTGTTGCGTATTATCAACACGCCTAGCCGGGGCATCAGCCCGACCGCTGTCAAGGCCATGGCAGCATACGCCGTAGCACACAGCACTCACCTGCCTGACGTTTTGCAATCACCCGGCCAGGTCGAAGCGCTGGGCACCAGAGCGACCGCCTCTGTCACGCGTTTCGCTGAGCGAATGAGCGATTGGCGGGCTACGCTTAGTACCGACAACGAGACGCCGTTGCGTGCTTTCGTCGAGCGCGTTCTGCGCGAGTCGGGCCTCGAGCGGTACTACCGAAACGATAAGACTGATCCCGATCAGGAACGGCTGATGAACTTGGGCGAACTGGTCAGCTCGGCGCAGCAATTCGAGCTCGACAATCAGCCGGTTGATGAGGATGAGTACCCCTCGTTGGCGCATCGGCTCGAAGCGTATCTCGAGCAGATCAGCCTTGTGAGTGACGTCGACGCGATCGACACGTCTCAGGGTGCTGTCACGTTGATGACGCTCCACGCTGCGAAGGGGCTTGAGTTTCCCGCGGTGGCTATGGTTGGTGTCGAGGATGGGTTGCTGCCGCACAGTATTTCGCAGGAGGACCCTCACGGGTTGGAGGAGGAGCGACGGTTGTGTTTTGTGGGTATTACTCGTGCTAAGGAGCGGCTGACGCTTTTGCACACGCGGTACCGCACGATTTTCGGCCAACTGCAGCCGAGCATCCCCAGCCGATTCATCGATGAGATGGCAGGCGATCAGCTTGACCGGGAAGACTTCGACGCCGCGGCGGCTGGGCAAGCGGACTTTGTGGACGAACCCGCGCTCGATTGTGGCTACGACGACGATCCCGAGGCGCTGCGCCCGGGCACGCTGGTGCGTCACCCGCAGTTTGGCTTGGGTAGGGTGCTGGAACTGCGGCCGGGTGGGCCACAGGCGCGGGCGCGCATCGAGTTTAACACTGTGGGGACCAAGACGCTGATCCTGCAATACGCGCGGCTCGAACGGGTGCACATCCACGAGGATTGACACGCTGATCTTTTTGAGTCGTCGTGCTGTCTTTATGGTAGTGGGTCAGTTCGAGTATTTTGACGGGAATTGTCATCCGAAACATTGGTGACAAGGGGCTTTCAAAGCAGAAGAGGACCGCTCCCTGACGGTCGCGGCTCGTTGCGATGACGCTCGGTTTCAAACTGACCCGCTACCGTCTTTATAAGGTCTGTCTACAATGCCGTTATGGCACATACCCGTATCAAGGTCTGTGGTATCCGAGACGTCGTCGTTGCTCATGCAGCGGTGGCAGCGGGTGCGGACGCGATCGGCTTGGTATTTGCTGAGAACTCGTCACGGCGGGTGTCTGTTCAGGGGGCTCGGGAGATTGCGCGCGTTCTGCCGGCGTTTGTCGAGCCGGTGGGGCTTTTCGTCGACGTCACAACCCAGCAAATTCGAGACGTCGCTGACGAGGTTGGCTTGACCACCGTCCAATTACACGGCTGCGAGTCACCCGACCAAGTTGTGGAACTGGCGCCGCTGCGTGTGATCAAGGCACTGCCGTTTAGCCCGGACGCCAAACAATTTGCTGCGATACTGGCGCCGTGGCATGGGGTTGCCGACTCGTTGGCTGCGCTGCTGCTGGACGCGCCCAAAGACGATAGTCCCGACTCACTACCCGGCGGCACCGGGCGAGCCTTTGATTGGAACGTGCTGGCAGAGGTGATCGCCGATGGGCGGCTGGGCCCATTGCCGTCGATGATCCTCGCGGGCGGGCTGACCCCTGAAAACGTCGGTCAAGCGATCTCGGCGGTGCGCCCTTATGCAGTGGACGTGTCGAGTGGTGTCGAGGCTAGCAGGGGCGTGAAAGACCCCGAATTGATCAGCGCATTTTGCCAAGCTGTGCGACGCGCCGACGCATCGCAGTCGTGATACCTAATTGAACGACAACCACGATGCGGTCAATACGGCTGCGTGTCGGTCCGCGATTGCCAATCACGGAACAGTTCAACTGCTTGGTCACGCATGAGACCGCTTTCGACGGTTACGGGTGATCCGCTCGATTGTTTCATCTGTTTGTTGGAGATTTCCAATTCGCTAAAGCCAAACGTTTTTGCGTTTGAGATTCCTGCCCCGAACACGATCCGGTCGATGCGTGCCCAGTGGATTGCGCCGAAGCACATCGGGCACGGCTCGGTCGTGCTGTAGATCACGCACCCGCTCAGGTCGATTGTTCTGAGCGTCTGGCATGCCCGGCGGATGCAGCACACCTCGGCGTGAGCAGTGATGTCCGTATCGAGCCACACCTGGTTGTGCGAGCAGGCGATGATCTCGCCTTGTCGCGCGATACACGCTCCGAACGGCGTTTGGCCCGCGTTGACACCCCGCCGCGCCGTCTCGATCGCCAGCCTCATCAGCCGTTTGTCATCTGCCGGTGATGCTTGTGACATGGTTAATAGTCCTCAACGAGCGTGCCGTGATGTGAGCCAACGCAGCTCGTGCATTTTCATTAGCCTTGCGCCGACGAAGACGATACCCATTCCCAGCACGACCATCACGAGAAGTTGGGCTGCTGCACCCGTGCGAGACACCGTCAGCGGGTTGTACGCCCAGACGATGGGCGTCAAGGCGATCGTCATCGCGGCGGTGAGTATCGACGACCTCACCCACGATTGGCGCACGGTTGTCCCAATGGGTGTGGTTACGTATCGGCTGATTAGTCGTAGCAGCAGCACGGCTTGTATGGACGAGCTGATCGCTGTCGACCACGCCAGCGCCGCCACGCCCAACCACCACACCAGGGTCAGGTTTAACACAAGATTTACGGCTGTCATAGCAGTGCAGACGATCAGCGGTGTGCGTGAGTCGCCCAGCGCGTAGTACGCCCGTGTGAGCACGTGCGTCATGGCGTATGCCCACACCGCGGCACCGTAGCCCGCGAGGATCATCGCCACCCGTGCGGAGTCTTCGATTGTGAACTCGTAGCGCTCAAAGATCACGCGTACCAGCGGTACTCTTACCAGGATCAGCCCGACACTTGCGGGTAGGCCGACGAAGATTGTCAGCTGTAAGCCTTGTTGGAGTATCGTGCGGAATTCGTCGAGCCCGCTGCCTATGGTCCCGTTGCTAGCCCCTTTGGACGCTGGCCCGTCGGCATGATGCACCGCTGCTGCGTGTGCCAGTGCAGGGAAGATCGCGGTCGCCAGGGCAATCCCGAAGACACCCAGGGGGAACTGATATAGCCGTTGTGCG
Organism: Planctomycetota bacterium; assembly: GCA_024276075.1. Classification (GTDB taxonomy): domain Bacteria; phylum Planctomycetota; class Phycisphaerae; order Phycisphaerales; family Phycisphaeraceae; genus JAJRXX01. The sequence goes on from JAJRXX010000032.1 coordinate 17,831, forward strand.
AATTGTAAGCCGGTCACAGCGCCCTGACGCACCGGGTAGGCGAGTTCCCATCCGAAGATCGACAGCATTACGTTGCCACCGGCTTTGGGTGATAGTACCCACGCGATCAGGCTGTCGAGCAGCGTGTTGAATTGAAACACCGCCAGGCCCAGCACCATCGGGACCATGGTCCAGAGCATCTTGCGAAATGGGGTGCCGACACCGCTGAGGCGTAGTGTGAAGGGCGTCTCACGGTGGGCTGCTACTGCTTGCCACGCGAGTTGGAACAGGCCCGCCACCAGTACCGCCGTTGCCACGATCGTGATCCCGTTGTGGACATCCGCGCCGGAGCTGTTTAGACCTGCACCCAGCAGTGCTGCGCCGATCATCGCGATATTTAGTAGTACCGGCGCCGCGGCGGGCGGTCCGAACCGCTTGTGCACCTGAAGCACGCCTCCGAGCAGCGCTACCCCACAGATCATGGGCATGTAAGGCAGCATGATCATGGTTAGTCGGATCGCCAGGTGTGTGTCGGCGGACCAGTCGCTGCTACCCAGCAGTGCCGTCAACACGAACTCACCTATCACCGTCACGGCGCCGAGCACGACGAGCAGCACCGAGACGGACACCCACGCCAGTCGTCTGGCCTTGGCTGGATCGTCACGCAGCAGCCCGGTGTAGGCGGGTATAAACGCGGCTGTCATCGCGCCCTCGCCGAAGAGTCGTCGGAACAGGTTCGGCACGACAAACGCGAGCCAAAAGGCGTCGGTGATCGCGGTCATGCCGAAGCACGCTGCCAGTACCGCGTCGCGTGCCAACCCCAGCACACGTGACGCCAGCGTTAACCCACTGACCAGCTTCGCGTGGTCCACGAATGCGAGCGGGCTTTGGTTATGAGTCGTTTTTGCGGGTTTTGATTTTGCATCGACCGGCTGCGCGCTTACTTCAGTCGTACCATTTTCGTTACCCTCGTTACCCCCCGGCATACCTTCGTCGCACGCCACCCGCCAGCGCCAGACTACAGCCATGACCAGCCCGATGCCTAGCAGGTTTGCCAGTATGTCGCTGGCGGATACCTCCCTACCCACGAAGCTCTGCGTCAGCTCATCAAATATCGAATACACCACGGCGACAAACGTGCCGATTATCACATGGTGACGCATGCTGACAGCGCGGCTAGGCAGGCGTGCAAAGATTAGTAGCAACGCCAAGCACGAAAACGCGCCGACATGCAAGAGCTTGTCGAGTTGGATGGGGCCAACGATGTCGGGGTTAGCGATTTTGAGGTATGGCCAGTGCGTGAGCAGCGCCAAGGTCGGCCAGTAGACCGCTAGCGTTTTACGCGACCAGCGGTCGAGCAGCTTTTCCAACACGCTGGTAGCAGGGGACGGTTGGTCGATATGGGTGGGCCCTTGGGGCATCAGCGGTTTATACGCATCCGCGTATGTTTTGACTGCGTCGTATTAGACATAAGTGCTTGAACCGGTTTCATAAATCCCCTCCCTGTCAGCAACATTATGCATCAAGCGGCGGCTCGGTGATCTGCTCTACGCTATGTCCGGGCGGGCCCGGACATACAGAAACTGGACAGCGACAAATGCGTTACGAGCCTTTGCGTGCGTAGTGGTCCGCGACGGCCTGTGCCAGGCGTCCGTAGTCGCCCGCGCCGGGGCAGCCGGGTGCGTAGTCGAAGATCGTCTTGCCGAAGCTGGGGCATTCTGCGAGCTTGATGTTGCGTCGTATGGGCGGGTCGAACACCACGGCGTCACGCCACGGCAGGTCCTGGTCCCGCGCGCCGGTCAAAAACGACTGCAGATCGGATATCACCTCGCTGGCCAAGATCGTCTGAGACTCGTGCATGCACAGGATAATCCCCGCGACGATGAGGTCCGGGTTTACCGATTGTTTGACCAGGGTGATGGTTTCGAGCAGCTTGCTTAGGCCTTGCAACGCCAAAAAGTGGGCCTGCATCGGCACGATTACCTCATGCGCCAGAGTCAACGCGTTGAGCGTCAATAGCCCCAGACTCGGTGGGCAATCGATGAGTACAAAGTCAAACGGCTCGCCGCCTTGCTCACACCCGATTAGCAATGAGTCGCACTTATCTTTTAATACACGCTGCGCCTGTCCCGATGCGGCTAGAGACGCGAGCTCGGGCTCCACACCGGCGAGGTTGACTTCCGCGGGCAGCAGCACAAGGTTTGCGCCTACCTCCTGGGCGATCGTCGCGGCGGGTAGGCTGGAGTCGGTTAGCAGGTTGTAGATGCTCTTTTCGAGGCTATCGGGCTCGATGCCCATGTGCAGCGTGAGGTGTGCTTGCGGGTCGAGGTCGACCAGCAGCACGCGCTTACCCATTCGTGCCAGAGCGGTGCCCAAGGTGGCTGTCGTGGTGGTCTTGCCTACGCCGCCTTTTTGGTTGACCAGCGCGATTCGCCGTGTCTGCTCGTGTTCTCCTTTTTTTGCCCCGAATGTGGAATCAGATTTAGACCCGCGTGCAGGACCGGGCGCCTGATCGCGGTTGGGGATTACGATTTGGCCGGGTGCCGGGTGGTTCGGTTGCTGCACGGGTACTTGTGGCGATGGTTGATCGCTGGCGTTGGGGTCGGCGGTCTGTACCGCGGTCGTTTCGTGGGTGGTATGGGGGTCTGGAGCGGTCAAAGCGGACGCCTCCTTGCGTCGTCATGGTCAGCGATGATACGCATCCGCGTATGTTTTGACCGCATCGTGTATGCACAAGTGTTGTGACAACGGTTCGCACGTACACGGGTCATACGGTAATACCTACGGGGATTGGTACGTCAATTCCGCCGCAGTATACGAGATTTAACCGCTTGTCACTCCAAGTTGACTACCGACGCGCGCTGACTTGGCAAGGTGACACCACCTCACTATCCTGCACCCTCATTGGACTGAGATTTTAACGGCTTACGAAGCCCCGTTGCGAGCGGGTCTGCGAAAGGCAAAGAGGCGGCATCAAGATGGCTAACCAAGGCGTAATCAGTCAGGTCATTGGCTCGACGTTTGACACTCAGTTTCCCGAGGACCAGCTCCCCGGGATCTACAATGCTGTCGAGATCAAGGGCCAGCATCACGGCATCGATATCAATCTCGTAGGCGAGGTGCAGCAGCACCTGGGCGGTGGGCAGGTACGGTCCGTGGCGCTGGGCTCAACCGACGGCGTGCGACGCGGCATGGCCGTTACCGACACCGGCTCACCCGTGCGCGTTCCTGTGGGCGAAGCGGTCCTCGGTCGTGTGTTTAATCTTTTGGGTCAGCCCATCGACAAGCGAGGCCCCATCGACGCCACCGAAACCCGGGCTATCCATCAAGACCCTCCCGCTTTTACAGAACTCAATCCCAAGACCCAGATACTCGAAACCGGGATCAAGGTCGTCGACCTGCTGTGCCCGTTTGTCCGGGGCGGGAAGATTGGTTTGTTTGGTGGTGCCGGCGTCGGCAAAACCGTCATCATCCAGGAAATGATCGCACGCATCGCACGCGAGCACGACGGGTACTCGGTCTTTGCAGGCGTGGGTGAACGCACACGCGAGGGCAACGACCTCTGGCTCGAGATGCAGGAAGCTAAATTTACCGATGCTCAGGGGAAAACCCAGACCGTGCTAGACCGCGTCGCGATGGTCTTTGGGCAGATGAATGAGCCGCCCGGTGCTAGACTCCGCGTTGCGCTATCAGCGTTAGCCATGTGCGAGCATTTTCGAGATAAGTCCGGCAAGGAAACGCTCCTGTTCATCGATAATATTTTTCGTTTCACGCAAGCGGGCTCTGAGGTTTCCGCGTTGCTGGGCAGGATGCCCTCGGCTGTGGGGTATCAGCCCACGCTTTCGACGGAGATGGGCGAGTTACAGGAGCGGATCACGTCTACTGAGAAGGGTGCGGTCACCAGTGTCCAGGCAATTTATGTGCCTGCGGACGACCTGACCGACCCCGCGCCGGCGACGACGTTTAGCCACCTCGACGCTTTTGTCGTGTTGAGCCGATCCATCGCTGAGAAGGGCATCTATCCCGCTGTCGATCCCTTGGACTCTACGAGCCGTATCCTCGAGCCGAACGTGCTGGGGCAAGAGCATTACCAAGTCGCGCGGCAGGTTCAGACCATCCTCCAACGGTACAAGAGCTTGCAGGACATCATCGCTATCCTGGGCGTCGACGAGTTGTCGGAGGAGGACAAACTCATCGTCGCGCGGGCGCGTAAGATCGAGCGGTTCCTGAGTCAGCCGTTCTTCGTGGCTGAACAGTTCACGGGCTTTGCGGGCATCTATACATCGCTGACCGACACCATCGACTCGTTTAAGCGCCTTGCTGCGGGTGAAGCGGACGACCTGCCCGAATCGGCGTTTATGTACGTGGGCACGCTCGATGAAGCGCGCGCCAAAGCCGAGAAGATGAAAGCCGAAGTGTAAATTTTTCGCAGCAAAGAAGCTCGCTCCCTGACGGTCGCGGCTCGTTGTAGACACTACACGTGGATTGAGAACGTTCTAGAGTAACTGGCGTCAATATTCTCCATCTTGATTGGATCGCAGGTGTAACAGACATCTGCATTTCACGGCTTGCAAGCAAGCCGTGCCACCCGGTCAATGGAGAGTAATCACGCAAAGTGATCCAGCGACGAGTGAACACGCTTGCGGTACGTCAGCTCGGTCGGTTGCGGTCTTTCGCCATTTTGTCGAGTGCTTGGCTTAGTGTGAGCGGTTTTCGTTTTAGTGCGGACCATAGCTTTGTGCTATCGAGCGATACGTCTCTTGCGCGCGGCGCGGGATAGGTCGAATCCGCCAAGCGGACCGATCGGATCAACCCTTCGTCGAGTTTAAAGGCTTTGCATACCGCTTTTCCAATGGCGACTCGGCTAAGCTGTGTCTGGCTGCCCGCGTGCCACAAGCCTGTTTCGCCACGCGACGCGATTTCTATCATGGCGTCACACAGATCGTCCACAAAGATCGGCGTGCGTACTTCATCTTCAAACAGCGTCAATGTCTCTCCTGCTGTCAGCGTGTCGAGCATCCACGCGAGGAAACTACCCTTGTGCGTGCTGCGCGGGCCGAATACCAGGGACGTTCGGATAACCGATCCGCGTGGGAATGCCAACACGGGCTGTTCAGCTTCGAGCTTGAGGCAGCCGTATGCGGATACCGGCCCGGTGGGATCGGATTCGATATATGGCGCGTGCTCACCGTCGAAGACCAAGTCGGTTGATAGTGCGACGAGCAAGGCGTCGGGTGTCGTGTCGGTCAAAGCGTTTGTTAGATTTTGCGTGGCGTCGACGATGTGGGTGCGTGCTGTCTGTGGGTGTTGCTGACAATTTGATACATTTGTTTGGGCGGCGCAATGGAACACGATCGACGGGCGCACGTCATTTAAGAGGTGCTGCACGGCTTGTGCGTCACGCAGGTCTGTCTGGACGACCGTTCTTCCCGGCACCGTTAGCGAGCGAGACAAACCTGTGCCGACTACATGCGCGTCGGCGTCGGCTAATCGCCGCAACAGGTGCTCACCGACGAATCCCGTCGCCCCGGTGATCAGGATCGGGCCTTGTGTTTTCGGGTCAGTCATGACGGTGGCTTTTCTACGTGACGCGGGATTATGAAACAAGTAGCCGGTTTGTCGTAAGGGCGTTTAAGAGCGTTCTTATATAGAACTCATCCCAAAACCCAAACAATAGACCACCGACAGATGATCCACCGGTGTAAACCCTCGTCATTTACACTGGCTGACAAGCAGCCAGTGGCACCCGATTCAACCCCCATTGGGGGTTTGGGGATGGGTTCTACACATTCCAATTAATTTTCGTGCTTCAATTTCAGCAAAGAAACCCGCTCCCTCACGGTCGCGGCTCGTTGTGTACGCGCAAGGATTAAAAGGAATGCGTGTTAGTAGGTACGGCTATCTAAAAGTGAAAAAGGGTATCGGTTATCGGGGTCGTTTGATAATGAAAAGCCAAGGTCGCTGTACGGTTGTCGCACGGTTACGAGGCACATACGGCGTCTGGTGGCGTACACGCCCAGCACCATCATGCCCACGAGTCCCAGGAACGCTGGCTCGGGAGCGCCCCCGACCGCGGCGGATAGGTTCCACCCGATCACGTCGAACGCTCGCTGATCGTTTGCGGAGATCGCAAGCAGTTCGCCCGGCGCGGCGGTGGGGTCCATGATGCCGATTCCGAGGTTGTCCTTGAAGTGGCTGGCCTGCTGCGTGTCCCCGAAGTTTGTCCCGGTGGCAAAGCTTACGGATTTCGTGGTTCCGCCGTCGAATGAAAGGAACTTGTCGGTGGTGTTGGCTGTCCAGTCGATGACGCCCACGCCCTGCGCTCGGCTGACCGTGGAGAAGCGGAACAGGTCGAGAGTGCTGACCCAAGTGAATGCGCTATCGGGGAACGGTCCGCCTGAGGGAGGCGAATTACCGTCGAGGGTATCCACGCCGCTGGTGAAGCCCAGTGCGTGCCCGATCTCGTGTGCCGCGACACCCACGAAGTCGAATGCCCCGGGTGTGATGCCGTCGCTTCGGTCGAAGTCCCAGGTGAACTGATCGCTAAAAGTGATATCGGCGTCTCTTGCGGCGTCGGCTGCTGCTAGGAGTCCTAATGCTTTGGCGTTTGAGCGTGCCATGCGGATGGTTGTGTTGTTGGTGTCGCCGTCGTTGTCGAGATAGGGCGTGGCGTTGCCCGAGCCGAAGGGGCTGTCGCTGGTCCGATTGATCATGAGGCTAAACGCGGAGCCGCTCTGTAGGGCGCTGGCCGTGGCGGTGTCGTCTCCTGACGTCGCGTCGGTGACCAGAGCGCTGCGTGTGGCGGAGTAAGTAAACGTGGCTCGGTCCGACGACGCGCCCCCTAGGATGCCGGGTCCGAGCGTCGCAAACGCGATGTCAAAATTGACCGTCACGCTATCAGTAAGGATCGCTGACCAGAGTGCAGCGGCGGCGTTGAAGCCTTGCGTGACGTTTGCGGGTGTTCCGCCGGCGGGGTTGAAGTTAAACGTGAGTGCATTGGCCGAAGCGCACAAGGCTGCGGTGACCCCGCACGCCATCGCTGTCCATGTTGGCTGCTTCAAGCGGTAGGATGTGAGCGCTTTGTCATATCCCACTGCCCGGCCCCCCCCTTCCTCACACACAAAGGTACGTCTGCTATGACGGTTTTGAGTACGTGTTTAATATGGATTCAGATTTAGTTGGTGTGTATTGAGGATTAAAAAACAAAACCTGCTGCCTGACGGTTGCGGCTCGTTACGATGGTGCATGAATTTATCTGAATCCGTTTAAGTCCAATAATATTTGTCGATACGATCGCTACAGACGGCATAAGCCACGTAGCCATTAGAGTCGTATCGAGCGTGGATATAGGTTACTTTAGAGTAATTTGGCTGGCTAAAAGGGTGTTTTGCGTCGGTTAGTTGAGCGTCAAAACCGGAAGTCGCGGAGGTTTTTTACAACAAGCCCAGCAAAAATAGGTTGTTACAGCTATTTTTTGTGCTATGATTCTTTACGGCATTATCTATGATAATGTCGATTCATATCAAGTAGCGGTATCGTGCATGTCTGCGAAAGGGAGTCGATTGAAAAAGCATCTCGTTTTAGCCGCGGTTTCGACCCTGCTCTTGTCACAGTTATCGTTGGCAAAGACGCTTGAGTGGTCCGGCTATGAGTGGCATGTCAAGACCAGCGAAGAGCCGTTTGGTCCCGGGCCCAATATGTGGTCGGATGCTGGCGATTCGGTGTGGGTCGACGGGCAAGACCGGTTGCACCTGAAGATCCGCAACATCAACGGCCAATGGCATTGTGCTGAGGTGATGAGCACCAAGTCGCTCGGCCACGGTCAATACATCTTTTACCTCGACAGCCGTGTCGATAACCTCAACGCCAACATCGCGGCGGGGCTGTTCGTACACTCAGATGACCAAAACGAAATCGACATTGAGTTCTCTAAGTGGGGCCAAGAGAGACGGTACACACATCATCAATTTGTTCTTCAGCCACGCATCGACGACACCAACCTGCACCGCAGCGATTGGCGAGTGAAAAGCCCACGGTCTACGCACGGGTTTATCTGGTCAAACGACGAGGTGCGGTTTAGAAGCTTTACCGATCACGTAATCAAGGGTAAGCGTGCTATCAAGCGGTGGAACTACGCCGGCCCCAATAACCCTGTTCCCAACAATGAGAAAGTGCATATCAACCTTTGGCTGTACAAAGGCGCTCCGCCCACGGATGGCAGCGAAGCGATACTGGTCGTGAGCAAGTTCATCTTTGTCCCGCTGGCCGACCTGAACCGCAAGAAACAAAAAGACGCCATGACAGCCATTCCCAAGGTGAACTGGGACTACTTGGATCAATAGAGCGTCCTCAACGCATCTTCTGTAGCGTTTGGTTACAACAAATCCCCGCTCCCTGGCGGACGTTATGCACGAACAGAAAAAAGTAGGGTCCGCTGTGCGGACCGCTCCAGTCTGGCCAAACCACACTTGCAAGCAAACCATGGTTGACGCAAGGGGTTACGAAATTTTGTGCATAATGTCCTGACGGTCGCGGTTCGTTGTGTACGCCGCAGGTCAATTGGCGATGCTTTAGAGCAACTGGCGTCATTAGAGCACCTTGCATAAATAATCGCCATGTCAGTTCTGGAGTAGGGCAGGTCATTGACCTGCCTTCTTCTTGGGGAGATGGAGAATAATTACGCAAGTTGCTCTAATCTTCATTGACCGGGTGGCACGGCTTGCTTGCAAGCCGTGAAATACAGGTGTTTGTTACACCTACTATCCAATCAAAATGGTAAATATTGACGCCAGTTGCTCTAGTCTCGCTGGTCCGACGATCATGGCCAGACCACGACCTCTCGCTCGAGCACGACGCCGAACCGCTTAGAGACCTGATCTTGCACGCGCTCGATCACCGCCAAGATATCGTTTGCGGTGCAGCCGGGATGCGCGACGATAAAATTTGCGTGGCGTGGCGAGACCTCCGCGCCGCCGATGCGAAGCCCTTTGAGACCGGCTCGATCGATCAACTGCCCCGCGGTTGGTGGTTTCTTATCTGGTATGTGCGCGTCGTCAGTGGGGTTTTTGAACGCGCATCCCGCTGAGTGGTCGGCGAGTGGTTGGCTGACTTTCTTATAAAGGAAGATTTCCTTGACCTGGCGCATCAGTTCGTCGGGGTCTTCCCGCACCAGTTCGAACTCTACTTCGAGGATGTAACGCGCCACGATATTGGTTTTGCGATACGAAAAGATGAGATCGTCTCGGTCACGGTAGTAGACCTGCCCGGATGCGCCGCAGACCATCACGCGCCGTATCGCCTGCCCGATGTCCCCGAAACTCCCGCCGGCGTTCATGCGCACCGCCCCGCCCACGCTCGCGGGGATGCCCGCCAGGCATTCCAAGCCTCCCAGGCCCGCCTTCGCCGTTTCGAGCACGAGCTTGGCTAAATTGAAGCCCGCACCGACGGTGACGGTTGAGCCGTTGATATCTATGTTTTCGAAACAGGGGTCGTCTAAACAAACAACGACGCCCTGTACGCCTTGGTCGGCGACGAGCAGGTTGGCGCCGCTGCCCAAGACGTAGACCGGGACGCTCGCGTCGTGGCACCGCGCCGCCAGCGCAGATAACTGCTGAACACTCGACGGGTGCGCCACGATCAATGCGTGTCCGCCGACGCCGTACCATGTGCGTGGCCCCAGGTGTACGTCACACTCATGACGGAGATTCAGGTCTTTGAGCAGCGTGCTATCGATTGGCATGATGATTCAGAACTGTGCGTGATACGTTTACGAATATGTCCGCTTGCTGACGGTCGCGGCTCGTTGTGTGCGCACAAGGATCAGTCCGAATGCGAATGATACATCTGGTCGCGGCTCACGGGTTGCAAGCAACCCGTGTCACCCCCATCGTTGGATGAGTGGCTAGAGTGGTCCGCACAGCGCTTGGCGTATCCACCCGCCTCCGATTAATTCTTCGCCACGGTAGCACACGGTGGCCTGCCCGGGTGTCACCGCTCGTAGGGGTTGATCGAGTTGTACCTTAAACGTGTCGTGTTCGGAGGCGTGGACCGTGCCCGAGACGGCGGGGCTGTTGTGGCGGATTTTTATCTGGCAAGCGATCGGTCCGTCCAGGGGTGGGTCGATCAGCCAGTTTGCTTGGTCCGCGGTGAGCCCATCGGCCAACAGGTCGTCTTGGTCGCCGATTGTGACTGTATTGGCGGCGGCGTCTTTGTCGACCACGTAGATCGGCAACCCGACCGCTATCCCCAGTCCCCGGCGCTGGCCGATCGTGAACCGTTGCTGGCCGTTGTGCTGACCGACGATTTCGCCTTCTTTATTAAGGATGTCGCCGCTGCGCATTTGGTCGGGCGCGTGCCGGTCGATCAGGGCGGCGTAGTTGTTGTCGGGGACAAAGCAGATTTCCTGGCTATCGGGCTTGTCGAATACCGGTAGCCCAAGCTCGCGAGCGATGGTTCGCACTTGATGTTTTTCGAGATCGCCGATGGGCAGCAGCATGTGTTGCAGGCGTTCGTGCGTGGTGCCAAAGAGGAAGTAGCTCTGGTCTTTGCGTTTGTCTAGGCCTTGTAGCAGGCGGGGCTGATTGTTCGAGTGGTCTACCCGGGCGTAATGGCCGGTGGCGACGTAATCGGCGCCGATGGACTGTGCGTAGTTGGCGAGCTTGCCGAACTTGAGCCAGTCGTTGCAGCGCACGCAGGGGTTAGGGGTTCGTCCGGCGTTGTATTCGCCAACGAAGTAGTCAATGATCCTTCCGAAGTCCTTCTTAAAGTTCAATACGTACAGGGGGATGTCGAGCATCGCGGCGACGAGCCTGGCGTCGGCTGCGTCGTTTAGCGAGCAGCAACCTTGGTGTCCCGGGCGTGCGTGTCCTGATTTACAGGCGTCGGCGTCGGCGGTCTCGACGCTGTCGTCGCTGCCCAGGCGCATGAAACAGCCTACGACCTCGTAGCCCTGTTCTTTGAGCAGGGCCGCGGTCAGGGAGCTATCGACGCCGCCGCTCATGGCGACCAGCACTTTTTTGGTTTGTTTCTTTCCCATGACAGTTAGATTCTATCCTGGACGGAATCTTTGAGTCCCAGCCCGTGTTTAGCACATGCGGTGTCCAGGGTTGTGCTGAACACTGCTTGCCAAACGAAGGTGAGCGATTTACGCTAGGGCTACGATTTTAGGTGAAAATACGATCATATTTAAGTCAATCATATCCAGCTAAGGAGCTTGTGATGTCAACGTATCGGTTGATGAAGGGGAGCAGTCTTCTTGCGCTGGTCTATTTGCTCGCGTCTGTTACGCCTGCGTGGTCCCAAGAGGCTGCGTTGCCATCGGCGCTTGGTTTGGTGCCCGACGGTGCACCGGTTGCCTTGATCGTGCCCAGCCTTTCGTCGTTAAGCCAAAAAATTGCAAAGCTAAACGAAGAATCACTCGACTCGGCGATCCCGCAGATGGCCGATGTGTTGAGCATCATGAAACTCATGGCCGGTGCGATGGCGGGGGTCGACGACAGCGGTTCGCTCGTCGCGACGATTTTGAGCATTGATGGGCTCGACGGCGACGACCCAGACAAGCAGCCACCCGCGGTCGTATTGGTTCCGGTTTCTAATTACGGCGCTTTCGTGGGCAACTATGGGGGCAATGCCGACGAGCCGATTACGACCCTGCTCACGCCACAGGGGTCGACCTATTTCGCTAGGAAGATCGGTCAGCACGCTGTCATGGGTCAAAACCAGGAAGACGTGAATAGTTACCAACCGGCTGTCGCACCGCAGGTCCTAGCACAAGCGGCGGGGGCTGTCGGCAGGGAGTATCTGTCATTGAGCGACGTGGCTGTGATTGTCAATATCGAAGCGATTGAGCCGATCATTCGGCCCAAACTCGAGAAAGAGCTCGAGAAGATGTTTGCCCAGTTGGATCAAGAGTTGGCGAACGACTCGGAAGCGGAGGCTTTTCAGGGCCTGATCAAGGCGGTGGCGTCTATTTATGGTGACACCGCTCATGCGTTGCTGCGCGACACGTCGGTCGTGGTCGCGGGATTAGACCTGACCGACAGCGGGGTGGGGATGTCTTACACCGCTCAGTTCAAGCCGGGCAGCCCCACAGCCAGGATATTCACCAACGGCGGCGCTGCTTCAGAGCAGTTGGCGAGGCTGCACGATCAGCCGTATTGGTTGGCGTCGGCGATGGACTTACGAGGCATCTCGGTGCAATTACTGGTCGACGCGGTACAAGCGAAGCTCCCGCAGGCAGACCCGGCCGGCGCTGCGGACCCGGTGACTGAAATGTTTACGCAGGCTATGGATTTGTTCGCCCGTACAAAAGGTATCGCCACGGCTTACACCCTCCCGGCGCAGCCTGGCATGATGGGTATGGGCGGTGGATTTATGAACGGCGTAGCGGTCTACGAAACGACCGATGGACAGGCGTATACCGAGTCTGTCAGGCGGTATTTTGAATCGCTCCAAGGGATGATGGAAATGGTGAACGGGTTAAATGATGCTGGGGTGGATCAACCCGATCAGCACCTAAACCCCATGGCGAAGCAGGGCGGTCAATTTAGCGTCGATGTGCAATACACGCCCAACGCGATGATGATCGACGGCCTGCAGGTTGACGAATACCAAATTCAGTATCAAATACCACCGGAGATGACCGAAGACATGGGCCCCGCCGGGCCGATGGCGATGATTATGATGGGCGGCACCGGCCAGAGCGGGTACATCGCTGCCAAGGGGAACCTCGTGGTCATGACTACCACGCGCGACGCACAGGTGATGCGCCAAGCGCTGGCATCAACGAACGCTAAAACGGGGCTCGGATTGGACGGCCCCATCGATCGGGTGCGTCGTGGCGGGCTGCCTGCCGACGCATCGGCGGAGTTTTACCTGAGCATCCCGGGTCTTATGGACGGCGTTAACATGTTTATGATGATGTTCGGCCAGCAGCCGATGCAGGTGCCCGCGGACCTGCCCCCGATCGGCTGGGGTGCAAGCATCCAAGATCATGGTGTCGTCAGCCGGCTGTATATCCCGATCGAGGTGGTTCGGTTCTGCAAGGACGTCGCCGACCGGGCCATGATGATGGGCGCCGACGCGCCGCCGAACGGTCACGACGATCAACCCTGGGGACCCGATGGGCAGGGGGATGACGGTTTTGATCGCCAAGGCCCGCCGCCCGCGCCGCACTGATCGGGTGCGGCTTTCGTGTTCGGTGTTTTGTCACTATGTTCGCATGCACACTCTGGATCGCGTTGATCGTGTACAGCCTGTCGGTTGTCGGCGCTGTTTTGGCACCCCGACAAACCGCCGGCGAGGTACCCGTTGCTAACTCGGTATCCCCCTCCACTTCTCTGGGGCGCCATTCGCTACTGGGTTTTGCGCTGACGCTGCACCACACGGATCAGTTTCATCTGTATACGCAGGCAATCGACGAAATGGCTGCGCTTGGGTTCAACTGTCTGCAACTGGTCACGCCGGCCTTTCAGACCGACGGTGCTTCGGACCGGGTATTTATCGAAACGGGTCCGGGGCGTGGGCCCACGCGAGCACAACTGGTGGCTCTGCTGCGTCACGCGCGACAACGCGGCATGACCACCGCGCTGATGCCGCAGGTATTGCTCACCCACCCGCGAGGCAACGAGTGGCGAGGCAAGATCAACCCCGAACACTGGGACCCGTGGTGGCGCAGCTACGAACAGATGATCGACTACTTTTTAGGCGTCGCTAACGAAACGGGTGTGGACATCTTCTGCGTTGGTTCTGAGTTGCTTAGCACCGAGCGACAAAACCAACGCTGGGCACAACTGATCGCACGCGTCCGATCCCGCTTCCCGGGTGCGCTGACCTATTCAACTAATTGGGACCACTTCCACGTGCCGACGATCTGGCGTGACCTGGACATGATCGGTATCAGCGGGTACTGGGACCTGACCGAAGACGCTCAGCACGATCCGCCCACACCCGGCGATTTGGCTCACCGCTGGGAGCGGATCAGAGACCGGCTGCTTGCATTTGCGCAGACGTTTCACAAGCCCATGTTGTTTACCGAAGTCGGCTACCCCAGCCTGCCGTGGGCGCTGCAGGACCCGTGGAACTACATCAACTCAGACGACACCCCCACAGACCACGCCGTTCAGGCGGAGGGGTACCGGGCGTTTCTGTCGGCGTGGGGTGATCTGCTCACCACTCAGCACAGCCGCAGCACTTTTGCCGGCGTCTTTTTTTATGCCTGGGACCCCTACCACCGCGGTGGTGATCGTGACACGGGCTACGGCGTGCGCGGCAAGCCTGCGCTAAACGTCATCAAGCAATGGTTAGAGCGCAATTAGAGCGTTTTCTGATTTCGCATGCGGGATTCTCAGCGAGTCACACGCCAGCAAGCGGTTTTTGGTTCTAAGGGACGGTCGCGGCTCGTAGCGAAGCCCTTTCAACCGTACACTCATTCAGAAAACGCTCTAGCCATTACTAAAAACCGGCCGATAACACCGCAGCGGTTAATTTCAATTAAAAAGAACGGGTGCCGACTCGTAATACGGATCGCAAAAAAATTTGACCTACATCACGGGGTGTTGTGATTTACTGGAAAACAGTTTAAAAACGAGAATAGGCCAAAAGCTTTTGCGATCCGTATAAGCCACAACGATTCGTGGCTGATAATCGAATGGTTTTTTCGTCTTGGACTGAGGCTTCGGTGTCCGTATCGTCTTATTCAAACACGCGCCGGCCCGGCGATGTCCTTGCACGCGGTGTAAATACGCTTACTTATGTGGTCGATGATTCTTCATAGTTAGCCGAATTCTGGTAACGCAAAGACAGGGGCACCGTTATGCGTCGATCACTTTTTATGCAGTTGACCCTAGCACTGGCCGTGATGGTAGTGCTGATAGGCGGGTTTGCGGCATTCAACATTTTGCTTGTGAAAGATGTCGAATCTGAAACCAAGATAATGGTGGAAGGTATCGAGGAAATAAATGACGTTACCGTCGAAATGACGTTGAAGGCCAAAGACCTACGGCTGCATATCGTTCAGGTCCAGCAATGGCTCACAGACATCTCCGCCACGCGCGCAGCAAAGGGGTTCGACGATGGTTTTGACGAAGCTGAGAATCACGCAGCAGCGATTAAAATCCTTGTGAGCGATTTTCGTGTCTATTTTAGTAATGCTGGCGATAGCGCTTCGTTAGCCGAATTAGACAATTTGGTTACGCGTTTTGATGCTTTTTATGACTTTGGGCGTCGAATGGCAACCACCTATATCGAGGGTGGGGCGGACGCGGGCAACCCCATGATGGAGAAGTTCGATCCGTTTGCCGCAAAGCTTGAGGAAAGCGCTGAATCGTTTGTTGAGAAACAAATGGCGAGCTTGAATAACAACCTCAAGCAATTCGTCGGAGAGGCTTACATAATTGATGCCCGCCTGTTACAGATCGAAAAAGTGGCTATCGTGAATGTCGTCTTAGTCTTAATCGGTAGCGTAGCGCTGTGGCTATGTTTCCGATCGATGGTGTTGCGTCCCCTGAATCAGATCACGGCGAGAATCAAGGACATTGCTCAAGGCGAGGGCGATCTAACCAAGCGTGTCGAGCATCACAGCCAAGATGAGTTGGGGGAATTGAGCGGCTGGTTCAATACTTTCGTGGAGCGGATTCACGATGTGATCGTCGAGGTCAGCGGCGCCACGGGTGCCGTCGCCGGTGCCGCCTCACAGATCGCGGCATCAAGCGAAGTAATGTCGAAAGGTATGGTTGAGCAGGACCAGCAGGTGACTCAGATATCGGCGGCGATCGAGCAGATGTCGGCGTCGGTGGTGGAAGTGGCTAAGAAGAGTGCCGATGCTGCGAGCAATGCCGGTGAGTCGGGTAAGGTCGCTCAGGAAGGCGGCAAGATCGTCAACGAGACGATCGAGGGTATGCGTGCGATCAGCGATGCGGTCAGCGCTGGTGCGGCGAGCGTGTCGGAACTTGGCAATCGAGGCGAGCAGATCGGCGCGATTATCGAGGTGATCAACGACATCGCGGATCAGACGAATCTGTTGGCGTTGAACGCGGCTATCGAGGCGGCTCGCGCGGGCGAGCACGGTCGAGGGTTTGCGGTCGTGGCGGACGAGGTACGCAAGCTGGCGGATCGCACAACCAAGGCAACGGAGGAGATCGCTGGATCGATCAAGGCAATCCAGTCTGAGACGGGCCAGGCGGTAACGAAAATGAACGCGGGCACGGAGCAGGTGATGGTGGGGGTTGAGAGCGCGACGAAGGCGGGGCAGAGCATACAGCAGATTGTCAACAGTGCTGGCGAAGTGGCGGGTATGATCCAGTCGATCGCCGCGGCTGCAGAAGAGCAGTCTGCTGCCAGCGAACAGGTGAGTCGGAATGTTGAGTCGATCTTGGTGGTAACACGTCAGTCAGCCGAGGGTGCCGCTCAATCGGCGTCTACCGCGGTGAATCTATCGGCCAAGGCGGAGCAGTTGCAGGCTTTGGTGGGACAGTTCAAGACGAAATCGCTGGGTGCTTGATCCATGCCGCATGGTTGCGGATCGATTATTGCCCTTTAGAGCAACTGGCGTCAATATTCTCCATCTTGCTTGGATCGCAGGTCTAACAGACACCTGTATCTCACGGCTTGCAAGCAAGTCGTGCCACCCCGCCAATGGAGATTAATTACGGCAAGTGCTCTGATTTATCCTGCGTGAAATATCTTTGCACGCTGGCATTGGCATCTCTATGATGCCGTTGCCATGAATATCCTTGTAATTGGAAGCGGCGGGCGGGAGCACGCGCTGGGCTGGAAGCTGCGGCAATCGAAGCAGTGTGGCAAGCTATTTTTCGCGCCCGGCAACGGCGGCACCGCTTCAATCGGCAAAAACGTGTCGCTCAACGCCGACCGGGTCGACACCAAGACGGTCGATGCGATTGATTACTTCTGCCGTCACAATGACGTGGGGTTGGTTGTCGTTGGACCTGAGGACCCGCTGGCGGGGGGCTTGGTCGATCGGCTCGAACAAATGCAGTCGCGTCATGGCGGCGATAAGGTACCCCGCGTGGTATTCGGGCCGGTGCAGGCTGCTGCGCGTCTGGAAGGCGACAAGGCCTTTGCTAAAAAATTGATGCGGGCTGCGTCGATTCCCACCGCTGAGGCGCGCATTTTTACGGATGCTCAAGCGGCACTGGCTTACGTGAAAAACCGGGAGACGCCGGTCGTGGTCAAGGCGGCGGGGTTGGCCAAGGGGAAGGGCGTGATCGTCTGCGACGACAGTGACCAAGCAGAGGCCGCTGTGCGGACGATCATGATCGACCGCGCCTTTGGTGATGCGGGCGACACCATCGTCGTTGAGGAACGTCTGATCGGACAGGAGCTATCGGTTCTGGCGCTGGTGGATGGGCGGAATATCTTTGTGCTCGACCCGGCACAGGATCACAAACAACTCGGCGAGGGTGATACCGGTCCCAATACCGGGGGTATGGGCGCCTACTGTCCGACGCCGTTGATCAGCGACAAGCTCATGGGGCAGATCCAGCGTGAGATCCTCGTGCCCATGGTGGACACGCTTCGGCGCGAAGGGATCATCTACCGGGGTGTGTTGTACGCCGGGCTGATGCTCACAGCGGGCGGGCCGAAGGTGCTCGAATTTAATTGCCGATTCGGTGATCCTGAAACGCAGGCGCTGATGATGCGGCTCAAAGGCGACTTGGTGCAGATCATGCTCGCCACGATGCAGGGCAGGCTAGACGAGGTCGATCTATCCTGGAACCGGCGTTGCTGCTGCTGTGTGGTCATGGCCAGCGGGGGCTACCCGGGCAGCTACGAAAAGGGCAAGCCGATCACCGGTATCGACGAGGCGAACGGGCTCGACGGTGTCCAGGTCTTCCATGCGGGAACGGCATTGAAAAATGATCAAGTTGTCACCGCTGGCGGGCGCGTGCTGAACGTCTGCGCATTGGGTAGCGATTTGGCTGACGCGCAGGAGCGTGCGAACGCCGCTTGCGAACACATCCGGTTCGACGGTGCCTATTTTCGGCGAGACATCGGCTACCGCGTTATGAAGGTCAAACAGTAAGCGATCCACTGAGATGCTCGAACAAATTGACCAACTCGGGACCAAAGCCAAGAGCGACCTAGCTGGCGTTAGCGACGCGGACAGCCTCGAGCAATTTCGCATCAAATACCTAGGCACCAAAGGCGAGATCAAGGGGCTCATGTCACAGCTCAAGGAGGTGCCGCCCCAGCAGAAGCCGCAGTTTGGTCAGCGGGCAAACGCGCTGCGTGCCGAGATCCAAACACTCTACGACCGTCGCAAAACCGAATTGGGTGCCGATGCGAAGTCCTCCGATGGTCCGCTGCTCGACGCTACCGAGCCGGGCCTTGCTCCCAGGCTTGGTAGGACGCACGTCATTACCCAGACCATGGACGATCTGATTGAGGTGTTTGGCAGGATGGGCTTTGAGGTGGCTATCGGCTCGGAGGTCGAGGACGGGTACCACAACTTTGTGGCGCTGAATATCCCCGAGGACCACCCCGCTCGCGACCCGCTGGATAACTTTTACCTGGAAGGTTCCGGCAGTGGGCAGCCGACACAGCATTTGCTGCGTAGCCAAACGAGCACGATCCAAATTCGTGTGATGGAGACCACGGAGCCGCCGATCCGTGTGATCGCCCCCGGCCGGGTCTACCGCCCCGATGAGCACGACGCCACCCACAGCTCCATGTTCCACCAGATCGAGGGGCTCTACGTCGATCGCAAGGTGAGCATGGCGGACCTCAAGACGACGCTGATCCAGTTTGCGCACGCCTACTTTGGGTCCAAAGCGGAGATTCGGCTGCGGCCTAGCTTTTTCCCGTTTACCGAGCCGTCTGCGGAGTTGGACATCAAGATGTGTGTTAAGGACAAGTGGGACTGGGTCGAGCTAGGCGGCTGCGGGATGGTCGACCCGAACGTCTTCAAGGCTGTGGGCTACGACCCCGAGCAGTGGACCGGCTTTGCGTTTGGCTTGGGGATCGAACGCATCGCGATGCGGAAATACGGCATCACCGATATCCGCTGGCTATATGAAAACGACGTGCGCTTCCTGCGGCAGTTCTAAAAGGTCGTTGCAAAAATACTCTAGTTCAGTTGGCACGCTCGCGGTGATCATTGATCTGCCGCAAGCCGGTATCTTGTGGTCGCTGTGCACATTCATTGCTGCGCGATTTTATAGGATCGGTTGTCGACGCGCTGCAGGGCAATGTTATACTGTGGCGAACAGAAGACGGTTGGCAAAACCTTATTCAGTAACCGGGGCGCACGGATGACCGCGTCATCAGAAACAATTTTGGATTACCAAGCCTTGACGACCACGACGACTACATTGATGCAGACCGATCTGCCGCTACCCGGTCGCCGCCAGGGTAAGGTGCGTGATATCTATGAGGCTACGCTTCCCGCTGGCGGTGTGGCTGGGTGTGAGACGCATGCGCTACTGATCATCGCTACCGATCGGATCAGTGCTTTCGACGTGGTGATGCCCAACCCCATACCCGGCAAGGGCGTGGTGCTGACGCAGATCAGCAAATTCTGGTTTGATATGGTGGCGGAGAAGTTCGGCGATCAACTACAGCATCATCTGCTGTCCGTCGACTCGAACGATATCCCGGGCCTGACCGATCAGCAGCAAAACCAACTCGCTGGGCGGGTCATGATTGGTCGAAAAACCGGGGTCGTGCCGGTCGAATGCGTGGTGCGAGGCTACCTCGCGGGGTCGGGCTGGAAGGAATATTCCCGCAGCCAAACCGTCTGCGGCATTAAGCTGCCGGCTGGCCTCAAGCAGTGCGACAAGCTCCCCGAGCCGATCTTCACGCCCTCCACCAAGGCCGACGTGGGGCACGACGAGAACATCTCGTTTGAGCAGGCGTGCGATATAGCCGGGGCGCCCTTGATGAATAAGCTGCGCGACCTGAGCCTGGCGATCTATAACATGGGCCACGACTACGCGCGTGGCTGCGGGATTATTTTGGCGGATACCAAGTTTGAGTTTGGGCTGCCGATCGACGACGCGCACACAACGGTTAGTAGCACCGACACGCCCGACGCCAAGCCGATCTTGATCGACGAGGTGCTCACGCCCGATAGCTCGCGCTTCTGGCCGGCCGATCAGTACGAACCGGGACACGATCAGCCTAGCTTCGACAAGCAATATGTGAGAAACTATCTTCAGGAGTTGGTCGATAATGGCCGATGGAATAAAACACCGCCCGCGCCGGTGCTGCCCGATGAGATTGTCCGCAACACACTGGCGAAGTACCTTGCGGCATACCGGGCGTTGATCGGATATGATCTGAGTTTATAACCAGCGCTGTTTCAGTGCTGCGTAACCAGGAGCCCACGACGCGCCACGCGTGGGCTCTTTTTTATTGCGCGTAAGACCTACGTTCATTGATTGACACCCGCACAAACACCGTGGCTACCACGCTGTGACAGCATGGGTATAATGTGGCTTTGCGAGTCAGATAAGTGTACGGGGTGTAGCTCAGCTTGGTAGAGCGCTTCGTTCGGGTCGAAGAGGCCGCAGGTTCAACTCCTGTCACCCCGATTGAGCATAGCGGACGAGCTGTGCGAGCGAGTCCGTATCGTGCAGATACGACTTGCTTGGTCGTGGGTCGGTTTGAAGCCGGGTGTCATCGTGACGGGCCGCGACTGTGAGGGAAGCGGGCGTTTTTTTGCGTTAATCTTCGTTTAGAAGCACTCCCCGTCAGCATGATAAATCTTTTCCATTATTTGAGTTAGACACAACCATCGTTTGACAGGGTTCATTTTTTCATTGCAATTTTCAGGCGGGCTTTGTAAGCTGAGATTGCTTACGAAACTGGTTTTGATGGCTTCGTGGCAGTAGGGGTTTGGCCAGTGGAGGGGCTATTCCGAGAGTTCCGGGAGAACTGAGAGGGCGTCGTTTTAAAATCCAGCGTGTTGAATGCAACCGGTCGCTTACTTCGATCGTGGCGATGGTTATCACCGGAGCTTGCTGCCAGGTGTGCCGAGGCTATCTCCGGTGAGCGCGACGGTTTCAATCAACGCCCATTTTGTCCGTGTTTTTACCAACTATGAAATAGGTAATTGAAGACATGTATTTCTGTGAGAGGAAAGTAAAGTGATGATGTCAAAAACAACCGTTTTGCCTTGGGCTGCAAAGCTGATCCCTACGCTTACCGCAGTAGCGACCTTCGCTGCCGTGATGCTGTTGGCAGGCCACGCACGTGCTGCCGATTACGGGTGGGACGGCGATCTGGGTGACGATCTTTGGAGTAGCGCGATCTTCCCGCCTGTGACAACCAACTGGTTTAATAGCGCCACGGGTGTAGAAGACATTCCGTTAGCCACGGATAGCATCACCCTCGCCAACACGTCCTTGGCTGGGCCGGTGACGATCGACCTGAACGGCCCCCAAGCGATCAATTTTATCAGTGCCGCTGGCGTGGCGGGCACCTACACCTTTATCAATAACGGCGCCGGTGCGTTGGAATTTGTTTCCACCATCGGTCCTCCGAATGTTGCGAATGTGATTTTGACAATTAACTCTAGTGCTCTGGTCTTCGACACCGACATTTTGCTGAACACGACAACGGGTGGGGATTTTACTTCCCTTCTAAACGTACGCCCGGGTGGCGGTCAGATATTGGTAAACGGCAACGTGTCTACATCTGCTGCGACAGGCACCGCGACGCTGCAACTGACGTCCCGCAACACGGGTTTGGCTGAGTCGGTGAAGGTTACAGGAATAATCTCCGACGGGTCTAGTGCCACGATGGCTCTGGAAGCTGGTTTTGCAGGCGATGCCGATCAGCACCGCGGCGAGGTCGTCGTTACAGGGGCCAACACCTACACCGGGCGCACGGATGTGAACGGGGCCACGCTGACCTTTAACTCTATCGCTGATGTTGACGGCGGTGCCAGTGCGTTGGGCGCGCCCACTACAGTTGTCAATGGCACCATCGACCTGGGTATCAACGCGGCTGGCGGCAGCGCCCCCGGCACGCTCAAGTACACCGGCGCCGGTCACTCAAGCGATCGCGTGATCAACCTGGCGGGTACCACACAGGGCGGGATCATCGACGCCTCTGGCACCGGGGCGCTGGTCCTCTCCGGCGGCATCACAACCTCCGCCAACGGGTCAAAGACCCTCGTCCTCACCGGGAACAACACCGATGAAATCACCATCTCCGGGGTCATTAACGATGTAAGTGGGGGGAGCGTTTTTGTTACCAAGGCCGGGGCCGGGACTTGGGTGCTCACCGGGGCCAATCAAGCCGCAGGGACCACCAACGTCAACGACGGGGAACTCATCTTGCGGGGCGCCGGATCAGCGATCAGCGCGTCGGGATCGTCCAGCCCGTTCCGGATCAATAACGACGCAACCTTCACACTCGAAGGCGGCACCGTCAACGCCACCGAAATGGACCGCGCCGCCGCGGCGACGTTTAACTTCAAATCCGGAACGGTCAACCTCTCGACAGGGACGTCGACCTTTCAAGCCGCCAGCGGACCGTTGACCATCGGCACCGACGGCGACGGCATACTCAACCTCAACGGCACCGTAGCTCAGATCAACGGCGGGGTTGTGATCCAAGGCCCTGGCGACGAACTCAACCTCACAGCCAGTTCGCTGACCACAACTTCACTGGACAATTCCAACGGGGGCACGTTCAACTTCACCGGCGGGTCCGTTGTGATCAATACCGGGCAGATTACCACCGGCGCGGGCACATTCGGCAACACCACCACGGTCTCCGGCACCGGCGGCATTACCAAGATCGGCGCCGGTACGCTCATCCTCAACGGGGATAACGTCCACTCCGGCCCGACCAATATCAACGAGGGTACGATCCAGATCGGCGCGCCAAGCGGCGTGGACTCGTTCAGCAACGCGACCACTGTCACCATTGCCTCCGGCGCGACACTCGACATGAACGGCTCCGATGAAGGGTTTGGCGGCTTGGCGGGTGCGGGCAGCGTACTGCTCGGTGGTGCTACCCTCAATGTCGGCTTCGGCAACCAGACAACCACGTTTTCAGGTGTCATCTCCGGCAATGGGAATTTCGGCAAGTTTGGCACGGGTACGCTGACACTTACCGGCAATAATACGTACAACGGGCTTACCCCCACCGTCGGCACCGCGGGCACACTCAAGCTCGCTGCGGGCAACACACTCCCCGATCTGACCAGGGTGACGCTGTCCATATCGGGCGCGACGCTCGACCTGGATAACCAGAACGAAGAGATCGGCGGGCTATCGGGTGTGGCGGGCACAGTCGTAAGCCTCGGGACCGCGACGCTCACTACCGGGGGTAACGACGAGACGTTCAACAACTTCGATGGCAACATCACCGGCACCGGCGGGCTGACCAAGGTCGGCACCGGGATCCAGCGGCTGCGGGCTACCAATTCATTTACCGGCGACGTCAACGTCAATAACGGCACACTCGAGATCGGGGTGAGCAACACGCTCGGGACCAACGCGGTGATTGTTGCCTCGGGTGCTACGCTGCGCGTGGCGGGCAACGGCGAGTCGTTCGGCTCGCTGGCTGGCGCGGGCACCGTGAACGCCACGGTCAATGTCGTCAACACGGTCAACCCCGGATTCAACGACACGGACACCACCTTCTCCGGCACGATCATCGGCATTGGCGAGTTTGGCAAATCTGGCACCGGCACCATGACCATGACCGGCTCCAGCAGCTACACCGGAGCCACGCGGGTGAACAACGGCACGCTCGTGTTCGACGGGGCTTCGGCAGGACTGGCGGGCACCAGTGGCGTCCTACTTAACGGCGGCGACCTCACACTAAAAAACAACGCGACAATCAATACATCTGGGAATATCGCCCTACAAACCACGACCAGCAGCCTGCTGATCGAAAGCGGCGGTGTGGCTACGGTATTCCAAGCCAACATCGGTCAGTCTACCGGGTCTGATGGGTCTGCCACGGTTACGGGGGTCGGGTCGCAAATCCAAAGTTCCAGCCGTACCCGCGTCGGAGATTTTGGGAAGGGCACGCTGGACGTGCTCAATGGCGGGCGGGTCATCACCGGCGAGCGGTTGGCCATCGCGGACTCTGGAGCCGGCTCCGCGAACAGTGCTGTGCTCATCGACGGTTTTATCAACAACGGGGTCAACGGGATTTTCGGGGACGATGACGACGAGGTCTCCCTCGTCAACGCGGCCTTTGCGGTCTTTGTGGGCGACGCGGCCACAGGATTTCTCACCGTTCAGAACGGCGGGCGCCTCGTCAGCGGCACCGGTTCGAACAACCACACAACCAATTTTTCGATCATTGGGGTCCCCGCCATCGCGGACGGCTCCATCGCCACCGTTACGGGCAACCAGTCCCGATGGGTCCACAACGGCTTCATGGAAGTCGCTCGTCAGGCCGGCGACGCGACCAACCCGGTCGAGCTGAACGTGCTCGACGGCGGATTCGCTGAGTTCTCATTTTTGCAGTCTTCTACCCGAGACGGCTCGCGGTCGAAGATAACCGTCGACGGGGCGAATTCCACGCTCCATCTGCGCGACGCGCGTGGCGACGCGGGCGTCGTCAGCCCCGGCTTCGGCGATATCCGAATGGTGACCCCTAACAGCAACGGGTTCTCCGAAATCTTCGTCACCAACGGCGGGAGGATAGATATCGATACTCGATTGGCGATCGGCCAAGGTACCGCTGATTTCGGCGGGCAGGCTCATGTCACGGTCGATGGCGCCGGCTCCGTCATCGATGCGGGCAAGGAAATGATCGTGGCGTTTGCTGGCAGCACGGGAACGCTGACCATCACCGACGGCGGCACGGTCAACTCCGGCACCGATGCCGCTGTGGATCCCAACGCCCTGACCCGTGACGGTTTTATCTCGCGTACCAGCGGCAACGGGACCGCGATCGTCGGCAGCGCGACCAGCGACATATCCACGTGGAACATCGGTGCCAACTTGTGGGTAGCGGGCAATCAGACCGGTACGAGCACGAGCACGGGCACGCTCAACGTCAACACCGGCGGCGTTGTGGCTGTGACCAATACCCTCACCGTCCGCGACAACGGCACGGTCAACCTCGACGGCGGCACGCTCGAACTCGACAACCTCGTGCTGACCGACTCCAACGCCAACGCCGGCGGTACGCCCACCTTCAACTTCAACACCGGCACCCTACGATTTACCACCGCGCCCGGTACAACGCTCAACGCCACACAACTCGACCAAGTACTCGGTGGCCCCACGCCGACACTAACCACCGGCAGAAATCTCATCGTCGATAATAACGTCACGCTATCCGCACCGCTGCGGCTCAACGGCGGGTCACTGTCTGTCGGTGCCATTGATGCCGGTAGTGCTGCGAATCTCGACGTCGACGCCGGCACGTTTAACCTTACCGCCAGCGATCTGACCGTAGGCACAGCGGGTCAGTTCGGTGCTACAGTGGAATTCAATTCCGCTACCGCCGTCAACGTGACCAACGGCAACCTCGTTGTCGAATCAGGTGGTGTACTCAATACCAACGGCGGGTTTTCGGCACAGAGCGGCACCAACGACGGGCAGATCAGCACCGTCGGCGGATCGTTGGCGTTCAGCAACGGTGCCACGAACAACGCTGCCGGCCAGATCAACGCCATCAATGCCACGCTCGACTTCGGGCTCACAGGCCTGACCAATACCGGGCAGCTCAACCTCATCAACACCACCGTCAACGGCACCCTGGCCAACAACGGCTCCGCCGCGGTGTCGGGTACGAACACATTTACGGGGGCCGTCTCGGGGGCTGCGAACTACACAGGCGCCGGTACCGTCATCTTTGAGAACACCTACGCACCGGGCAACAGCCCCGCAGCGGTGTCCGTGGGTGGCAATCTCGGTTTCGGATCGAACGGCTCGTTGGTCATCGACGTGGAAGGCACCACGCCGGGCATCAACGGGCACGATCAGGTCGCTGTGACCGGCAACGTCGCCTTCGACGGGACGCTAGAGTTGATCGTGGATACAAACACCTTTACACCCGTGTACGGCAACGTGTTCAAGATACTCACCTACGGATCACGCACCGGTACATTCGGTCAGGTCACGCTCAACGGCTCGATTCTGACGCTACAGACCGACCTGGCGCTTGCACCTGTCTACGATTTCCCAGGTTCTTCTGATTCGCTGTTCGCGGCCACGCCGTTTGCCGCAGCGCCCGATAGCCTGACGCTGTTCACCACGCTCCCAGGCGATGCGAACCTTGACCTACAGGTTGAGGACGCCGACCTGAGCCTACTATTGACCAATTTCGGCAACACCGGCGCCGCCTGGACGGCTGGCGACTTCACCGGCGACGGCATTGTTGACGACGCCGACCTGAGCTTGCTCTTGACCAACTTTGGAGGCGATGTACGGAGCCTCTTCTCTAACACCGGCTTTATCGGCAACGCCTCGACCATCCCCGAGCCGACGTCACTGGCGGTGTTTTCATTGGGCGGTCTGTTGCTGATACGGCGGCGGGCGGTGATTCGTGCTTGCCGGTGAGCAAACTTGATGCTCCGTTTCGGTTGGGATTGGTAGCGTAAACTGTAATGATACGCATTCTAATCAATTTTCGTGCTTCAATCGCAGCAAAGAAGCCCGCTCCCGGTCGAGGCTCGTTGAGGATGTTATATATCATTGCGTGCTGGGCTGAATCGCGAACCACTTATACAGGGCTGGTAGAACCAAGAGAGTTAGGATGGTGGAAGTCACCAGCCCGCCGATGACGACGATCGCCAGCGGACGCTGTACTTCGCTGCCCGTACCGGTTGCCATCAGCAGTGGGATCAGTCCCAGCGCAGTCGTCGCTGCGGTCATGAGCACCGGCCGGACACGCAGCAATGCGCCTTGGATAGACGCTTCGTCAATCGGTTGGCCCTCTTCAATAAGCTGGTTTAGATAGGTGATCAGCACCATACCGTTTTCAAGAGCGATCCCAAACAGCGCGATGAACCCGACCGAAGCCGGCACCGAAAGGTTTTCACCGAATAGCCACAAGCCGATCACGCCGCCGACCAGCGCTAAAGGAATGTTGAGCAAGATCAACGCCGTGTTTTTGATGGAACTGAAACTGCTAAACAGGAGGATGGCAATGATTAGTAGCGTGATGGGTATGACAATCACCAGTCGTTTGTTTGCCTCTTGTTGAAGACGGAACTGGCCGCCCCAGGTTACGAAGTAGCCTGGAGGCAGTTCGACATTTTTATCGATAGCTTCTTGGGCTTCAGCGACAAACGAACCGATATCTCGCTCAATGACGTTGTTCTGAATAGTGATGAAGCGTTGATTGTTTTCGCGGGTAATTTGTCGTGGCCCTTCGATGCGGCGTACTGCCGCAAGCTGGGCAAGCGGGATCTGTTCGCCGCGTGGCCCTTTGATCAGGATGTTTTCGATAGCCTCGATCGTTTCGCGTGCTTGGGACGCAAAGCGAACATAAATTTCGAATCGGCGGATGCCTTCGAATATTTCTCCAGCCGAGACGCCACCCACTGCTGTGCTGATCAGTTCTTGTACCTGGGCGAGGTTTAGGCCGTAACGAGCCACCGCCTCACGGTTCGGTCGAATGAGAAGTTGTGGTGTGCCGGTCACCTGATCGACCTGCAAATCGACTGCTCCGGGTACCTGCTCCACCACTTCTGATATCTCGTTTGCTTTGACGACGAGTGTTTCGAGATCGTCGCCAAACAGCTTGATGGCAAGTTCTGCTCTGACGCCTTCGAGCAGCTCGTCCACGGTCATCTCAATGGGCTGTGTTAGATTGGCTTGGATACCAGGGAGGCCTTCTACGGTCTCACGGATTTGCTCTTCGACAAATTCCTGATTTCCCGCCTGTCGCCATTGGTCCTTGGGCTTGAGGATGACATACATTTCCGCTGAGTTAATGGGGTCGGCGTGAGCACCGACTTCGCCGCGCCCAACTCGGCTGGTTACTGTAATAACCTCAGGGATGGCAAGAAGTCGACGCTCGACAAGGAGTGTGTTTCGCTTGCTTTCTTCGAGTGAGATCGACGGTGCCATCGTAAGTCGGACGACAATCGTGCCCTCATTGAGCTTGGGTGTGAATTCCGATCCGAGAAATGGAAAGATAATGACGCCGATTATGAGTAAGGACACTGCCAAGCCAACCGCAGCCCCTCGCGATCGCACGAAGAAGCAGACGGCGGGGCGATAAGGCTTAAGAATTAAACGAACGATCAGCGGCTCTTGGTGATCGCCATCAGGTCCTTTTTGGGGCCGCCGCATCAGCAGATCGCTAAAGACCGGCGCGGCGAACAAAGCGTAAATCAACGAACCGAGCATCGCCAGTGCTACAGTATAGGCCAGTGGTCGAAACGTCTTGCCTTCAACGCCTTGAAGTGTAAACAGGGGAAGGAAAACAATAATAATAATTGAAATGGCAAATGTAATCGGTCGACCGACCTCACGGCACGCTCGAACGATGGCCTGTGTGCGTGACTCGGATGAGGTTGATTCCCGAAGCACGCGATCAATGTTTTCGACCATCACAATTGTGCCATCGACCATCATGCCGATGGCGATAGCCAGACCGCCCAGTGACATGAGATTGGCCGATATTTCGAAATAACCCATCGCCAGACAGGCAAATAGAACCGAGAACGGGATCGCAAGTGCCACCACCAGACTTGGACGAAAACCGCCCATGAAAATGAGTAAAACCAGCGCGACCAGGGCAATGCCCATGATTAACGAGTTGGTCACCGTGTTGACCGCAGCAACGACGATGTCTTTTTGCTGATAGTAAGGGACAATCTTTACACCCTGCGGCAAGGTCCGATTAATTTTCTCGATCCGTTTTTCCACCGCTTCGATGACTGTAGAAGCATTGGTGCCATAGAGTTTGATGACCATCCCGGCGACGACTTCGCCCTCGCCGTTACGGGTCTGAAGCCCACGACGGATTGCCCCCCCGATTCGCACCTCTGCCAGATCGCGCAGATAGATTGGTCGGCCGTCGACCGTCTTGACAACGATACTATTGAGATCATTGATGCTGGTAGCCAGGCCGACGCTACGGACTACTAATTCTTCGTTGTTTTGCTCAATAAACTGGGCGCCTACATTGACGTTGTTGGCTTCGATACGTTCAATGACAGCGCCGAGTGTCAGGTCAAATCGCAGCAGCGATGCGGAGTCGACTACGACGTGGTATTGCTTTTCTTGACCCCCGATACCCAGTACTTCTGTTACCCCCGGCACTGTTTGCAAGTTGAACTTGACGATCCAGTCCTGCATGGTCCGGAGTTCTTCGAGCGAATACTTGCCGGTGGAGTCTTCGAGGTAATAGAAGAAAATCAAGCCCATGCCTGTCGAAATCGGCCCCATCCCCGGATCGCCGAATCCTTCGGGTATCTGCTCTCTCGCTTCCTGCAATCGTTCGCCGACGAGTTGGCGGGCGAAGTAGATATCTAGACCGTCTTCAAAATATACATTAACAACGGAGAGCCCGAAGTTGGAGACCGATCGTATCTTCTCGATACCCGGAAGGCCGGTCATCGCAGCTTCGACGGGATAGGTCACATACATCTCGATCTCTTCGGGCGCCAGACCCTCTGTGACAGTAAATACCTGTACCAGATTCGGCGATACGTCGGGAAACGCATCCACGGGCAGACGGGTGTAGCTCCAGTAACCGGCTGCCATTACCAATACAGTTAAGACGATGATCAGCAGTCGGCCGCGCATCGCGAAATCTATCATTTTCTCAATCATGGGGGTTTATCCTTTAGAGCGATAAGTCAGTGGGCGTGGCCGTCGCCAAACGCACCTTTCTGCAGCTCGGCTTTGAGCGTAAAGGCATTGTTGGACACGTAGCGGTCGCCGCGACCAAGGCCCTTTACAATCTCAATGTGCGTAGCGTTAGTCTTGCCAACGCGCACTTGTCTAGGCTCATATCCTTTTTGAGTTTGCACGAAAATAACCGTTTTGCCCTCGACGATTTGCAATGCTGTGCGCGGGACGACAATGGCGGCTGATGCGGACTCGTCCATCGCTACGTGACCGGTCACGAACAGGCCCGGCCTCCACTGGCCTTGTGGGTTGTGCAACACGATTCTCGCTGTGGCGGTGCGTGTTTGTTCATCTATCGCGGGGCTGATGAAGGCGATCGTCCCGCTGGCGTTGGGGATGCCGTGACCGAACTCGATCTGTACATGCATGCCGGCCCGTACCCGCGCCAAGTCACGCTGGTACACCGTCAGGTTTACCCACACGCTCGACATGTCAGCCACGATAAAAGGTGATTGCTTCGGTTGGTCGTTGATCACTTCACCCCGTGTGGCTTCCCGTGCAATCACAAGACCGCTGATCGTGGTGCGCAGTTCGTATCGACTCAGTGACGTATCTATCGCGTCGAATATCGCTCGGACCTCTTCATTTGTAAGGCCCAGTGCGTGTAGGTTTTGCTCGGCTAAGTTCCGTGCGATCTGGGTCTCACGGACCGCTTGCCGGGATACGAGCACCTTGCGTTCGGTACCGATTTTGT
The DNA here is from genome assembly GCA_024276075.1 of Planctomycetota bacterium. GTDB lineage: Bacteria > Planctomycetota > Phycisphaerae > Phycisphaerales > Phycisphaeraceae > JAJRXX01. The sequence continues at coordinate 48,308 of JAJRXX010000032.1, forward strand.
CCTTGAACAATCTTTCGTCGCGAATCAGGTTTTCTTGGGCCAATTCGAGGCGTGCCTGGGTAGCCAGATATTCACTTTTGGCGCCGGCGAGTTCTCGGCTGTTGAGCACCGCCAATATCTCGCCTGCCTCGACGCGGTCTCCCACGCTTTTGGTCACTTCCACTACGATTCCCGCGACACTCGGAGTGACATGAGCGACCAGGTCGGCATTGAACACGACTTCGCCCGGTAGCCGAAGTGTTTGGCCAAGCTTGCCGCGGCGGGCACGTTCGACCTTGATATCGTATTCCTCAACCACGGACGGGGTAATTCGTATGACGCCTTCTTCGTCGTTGTGACCCTCATGGCCGTCATGGTCTTTGTGCGTGCTTTCTTCAGCGTGGCTGTCTTCATGTGCGTGGTCGGCGTGGTCATCGAGTTTGGTCTGATTGTTTTCCGTGTCGTCGTGTCCGTCGTGGTCTTCGTGCGTTTGCGTGCCGTGATCGTGTTGGGCGCCGATGGCCAACGACGTGGTCGGGGAAACATCTGTGGATAAAGCGGTCGTGAATCCAGTCACGAGACATAGCACGATGAATACACCGATTTGTTTGGTTTTTATCACGATTCGTCTCCAACGTTGGTTGTTTGAGATTCAGTTGGGATTGTGGTTTCGCTGGCAACATTCGGGAGCGGTTGACCAATCAAACCTTCGATCTGCGCCACTGCTTTGTGGTAGGCAGCCAATGCGTCAAGGTATTGCTGTCGAAAGTTGATCAGCGTTCGTTCCGCGTCCAACACGTCAAGAAAACCTAGATCGCCTTGATCGAACGCACGCCGGATCGCCTCGTACGCCTCGGTGGCCGGGGGCAGTGCATGGTCACGGAGTATGACCGCGTTGCTGTGGGCGGTCGTAATCTGGGCGTAAGCAGCGGCCAGTGCAGCCTGCACCCGCAATTCGGCCGCCCGGCGCTCCTGATGAGCTGATGCGACGCCGAGCCTTGCAGCAAGAATGTCGCCCTGTCGACGATCGAAGATGGGAAGCGGAATTGAAATCCCCGCAACCAAAGTGTCGTCGTCGGACTCGTTGAGGCGCCGATAACCAATGGTGCCGGTCAGGTCAGGCACAGCCTGAGCTTTGGCAAGCGCTATTTCTGTTTGACGTGCGGTAATTTCCACCGCCCAACGTGCCACGTCGGGGTTTTGATTCACCAATGTGACCAATGCTGAAGCAGGCGGTACGGGTTGTATGTTGTTGAGATCGCCCACCGCGTTCGTAAAACGTGGCAGCGTGCTGCCCCAAGTCGATGCAAGTTGCAGTCGGGTTGCATCCCGTGCCCGTTGGGCGCCCTGGAGCTCAATCTTGGCCGCCACCACCGGTACGACGGCACGCAAACGTTCAACAGGGGGGGCGTCGCCGGCGTCGACGCGGCGATTGATCGAATCTTGAACCTGCTGGGCGATCGCAACCGATTCCTGTGCCAATTCGACTTGGCGCTGGGCGGCAAGGACATTTACGAATCGTTGTGTCGTTTCGGTTAACAAAGCGATTCGAGCGGCTTCATAGTCCCACCCCGCCAACTCACCACGTAATTGGGCGCGTCGGCGACGGTGTTCGATATCGCCACCGAGCGGAATGGTCTGGCTGAGCGAAATTGTCGTCTCCAGGGCATCAGAACCTGATGTGCTACCGGACCCGGCAAAATTTTCAAATTCCGCTTCTGCTTCCGGGTTTGGCCAGAGCCCCGCTTGGAGCGTCCGCGCCTCCGCAGCCCGGATGCTATAGGCGAAAGTGGCCAGCCCCGGGTTTCGCAGTAATGCTGCCGCTAGCGCCTCACGAAGCGAGATATTGCCTTCGTGTTCGGCAACAACGCGATAGCTACGTTTAGCCGTGTTCGAATGATCGCCACTGGGCGGCTTGAAAGTGGCGTAAGACTTACCGAGCGGTCGCCGTTGCGTCCAGTAGTCGTCATTGAGCACCGATCCGGCGCAACCACACAACCCCACGCCGACAGCGGTTAAAAAGAAAAGGCTAAGTGCATGTTTCATGAATCAATCCTGCGAAATCGTACGCAATCATCAAAAACGTCAGCGTGTCGATGTAAGGGAACGCGCGTGGCGGTCCTGCGACGCGGATAAACGAACGCTTCGGGAGTGGCTTCGCTAAATCAGCAGGATGACGCTACGGGCAAGCAGTTGCGCTGGGTGAGCAAGGAGGACGTGATTTGTCGTGGCGTCGATCGGTAAAGGACGCTGTGGCAGTTCAGCAATCGAATGCGTGATATACGCTGGCATCGGAACGATGGCTCGATGCGTTTTACGGGTGATAACGACTGGCAGGCTGAAGGAGACGTCTACGCACGTTTCACTGTTCAGTAAAACATTGGCTGTATGGTCGCTGCCCATTGTCGATGCGATGGATTGGCACGAGCCGACGTGGACAACCTCAATCGCTTTGTGGCCGTGGTTGTCGGCGCATTGAACCAGGAACGTGCCCAACAGAGACGTTATGAACTGGCCAAGCAGTAAAAGAACGACCATCGCTCTGGTTAAAGATGTATTGGACAATAAGACCATCAGATAGTTACTTAGTCGGCGATGGTTTACCAGTGCTTTAATCGGACTTCGATTGCGGGTTATTGTAGCGTCTAATTCTGAATAGGTCGTCACAGCCCAGTATGGCTTTGCTGGAGTCGATTTTAATAGAGGACATTAAAATATAGCAATTCGTTAAACAGAGGGGGTTGGCTGCGTAGGCTGTTGGGCTTCGGGTTTGGAAAAGCTGCGCCACATCTTAGTCGGCAGCATGCCGAGCCCCATCAACAGTAGTTGGCTGCAAACAAAAGCGAACATCCAGAATATCGCTGAGTCCATGAAGCCGTAGGAGTGCAGCCCGACGCCTAGCATGTTGGTGCCGAACCAGGACCAGCTTGTGATGATATTCCCAGCGATGGCCAGGACCATCATTCCTCGTTCACGGATCATGCCGCCCCATCGTGCGTGCAAGATCAATGCATTCATCAGGACGATCAGCACAGCGCCGTTTTCTTTCGGGTCCCAGCCCCAGAACCGTCCCCACGATTGATCGGCCCAGATGCCACCGAGCACGGTTCCAACAAAGCTCAGCAGCATGGCGAAGCAGACCACGCCGTAGACCATTTTGCCCAACGATTTAAATAGCTCGGGCTTGAGCACAGGTGTGAATACGCCCAGCAGGATAAACAAGATCGCCAAGAATCCTGCCAGAAACGTCGCCGAATAACCCACGGTCACCGCGATGACGTGTGTCGACAGCCAGAAGTTCGAGTCCAGCACAGCCTGCATCATCTCCATCGTGTCGCCGTCACCGCCGAGATTGTGCGCAATGATCAACGTCACGAACCCAATCACCGCAGCGGTGATGCTGCCCAGTCCCAGCCGAAACAACCGTTCGAGGAACAACGCTAATAGCACGCAACCCCATCCGATGAACACAGCCGAGGAGTAGAGGTTTGTGACAGGCGGGCGTCCCTGGAGGTAAATCCGCGACCCCAGCCCGAACGTGTGAACCACAAACGTTAATATAAGCAGCCAGACTGCGGCCTTGCCCAAAGACTCGGGCCAAACTGGTCGGGACAAGCAACGCAGCAAAAACGACATGCATGCTAGAACAAACGCGATCACGTACAGGACCGTCGCGAGATAAAACGGTTCAAAATCGTTGAAGAATATCTCATACCCTGTCTTGCGTACGTCACGAGGCATCAGGCTTTTGAGATAGTGGTGGTATTGAGACGCGATGCGGTTGAATCGTTGCGGGTCGTTCTGATTGTACGCTGACATAATCGACGTGATGTAGGCGGCTGAGGCGGGCATGTTGCTATCAGATTGGTGGACAGCGTGCATGATTTTAGACATGGGTTCCCACGACTCGCGGCCGTCTACAGGGGGCACTGTGTAGGGCGTGTCTAGCTGTGACAGTCGGCTAAATAGGATCAAGTGGCGGTAGAGTTTGAGCAGATGTTTCTGGAAAGGATTGCGCTTTTTGCCGGTGATCTGCATGGCCTGCTGCGCTTGCTTCGAGATCGTGTTCTGGTGCGTCATGATCGTATCGAAGCTAAAGCGTTTCCCGTCGGCGTGCGTCAGGCCCATCAACGCCAGCACATCGGGGTGATCGATCCGGAAAACGTCGTAGCCACGCGATTGTTCAGGTCGGGCGATCGTGTCTGCTAACCAGCGGATGGCGGGCTGCCGCAAGCCGTTTAATCGAAACGTCTGACGACCGCTGATGATCATGAGGCTGTTGCGCGCCACGGTATCGAGTGGCTTGACACGGCCGTCCGCGGAGACGGGAATCCGCCTAATCTGCTGGAAATCATAAGGCCCATTGTTTTTGGCGGGACGCGCATGATTTAGCAGGAACGCCGACGCCAGTAAAACCGCAATCCATGGGAATGCCCGCCCAGGTGACGTCATAACCCGACCTTCCGAACAAATTTGGTTAGGTTCAGGCCGAAGTGCAGCAGCATTCCCACCGACACGAGCGTGCATGAGATGTAAGGCAGCAGCCACCCCGGGTTGCGCACAACTTGCAAGATCGTACCGGTATCGCCTTCTTTAAATGCCGACTGATAAAACGTCTCTCCGCCGTATCGCAGCGGATTGTTCATGTAGATCAATACCTGACGATCTTCACGGTTAACCGGGTCAACCAATCGGATGAGGCTCGAGAAATTGCGGGGTTTCTGTGTGCCCACAAATTTATCGTGGCGGAAGTCAATCAGGTGCATCGTGTAAGGCTTATAGTCACGCTTGAACCGCAACGAGAGTTTGTACGATTTGCCACCCACAGTTACGCGCTGGGCGTCGTCGAGGTACAGCGAGACGAGCCAAGTCCCCAGCGATTGTCCTTCGTGTGACAGCTTTATATAGGCTGAGGGAGCGTCGACATTCTGGCCATCAACACCCGTCGCTCGCGCAATTCGCTGCGCAACGACGCCTTTGCCGGTTCCCGCAGTGGCTCTCGGTTTCAAACCGGGTGGGGCACCCATTGGTCCGAACAGCCTCGAGTTGGGCATCCACTCGATCACCGTCACGTCAAAAGGTAGCCGCGAATCGCGGATTGGATCTCCATAGTCAACGAGGATTGATTCGGGAATCACCACGACTTGATCGTAGTCCGGCGAAGATGCATCGATCACCGCTAGCTCGGCTTGCCGGATGTCTTCGGTGTAGTTCGCATAGCTGCCTTCGTCGATCGTCATGTTGCCTTCTTGGGCAAAGACCGCTGTGATCAGTTCGCCGACCAGCAGCAGCACAATCCCCATGTGCAAAATAAGAATACCCGCACGCTTCGATGTGAGCTTGAACCGCATGCTGTGCGCCGCTATCAGGTTGATCATCATCAGCGTGCCGATGACGAATCCACCCGGAAACGGAAAGCGTCCAGGTATCTCCGCGATATTGATGGGCACGAACAATTGCAGGTCTATCCAAACTACAAAGCTGCGAAAATACAGACGCATCACCGTCCATATCCCTTGATGCACCTGGGCCAAGGTCCCCGCAAAGATCAGGAACATCGCCATGGCAAACAACACAACCGTCAGCTGCAGCGACGCAAGGGGTTGAAACGTTTTTTTCACGTTTGGGTTCACGGGTGGGTGTGCGGCGAACCGCTGGACAAGACCAACTGTTCAAACGCCTGTTTCTCTTTTTCTACAGCCTCATTTATGCCGGCCATCTTAATGAATAAGGTGTTGCCTTGCCTCGGCAGCGTCGCCACCACCATTCGCTGACGCGCACCCGAGCCATCATCCGCAGCTAACAGGTCTACCACCATGGCCTGACCCCCGATCCGCTGCGTCGGCTGATCGTCGATCCGAGCCACAGGCGCCAAGCCAAGTTGATTGCGCCAACGATTGATATTTGGCAGCACGCCTCCACCGTCGCCTTTCAATGCTGTGACCGTAATCCGCACCTCGCCGGCTGCGTTTTTAGCGTCGTAAGCCGCCATCAGAATGGTTGATGGGTTGGAGTCTGGTTTCCAATGCGCAGGTATTTGCCAACCAGCATGATCGCTGTGGTTGTGTCCCGCTGATCCCTCACTCGGCCCTTGACCCGCGCCAGCGCCGCCGCTAGCACTGTTTGCACCACCAGCCAAACGGAATGATTGCGCGAAGCCAACGATCGAGGCCTTGTGATCATCGAGTTTCGACGGTTCATCCATCGCCTTGACGAACCACGTCATACTCACGCCGTCTTCGATGATGGCACCGATCATTCGCTTGGGCGCATTGTTGTTACCCCCGCCCCGACCGATCATGTCCAGTACAAAGCCCCGCAAGTTACCTTTAGAAAACGGCGTCAGATGCTCACTCACATCGTCCTGAGCAATCGGGTCGAGGTTAAGCTGGCCACGCCAACGGTTCATGTTTGACAGCAGCCCGCCTGCGCGGCCGGGAAATGCGGACACCGCGACCTCCACGGTGTTTGCGCCGCTGGTCGCCTCAAACGTCGCCACCCGCATCGCTCGCTCACCCGGTAATTGCCGCCAACCCTTCGGTACCGTCCACGTCATCTCGGGACGCCTTGCGCCAGCAGCCGGGGTTGCCGCGGTAGCGAGTCCTATACGTGGCGCGTCTTTCGGTGCCTGATAGGCTTGGATCTCGTCACGCTCACACCCACCAAGTCCAATCGTTAGAAACAGGAGTAATAAACAGGCTCGAACCCACATTGAAGTATCCTTGTGTAAAGGGCGTCATTTACGATCCAAAGCATGTGGGACAGGCGTTGTCGGGGATGGTTTTAGAGGATCGTTACTAATTTGGCGGGGGCTTTTGAGGGTAGCCATGATACCTCAAACAGGTTCTGGATGTGAATAACTCAGGGGGAGAGTGTGCTAACGGTGGATGCTTAGGTATACGCACAATCCCGTTGGCCCACGATTATCTAATTGCTCTGTACCGCTGATTGGCACAGGTTTAACGGGACGGCTTCAACAGCGGTTTATCCGCTAAATGTCGATTTTCTACTCCTGTCGGGCTACAATCAAAAGATACGCGTCCTGGGAGATGATCCGTCGGGTCGGAGGTGAGGTCGAGGTGCCTTCAAGGTGCGCGTTCTCATCAATAAGCCGTAACAGTTAAGGGAGAAGTTATGAAGCATCATCGATCAATCATTGCAGGGCTCGCCGCGGTTGCGGTCTTGAGCATGACCTATCAAGACGTGGCGGCGGCGACCATCAATTTCGACGATGCGTATGCTGATCTGGGTGAAAGCAGCAACCCGGCGACGTACTACCAAACGGACTTGGGCGTGACGTTTACCGGGCAGTATTTTGGGGTCGTAGGCGGGCAGGGCAACGGTGACGCTGGCAACTGGGAGCTGCGTGGGACCAACGGGTCAGCGTTATTGGGCATCAATACGAGTTTTACAGGCTCACCGACGATCAATTTCGATAAAGACATGAGTAACTTCAGTGTCGATGTGGGGGTCCCGGAGTTTGGATCGACTACCAATATACAGGTCAGGGCAACGGGTTTTCGCAATGGCGCGGTGGTCGAAACTCAGTCCATCTTCATCGTGACCACAGGAGACGTTGATGGGGAGTGGAGAAAGCTCACCTTTACGCAATTCGTGGACTCGGTGCGGATTCAGAAAATCAGTGGAGCCTCAAACGCATTCGGGGTAGACAACTACCAGTTCTCGATTGCCGATGTGGTATGGACGGGTGTGTCAGGGGGGAGCTTTTTTTCTTCTGCTAATTGGCAAGATTCAGCGGCACCCCCCTCGAACGCGGCATCGATCGCAATCCAGCCTCAATTCGGGGGTACCATCTCCGGGCTGTTCAACACGATCGTCACCGAAGACTTTACCCTCGGGGCGGGGATCGGGACCGGTACGCTGGATATCGGCTCCACGGGGGTGATGATCGTCAGCAACTCCACGGATATCCAAGCATCCGGGCGCATCACCGGAGACGGGTCATTTATTTCTCAGGAATCTACATTTACGCTCGGTGGAACCATCGATCTCGCCGACAGCCTGCAGGTCATCGCTCAGACGAACATGGTCAACAACGGTCAGATCGAAGGCAATGGCGACCTCGATGTGGGGAAAAATCTGACGAATAACGGATCGATCCAGATCGGCGGGAAGATCAAAGCAGCCAGCCGAGTCTTTAACAATGCGACCATCGAATTGGTTAACGGGGGCGTAGTCGAAGTGAGTTCGTCGCTATCTAACAACCCCGGTGGGTTGATCAGTGGTGATGGTCTGGTCGCTGCGACGGTATTCAACGCTGGAACCCTACGCGTGGCGGTTGGCGATAAGCTCACCGTCGACGATCCCGTGGGCGCGACGAGTGTGTCGAATAGCAACACCGCAACCACCCCGGCCCAGATCGAACTGCTTGGCGGGACGCTTGAAGTTAAAGGCGACCTGATTAACGGAGACCTCCGTGCGGTTCCGTTACCCGGGCGTATTGCCGGGCACGGTACGCTAATCGTGCAGGGCACCTTGTCGAACAAGATCGGGACCCTGGCGTTCAGCGGTGATACCGACATCCTCGGGGACGTGAACAATCAAGACACGATTATCGTCACCGGTAATTCTCGGCTGACATTCTTCGATGACGTCGATCACACCGGAACCGAGATCCGAGTGAGTAGCGGAAGTATCGCGGTATTCTTTGGGGACGTCACCGGAGCAGGCCCGTATACCGGAAACGGAACGGTGCGGTATGAGGGAACCTTTAGCCCTGGAAATAGCCCTGGACTGGTCAATTTCGGCGGTGATCTGGAACTCAGTGACAATGTAACGCTCGTAATGGAACTTGGCGGGCGTCTGCGTGGCGACGAATACGACGCGATCAATGTCGCCGGAGCGTTGCCCCTCAACGGCATCCTTGACGTTCAGCTAATCGATGGGTTCTTGCCATCGTTGGGCGATACGTTCGACCTATTCGATGCGGCGGTGATGGCGGGTGATTTCGATCACATCCTGCTCCCGTCACTGGGTAGTGGGCTTTCGTTTGATGTGTCGGCTCTATCAATCAACGGCACGATAGCCATCGTCCCCGAGCCTGGTACCACAGCGGTGCTGGGGTTGGCGGGGTTGTGGGCCATGGCGCGTCGTCGCCGTGACGCATGAGGCTGTGGAAACGGTGTGGCGAAAGTTGTTTTGTTTGGGGTTTAGAGCAACTGGCGTCATTAATCTTCATTGACCGGGTGGCACGGCTTGCTTGCAAGCCGTGAAATACAGATGTTTGTTATACCAATTCAAATTAATACTCGCGCGGTGTCTACGAACGCGAAAACAGGGCAGACAATAACTTACATCACTTACAACGCGCTGGAATGATACGCAATGCGTATTACACCTACTATCCAATCAAGATGAAAAATATTGACGCCAGTTGTTCTAGAGCACCTTGCATAAATAATCGCCATGTCAGTTCTGGAGTAGGGCAGGTCATTGACCTGCCTTCTTCTTGGGGAGATGGAGAATAATTACGCAAGTTGCTCTA
>JAJRXX010000033.1 GCA_024276075.1 Planctomycetota bacterium
ACCACGCGAGCATCGGGGGTCAGGCGACGCTCGATGCTTTTATCAGCGAAGCCAAGCAGCAGTCGAAGGTCAATTGGCGTACGCAATACACCACACAAGCTGTTACCAGTTACATACGAGTCGGGTTTTCGCTCACGCCGTCTTTCGATTGATGGCGAAGAGTGGCGGTCTTTGCTGCTCGGAGGTGGGGTTGTTTCCAGGCGGGGCGTCTTTTTCGAATGTCTGTAGAGATTGCGGATCGCTTTAGAGCGTTTTTATGTTTGATTACAACCCTGCGTTAAGAGACCGTTGCCTGACGGTTGCGGCTCGTCGTGGGAATCTGTTGCGATCAAAAACGAAAATGCTCTAATCGAAGCACCCTGTCTGTTGCTGGATCGTCTTGGTGGTAGCCAACGCGCCAAGGACGAGGCGGCGAGTGACTATTCTAAGCACGATACGATTTGTCGGGCATGGGCGTGATTGCGTCCTTGGTTTGCCTCGCCTATGACGGATAAAAATAGGCGAGACGCCTGTGGGTTAAGCTCGCGTTGTTATTTCGCGTTGTTATTTAATTGTTGTTGTGGCTAGGATCGATCCAAAGATCGATTTTATTGTCAATTCGAAAATCCATTGTTCGTGGATATTGAAGCGAAGTTGAAGATAATGGTGGTTGTTTCGTAAGTGAATAAGCCGTGTTTGATCTAATTAATCGGTAAGCAATGACCTACACAAAATCCGAACGATCTAGCATGGGCCCGGTGGTCTCGGATTCTGAGAAAGTGGTTGGCCCCGCGCCGCCGTCTCTGAAAGCCAAGATGATCAGTGCGTCAACATGGACGCTCGTTGGGCAGGGTATGGCCCATGCCATACGCCTGGGGTCGAATCTCGTATTAACCAGGTTGTTATTCCCAAAAGCGTTTGGGTTGATGGCGTTGATACAGATATGTGTTCAGGGGTTGGAGATGTTTTCGGATATCGGTCTGCGGGGCAGTATCGTGCACGACGAGCGGGGAGACGACCCCGCGTATCTGAACACGGCGTGGACGATTCAGGTGATACGAGGGGTTGCGTTGTGGGTATGTGTATGTGTTCTTGCTTGGCCGGTATCGGTATTTTACGAGGCGCCGGAGCTGCTGTACATGATGCCTGTGGTTGGGCTTTATACGCTGATCCTGGGATTTGGCTCGACTGCACAGTACACGTTGATTCGTCACGTGGAGCCTGGGAAGAAAGTCACTTTGGACTTGATTAGCCAGGTGGTGGCATTAACGGTGATGATTGTCTGGGCGTTTTTGTATCCGTCGGTATGGGCGTTGGTCGGTGGGGTGCTGTCTCGTGCGGTGACTACAGCGGTGCTGAGTCATTTTATGATTGCGGATTATCGAAACAGGTTTGGCTTTGATCGTGAAGCGTGGCGCAGCCTGATTCGGTTCGGAAGGTGGATATTCATCAGCACCGCGTTTACGTTTGTGTTGCTGCAGGGAGACCGCCTAGTGCTTGGAAAGCTGTTGTCGGTCGAGGAATTCGGCGTCTATTCAATCGCGGTTCTTCTGTCGGGGTTTGTCCTGTTGACGCTGCGGTCACTGTCGAACCAGGTGTTATTCCCGGTTTACAAGCTGCTGTTTAAGCGTGATCTGGCACATTGTCGGGATAAGATATTTCGGGTGCGATGGGTATTGCTTAGCGCGGCGCTGCCGATCGTATGGACGATGTTGATTTTAGGTCAGGACATTGTGCGTTTTTTTTACGACGAGCGTTACTGGGAGGCGGGTTGGATGCTGCAGATATTGGCTGCGGGTACAGCGGTGAGTGTGGTGTCGATAACGACGGAGCGGGTGCTGCTGGCAAAGGGCGATTCGTTTCGGCACATGCTCCTTCAGGTGATGCGGTCGGTGTTCTTTATCGGGGGTATGTGCATCGGTGGCGCGTTGGGTGGCGTGGCGGGGTTGTTGATCGGCGTGGGGGTGTCTCGGCTGTTTGAATATTTCGTGACAGTTTTGCTAATACGAAAGTATGGCGTGTGGTTGCCGAAGCTCGATGGCGTGGCGTTTGCGATGACATCTGTGGCGATCGCGGTTGCGCTGATGCGTCAGTGATCGGCGAACAGCGACGAAGGGAATTATGAGGGAAGGTGAGCGTTAATGGGCAAGATGAGTCAGAGCGGCGTTGGCGGAGCTAAAGGTGTGGGGCGGTGGCCGAATTTTATCCTCATCGGGGCGATGAAGTCGGGAACGACCACATTCTATGAATATCTGTGTCGTCACCCGAAGGTCTTCATGTGTACGCCGAAGGAACCGCAATACTTCAGCAAGGAAAGCAAGTTTTTGGTGAAGGAGGATTGGTACCGTTCACTGTTTGCTGAGGCTCAGGACGATCAAATCTGTGGAGAGGCGTCGGCGTGTTATAGCCGGTGGCCTCACTTCGGTGACGTGGCGGGTCGGATCGCTCAGCATGTGCCAGAGGTGAAGCTGATCTATCTCATGCGGCATCCTGTCGACCGGGCGTATTCACATTACCGACACATGATGGAGGAGCGTACGATCCACGGTGAGGGGCCGATCATTCCGGTAGAACAAGCGTTGGAGGAGATCGGTGAGATTGTCGACGCGAGCTTATACCTTCAGCAGATCGAGCAATATTTGAAGTGTTTTTCACGGGATCGATTTCTGTTCCTCTTGTTTGATGATCTGAAGAAAGACCCGGCTGGGGTATTGGATCAAACGCAGCGTTTTCTTGGTTTGGATCCGATAGATCTTTTGGCCCATGGGCCTGTAGCCGCCAACGAGTGGGGGGATAGGATGAGGCGGGTCAGGGCGAAGAACATACTCAATCGCTTGCGTGCCACGCCTGGGTTTTCGTTGCTGAAGCGTGTGGTTCCCGAAGCGGTGCGGGGTGGCGTCAGGTCGTGGTTAACAAATTCCAAAGCACTAAGCCGGCGAGGGATTGAATCACATAAGCGGCAGATCCCGTCTTTGACGGCAGAGGTACGCCGGAAGTTGGTAGGCCGATTTGCCGAGCCTACGCGTAATCTTGAGAAGTTTCTCGATCGGTCACTGGACGGTTGGCTGGAATAGCGTCGTCGGTAGGTGATGTCTGTGTCTCGTTGGTTGTCATAGATATTGACATCTGCGTGTCTAGGGCGTGAAGAATAGGTTTTTGTCGTATTTCCTATGTATATACCCGATGAGATAGCTGTAATTGTTTGGATCGGTATCGGAGCCGGCATGTTCGCGGCGATGGTGCCGCATCGGGCGATGATTGCGAACTACATCACGGGCTGGCTGATATTGCCGGTGGGGGGCATAAGTCTTCCCGGGTTGCCTGATATTACAAAGGCCACATCCGTATCTTTTGCGGCCTTGATAGGGATTCTGCTCTTTGACACGAAGCGGTTGTGGGCGTTTCGTCCGAAGTTGATAGACCTACCCATGGCGGTTGTATCGGTGGTTCCGATGTGCTCGTCAATAAGCAACGGTTTGGGATTTTATGACGGGGTGTCGAGCTCGCTTAGGATGGTATTTCTTTGGGGGATTCCATACTATCTTGGGCGGATATATTTTACGAACCTGCCCGCCATCCGCAGCTTGGCCATTGGTATATTCATCGGTGGGCTGGCGTACATCCCTATCTGCGTGTGGGAGATGCGCATGGGGCCGACGCTCCATTTAAACGTGTATGGTTTTTCCTCGTTCATGTGGCACACCGCGTATCGGTTTGGTGGGTACAGGCCTGCGGGATTCCTGGCACACGGGATTGAACTGGGTATCTGGATGATGACCGCGTCATTGATAGGTGTGTGGCTGTGGGCGACAGGTTCACTAAAACAATTGTTCGGGATGCGCATATCGTACTTGGCAGTCCCGTTGCTGATCGTATCGATCCTCTGTAGAGCGTTGGGTGCGTGGGCGATGATGATAATGGGTGTGGGTGTGTTGTTTGGTACGCGTACCATGCGGACGAAGTTGTTGATATTTTGTCTTGTGCTGGTGCCCAGTTCGTACGTTACTTTGCGGAGCAGCGGTCTATTTACGGGTGAGATTCTGACGGACATGGTGAGTCACATAAGCGCACAGCGTGCGTCGTCGCTAGCCACTCGGCTAGAAAACGACGGCCAGCTATCTGCTAAGGCATTGCGGCGACCGTTGTTTGGGTGGGGGGGATGGGGGCGCAACAGGATCTACGACGAGCAAGGCAGGAACCAATCCTTAACGGATGGGCTTTGGGTGATCATGATGGGGATGCATGGGGTGGTGGGTTTAGGATCGTGGATGGTGGGGATGCTTTTGCCAACGGTTCTTTTGGTCAAACGCCTCGACGTGAAAACGTTAATGTCCGCCAATTACGCGCCTGTTACTGTGATGGCGGTGTTGGTGCCGTTGTACATGATGGATTGGTTGATGAATGGGTTTCCTAATCCGATTTATACGGTGATGGTGGGGGCGATCGTTTCGATACTCCATGCTCGTCCGCCGACGATGCGGGTGGGGTACCGATACGTTATTGCCAATTCGGCGAGAGAGGCAAACGCGCGTCGGTCGGCGTCTGTTCGGGCGTTTGTGTAAATAGTGATCGTGGCATCCCGTAGCGTAGCGTGCCGGTGTTGTGCGGACTTATAAAGAGAACGAGTCGTTAATGTCATCCGAACATAAAATGGAAATCAGGCCGGTGTTTCTGGTGGGCGCGGAGCGGTCGGGTACGACGCTGCTGCGGCTGATTCTGAGCCATCACCCGCAGTTAAGCTGGTGTAACGAGTTTGAGTACGTGGTGGACCGTGTGTCGGATGAGGGTGAGTGGCCCGACTTGGAAGAATATTACCAATGGCTTGAGATGCACAGGATATTCCAGGCGACGGGTTTCGAGATCGATCGCGGCTTGGATTACCCGTCGTTGGTCAATAGCTTTCTGGTTGAGCGTAAGCAGCGGGACGGTAAGCAGGTGGTCGGCGCGACGGTGCACCGTCACTTGGATCGGTTGCTACGGATATGGCCGGATGCTCGTTTTATCCATCTTTTGCGCGACGGACGCGACGTGGCGAAATCGGTGATCCAGATGGGGTGGGCGGGATCAGGATGGTATGGGACGGAGCGTTGGCTGCATGCAGAGCATAAATGGGACCAATTGTGTGCGGCGGTACCTGAAGACCGGCGTGTCGAGGTTACTTTTGAATCGATGATTGGTGATCTTGAGCAGACCATGAAGGGTTTGTGTGAATTTATTGGGTTGCCTTACAGCGCCGCAATGTTGGATTATCACAAAGACACGACCTATGGCCCGCCTGACGTGAGTATCGTGAGGCAGTGGGAGCGTAAGCTTTCGCCGTTTCAGATCAGGCTAGCAGAAGCGAGCGCGGGCGAGATGCTTGTGCGTCGGGGTTACGCGTTGAGCGGATTGCCACCGCTTGAGGTGGGGGTGTGGCTGCAGGCGTGGCTGAGTGTGCAGAATCGTTGGCATGGAATTCGTAGCCGTCAGCGTCGGCTGGGTTGGTCGCTGTGGGCGGCGTCGGTGCTAGCGGAACGGATTGGCACACTCGCGTGGCGCCGTCGAGTACAACAGCGGGTGAACGAACAAGTCAGGGCGACATTAAAGTAACCGTTTCGGGCAAATCCCAATTGTGGCGTGAGGGCGGTCATCACAACAAATTATTCGGCATCGGCACCATGAGGCTGGCAATTATCGTTATTAATTACCGCACGCCCGATTTGGTCGAGGGCTGTTTGGCGTCGTTGGAGGGCCAAGTCGATCCGGAGCGAGACGCGGTGGTGGTGGTGGACAACGCGTCGGGCGATGGTTCCGACGAGCGTATCAGGGAGATGATCGTCGAGAAAAAATGGGAGAAATGGGTGCGGCTGGTGTGCAGCCCGGTTAATGGTGGGTTTGCTGCGGGGAACAACGTCGGTATCCGAACGGTCGACGCGTCGTATTACCTGTTGATCAATAGCGACACGGTGGCGCGTCCCGGTGCGATTGGTTGCATGATAGAGGCGTTGGAGAGCAAGCCTGGTTTGGGTCTGATCGGGCCGAGACTGGAGTGGCCCGACGGTACACCGCAGGAAAGCTGCTTCAATTTTCGCACGCCGATCACGGAGCTGCTGACCGGTGCCAGGACCAGCGTACTCACACGCATGTTCCCCGGTCACATGGGGACGCTGCCTGTCAGTGACGATCCGATTGAGCCGGATTGGATAAGCTTTGCCTGTGTGGTAATCAAGAGAGCGGTCATCGAGCAGGTGGGGTTGCTCGATGAAGGATACTTTATGTACTACGACGACATTGATTATTGTCGTCACGCGAGGCAGGCGGGGTGGGGTGTGCTGTATTGGCCAAAGGCGCATGTGGTGCATCTGCGTGGGGGTAGCGGTCCGGTGAAAGAGTTGACAAAGAAACTGAAGCGACGGCCGGCGTACTTTTATGCGTCGCGTGCGCGTTACTTCGCAAAATACTACAGCCGAACGGGGCTGTGGCTGACGAACATTTTGTGGGAGTTCGGTCGCGCTGTGGCGCTGCTGCGTGAGACGTTTGGTAAGAAAGAGCGTCATACGTGTGATCGTGAAGCGATCGACATATGGGCCAACTGGCTTGATCCGATGAGACTGCCGGGCGGTGGTGGTGGTGGTGGTGGCGGAGGGACGGGTGGTGATGGGCAGGCCTGACTTCATCATTATCGGTGCGATGAAATGTGCGACAAGCACGCTACACGCGCAACTGGCGAAGTTGCCGGGCGTTTGTATGAGTGAGCCCAAGGAGCCGAACTTTTTCAGTGACGACGAGCAATTTGCTCGCGGGATCGGATGGTATGAGTCGCTATTCGTGGATGTGGGCGAATCTATGTGCGGTGAATCGAGCACGCATTACACGAAGCTGCCGACGCACCCGTTGGCAGTGGAGAGGATGCGTCAACATCTGCCGGATGTGAAGCTGATTTACGTGATGCGTCACCCCGTGGATCGCTTGATTTCGCAATACATCCACGAGTGGACGCAGCGGGCGGTGTCGGGGTCGATTAACCAAGCGGTTGATCGTCTTCCTCGGTTGATCGATTACAGCCGATACAGCATGCAGCTGCGCCCTTATCTCGATGCGTATGGCGCGGAGCGGATACTGCCCGTCTTTTTTGAGAGGGTGGTGCGTGATCCGCAGGTTGAGTTTGAGCGTGTGTGCCGGTTTATCGGTTGGCGTGGCCAGCCGCGGTGGCAGGTGGAAGACGATAAGCGCAACCGGTCGAGTCAGCGGCTGCGCAAATCGCCGATACGTGACGCACTGGTGTGGAATCCCGTATCGAATTTCGTCAGGCGACGGTTTATCCCGCAGGGCTGGCGCGACGGCATCAAACGGGTCTGGCAGATGAAGGATCGACCGCGTCTTAGCCGTGAGCAGCAGAGGAAGCTCGAAGGGGTGTTCGACGAAGACTTGGCGATGCTGGGTTCGTGGTTGGGGGCGGACCTGTCGTGTCAAAATTATCGTGACACGGTTGTGTCAACGAATCTCGAATGGTGTGGGCCCGCGCTGGGTAGCTGAGTATGAGCAGCGAAGCGAAACTGAAAATCGGTGTCGTGGCGATAGGCCGAAATGAGGGCGAGCGGCTAGAGCGATGTCTCAAGTCGCTGCTGGGGCAGGTCGACCGCGTGGTGTACGTTGATTCCGGCTCCACGGATAGGAGCATTGCGTTAGCGAAGTCGTTGGGCGTCGAGGTCGTTGAGCTTGATATGTCGCAGCCGTTCACGATGGCGCGCGGTCGAAATGTCGGCTTCGCCAAGCTCGTCTCGGCGTTTCCCGATTTAGAGTACGTGCAATTTATCGATGGAGATTGCGAATTGGTCGAAGGCTGGATCGACAGTGCGCGTGAGGAATTAGACCGCCACAGCGAGGCGGTGGTGGTCTGTGGTCGGCGGCGAGAACGGTACCCGGACGCGTCGATCTATAACCGGTTAACCGACATGGAATGGGACGGCCCGGTGGGTGAAGTGACGGCTTGCGGCGGGGACGCCATGATGAGGGTGGAAGCGTTTCAAGCAGTCGGTGGGTTTAACGGGTCGATGATCGCGGGTGAGGAACCCGAACTGTGTGTAAGGCTACGGTACAGTGGGGGGAAAATTATCCGGTTGCCGATTGAGATGACGCTGCACGACGCGGCGATGGAGCGCTTTGGTCAGTGGTGGAAGCGTACGACGCGGGCGGGCCATGCGTATGTGGAGGGTGCTGCGATGCACGGCAGGGGGCGGTTTGGGCACAACGTGCGCCAGGCACGCAGCGTATTGTTCTGGGGCGGTCTGGTGCCGATGGCGGTGGTGGTGGTGGCGATACTTGGAATTGCGGTCAGTGAATGGGCGTGGGTGGGGGCTGCGGTGTTGGCGATGGGATACCCTGTGCTGGTCTGGCGGGTGTATCGTCACCGGTGCCGACACGCAGACGAGGCAAAGGATGCATTTCTCTACGCGGTGTTTTGTGTGCTGGGCAAGCTCCCGCAGGCGATCGGGGTGCTTCAGTATTCTCTCAATCGGTTGCTGGGGCGTCGTAGCACATTGATCGAATACAAGGGACCCGACGGGTGAGCTGAGGGTTTGGCGGAATTAGGAATGGCATTTTTCGAACTGAGTTATGGCAAAGACAGGCCCGCTCCCTGACGGTCGCGGCTCGTGGCGGTGACGGTTGTGATGGAACCGATGCTTTGAACCCTTTGTAACGGGTTGTGGCCCTATCATCAGGCTATACTAGAAGATCAAGAATCTGATGGTCTAAAGCCTTTGAGCTTTGGTATCGATAAATCCGATAAGCCCTGCTTTGATCTCCGTGCGATAGAGCTTGGGGATATTCAGGGTCGAAAATGAATACAGGAGAAGACAACACCATGATTATTCGACCGATTGATAAGGACAAACTGCGGGCGCAGGTCGCCAGCGCGAAGCCGTTTCCGCACTTTGGTATCGATAATTTTCTTGAGCCTGAATTTGCTGAGCAGGCGCGGGCGTCGCTGCCGAGTTTTGCCGATGCGCATAAGCTTGGCAAAGGGTTCGACGCGGTGAACGAGCGCAACAAAATCCAAATTACTGATCCGGACAAGTTTCCGGATCCGATCCGTCAACTGCACGAAGAGTTAGCGTCGCAGCAGTGGATGGACACATTGTCCTATGTCATGGGGATTCCGAATTTGTTGGCTGACCCCGAACTCAAAGGCGGCGGTGTGCATATGACGGGCTCGCGGGGGCGTCTGGATGTGCACGTGGACTTCAACTACATCGAGGATCGTCAGCTTCATCGCCGGTTGAATATCCTGGTGTACCTCAATAATGAGGACTGGAAAGAGGAATGGGGGGGAAACGTCGAGTTGTGGGATAAGGACGTGAAGGTTTGTCACCATTCTTTTTCGCCGATTTTCAACCGGTGCGTGGTCTTTGCAACCAGTGAAATCAGCTACCACGGTGTGGCAGCGGTCAAATGCCCCGAGGGGCAGGCTCGCAAGTCATACGCGGCTTATTACTACACGAAGGAAGCACCGGAGGGTTGGGACGGCAAGAAGCACTCGACGGTCTTTCACGCCAGGCCCGATGAGAAGCTCAAGGGTGGCCTGCTGATGCCGGCTGAGAAATTGATCCGGAAGGTTAAGAAGCTGTTCAAATAAAGCTGGCTGGGGCTGCGGTGTAGCCCGTGTCATTTTGGTGGGTGGTTTGAGTGGTGGCATTGTTTTATAGGTCGTCAGTGATGTCGTTTTGAGCATGTGGGTGTGGCGGCGTTTTGTTGGGGTTTAACTTGATCCATTACATCACCACGGCAGGTGTGGGCGACGCTTGGGTTGCCAATGAGCTGCGTCACGTGGGCAAAGCGGGTATCCCGGTTGTTCTGCACGCGATGCGCAAGCCGCCTGGGCTGTACCACAAATCAGAGTGGGCAACGGAAATGGCTCGTGAGACGCGGGTGATTTATCCGCTACCCGTGCTGGGTTTGATAGGGTCGGTGCTGGCGGCGCCGGTGCTGTTTGGTGGGCGATTTTTCGGGGCGCTATTAAATGCGTTTTTCGGGAAGCGTGAGTCGTTTCGCTGCCGGGTGGCGGGGATCGCGCACCTGATGGTGGCGTGCCACTGGGCGCGTGGCTTGCGAGGTGAGAAGGTAACCCACATCCATTCGCAGTGGGTGCATTCGGGCGGAACGATCGCGATGTATGGTGCGTGGCTGTTGGGTGTGCCGTTCAGCTTTACGGGGCACGCGGCGGATCTGTTTCGTGAGCGAGCAGCGCTTGAGGACAAGATCAAGCGGGCGGATTTCATCATCTGCATTTCGAATTTTCATCGTGAGTTTTTTCTGAAGAACGGGGCGAAGCCGCAGCAGTTGCACGTGATGTATTGCGGAATTGATCCGTCGGTATTTCACCCCCAGGCGTATGAGCGCGCGTCGGGTGAGCCGTTTCATATCCGTTCGGCGGGCAGGCTCGTCGAGAAGAAGGGGTTTAAGTATCTGATCGAGGCGTGTAAGGTTTTGGTGGAACGGGGGGTGAAGATCGACTGCTTAATCGGAGGCAGCGGCCCCGACGAGCAAGAGTTGCGGGGGGTTATTGGTCGTCTGGGTTTGGAGGGGGTGGTGGAACTCACGGGCAAGGCGGTGTCGCAGGAGGAGATATCGGAGTTTATGCGTGGGGGCGATGTGTATTGTCTGCCTTGCGTGTGGGCGTCGGACAACGACGTGGACGGTCTGCCTCAGATGCTGATGGAGGCGATGGCGTGCGGTCTGCCGGCGATCTCGACCCGGCTGGTGGGTATCCCGGACCTGGTGATCGACGGCGAGACGGGGCTGCTGGTGGAGCCCAACAACGTGTCGGAATTAGCCGATGCAATAGAACGATTGATGGGCGATCCGGGCTTGGCGAGCAAGATGGCGCAGCAGGGCAGGCGGTTGGTTCACGATAAGTTCGATATCCGGACGTGCCTGGAACCGCTGCTGAGCCAGTACCGCGCAAAACTGGGTATGGATCGTGGTGGTGACGGTGATCGTGGTTGTGGAGAGGCTAGAGAAATCAAGAGAGGGGTTGGGGCGGCATGATTATTTCACAGACGCCTTATCGGGTGAGTTTTGCGGGTGGTGGCACGGACCTGCCCGCGTTTTATCGTGAGGAATACGGCGCGGTTTTGTCGGTGGCGATCAGCAAGCACATGTACGTGACGGTGAGCCCGCGCTTTGAGCCGACGACGCGCGTGGCGTATACGAAGACTGAAATCTGTGAGAAGATCGATGACCTAGACCACACGATTGTGCGTGAGGCGTTGCGCATGACGGACCTGGGTCGGCACCTTGAGATTACGACTGTTGGTGATGTGCCTGGGGGGACGGGGATGGGTTCGAGCAGCAGCTTGACGGTGGGCGTGCTAAACGCGCTGTATGGCTATCGCGGCGAGATTGTTAGTCACAAGCGGTTGGCGGAGGAGGCGTGTCGGATCGAGATTGATTTGTTGGGCAAGCCGATCGGTCGCCAGGACCAGTATGCGGCGGCGTTCGGCGGGTTGAACTACATCCGGTTTAACCCGGACGATTCGGTGGACGTGGAGCCGGTGCCGTATCGGAGTGAGACGCTCCAAGAGTTGGAGCGGCGGGTGTTGTTGATGTACACGGCTCAGCAGCGCAACGCGGATGATATCCTCAAGCGTCAGAGCGATGGGACGAAGGATAAGTTTTCGGTGCTGCGTCAGATGCGGGACTTGGCGGGTGAGATGCGTATGACGCTGGCCGGCGGAGGCGATTTGGAGGGTTTTGCGAATCTTCTGCACGAGGGGTGGGAGTTGAAGCGGTCGCTGGGCTTCGGGATCAGCGGGCAGATGGTTGACCAGTGGTACGAGGCGGCTCGTAAGGCTGGCGCGCAGGGCGGGAAATTACTGGGTGCTGGTGGCGGCGGTTTTTTGATGCTTGTGGCACCGCCCGAGCGTCACGAGGCGATCCGTGAGGCGCTGGGTCGGCCACGGGAGTTGAGGTTTGGCATCGACCGGTTGCCGAGCAGGATTATTTTTATCAGCGAGCACCAGACACTCGACTAGAATGCAACGAACAAGATAAACGGAGAGCGACGATGGCTGGCGTAATTTGTGCTTCGGCTCAAGCGTATCTGGATGAGATGGGTCGTTTGCTGGGCGGTATCGATTGTTCGACGATCGATGCGCTGGCGGATTGCCTGCACGACGTTTGGCGTGGTGATCGGCAGGTGTTTGTGTACGGCAACGGGGGCAGCGCGTACACCGCGAGTCACTTTGTGACGGACCTGGTGAAGACGGCTGCGGTCGACGGCGTTCGGCGTCTGCGTGCGGTGAGCCTGGTGGACAACTACGGCCTGACGACGGCGATTGGTAATGACATTAATTACGATCAGACGTTTCAGTTTCCGCTGGAGGCGTACGGGCGTGAGGGTGACTTGGCGATCGCGATCAGCGGATCGGGCAACTCGCCGAACGTGGTCAACGCGTGTCAATGGGCCCGTGAGCATAAGCTGAAGGTGGCGTGTCTGACGGGTTTTAAGGGTGGGAAGATCGCTGGTATGTGCGACGTGCATATCAATATCCCTTCGGACAATTATGGCCTGATCGAGGACCTGCACATGTCGGTGGGTCACATGATTAGTCAGGCGTTTAAGGCGCGTTTGATAGCGGAGGTGTCTAAGGGATGAAGGTTCTGATTACTGGTGGTGCGGGTTTTATCGGTTCGCATACCGCAGATGCGTTGCTTGGGCGTGGTTATCAGGTGCGTGTGCTTGATAGCCTGGAGGAGCCTGTGCACCCGGGTCATCGCGTGCCGACGTATTTGGACGAGCGGATCGAGTTTGTGCGGGGCGACGTGCGTGATGAGCAGGTGATGCTCGAAGCGTTGCGGGGCTGCGACGTGGTTTATCACTTAGCGGCGTTTCAGGATTACCTGCCTACGTTTAGCAGGTTCTTTGATGTGAATGTGACGTCGACGGCGCTGATCTTCGAGTTGATCGTCCGTGAGAAGCTGCCGGTGAAGAAGGTGATCGTCGCCAGCTCACAGGCGGCGGCTGGTGAGGGTCTGTACCACGACGTGGACGGTAAGGCGCTGACGCCTGACATCCGCTCGAACGAGCAGCTCGAACGTGGCGCGTGGGACCTCGAGGCTCCGGAGGGTTTTCGTGGGCCATTAAAGTGGCAGCAGACGGGTGAGACGGTATCGAACCCGCAGAACCAATACGGGCTGAGCAAGATTGCCCAAGAGAACGTGGCGCTGCAACTGGGTAGGCGGTACGGCGTCGCGGCGGTGGCGATGCGGTATTCGATCGTGCAGGGCCCGCGGCAGAGCTTTTACAATGCGTACAGCGGCGCGTGTCGGGTGTTTAGCTTGAGCTGTCACCTGGATCGTGATCCGATTATCTACGAGGATGGTCAGCAGGTGCGCGACTTTGTGAATATCCAGGACGTGGTGGCGGCGAACCTGGTGGTGCTCGACGAGGATCGAGCCAATTACGAGATGTTCAACGTCGGTGGTGACAAGCCGATCACGGTGGCGGAATTTGCGAAAGTGGTGGCGGAGGTGTTTGGGCGTAAGGGTTACGAGCCGACGCCTAGCGGCAAGTATCGGTTCGGTGATACGCGGCATATTTATTCCGACGTGAGCAAGCTCAAGGCGCTTGGCTGGAAGCCGACCCGGGGTGTGCACGACAGTGTCGAGGCGTACAAGCAGTGGCTATCTGAAGCGGATTCGGTGGCGGATATATTGGACTACTGCAACAAACAGATGGCGAAGCTGGACGTGGTGCGTGAGGTGAGCCGGTGACGGCGGCGGCTGACGGCGTGCTTTCGGGAGGTAGCGGTGCCCGTGTGAAGGCGGTGCTGCTGGCGGCGGGTCTGGGCACGCGGCTTCGGCCGTTGACGGATACGACGCCCAAGTGTCTTGTACCGATCGCGGATCGGCCGCTGTTGGATTATTGGTTTGACGGGCTAGGTACAGCGGGCGTGCGCGACGTGTTGCTCAATACCCACCACTTGCCGGAACAGGTGCGGAGTTATATCGAAAAAATCAACGCGGCTGATCGGTTCCATGTGACCGAGGCGTATGAGCCGAAGCTGCTGGGCTCGGCGGGTACGATCCACGCGAATGCGGCGTGGATGGACGACGCGGACGATGGCTTAATCATTTACGCGGATAATTTGTCGAGTGTCGATCTGCGTGGGCTGTTGACGTTTCACCGGAGCCACGACGACCCGTTTACGATGTTATTGTTTCATACGCAGTACCCCAGTTTGTGTGGGATCGCGGAGCTAGACGCGCAGGGGCGGGTGGTCGAGTTCGTTGAGAAGCCAGAGCAACCCCGCAGCGATCTGGCGAACGCGGGTGTGTACGTGGTGTCGCGCCAGGCGTACCGAGAGATCGCGGCGATGGACGGGTTTGACCTGGGGTTTGACGTGTTGCCTGGATTTGTCGGGCGCATGCGCGGCTGGGCGTTTGACGGCTACCACCGTGACATCGGAAGCTACGAGGCGCTGGAGCGGGCAAGGGAAGATGCCCCGCAGGTGTTTGGTAGTTCATTGGAGGCTCGACCGTGAAGCCGGCGGTATTTCTTGACCGAGACGGTACGCTCATTGAGCAGGTGCATCACCTGACCGATCCGGGTAGTGTGCGTCTTGTAAGCGGCGGTGCGGACGCGGTGAAACGGCTGCGTGCGGCGGGCTACGCGTGCGTGGTGGTGACTAACCAATCGGTGATCGGTAGGGGGATGTTGACGGTCGAGGGGCTTGATCGGGTCCACGCGGTGATGGCGAGGCAGTTGGCGGATCAGGGCACGGTGTTGGACGGGGTGTATTTTTGCCCGGCGGCACCGGTGGGTGGTGACCCGACGGTGGTCGAGGACCCGGACCGCAAGCCAGGACCGGGCATGCTGCTGCGTGCGGCACAAGAGTTGGAGTTGGACTTGTCGCGGTCGTGGATGATCGGTGACATGATCAGTGATATCCTGGCAGGACAAAATGCGGGGTGTATGGGCAGTATCCTCGTGCTGACGGGGTATGGCCAAAAAATTGACAGGTCTCATGAAGCGGTGACCGGTGTGGCGGATGATCTGGTAGGGGCGGCGGAGCTTGTGCTGCGGTCGAGTGCGGGTGACGGCATGGCGATTAAAACGAAAGAGCAACAGCGATGAAGATTTTTGTAACAGGCGGAGCGGGATACGTGGGTAGTGCGTGCTTGAGGCATCTGTTGGCGCAGGGCCACGACGCGGTGGCGTATGACAACCTGTGCGAAGGACACCGCGCCGCGGTGCCGGACGGTAGGCTGGTGGTGGGTGATATTGCCGATACCGATGCGCTAGCGCGAGCGATCAAGTCGCACGGCAGCGAAGCGGTGATGCACTTTGCTGCGGCGACGTACGTGGGTGAGTCGGTGACAAACCCTGAGTATCACTACCGGAATAACATCGCGGGCACGCTGAGCCTGCTGAACGCGATGCGGCAGGCGGGTGTCGATCGGATGCTATTTTCGAGCACGTGCGCGACGTACGGCCTATCCCCGAAGTGCCCGATGGATGAGCAGTCGCCACAGGACCCGTGCAGCCCCTATGCCCGGACGAAGCTGGCGGTGGAGTGGATGATCCGTGACTTTGCGGAGGCTTATGGGTTAGGGTTTACACTGCTACGGTATTTCAACGCTTCGGGTGCTTCGCCCGATGGTGAGTTCGGCGAGGACCACGATCCGGAGACGCACCTGATCCCAATCGTGCTTCAGATTGCGCTGGGGCAACGTGAGAAGCTGATGGTCTACGGCGACGATTACGCGACGCCCGACGGGACGTGTATCCGTGACTACGTGCACACGGACGACCTGGCGTCGGCGCACCTATTAGCCATTGAGGCTACGACCCCGCAGACGCGAGAGGTTTTCAACATCGGCACGGGCAACGGTCAATCCGTGCTGGATGTGGTGCGTGCCTGCGAGGAAGTCGTGGGCAAGAAAATTAACTACGACGTGGTGGCGAGGCGTCCGGGCGACGCGCCGGCGCTGGTGGCGGCACCGTCGAAGCTGATGGATCGCTTGGGCTGGCAGCCTCGGTATCCGGACATCCGCGATGTTGTGGCGACGGCTTGGAAGTGGCACCAGGCGCATCCGAAAGGCTACGGGGACTCGAAGGGGCAGGCGTGAGCCGTGTGTGACCGGTGATCTTTGTGGTGGGCGCGATTAGGTGTTTGGTCACGCAGCGGACTTGGCACGGGGTAGTGGTGGAATTACGAATGGCATGCGAAAGAAAACGGCTCTACGCATTCGCGTATGTTTGCCGCGACGTGTGTGCATAAGTATTTGTGATGTCTGATTCCACATGTAAGGACAATAGGGCAACACTTATGATGGTTGGTATCACATGAAAGTACTGATCGTCTCTGAAAACATCTCGATGCGGATGGGGGGCGAAGCGAGTCTGCCTTTTTTCTACTTCAAGCGGATGAAGCGGCTTGGCGTCGACGTCTATGCTGTCTGTCACGCTCGGGTGCGGGACGAGTTGCGGCAGTTGCTTTCCGACGAGGAGTTGGGCCGGGTTCATTTTGTAGAAGACGCGGCGATCCAGAGGTTTCTCCATCGGCTGCGTCATATTGTTCCGCGTCGTGTGTACGATCTGATTATTGGGCAGATGATCCACGTCAGCACGCAACGCCGAATACGCTCCCTTTGTAGGAAACAACTCATTCAAGAGCTTGGGATCGAGGTTATCTTGGAACCCGCTCCGATTACCCCCAAGGGGGTCAGCTTCATGTTTCGTATGGGGGTGCCTGTTGTTATAGGCCCGATGTGCGGGGGTCTGGACTTCCCGCCTGCGTTTCGCCACATGGACTCACGGTTGACCCGGACAGCGGTCCGTTTGTCACGGATATTTTCGAGGTTTGTTCACAGGTTGATTCCTGGGAAGTTAGAGGCGGCTGCGTTGATCGTGGCGAATCCATGCACAGCGAAGTCATTGCCCAAGGGACATGGTGCTAAGGTCTACGAAGTTGTGGAGAGCGGTGTGGACTTGTCGGTCTGGGAAGCTAAATCTGCTGAGGGGCGTCCCGAGTGCGGCCCGGTTCGTTTCGTTTATTCGGGACGATTTGTCGAGCTAAAAGGTGTGCATTTCCTTGTCGCGGCGTTTACAAAGATCGCAGGCAAACTCAATGCGGAACTTGATCTTGTCGGCGCGGGCCCGCTCGAGTCGGCGATCAAGGAGACGGTCGCTGCATCGGGTGTTCAGGATAAGGTGCGTTTTTACGGGTGGCAGACGAGGGAGGAGGCGGCCAAGATTGTGCGTGAGTGTGATGTATTTGTGTTGCCGTCACTACGCGAATGTGGTGGGACGGTTTTGCTTGAAGCCATGGCGATGGGGCTACCGATTATTTGTTGCAATTGGGCGGGCCCGGGCAGATATGTCGACGAGACGGTTGGGATCCGCGTTGAGCCGGCTTCCCCGGACGCATTTACGCAGGGTCTCGCCGACGCGATGCTTCGGCTGGGCGAGTCGGATCAGCTTCGCCAACAAATGGGGGTTGCTGGTCCTGGCAGGGTTCGGTCGTGCTATTTCGATTGGGATTCCAAGACGAAACGTGTTATCGAGATACTCGAAGAAACCAGGCGTGGATACGAATCGGCCCATGCCTGCGTTTAACCGAAACCAGCATCTGCAACGAGCCGATCTCTGTATTTAGAGCAACTGGCGTCAATGTTTTTCATCTTGATTGGATCGTAGGTGTAACAAACATCTGTATTTCACGGCTTGCAAGCAAGCCGTGCCACCCGGTCAATGAAGATTAATGACGCCCGTTGCTCTAGTGTCCTCGGTGTGAAGTGGCGGTTGTTGAGAGTGAGGTGAGGCAAATCAAGGGCATGATTTAGCAGATACAGAATGACGATGGACGGATATACATTTCGACGGAGTTCGTAAGATGATTTCAATGACAGCGTATGTAAATTTTTGGCGACGAAAGATGACGCTCCCGATTGCGCCTGGTGATGTTGTATTAGACATCGGGTCGGGTGGTAAACCGCATCCGCGTGCAAATGTTCTCTGTGAACGTTTTGTTCGCAGTACCCGTGATCGCTGTGGGCTAAGTATTGATACGCAGGGGAAGGAATTGGTTGTAGGCGATATCTACTCACTGCCTTTCCACGACCACGCGTTTGACTATGTGATTTGTAGTCATGTCACGGAGCACCTCACCGATCCCGTGGCTGCGATTAAGGAGATACAGCGTGTCGGGCGTGCTGGGTATATAGAGACGCCTAGCGAATTAGCGGAGGTGCTGTATGACAACCCCGCGCATGAAAACGTGGTGTATATTGAGCAGCAAAAGCTCGTATTCCGTAAGAAGGGCAAGTATGGCCATTCCGATAGGATTCGGCCGTTTGTCCGTCGGCTGGGTGGCCGAAAAGACTGGCGTCGAATCATAAGCCACGATGAGTTTTTCATGCGGTACCAATGGCAGAATAAGATTGATTGTGAAGTTGTGCACGGGGACGACGCTGCCGATGCGTTATCTCACACGGGTGATGTTTCGTATGACAATGTCGCTAAGAAAGAGCCTTTTGTAAGCCGTTTTCTCCGGCGGTATGTGCTGCGGTCGTTGAGCAAGATGATCTATCCGGACCGCAGTCATTATCAGTTGGGTGATTTGTTGTGTTGCCCGGCGTGCCGCGGCAATCTCAATCTTGATAACGAAACGATTCGCTGCTCGGCGTGCGGTGTTGACTATAGCTATGACCAACCGGGTGTGCCTCGGCTTTTGTCAGGCGATGCTGCCGAGTCTTAAAATCAGGTTCCTGGGAGACTATCTGTGTTTGTATGCGATGCGGATGATGTGTTGCTGGTCACAGATGGTTTAGGAAGTTAACAGAACATTGCTGAGCTTGGCGCGTCATTGCGACTGAGCAAGATTTGGCCAAGCGGGTGTTGATTGCCATGGTTACTGAGCCTTCATCACGACGTTACGTGCTGGTGTCGCCTTGCCGAGACGAGGCGGCGTACATGCGGCGTACGCTCGATAGTGTGGTGGCGCAGACGGTTCGCCCGTCGTTGTGGGTGATTGTGGACGACGGGTCTACGGATCAGACGCCGGGGATCATCGCGGAGTACATGGGGAAATATGATTTCATCCGTGTGGTTCGGCGTGAAGGGCGCGACCAGCGCAGCGTGGGGCCGGGTGTCATCGACGCGTTTTATGCGGGTCTCGATACGGTCGATCTGGAGCAGTTTGATTACCTGTGCAAGCTAGACCTGGACCTGGACCTGCCGGCGTGCTACTTCGAGCGGCTCATCGAGCGGATGGAGCAGGACCCGCGGATCGGTACGTGCAGTGGGAAGGCGTATTTCCCGGGGGCAAACGGTCAGTTAATCAGCGAGGCGATTGGGGACGAGATGTCGGTTGGGATGACGAAGTTTTACCGGGTGGCGTGCTTTGGTCAGATCGGTGGTTTTGTGCGAGAGGTGATGTGGGACGGGATCGATTGCCACCGCTGCCGCATGCGGGGTTGGATTGCTTTTAGTTGGGACGATCCGGAGATTCGCTTTACGCACCTGCGTGCGATGGGCTCTAGCCACAAGGGGGTCTGGACGGGTAGGACGAGGCACGGGTTTGGTCAGTACTTCATGGGTACGGGTTTGGTTTATATGACGGTCAGCGCGTTTTATCGCATGACGCGGCCGCCGCTTTTTGTGGGGGGGGTGGGCATGTGGTGGGGGTACGTCAAGAGTATGCTGACGCGCAAGCCACGGTATGAGGACCTTGAGTTTCGCCAATTTTTGCGGCGTTATCAGTGGGATTGTCTTTTGCATGGCAAGGCCGCGGCCACGCAACGGCTCAACGCCAAGCAGGAAACGTGCTGGAAGCCCGGCGTGCGAGAATAGAAACGACACGGGTGGTTGATGGGGTTTTCACAAATGAGTAGAGAGGGCATGGAACACTCGGAGGCAGGGAGCTTGGGCGAGGCGGTGGCACCCCCCGAACAGGGTAGCTCGGCCGAAGATAGGGCTACGCCAATACCCACGATTACTCTTATGGGTTGGCCGTTGGCGGCGATCACTGAACAGCAGAGCGTCGAGCATATCCTTGACCAGCTCGACCAGGGGCATGGGGGTTGGGTGGTTACGCCGAATCTTGATCACCTGCGGCGGCTGGTGAGGGATCGTTCATTTGCGGAGCTGTGTCGGCCGGCGACGCTGTTGGTACCCGACGGTATGCCGTTGATCTGGGCGAGCCGACTCCAGAGAACGCCTCTGCCCGAGCGGGTGGCGGGTTCGAGCTTGGTTTCCACGCTCAGTGAAGAAGCGGCTAGGCGAGGGCGGTCGATTTTCCTGCTGGGCGGTGATCCGGGGACAGCGGAAGGGGCTGGGGAGGCGTTATGCCGACGGTATCAAGGGCTGAAAATAGCGGGAACTCATTGTCCGATAATGGGTTTTGAGAAGGACGAGCAGGAGATAGGCAAGATAGCCGATATCTTGAAACAGGCGAGTCCTGATATTGTATATGTTGCGTTGGGGTCGCCTAAGCAGGAATGGTTGATTAGCCAATTACAGGAGCAGTTGCCAAACGCTTGGTGGATGGGTGTTGGAATAAGCTTCAGCTACCTGTGTGGTTCTGTGAAGCGGGCTCCGCGATGGGCTCGAAAAACAGGGCTTGAGTGGTGTTTTCGATTGTTCCAGGAGCCGCGTCGCTTGATTAAGCGGTACCTGTGGGAAGACCTGCCATTTGGCGTATTTTTGTTGGTAAAAGCGGCGATCCGTGGTCTATTGGGAGGGAGATAGGTAGCAGGTGAAATGGTGATAGCGGTTTATGACTGATAGTCACGGAACCAGGAATTTTGAATTCTTGATTTATGAACGTTGAAAAAACGGTTTATGCAGAGGCGGAAACCAAGCTTGATGGAGTTCAAAATCGGGTGTCAATGGGATTGATAAGAGATTGGATGGACTCAATATTGCGGTTTGCCAGGGTGGGCAGTGAATCTTTATCAGGAATCGCGATAATCATTTGGGTGGTTGCGTAGAATCGAACTGGAGAAATTGATCAAGGTGCGCAAAACAACTGTCCAATCTGTTTGTGAAGCCACAGGGGCGAGTGAGGGACGTTTGCTTAGCCGTTTGCGAGATCATTTACGTGCGGTGGTCCTGCTGGGGGGGGCGGTTCGACCGACGTTGCTTTCTAACTCGATCGGCCGATCTGTGTTTGATCTGCCTGTGAGTCAAGAGGACTCGATTCTTGACCTGTGGTGCAAGCAGACGCAGGAATTACTCGATCGGGTGGGTTTGGATCACCTTCCGTTGCGGGTGGTGATCGACCGAGATTCGATCCCGCCTGCGGTTCGTGAATCGTCCGGAGGAGCGGTGTTGACCCGTGTTGAGGTGGATGAGACAAAATTCCGAGGCACGGGGGGTGTGCTGCGTGAGTTGTGCAGTGATTACGGTGATAAGGATTTGATTTTGGTAGCGAGCGGCGCGCAAGTGCTTATGTATTCTTTGATTGAACTGGTTATGTCACTTGCTCAGGCGAAGAGTGATGTAAGCATTGTTTCACACATTGATGGATCGCCTAGCGGCTTGATGCTTGTGAGGTGCGGTGTTTTGGGCTTGGTGCCGGCCATTGGATTTATAGATATGAAAGAGCAGGCACTACCCATTATCGCTGATAAACACCGAGTCACCGTGGTAGAGCGAGCGGAATCGACAGGGCTGACGATCCGGACGCTATATAATTACGTATCCATGTTAAGGAAGCGCCATCGGAGCGAATCTGCTGCCTACGATATGGCGGATGAGTTTTTGGAAGATTGGCAGCCCGCATTCGGGATTATTGAACCCGGAGCCGAGGTAGACCCGACGGCTCGGGTGCATGATTCCGTGGTGTTGAGCGGTGGACGAGTAGAGCGTGGTGCGACGCTGGTCCGCTCGCTGGTGTGCCCTGGTGGTGTGGCTGGCAAGAATAAAATTATCGTAGACCAAATCGTTGGTCCAAACGTTCGGATTTGATGTGTGGCCGTTGGCCGACTGGCGGCTGAGAATCTAATGCCACGATTGGCATGAGTGTTGTGTCATGAATATCCCCAAATCACTAGCGCGCAATGGGTGGGGTTGGTCGCATGTGGTCGGTGCGTTGGTTCTGCTGACGATAGGGGTGTTGTCAAGACGTGACGCGTGGTTGGATATTTTTGAAATCGCTTCTCATGACGAAGAGGCCAGTCATATATTCCTTGTGCCCATCGTGTTTGCGTGGCTGGTATGGGTCCGCCGGGGTCGGCTGCGGCAGTGTCGACCGGTGGGCATGTTTGTGGGCCCCATTCTGGTAGGGTTGGGTTGGGTGGTATCGTCGGTTGGATACAACAACGCGTTACAGTCGTTTTGGCATGGCGGGGCGTTGCTGATTGTATTGGGATGTCTGATATCGGTGACGGGTGTGCAGGTGGTTTGGCGATTCTTTCCGGCGTTTCTTGCGTTGGTTT
This sequence comes from Planctomycetota bacterium, assembly GCA_024276075.1. Taxonomy (GTDB): domain Bacteria; phylum Planctomycetota; class Phycisphaerae; order Phycisphaerales; family Phycisphaeraceae; genus JAJRXX01. Next base: position 22,405 of record JAJRXX010000033.1, read on the forward strand.
TCCTGATACCGATCCCCGGGATGGCGCGTCAGGCGATAGCGTTGCCGCTGCAATCGGTGACGGCTATCGTGACCCAATCGCTTCTTGAAGTGATGGGTATTTTGGTTTCACGATCGGGGAACGTTTTGCAGGTTAACGGGGTCGACATTGGCATCGCCGAGGCGTGCAACGGTTTGCGTATGGTCTTTGCGTTAGCGTTGGTGTCGTTTGCTTTTGCGTTTGGCTCGCCGTTGACGATGTTTACCCGGGTCATTGTATTGGCAGCCAGCCCGGTGTCGGCGATCTTGTGTAACGTGATCCGGTTGGTGCCTACGGTTTATCTTTATGGATACGCCAGCATCGAGAGCGGCGATCGTTTTCACTCCGCTAGCGGCTGGATCATGTTGGTGGTTGCATTTTTGCTTTTGATCGGGATTATCCGCGTGCTGCGTTGGGCGTTTGTCCCGGTTACAAGATACACGTTGGCGTATGACTAATAAGAACGTTCCAACTTCGAGGAAGGCGGTCTGGCAGGTGTTGCCGGTGGCAGTCACCGCGGTGCTGTTGATTGGTTTGTTGATAGAGAACGTATCGTACTCCTCCCCCAGCGATGCGGAGCCCTACCACGATCGGGTGCGTGCTGTGATCGAATCGGTTCCCTATCAGATCGGTGATTGGTTCGGGTCTGACGTGGAGGTTCCGCCGGCGGCGATAAAGTTATTACGGCCGAATGCGATATGCAGCAGGCGATATCAGAACAATCGGACCGGGGATTCCGTAGAGTTATTAATTGTTCAGACGCGTGACGCACGGGATATGGGCGGTCACTATCCGCCGGTGTGCTATCCGGCCCACGGTTGGGTGCAGAAGTCGGTGCAGGCGGTGCAATGGGAGGTACGGTCCCAGACCATTCCCGGTCAGGAGTATACGTTTACTCAATCGTTACCGGGTCGGCTGTCGACGATCATCGTCGACAACGTCTTGATTCTGCCGAACGGGGAGATGATTCGTGATATCGAAGGTGTGCGTGCGATCGCGGCTGATTACCGGATGCATTTCTACGGTGCGGGTCAGTTACAGTTGGTATTTAGCCAGAGCATCTCTGCGGAGGAACGCCGGGCGATAATCGACGTTTTTCTTGAGGCGGTATTGCCGGTTCTCGAAGCGGTGCGATCTGGGGTAGAGCGATGAGCAATTCTGAATCCTACGAACTTGAAAAAGTAAACGCTGCGCCGATGGTTCTCCCGATGGGCATGGAGGATCAGCAGCCGGAGCACGAGACGATATCGCCTTTGCGCAGGATTCACCAGATGTTAGCGGGTCGATATATCTGGGCGATCCTGCTGAGCGTGTTAGGTATGAGCTTGGGCGGTGTCGGTGCCTACATGTCCGTGGAGCTAACCTATCAGAGCCGTGGGATAATCCGGATCAGGCCCAGCATGCCAAAAATTTTGTATCAGACCGAGGCGAGCGCGGTCATGCCCATGTTCGACTCGTTTATCATGGATCAGGTTGAGTTGATGAGGAGTCAGCGCATTCTTGACATGGCTATGCAGAGCGATGGATGGAAGTCGTTTGGCCACAGCTTTACGGATGAGGCGCGTGCTGAATTCAGCAGCCATTATAGCGTCAAGCGTACCCGTCAAAGTAATCTCGTCATATTGAGTTATAATTCGGCTAATCCGCGTGAAGCGATGAAGGCGATCAACCTGGTGATCGATGCGTACATGCGGATATTTGGCGAGCGCGACGCACAGGAAGAGGCACAGAGGCTGCGTGTGTTGGAAGAGCGGCGGACCGCGTTGACCGCTCAGCTATCGAGTATCCGGGATCGGATATTTAGGATCGCCAACGAGTATGGTTCCGATGCGCTTCAGAATCTTTATCTGTATAAGCTGACGCAGCTGAATCAGCTTGACCAAGCGATGACACAGACGGGTATGGACCTCGCGGCTGTGGGCATGTCGACCGAAGCGCAGGGTAAGGGGAGTAATAAAGTCAAAAGCCCGGTGGATATGACTGTAGAGGAGATCGCTGGAGTCGATCAGCAGATGTCAGTCTTGCTGAATCAGGAGGCTGCGTTTGAGGCTGACTTGCGACGATTGCAGGGACGATACGGAGAGAATCATCGGTATGTCATTGATCAAAAATCGCAACTCGTGACGGCTCAACAGATGATTGAAGATTATGCTGCGAAGTATCGTGAGCGTCAGCCGACGCTCAGCCAGACCGTTACAACGGGTACGGTAACGTCGACGGGGTCCGTACTGACAGCCAATCAGCTTCTCGAAAAGATGCGACATCTCCAATCGTTGTACGAAAAGGCTCAGGCAGAAACGACGGACCTGGGTCGGAAGATGTTGCAGATAAATAGTCTTAAAACGGATGCTGCATTGACGGAAGGTCGGTTGGCGACGACAAAAAATCGGATTGATACGTTGAACGTTGAATCCTCCGTCATCGGGGGTCGGATCGAGGTATTTAGCCGAGCGACGAAGCCGTTTCGGCCTATCAATGCGGGTAAACAGAAGCAGTTTGCGGTGCTGGGCGGGATGGTGGGAGGGATGGGCGGATTTGGCATTATCCTCATGTTTGGTGCGTTAGACCGTCGGCTACGCAGTTCGGATGAAGCCAGCGCGAGCATCGGTCGATTTAGATTGCTTGGTATGCTCCCTGATTTGCCTGAGGATATGAGCGATCCGGAGGTAGCGACGATTGCGGGTAGGTGCGTTCACCACATTCGTACGCTTTTACAGTTGGTGTCGGGTAAGAAAAACCGTCAGGTTTTCGCTATAACCGGGACGGCTGTCGGGTCTGGCAAGACAAGTCTTTCGCTTGCGTTGGGCTTATCTTTTGCGTCATCGGGTTCCAAGACCTTGTTGATCGATTGCGATTTGGCTAGCGGCGGGCTCACGACTAGGTTAGAAACGATTATCAGCAGGCGAGTTGGTGAGATTCTCCGTCGGCGCGGCTTGGTGACCACGGAGCAACTAGAGCAGGCGCTTTGGGCTGCGGACACATCTGGGAAGCTTGTCGGTGAGACCTTGGTTAACATGGGGATTCTATCTGAGGCGGATGTGTCCGAAGCGCTTGCGTTGCAGTCGGAAGTCCCGATAGGTCTTTTAGATGCGGTTGCGGGTGAGGACCTGAAGTCGTGTATCACGAACGCGGGGATTGATCGATTAGATATTCTGCCCGTTGGCGGTGCGAAAGCGCACGATATGAGCCGTATATCGCCGTCGTCTTTGAGTCGTGTGATCGAAGAGGCTCGTGGTTATTACGATGTGATTTTACAAGACACGGGTCCGGTCCCCGGCGGAGTGGAGACGTCTATTGTGACTGCACAGGCGGATGGTGTTGTGCTGGTTGTTTCTCACGGTGATCAGAGATCGCAGATCAAGAGTGCAATAGATTTTCTCGGCTCGATCGACGCGAATGTCGAAGGCGTCGTATTTAACCGCGCCAGCACCCGTGACATCGTCGGCTCGGCCATGTCTTCGTCGCTTAGCGGTGATGCAGCGTCTTCTGAGAGCCGTGATGAGGGCGAAGCCCGCGAAACACCTACAAGCCTGCGGTCGAAGCGGTTTGGGCCGGTCGCGAGAGCGGTTGCGAGCCATTCGTGGGTTCTTGAGGGCGAAGAGAAGACAACTTAGTATTTTCTCAATGACAGACGCGGCGGGGTGGTGGCGACGGCGGCGTATATTCGACAAAATCGTTGGTCGCGGCTGTAGTCTCGTTGGGTTTATTTTACATCTTATCCCGATGAGCCTTTTTATAAGGTACAGGGCTGCGTTTAGAGCAACTGGCGTCAATGTTTTTCATCTTGATTGGATCGTAGGTGTAACCAACATCTGTATTTCACGGCTTGCAAGCAAGCCGTGCCACCCGGTCAATGAAGATTAATGACGCCAGTTGCTCTAGGGACGTGTAGTTTGTACGGGTTCATCGTGTACGGTACGAATAGGATTTATGCATATTGCGTATGTTTTAGCGCGTCAAAGGTGCTGTGAGTTATTGTTTATCATGATCCCGCGTTCGTAAACACGCACAAGTTTCAAGTAGAATTGGTAATTAGATATATTTATGGACGGTGGCTGAGAGGAATATAGATTGTTTTGGCGTGTGTGTGGTGTTTTCTTTGGAGAAAGAACAATTATAAAGGCGGCTATCAACGATGATCAGTGGTGTTAAAAGCGAGCAGTCAGATCGTGCAGATTATGTTACGGTGTGGGGCCTGACGCCGATCGAGTTGCATGATCGTTTTTGGGCGTCGCGTGGCGTTCAAGTGGTTCGCCCAGATGAGCCGTCGGAAATTGTCGAAGGCGCGGAATTATTCCTATTGATGAGGCCACGGCTGCTGATGATTTTTCGGCTACGGGTGTTGGTGGAGCAGTTGAGTTGGGTGGACCCCAAGGTCATGTGGATTCGTTTATGCGATAAACGAGAACGTGGTTATCGAGAGAAAGCGGTTACGGACGGCGAGGGCCGATTGATCCGATTTGAGCGCATTTACAGTAGTTCAGATTCTCGCTTGGCCCGCGTTGCGTTGACTTCTGATCCTGACGTTGCCCGGTTGTGGCAGTTGGCGCCTGATGCAAAAACAGGGTGGCGGCGTTTGCGTGCCCAGATTCCGTCGGATTTGCGTATTGCGGAATCGGTATCAGGGCGCACCTACGACTGCAATGCGAAATCCGAAACGATGCAGTTTGTTCGGGACCTGATCGAGACTTGGAATCGTCCCGACGCGACGATCGATCGCGTCAGAAAGATCGAGCAGGGGGTTTGGGGTGACTTGGAAGCTAAAATTGACAAGGGTACAAATTTTATCGGATCGGCTTGGATCGGCGCGGGTCGGGAGCTCACAGCCGGTACGGATGTGATTGGCCCGGCGGTCCTGTGGGACGATTCGGGCGCTCGCCCGGTGGCCGAGGCTGTGCGGTGGAACGAGATCGAACCGGGGGAGGCTTTGTCGCGTCCTGTTCGGCTTCGGAAGCAATCCGATTTTGAGTTGCAGATCAAGCGTCTTTTTGATGTTCTGTTCGGGTCTTTTGCTCTGCTTCTGGTTCTTCCGATATTCCCGCTGATCATGTTTTTGATTTGGTTGGAAGACGGCCGGCCGTTTTTCTTTGCACATCGTCGGGAGACTGTTGGTGGCCGAGAGTTTCCTTGCCTAAAGTTCCGCTCGATGCGGAAGGATGCGGAGCAAGTCAAAGCCCAGCTCGCCAAGGAAAACAAAGCCGATGGCCCGCAGTTTTTTGTTCCTAACGATCCCAGGCTCACGCGTATCGGCGCGTTTATTCGTAAAACCTATCTGGATGAATTGCCACAGTTGTTTAATGTGATTGCCGGCGACATGTCGATTGTGGGCCCTCGGCCAAGCCCTCACGCGGAGAATCAATATAGTCCTACTTGGCGTGAGGCAAGGCTGAGTGTTCGGCCGGGGATCACGGGTCTTTGGCAGGTCAAGCGCACGCGTAAAAAAGGTCTGGACTTTCAAGAATGGATACAATTTGACATTGAGTATGTAGAGAACAAGAGTTTTTTCCTGGATATGTGGATTGTCTGGAAGACCATCGTACTCATTTTTAGCCGGAAGTAACGAGATATGGCAATACGAGTTAAGAGACGTCGGCGCTTGGTTCTGTTGATGGTGATCACGGCGTCGTTGTTCGCATTGGGGGGCGGGGTGTTCGCGTACCGCCGACACCAACTGCGTCAAGAAGAATTGAGTAATCGCGCCGAGGGCGTGTCGGCTTTTGAGGCGGGCCGATATTTTGATGCTATGCACAGCCTGGGTATGTATCTGGGCCGTCATCCCGAAGACGTAGAGATAACGTTTAAATATGCCCAGGCCAGGCTAGAGGTGAAGGAGCCTGGCGGTGGTCATCTTGTTCAGGCGGTCGGTGTGCTGCGGCGGCTGTTGTACATGGAGCCTGATCATCCAACCGCGAAGCGTATGCTGCTTGATCTGTATGTTAAGACGAATTTTTATACAGAATCATTGGACTTGGCGGAGGAGTTTCTAAGAGAAGACCCGTACGATTTTGAGGCGATGAGGGCGAAAGTGGACGCGCTGCTTAATCTGCGGAAGTTTCGTGAGGTGGTGGAATATGCGGATCGTCTAGCTGCTGCTGCGGCAACGGGTGGTGATTCTGAAAAGTGGGATAAGGTTCAGATCGAATCGGTGCGTGCAAAGGCGCTATCGCTTGGCGCGATGAGTCGGTTTGAAGAGGCGCTGCCGTATGCACAGCAGTACAGCGAATCCGTGTCGTCTGACGTCGATGGTCAGATGCTGGTATTTCACCTTTTAAGCCAGACACACCGCTCGGCTGAAGAGATCGTGTCAAGGGCCGAATCGCTGCGTGCATCGTATCCGGATGATCCACAGTTTGAGTTGTTGCAGGCGGTCGCGTATCGCTTGGCCAATGATGATCTTCAGGCTAAACGATGGCTGCGTATTGTCGTTGACCGCAAACCGACAGACGAGCTATTGCTTCAGAGACTGGTGTCAGAGCTTGATGTTTCAAGGATGTTTCAGGAGGCGATTGAGGTGCTTGGGGCTGTTTCAGATCAGCTCGAAAGCGTGTGGCTACAGCGTCTGTTAGCCAACCGTCTGATTCAAGCTGGGCGTCAGGCGGAGACACTTGAATTTATCAAGAAATTAGAACTTGATCCCAAGTCGGCGAATTCGGATAGTGAATTGTTGGGCCTGTGGGCGATGGTGCTGTATGAGATGGGTGACGGTGAAAAGGCGGCGCCGATTTTAGAGGCATTGAAATCACGGGTTAATAAGCGCACGGCAGAGGCGTGGGAAATGTTTCTTCGTAAAGTCGTGGCGGGGGACGATAAGGAAGACCTGAAGGCGATTATCGAAGCCTGCCAACAGGCTCTTTCTCGTCATCCCAACGGTCCCTATTTTTATTACGCGATGGGGCGGGCGTACAAGATGCTGGGGGATACCAGCCTGGCGATGGAGGCTTGGCGTAACGCGGCGCAGCTTGCGCCGTCGTGGCCGACGCCATTGATGGAGGTGGCGCGGGCGTTGATCGAGATTAATCAACGCGGGCACGCGGTATCGATTGCAGAGGAGGCTCTGAAGCGATCCCCAGGCAACGTGCCTGCTGCGGTGACGGTAGCGGTGGCTGCCGCGGCGAACATCGACCAGATTCCAGATTATAAGCTTGAAGAGCTGCTGGTGTTTGTCAACAAGATCCAAAAGGTGGCACCGGGTGAAAGGCAGACGTTGCCGATTAAGATCATGCTGCTGTCGCGTACAGGACGTTCAGACGAAGCTAAATCGGCGCTGCAATCTTTGTTGGCGGATGATGAGTTTTTGCCAGATGAATCGACGTTGCTGCGCCTGGCCGTTGCGAGTCGGCAAGCGGGGCTTGGGCTTGAACAGGTGATTCTTGAGCGGTGTCAAGCGGTGTATGGGATGACGCCTCAGATAGCGTATGAGCGTGCGGTTCGTCATATGGAGAAGGGGCAGCCGGAGGAAGGTCTGAAGCTACTCGAGTCGGGGGCGAGTCAAAGCGGTACTGAGAATGAAGGGGTGGTGTGGGCGATCGCCAAGGCGCGATACCTGGAGTTGATTAATGACCCGCGTGCGTCGGTTGCGTGGAAGGATGTCGGTGAAGGGAGGCAGAACGATTTACGCGTTCAGCGATCGGTCTTGACCTCTAGGGCGGCATGGAGTGATCGAGAATTCATTGACCGTACGATCGAGCGGGTACGTGTGTTGACGTCTGAGAAGAGCACCGCGTGGCGTATTGCCAGAGCGAGATGGACCTTGCAGGGCTCGCCCAGCGAACTGGAGCTCACGCGGACAAGCGAGATGCTCAACAGCGTCGTCCAGATTGCTCCGTTCATGGCGGAGCCGCGGCTGCTGTTAGCGCAGGTATATGAAAAGTTGAATAACGATTCCGGTGCAATCGAGCAGGTTGCTCGGGTATCTCAACTGAGACCTGATTCTGACGAGATCAAGCTTGAATTGGCGCGTTTGTACCATCTTCAGGGGGATGTTCATCAGGCACGAGCCATGATAGATGAAGTGGTGTCGGGTAAGGGTGTGTTGAATCCTGCGCTTACAGAACGTGCGGCTGAGTTGCTTGCGCAGCTGGGTGATACGGATCGGGCGATTGAGATTCTTGATACGCAGAGCATGGGCAACAGCCTGCTGTTGGCAAGGCTTTACCTGCGGGACAACAAGATTGAAAAGGTGCAGGCGGCATGCCGTGTGCTTTTAGAGACACCGACGCTGGAGATTGTGCAGTTTGTTGCTGAATTTTATGCGTCACAGGGGCAAACCGAACGGGCTGAGGAGGTGTTGTCGTTGTTGGATGGTATGGAGTTGGCCCCGGGTGTACGCGAGGTGGTTTTGAGCGATTATTACGCTCGGGCTGTAGGTGTTGAGCGTGCGATCGAGCAATTAAAAGAGGCGAAAGTCTCATCGCCGGGGAACGTGGTTGTGTGGAGGAGGCTTTTCATTTATCAGTTGGAACTGGGTCGGGGTGAAGAGGCGGTGGCAACGGCTAGGGAAGGTTTGTCACATGTCCCGGAAGATGAGTCAATGGCGTATCTTGTCGATAGAGCCGATTTGATAATCGAATCATCGGAGAATCCACTGCTTCGGCCTATTATCTATGCTCTGTTGGGCGATCGTCAGAGGCGGGCGTCTGCGGAGGAGGTTTTAAGGCTTGTTTCCGAAGCGGACGCGGCTGAGAAACCGATTCAAGAGGTGGTCGTCTCGCTTCGTAAGCTAGCGGGTATGCATACGAAATTTTTGCCGTTGCAAAATCTTGCGGCACAGGTTTCGATCGCGGCGAGGGATTATGAGGATGCGATCGCGATCAGCATGCGTGTGATGAATACGTTTCCACAGGCGGTAGAACCGGCAAGATTTGCGTCTGAGGCTCTCGCTGCGGTTGGTCGATGGGATGAAGCGTTATCTATTGCACAGGAGTGGCGTCGTCGTGCGGGGGGGCGGTCCGTGGGCCCCGAACTGATAATTGTGGAGGCGAAGCTCCGCCTAGGCGACATCCGTGGTGCATCGGAGATGCTCGAGCCATTGCTGGAGCCGGCGTTGGAGCAGCCGGACACCTACGCGCAGCTGATCATTCAGTATGCTCGGACACGGATCGCGTCTGAAGAAACGCAGCGTGCGTACGATTTGTTGGTCCCTATGCTGGACCGATCGCAGATGTGGCGGTCGGCGTGGATCGAACTGGCAACGAATACAATATCCGACGGTGAAACAAGCGCAAGGTGGCTAGACGAGGTCTACAGGCATATTCCGTCCGACAGCCATAATGAAAAAGCGGCGCTGGCACAGAGATGGAGCGTCTTATCTGATCGTGTAAAGAATTCGGCATACCGACAACGGGCCAGGCAATTAATCAATGATGTGGTTGGGGTCCCTGGTGCTACCGCAAGATGTTGGCTTATTCACGCGGTTTTGGCTGAGAGCGACGGGAATCTTGCGGATGCGGAGGCGAGCTACCGCAAGACGTTAGAGTTGGACCCTAGTGTGCATGTGGCTATGAACAACTTGGCGCTGTTGATCGCAAACAAAAAAGACGGAGATATGGATCAGGCGTTGAAGATGGCTCAGGGTGCGGTGGATGCTGTGCCTCGCAGCGCGAATTATCACGATACGTTGGCATCGATTTACGTAAAAATCAAGGATTACGATGCGGCAATTGAAAATATTGATTCAGCGATTCGTCTGGAGCCTGGGAATCCTGTTTGGGTGAAACGCCGGGCGGAGATACTTGCACAGTCGGGGCAGTAAACAGGAATGTGATCTTAAACATATAAGCAGCAAACGTGTCGGTGTGTGTTGGTTTGATTTCGTACTTGAATAACATTGGCTCGTCGTGTTTATTGAGTTGAGCCACGAGGGGATTCTAATACGCATTGCGTATAAAACGGTACAAAAAAATTATGGAACACTGTCTACCCTTGGGCGTATCGTCTGAGGGTATTTTATTTTGGGGGTTGTGATGATGCTCTAGGTAGAGGCACGGTTGGCATGTCGGTGTGGTGTTCATCCACGAGGATTAGAGCATTTTTCAGTTTCGTGTACGGCAGTATGGTTTGACGATCGATACGCTCTTTCATGCGGGTCCGTCAGGGATCGGACCTCTTAGAGCAACTGGCGTCAATATTTACCATTTTGATTGGATCGTAGGTGTAACCAACATCTGTATTTCACGGCTTGCAAGCAAGCCGTGCCACCCGGTCAATGAAGATTAATGACGCCAGTTGCTCTAGAGCCAAAAAACCGCTTGCTGACGCGCGCGGCTCGCTGAGAATCCCCCATGCGAAATCAGGAAACGCTCTATTGGGTAGTGTGGTTTCTGGTTATGGGTAAAAAATACTTCGGTAAGGGCGTGAGTGTCATTAGAGATTGTTGGGAAAGCGTAAATTATGGGACGTTTTTCGGTTTATTTTTTGCAATGTGACTGATGGTAATGCGTAATAACTCGTTGAATTGCCGGAAAAAACGTTTCAAGTCTTGCTAGCCGTTTCAGAAGGATAAGAATCGCTCAAGTCGGCGCAGGGGCTCTTAGGTCGTCGCTTCGGCTTTCCGATAGATGAAATAAGCCCTCGATTCTGTGGGCGGAGGGGTTGCGTCCCGATGAGAGAATCCGAAACGGTAAGGCTGAACGATGTGCCCGATACCCAGCGGGCGCTTGAACTGACGGAGACGCTGCTGCATCAATTGCAGTTGTGGCAGCGCGCCAGTGGGCAGCAGTACGAACAATTTCAAGAGAGTGTCCAGCGATTTACAGCTGAGAAGTCACAGCTCGACTATCTGCGAAACTTGATTAGCACCCAGCGTGCTGAGATCGATGCGCAGCGGTCTGAGATACAGGTCAAAGAGCGACAGTTGCAGGAACAGTTGCAGCAATTGGAACGGCAGCGACAGGGTATCGATTTAACGCGTCAAGAAACACAGGAAATTCAGAGGTCCCTGGAGGTGGAGCGGGCTACTCTAGCCACCCGCCGACAGGACCTCGAGTCGCGTCAGGCGGCGTTTGCTACTGAGCAGTCTAACCTTGAGGCACAGCGTCAGCAGGTGAATCTGCGGCAGAGTCAATTGGAGAATGACCTGCGTGCTGTCGAGCAGGCTCAGCAGCAGGCTGCCGGGGAGCAGCAGCAACTCAGCAAGCAGTGGAACTCGCTTTACGAGGACAAAGCAAGTCTTGCCAGCGAGAAGCAGGAGATCGAGGCGCAGAGACAAGCGATGGCGCAGGAGCTCGAATCGCAGCGGCGAGATCTGGCGGATGAGAAGCGGGAGTTAACGGATGAGCGGTTGGAGCTGGATAGGACGTGGCAAAAGATAAAGCAGATCCGCGAATCGTTAGATGACGATAAGGCGGCACACGAGGCTGATAAGGAGCAACTCGATGCGCTGCGCGTCACGCTTGAAACCCAAAAAGATACCCTGCGGGATCACCAGCAACAGATCGCTGACGAGAAGCGGGTCATTGAGAATGATCGTGAACAAGTTGATCATGCGTGGGATAAGGTGAAGCAGGTTCGCGAATCGCTGGAGGCGGATAAGGACGAGCTTGAAAGCCGCCTTAAAGATATTGAGGGTCTGCGATCGACGCTCGAATCGGAAAGCAGTGAGCTATCGGGGCAGCGGGAGGCGTTTAGTCGTCAGCAAGAGGACCTGGAGGCGCAGCGAGAGAGTATTGACGAGCAGTGGGGGCAGATCGCCCAGCAGCAGCAGCAACTCGAACAGGAACGCCAAAGCCTCGAGCAGCAGAATGAAACCATAGGTGGGCAGCTAGCGGAGTTGGTCAGGCATAAAGATGACCTCGAGTCTCAGGTCATTGAAGTCGAGGACCTGCGGGCTAGTGTGGCTACACAGCAAACGCAGATCGACGAGCGTCAGAGCCAATTTGACACGGAGCGCGAGGAGCTTGACGAGGCATGGCAGGGGTTGCAGGAAGAGCGGCAGAGTTTTGAACAAGCGAAGGAATCCCACCAAAAGGATGAACAGCAGAGGCTTCAATTAGATGAAGAGCGCCAGCAACTCGATCAGGCGTGGGAAAAAATCAAACAGGTCCGCCAGACATTGGAGAGCGAAAAGGACGCTGTGGCGAATAAGGACGAAGAGTATGCCACCATGGGCGCGAAGATCGAGGCGCAGCGTAACGAGCTTGAGAACCTGCGTAGCGAATTTTTGAACGATGAGGAACGGCTCGATAGCGAGCGGCGTGAGGTGGATGAGACGAAGCAGAAGATCGAGGCGGCACACGCGGCGTTGCAGCAGCGTCAGGCGGAGCTGAAGAAAGAGAAAGAGAATCTTACGGGTAAGCAGAAAGAGCTCTCCCATCGCGAAACCGATATGAACCAGCGTTTGGATGTGTGCCACAAGGCGTACAACGAGACGGTTCGGCGTCTGCGTGCCAAGCGGGATCAATTGTTGCGTTGGCAGCAGGACCTTCAACGGCGTGAGCAGGTGTTGCAGGAGCGAGAGGCTCAAATGGCCTCTACAGCGACGGTGGCGACAGCCGTAGCCGAACCAACACCGATACCAGTTGAGGATATTTCGTCTGTTGAGGATGAAGCTACGGCGGAAAAGACCAACCCTGTCGAAGTCGTTGATGAAGATGCGATACAGGGCGTTGACGACGAGGCTATGGCGGAAGATACCGATCGTATCGAAGTCATTGATGCGGATTCGCTGGATGGAGATGACGACGAGGGTGGGTTTGACCCAGACGATTGGAAGTAGGGCCCGCGTGGTGGCTTTGCCGGGCTGACCATTGTTTGAACTTCCGTTAGGCTACTTTCAAAATATGCTTGTTTGTTCGGATACGCAGGCGACGGCGTCGATGCGGTATCTTTTGCGCGTTTGGTGGTAGATTAAGACACAGATAGGAGTGCTTGCGATGGGCATGGGTAGCCTCAAAGAGCTTCTTGATCGGCTTTGGGATGACTATGTACGTTTAAACCCGCAGGCGCAGGCGATTCATCGGTTGCTTGGCGAGCGGGGCGAGGCGGTGGTCAATGACCATATCGCGTTCCGGACGTATGACGACCCGCGCGTTGGTATCGAGGCGTTGTCGCGGTCGTTTGTGGCGTTTGGTTATGAGCAGGCGGGTGAGTATACGTTTCCGGAGAAGAAGCTAATTGCCCGTCACTACGCGCCTCCGCGTGACGGGTCGGGTGGCGGAGATCGGCTGCCGAAGGTTTTTATCAGCGAGTTGAAGGTCGGTGAGTTTTCCGAGAGTTTTGGCCGAGTGGTGAAGGGGCTGGTCGATCAAGTGCCGACGGGGCTGGTGGATCAGTGGGATTTTGCGGTCAGTGGTCGGCCTTGGGGGGTGTCGTACTCGGATTACGAGTTGCTGAGGGCTCAGAGCGAGTACGGGGCGTGGCTGGCGGCGTTTGGCTTCCGCGCGAATCACTTTACGGTGGACGTCGGCGAGTTGACAGCGTTTGGCGAGTTGGCGGCGTTCAACGCTTTTGTAAAAGACAATGGTTTTGACCTGAACACGAACGGCGGCGAGATCAAGGGATCGCAGGGTGTGTATCTGGAGCAGTCGTCGACGCTGGCGGCGCGGGTGCCGGTGGCGTTCAGTGACGGGGAACATGTGATCCCGGCGTGTTACTACGAATTTGCCAAGCGGTACACCAAGCCGAACGGGGAGTTGTTTGACGGGTTCGTGGCGAAGTCGGCGGACAAGATATTCGAGAGCACCGACCGCCGCGACTAGCGCATTCCACATCATTATTTTCCATGGGCCAGTCAGGTGACTTGCCCTGTCACACGGGTTGCAAGCAAGCCGTGCCACCCGGTCATGGCGATTAATTACGCCAGTTGCTCTAGGTGGTTGTGTTGCTTGATCTGTATCCCTGGAAAGGGTAGATCGAGCCTAGGCCCAGTATCTGTGTGAGTTGATCGAGCGCGTCGCGGGACTCTGTGAGCAGCTTGGGGTCGGCGAGTTCTTCGGGGGCTAAACGGTCACGATAGTGTTGTTGGACCCAGTTGCACAGCGATTCGTAGAGTTGTTCGGTCAAGAGGACGCCGGGGTGTGTTTGTGCCAATTCATCATCGGTCAGCACGACGCGGAGTCGCAGGCATGCGGGGCCGCCTCCGTTTTTCATGCTCTGTCTCACGTCAACAAAATGGACGGAAGCGATGGGGTTGTCGGCGGCGATGATCTCGTCGAGCAGAGCGGCGGTGGCGGGGTGCTCGCGGCATTGGGCGGGGCATATCAGGGACTGGGCAGCGTCGGGGAGTGTGACGAGCTGGCTATTAAATAAGTAAGTCTCGACGGCGTCCTTGATCGAAAGCTGATGCGGGGCGACCTCGATGCAGGCTAATTCGCTGGAGCAGGTGTCCGCGTATTTTCGACGTATCTCGTCGATGGCGGTAGGGGTATCGACGAAGGCGTCGCGGTGGTAGAAGAACGTGTTGCGGTTGCCGACGGCGATGACGTCGTTGTGAAAGACGCCCTGGTCGATGGCGGCGGGGTTCTGCTGAACGAAAACCGTTTGCTGAGGGTTGAGTTGGTGTAGGCGTGCGATGGCGTGGCTGGCTTGGCGGGTTTGGCGGGCGGGGAATACATTCGGCGCCGGAGCGGCAGGGGCAAGGGCGGTTTGGCCGAACACAAATATCTCGATGCCGGGCGTGTGGTAGTCGGGGCATAGCCGGGTGTAGTTGGCTGCGCCCTCGTCGCCGAGGCGGGGGCAGGGTGGCAACGGGTCGTGATGAACGAATCGTGTCGGGTCCGAGAAGATGGCGCGCAGCACGGTAGCGGTGGTGGGCGGTTCGATGCTGCGGTGGTATTGACTGACAAGATTGGCGGGTGTGATGTGAAGCTTGGCGTCGGCGGTATCGGGGCTTGGGGATAGTGTGGCGGCGTTTGCGGCCCACATGCTAGACGCGCTGCAGGCGGCGGCGAGGGTAGCGGGTTCGGCGCGTCGGGCATGATCGAGTATGTCGGCGTCGGTGCCCTGGAAGCCTAGGTTGCGCAGCGCAGCTACGTCGGGTCGTTCTTGGGGTGGCAGGACGGCTTGCTTGAGCCCCAGGTCCATTAAGAGTTTCATCTTGCCAAGGCCCTCGAGGGCCGCTTGCTTGGGGCTGGAGACGGATTGCTGATGTTTGTGAGAAGCGATGTTGCCGTATGAGAGCCCGGCGTAGTTGTGGGTGGGGCCGACGATACCGTCGAAGTTGACCTCGTGGGCGGTGGTCATAGGTCGATTCCGGGTGTGGGTTTGTCGGGTAGGGCGGGGTGCTGGGTTTCGATCGATGCGACGGGGTAAGCGCAATAGTCCACGGCGTAATACCCGCTTGGTCGGTGGTTGCCGCTATCGCCGACGCCTCCGAAAGGCATGGCGCCGCTGGCACCGGTTGATTGACGGTTCCAGTTGATCACGCCGGCCCGGACGCGGCGGTAGAAGAGGTCGTAGAGCTTGGGGTTGTCGCTGATCAGCGCGGCTGCCAAGCCGAAGGCGGTGTTGTTGGCTTCTTGGAGTGCGGCGTCGAAGTCGGGTACGCGGATAACCTGAAGCAGCGGGCCAAAAAATTCTTCGTCGGCGCGGTCGGTTACTTCGGTGACGTCAATCAGGCCCGGTGTCAGCAGTGCGGCGCAGTCGTCGGCGGTGGTCATTGGCACGATTGATCGTCCGCCTCGTTGGGTGAGGTTTTGTTGCGCGTCGAGCAGTTTCTGAGCGGCATGGCTGGAAATGACCGGTCCCATGAACGGCTGCGGACGGTCGGTGTGCGGGCCGACGCGGATGCGTTGGATCATGGCTGTGAGGTGGTCGAGTAGGGTGTGGGTGTTTGCGTTGTCGGGGACGATCAGCCGTCGTGCGCAAGAGCATCTTTGGCCGGAAGTTATGTAAGCGGATTGGGCGGTGAGGTAGGCTGCGGCGTCGAGGTCGGCTGCTTCCCAGGCTATGAGCGGGTTGTTACCCCCCATCTCAAGTGCGAGGATTTTCTGGGGCGTGCGTGCGACAGCGGTGGCGAGCATGTGTCCGACGGCGGCGCTACCGGTGAAGAACAGGCCGTCGAGGCCGGGGTGTTGTGATAGTAATTTCCCGGTTGAGCCTGGCCCTTGGACCATGTTGATTAAGCCTGCGGGTAGACCGGCTGCGTGCCAGAGTTCGATCATGTGGCGACCGACCGCGGGTGTTTGTTCGCTTGGTTTGAAAACGATGGCGTTGCCGGCGAGCAGCGCGGGGATGATGTGTCCGTTGGGCAGGTGTCCGGGTAGGTTAAAGGGTCCGAATACGGCGCATATGCCGTGCGGTTTAAATCGCGTGGTGCCGACGGCGCCGTTGAGGTCGCGCGTGACCGTGCGGCAGCGTTCGTTGTAGGCTTGGATCGATAGGTTTATTTTTCCGATCATGGCGCCGACTTCGGTGAGCGATTCCCAGAACGGCTTGCCCATGTCGCGGCTGATGGTCAGTGCTAATTCGTCTTTGTGATCTGTGAGTTGCTTGCCAAACGCTTTGACCAGCTCGATGCGCCGGTCGAACGGGGTGTCGGCCCACTGCTCGAATGCGGCTCGCGCGGCGTCGACGGCTTGATCGACTTCGGTCTCGGTGGCGGCGTGGCCGTGCCAAGTGACGTCGTTCGTGGCGGGGTCGGTGCTGGCGAATGTTTGGCCTGTGCCGGGGACCCATTTCCCTGCGATGTAGTGCGAACCGCTGCTCACGGGTTGGCCTCCGGGTTGGTTGTGGCGGGCGGTTTTATGGTGGCGTAACGCAATGTATCGCCGATGTTTAAATTGATTGCGTCGGCTAGGTTTTTGTGGATCGTAGCGGTGGCATCTTCGGCTAGCAGCAGGTTTCCTTTGCAGGCGCGGAAGTCGCGAGAGGTGTTGCCGATGATGTATTGGTCGTCTGAATCGGGGTCGATGGGCTCGTCGGTGAGTCGGCTGATGACGGCGGTCCGGCTGTCTCGGACGGTGCGGATGTCGTCGCGAGGGCAGATCATGACGGGCCCGGCTTCGAAGATATCGACCATGCCGCTGAACTCGAAGCCTTCGGATTCGAGCAGGCGCAGCGCGGGTCGGGTGTTTTTGTGTACTTGGCCGATCACGTCCTGAGCGGGCTTGGGTAGTAGGGGTATGTAGATCGGGTGCGTGGGCATGAGGTCGGCGATGAACTTTTTGTTAACCATGCTCAGGTAGTCTGCGGTGGGGTACTCGATCTCGAAGAAGTGTTTGCCCAGTGCGTCCCACAGCGCGGAGCGGCCGTCGTTGTCGATGACGCCACGCATCTCGGCGATGACACGAGCGGCGAAAAAGTCGCGGTGCTGCGCGATGAAAAGGAATCGGGACAACGAGAGCAATCGTCCGTTGCCGCCGCGGCGGTAGTCGGGTGCGAGGAAAAGGCTACCGATCTCGCAGGGGCCGTTGTGCTCACGGACGAGGTGTAGGGTTTGTATTTCTTTGTGGATGCCTAGCATCTGCGACTCGTGCACGGAGGTCTCGATCCTGTAGGCGTAGAAGGGCTCGAACCCGCCGACCTTTGCGACGATGCCGGTGGTGCCTACGATTTGTTTTTTTTCGAGGTCTTCGAGTACGAAGAGGTAGGTTTCGCCTGCGGGCTTGTCGGTCATTTTGCTGAACCCGTGCTGCGACTCGGTGATACGTTTACGCAGAAGTTGGCGGTCCTTGGGCAGTGTGGTGATGCCGACGCCCGCCAGTGCTGCCAGCTCGACAAGCTGATCGAGGTCGTCGGTGGCTATGGGTCGGATGACGAGCATGTGTCGGGACCTTTCGGGTCGGTCAGGATCGCTTGGTCTTGGCTAGAGTCGCTTCGATGATGCTACAGACGGCGTCGATGTCTTGCGTGGTGACGGTGCCGAGGGGCATCAGGAACCGGACCCTGGCGGGGTTGGCGCCGGCGAGGAACGCGATGACGCCGGCCTCGTACAACGCGGCGATGAAATTTTTAACGGTTTCGATGTGTCCGTCGAAGGGTGTGAATGCGATCATCGCCCCCAGGCCGAATGGGCCTTGGACGGACCCGGGTAGTCGCTGGCCGATGGCGTTTAGCTGGTTCACGAAGTGATCGTGTAGTTTCATGATCCTTCCGTCGGTGCCGAAGAAGCCGTCGCTGGTCAGTGTGTCGATGATCTTCTGTGCGGCAAAGATTGAGGATGTAGCGCCGGTGAATGTTTGGCTAATCAGGCCCGGCTTGGGCGTGAATTGATCGGTGAAGAGCGTGGCGCAGACCTGGCTGAGCTTGCCGATGGTGACGACGTCGGCGTAGTCGTCGAGGCCGAAGTGCTGAAAAGCGAACAGGCGGGTGGTGCGTCCGAACGTCTGGACCTCGTCGATCATGACGGGCACGTCGTTGGTTTTTAGTTCTTTCATCAGTGTGGTGAAGAAGCCGGTGTCGCCGGGGTAGTACCCGCCTTCGCCGAGCACGAGCTCGAAGCACATGGCGGCGTGTTGGTTGGGGTATCGTGCCAGGTGGCGTTTGAGGACGGCCAGCGCACGGTCGGTGCTGGCTTGAGGATTCCGCGGATCGAAGTAGGGCACGTAATCGACGGCGATGGTCTGGGGCAGCCCGAGGCGGTACGCGGGCTTATCGGTGATCTGCGCGAGTGTGATCGATCGGCCCATGAAGCAGCCTTCGAACGCCAGGATACGGTTGGCGGGCGTTTTTTTCTGGAAAATGATCTTGAGCGCGTTTTCGTTGGCCATGGCGCCGCTGGTGGTCAGGAAGCAGTGCTCGAGCGTGGCGCCGGATTTGCATGCTTGATCGAGCAGTGTGCGTACGAGCGTTGTGCAATGGGTGCTTTGCTGGAGATTGCCTTGCATGACGGTGTCGCACAACGCGGCGTGTAGCCCCGTGCGGACCATGTCCGGGTGTGCGTGCCCCCAAGGGTGTGCGCCGATGCCGGTGACGAAGTCGTATTTGGCGCTGCCGTCGGCTAGCTCGACCAGAGCGCCGTTTCCGAACCCGCTGCTGAGGTAGGGGTAGTAGAGCTTTCCGCCTCGCATCTTGCCGAACTGCTCGATGGATTGGTCGTAGGCAGCTTTGAGGTCGGGGTCGGGCGAGCGGTGGTTGGTGAGATTCGCCTGTTGATCCGTCAGCGCGTCGAGGATCATTTGAATCGCCTGTTCCACACGGGGGTCGTCGGCTAGTGCGTCGGCGAGGAGTTTTTTCATCGGGTGTTCCTTCGGTGCGGCTGATTCGGTTATTTGTTGGGCCAGTCGATTTGGCCTGTCGCTAGTTTCAACATTAATAGTGCGGATAATTTGGCGCGTTCGGTGAGGCTGTCGAGCAGGACAAATTCCTGTGTGCTGTGGATGCCCCCTCCGCGTGGTCCCAGTGTGTCTACGGTGGGCAGGCCCGCAGCGGCGAGTTTGTTTCCGTCACAGACGCCGGCGGTGTCGTTGCATTTGATTGATAGGCCCAGGTCGCGGCCGCAGACGGCGACGTGTTGGAATAGCGTCTGGGTGGCGTGGTCCATGGGCTTGGGCGGTGAGGTCCATTGGCCGTGCATTTGCACGGTGATTCCGTCGTGTCGGCGTGCGTCGGTGAGGACTTGTTGAAGGTGCTGCTGCACTGCGTTTTGGGCGTCTTGGTTGGTGGCTCGGACATTGATTCGGCAGATCGCCAGGTCTGGTACGACGTTGATGGGTCCGCCGCCTTCGACGTGGCCGACGTTGACGATTGCGCCGGGTACGGAGCCGTTGAGCAAGCTTAGAGCTGTGATGGTGGAAGCCATGGCGTCGATCGCGCTTCGCCCGTCGTGGAATTGCCGACCGACGTGCGCGGGTTTGCCTTTGAAGACGAGTGTGAACCGTCCCGCCCCGCCACGGGCGCCGGCGAGTGTGCCGTCGGCGAGTGTCGGCTCGAAGACCAGTCCCAGGTGGCATCGTTTTGCGGCGTCGGCGAGCAGGTGCGCCGACCCGGGCGAACCGATCTCTTCGTCGGCGTTGATCAGGACTTCCCAGCCCAGCGTGTCTGTGGCGGAGCTTCGTTCGAGGGCTTCGAGCGCAAGGAGCATGACAGCGAGCCCGCCCTTGGCGTCCGCGACCCCGGGGCCACGCAGCGTGTTGGCGTCGACGTGTTGTGTGGATTGAAACGGGTGGTCGGCGGGGTAGACGGTGTCCATGTGTATGCCCAGGAACACGCGTCGAGGCGCGTCGGGGCGTTTTATAATATGGATCACTTTGGCGAGTGGTTGCTGGTGGATTTGGCCATCTGATCCGACGGATTCGAGTGAAGCAGCGTCGAGTAGTTCGGTATCGCCGCCCAGTGAGCTGAACGCATCTAGGAGCAGGCGCGTCATTTTTTCCAGGCCAGCGGGGTTGTGGGTGCCGGAGTTGATAGCGGCCCATTGCTCGACCAGGGCGCACATGCGCTGGTGTTGTGTGTCGAGCCAGTCCAGAGATGGTGAGTATGAGGTCATCCGATAATGAATTTCGGCAGATCGGGTCGGTCGATTCATTAATTCTTGGCTGATGGCTGAGTCTTACGGCGTCTAACAGAATGGATGTGGAGAGTTGGTTCTAAAAAAACGAAGACACCCACTCGCTGACGGTCACGGCTCGTTGCGGCGATCGATGGGGTATGCCGATTTGGTTGAATTTCATATTGTTAGGTGTTGTTATAGGTCTATGCTGGGGCTTGGGGTATGTGAAGCGATCAACGGTGGCCCGTGGCTGTGGGTTTCGCTATAGTCGTCGGGCGGCTGTGCTGACCGGGGGCGGCGAGTGAAACCCACGACTGACAACGAAGGGCGCTTCACCGATGAGTATGCACTGGATTGATTGGAGCATCGTGGCGGTGGTCACGATGTTTGTGACAGTGCTGGCGTATGGCACGAAGAAGTACACCAAGAGCGTTGCCGACTTTCTCGCGGCGAATCGGTGCGCGGGCAAGTATCTGTTGGGTATCGCTGACGGCATCTCGGGGCTCGGTGCTATCTCCATCATCGCCTATTTTCAGGAATATTATGAAGCGGGTTTTACCGGCATGTGGTGGGGGTGGATGCGTGTTCCTCTTTTCCTGATGATCACCCTTTCGGGGTGGGTGATTTACCGGTTTCGCCAAACCCGCGCGTTGACCATGGCCCAATTCTTCGAGGTCCGCTACAGCAAGCGGTTCCGGGTCTTTACCGGGATCGTCGCGTTTACGGCGGGGGTCGTGAACTTTGGCATCTTCCCGGCGGTTACGGCTAAGTTTTTCGTCTACTTCTGCGGGCTGCCGTTGGTGCCGGTATCGCTGGGGGGTTTTGAATTTTCGTTGACCTACACATTGGTCATGGCGTTTCTGATCGCGATCGCTCTGCTGTTCACATTTATGGGCGGGCAGATCACCGTGATCGTGACCGACTTCGTCCAGGGGTTTTTCGTCAACATTATGTTTGTGGTGATCCTGGCGTTTGTGTTGACCAAGGTCAACTGGTCGCACATCGCGGAGATGCTCGCCGCGGCGCCCGAGGGCCAATCGGTTGCTAATCCGTTCGACACCGGCAAGCTCGAAAATTTCAATTTTTCTTTTTACGCGATCTGGTCCGTGATCATCCTCTACCAATACAAAGCGTGGCAGGGTAGCCAGGCGTACAACTCCTCTGCCAAGAGCGCCCACGAAGCGAAGATGGCCGGTATTCTGGGCACCTTCCGCGAATTTGGACAGATGCTCTTTCTGTTGTTGCTGCCGATGTGCGCTTACACGCTGCTTCGCCACCCGGATTTCGCCGCCGACGCCGCGGGGATTAATGCTGCGCTGGATACCATCGCCAATCCCGAGGTCCGCAACCAAGCGATTACGCCTCTAGCCATTCGGCAACTTCTGCCGGTGGGGCTGATCGGTGCGTTCGCGGCGGTGATGGTGGTGGCGTCGATCAGTGTGCACGATACGTATCTGCATTCGTGGGGGAGTATTTTTATTCAGGACGTGGTGATGCCGTTTCGCGAGAAGCCGTTGTCGCCCAAGGCGCATATCCGGGCGTTGCGGATCGCGATCGTCGGCGTGGCGATTTTTATATTCCTCTGGGGCTGGCTGGTCCCGCAGTTTATGCCGATCCGGTATTTCTTCCTGATCACGGGTCAGCTCTACATCGGTGGGGCTGGGACAGTAATCATTGGTGGGCTCTACTGGAAACGTGCCACCACCGCTGGGGCGTGGACGGCGATGATCACGGGCGGGGTGCTGTCGTGCTCGGGGATGGTGCTCAACTATCTCTACAACGGAGGGATGCTATCACCGGGTGTGGCGTCGTTCTTTGAAGAATACCTGCCCAAGCTCCTGCAGATTCCGTGGGTCTTGCTGTTTAGCATGATCGTCTCGGTACTGGGGTTTATCGTGGTGTCGCTGCTCACTGGCCGAGAGGCGTACCCCATGGACCGGATGCTCCACCGGGACAAGCCCCAGGTAGAAGGCGAAGAAACCGACGAGGAGCCCGCGTGGGGCTGGAAAGCCTTCGGCATGGGCAAAGAATTTACCCGTGGTGACAAAATCATCTACATCCTGGCCATGGGTCAGGCACTGGCTACGTTCGGAGTTTTCGCTATCGGGACGGTGCTAAACCTTACCGTGTTTAAGGGCGCTTCGGCTGAGGGTTGGATCGAATTCTGGAAGTGGTACGTGCTGGTCTACTTTGTGTTAGCGGTCGTGGTCACGATTTGGCTGTCCATTGGTGGGCTGATGGACTTGAAGTACATGTTTGCGCAGCTCCGCAGCGCTCTGCGGGATTCCCGCGACGACGGTACCGTGGTGGATCACCACAACCTGGACGAGGTTGCTGCGTCGGTGCCAGTTGAGGCTGATCCCAAATAAATAATCTTCGGTTCTCGGCTTGGGAGTATGAGGTATGAGGATACATGGCTGGACTGTCTTATTAACGGCTGCATTGTTGACGATAGGTTGCGCTTCACAGGGTGGCGGCTCCGGCGGGTCGTCATCTGGTTCGGGAGCTGGCATCGACGCGGTGTACACGGGGACGCCGATTGTCGTTGATGGGTGGCTAGACGAAGCGGTTTGGAAGAAGGCTTCGGTGTATCCGTTGGTCCTGGGAAACGACGTGGCGGGCAGGGGCAAACATATCCGGGAGCCTGGGACGGTGCGGCTGGCGTGGGACGACCAGAACCTGTACGTGGCGATCGAGTTCACAGACGACGACATTGTGGCTGAGGGTCAGACTGACCAGCTCAAGCACTTTGCGCTTGGCGATTTGTGTGAGGTGTTTTTGAAGCCGGAGGGGCAGACGTGGTACTGGGAGTTGTACGCGACGCCGATGGGTAGGAAGAGTAGTTTTTGGTTCCCGGGTCGGGGTCGATTTGGTTTGCCCAGTAACTTTCAATACAACTGCGGCCTGCGGGTAGCGGCGAAAGCTGAGGGCACGGTCAATAATTGGCAGGATAAGGACAAGCGCTGGACCGCTGAGATGGCGATGCCGATTCGTGATTTAACGGCTCGGGGTGAGTCGTTTGGTCCGGGGTCGGCGTGGCGAGTGCTCGTGGCGAGGTACAACTACTCGCGCTACCGTGTTGAGCGTGGGCCTGAACTGACCATGACGCCTCGGCTATCCGAGACGAGCTTCCATCTGCTCGAAGAATACGCGAAACTGCGGTTTAAGCGATAGATGGCGTCGATGTAATCCAAGAAATAACCACTAGCGACGGCTGCGACTGGGTGGCACAGCTTGCTTGCAAGCTATGGTTGGGCCGATCGTGACTCACGGGTTGCAAGCAACCCGTGCCACCCCCGTTTCGTGGCAGCTAGAGCAACTTGCGTCATTATTCTCCATCTCCCCAAGAAGAAGGCAGGTCAATGACCTGCCCTACTCCAGAACTGACATGGCGATTATTTATACAAGGTGCTCTATTCTCGTGTGATACGTGCATTATGTCCTCACAGCCGCGGCTTGTTACGGTGTGAAACGGCATCCGACCGCACTACGAGAGCACTTCTTGTGCGCGTGGGAATGATCCCAGGACGGTCAGTTGTTGACACCGCGAGCGGACGGCTTCCAGGGCGGCGGCGACTTTTGGGTCGGACTCGTGGCCAGCGAAGTCTACGAAGAAGTAGTACTCCCAGTTGACACGCTGGCTGGGGCGTTTGTCGATGTGCGTGAGGTTTAGGCTGTGGTCACGGAAGGCGTCGAGCACGTCGGCCAGTGCGCCGGGGCGATGGGTGGTGGTGAACATGACAGCGGTCTTATCGTCGTTGGATGGCCCGGGCTGCTGATTGGAAATCACGAAGAATCGGGTGGTGTTTGTGGGGTTGTCTTCGATGTTTTGGGCTTGTACCTGGAGGTTGTAGATTTTCGCGGCGAGCGTTGAGCCGATCGCGGCGGCGGCGGGCTGCTCGGCAGCGATCTGGGCGGCTCTGGAACTCGATTCGACGGCCACGCGCTGGGCGTGCGCCAGGTGTTCGTTGACCCACCGCCGACACTGGCTGAACACCTCCGGGCGCGAGTAGACGCATTCGATCTGGTCGAGGGGACGCTGTGCCAGGACGTTGTGGTGGACGTTGATCAAGACCTCGGCGAAGACGCGGACGGGTGATTGGAGGAAGCAGTCGAGGGTCTCGCCGATACCACCCATGGCGGAGTTTTCGATGGGCACCAGTCCCAGGTCGATGTGCCCACGCGCGGTCTGGTCGAAGACCGACCCGATATCGTCGAGGTCGGTGTATTCGACGCTGGCGCCGAATTTGAGCTTGGCGGCGAGGTGGCTGAACGATCCGGGTGGTCCCAGGTACCCGATTTTGAGGGCGCGTTCTAGTGCGAAGCTGCCGCTCATCAACTCACGCCAAATGGCTTCGAGGCAGGTGTTGGGTAGTGGCCCGTGGTTGTGCTTGCGGACGTGTGCCAGGACCTGCTGCTCGCGGTCGGGCGCGTAGATCGGTGAGTTGTCGTGTTGCTTCACCTTTCCGATCTCTACAACGACCTTGGCACGCTCGTTGAGCAGGTTGACGATGTCCTGATCCAGTTGGTCGATGCGCAACCGCAGGGGATCGAGATCGGGTTGGGAACTGTTTGGAGGCATCGGGCGAAGCATTATACCGCTCAGAGCGGGCGGAGGGGAACAACCCTGTTCCGACCGGTATGATGACTGATGTATGGATTGGGTGTTAGTCGTATCCGAGGATTTTATTTGTTTACACGCAGTTAATCGGGGTGGCGTCAAGGGTGATCTCTTCTACCGGAACAAATCTTGAATCTCCGCTGTATCTTTGGCCTATCACGCTTCTGATCGCGTTGGTGGTGGGTGTGGTTTTATGGCTGCTGGGTCGTCGGCTGGCTCGGCCGGCGTGCGCGGTCTGCGGCTTGGTGCTGGGCGGGCTGGGGGCGTTGGCTGTTTCACAGGAACTGGGAGAAAGCGGCTTGGCGATGGCGTGGATCACGCTGGGAGCGGTGGCGGGGTTCCTGCTGGCGTTTATGACGTTTAAGGTCTGGATGGGTCTGAGTTGTGCGGTTCTTTTGGGTGTCGCGTTGCCCGTGATGAGCCTCGTTTGGGAGGGTATTCCTGCCCCCGCCGGTCCGAGAGAGGTGCTAACCGACACAGCCAATGACCGCCTATCAACCGACGGCCAGGCTGAGGTGTACAGCACAGTCAAGCGTGTCTATGAGCGGCAGCGACGGCAGGTGAAGGCTTGGTGGAAGGAATTGGGGCAGGGGGCCCAACGCAACCTTGCGATTGCCGGTGGGATCGGTGCGTTTATCGGTCTCGTGGCTGGTTTGGTGTATCCGTATCAGTTGGCTGCGCTGGAGACGTCGCTGGTGGGGTCGATGCTGATCCTTTTCTGCATCAGGGGTCTGCTAGAGGCTTATGTGGGTTCTGTATCGGGGTGGCTGCCCGAGAGCTCGCGTGCGGTGGTTATGCTTCTAGGTCTGATAACCCTGCTAGGTGCGATGGTCCAGTGGACCGTATTGAAGCCAAAATCCGATAGGTGATGGAGACTGACGGGTGTGATTCGACGGGTGCCTGTTCGCAGCAAGTGCTGCGGGGCACAGACCGCGAGACGCACGCACCCGTTGCGCGGCACGACGGACCGAACCTTTCGGAAGGAGCTACCCATGCTGTACACCATCGCACGAGCGAACCCCAGTGTTTTTGATAGCGTGATCCAGATATTTTCCAGGTTGGACACGCTGGCACACCCGGAGAACCTAGTCGAGACGCTCAGGGCCATGTCGGCTGTGTGGGCGGTGATCTTCCTGACCGCGGGGCTGATCTGCCTGTTCCAGGGCTACAAGATATACAAGACGGTGACGGTGGTCCTGGCGTTGGCGATCGGTGCGTTTGTGGGGTATTACCTGGGCAAGAAGATCCACGCGGAGTACATGGTGGCTGGGAGCATGTCGCTGCTGATGGCGGTGGTCTGTTTCCCGCTGATGAAGTACGCGGTGTCTGTGCTGGGCGGCCTCTCAGGGGCGTTCATGGGCGCCAACGCGTGGTCGGCACTGGGGCGGTTATCGGACAACGGCAACGGTGCTGTGGCACAATACTACTGGGTGGGTGCACTGGTTGGGCTGCTGTTTTTCGGGATGTTGGCGTTTATCTTGTTTAAAATCGCGGTGGTGATGCTCACGTCGGTAAGCGGCTCGACGATCGCGGTGCTGGGCGGTGTGGCGCTGCTGTTGCAGATCGATATGTTCGCGCCGGTGATCTCCAGGCATATCTCCGCTCACGCGGCGGTCCTGCCGATGCTGGTGCTGGTCCCGGCGCTGATTGGGTTCATCCTCCAAGAGTTCGAAAACACGGGTGCTGTTGCTACCAGTGCTGGCAAGAGTTCCGGGAGCAAGGCAGGGGCGTAAGGCACCGTTGCGAATCCTGGTAATCCCACGGGCACCCTTGCACGGTTTGCCCGCCTTGGGCGTGTGAGCCTGTGGTATTCGGCGAATAGGGGTCAAAGCCTGGGCGTTAGAAACCACCATGAGGCCAAAGGGCAGGCCCGCAAAACCAGTGGCTGTGTAATGGATCCCTGCGTAAAAAGGTTCCTGACACCTTTTTCTGACGCGGCTCGTTGTGGACGCCACAGGTCAATCGAGAGTGTTCTAGAGCAACTGGCGTCAATATCCGCCATTTTGATTGGATCGCAGGTGTAACAGACATCTGTATTTCACGGCTTGCAAGCAAGCCGTGCCACCCGGTCAATGGAGATTAATTACGCCAAGTGCTCTAGAACCCGTATTTTTTCCACCGCTGATCGACGAGTTGTCGTGTGGCTTGGTCGATCTCCAGTAATCGGGGCCAATCACGTACGGGGTGGCCGCCGACTTCTTCGCCTGGGATTTTGGCGGTGGCGTCGAAGCCGATCTTGTGGCCTGCTCCGAGCCGGGGTGCAGCGTGGTCGAGGATGTCCAGCGGCCCGTTGACGATTTCAATATCCCTGCCCGGGTCGAAATTAGAACACAAGTGGAACAGGACTTGGTCTTGGTCGTGTACGTCGACGTGGTGGTCGACGACGACGATGATCTTGGTCCACGCCATCTGACCTGCTCCCCAGATCGCGTGCATCATGCGGCGGGCTTGGAGTGGGTATTCCTTGCGGATCTTGACGAAGACGCAGTTGTGGAAGCAGCCGAACATCGGCAGGTGGTAGTCGATGATGTCGGGCACGAGTGTTTTTAGCAGTGGCAGGAAGACACGTTCGGTGGCTTTGCCCATGTAGTAGTCTTCCTGCGGGGGCAGGCCAACGATGGTCGTGGGGTAGATGGGGTCGCGTCGGTGGGTGATGGCGGTGACGGTGAAGACGGGGTAGCGATCGGGCAGAGAGTAGAAGCCGGTGTGGTCGCCGAAGGGGCCTTCGAATGCGGCGCCTTCGCCCAGGGGTAGCGGTTGGCCGTCGGGGCTTTTGGCGCGGGGGTCGTAGCCGATCGGTCCGCAGTCGGTGGAGACGAATCCCTCGATGACGATCTCGGCGTTTGCGGGGACTTGGAGGTCGACGGTTTTGCATTGGACGAGTTCGATGCCTCGGCCGTTGAGGAATCCCGCGAGTAAAAGCTCTGAAATGCCGGGTGGCATCGGTGCTGTGGCGGCGTAGGGGAGCACGGACTCGCCGCCGAGCACGACGGCAGCGGGCATGGGTTTGCCGAGTTTTTTCCACGCGCGCCAGTGCCGTGCGCCGTCGTGGTGGATGTGCCAGTGCATGGCGGTGTGGGTGCGGTCGAGCAGTTGTAGCCTGTACATGCCGACGTTGCGGTCGTTGGTCTGGGGGTGGACGGTGTGTATGCCTGCGAAGGTGATGTAGCGCCCGTCGCCGGGGCGGGGCATGTCCACGGGGAAGGCGAATTTGCGGGGGTCGCCGTCGTCTGGCCAACACTTGATGATCGGTAGCGTGAAAAGATCAACGTCGTCGCCGGTCTCGACGACCTCTTGGCAGAGGCCCGACCGGACGACCTTTGGCGGTAGCGAGGCGAGTTGAGCCAGCTCGGGTATTTTTTTGAGCTTGTCGATCAGGGTGGTGGGCGTTTCAGGTTTGACGAGCTTCTCGATTTTTTGTGCGAGGGCTTCGAATCCGCCTTCGGTGCAACCCAGGGCCATCTCCATGCGTCGGTAGGAGCCGAATGCGTTGATGAGTAGGGGGGTGTTCGTGCCCTGGACGTTTTCAAAGAGTAGTGCTTTCCCGCCCAGGTGAGCGTGACGGGGGTCGAATTGCTGCGCGGCTTCGCTGGTGTGCGGCGCGGGACTTTTGCTGACGCGGTCGGTGATCTGGGCGACTTCGAGTATCGGCGAGACGGGGGCTGTGATCCGGTGCAATTCACCGGCTTGGTCGAGTGCGTTTACGAAATCACGGAGGGTCGGAAACATGTGTGTGTCAGGCTATGTTCGGCTTTGCGGGATCGCAACTTTGTGCAGTACGGGCAGTGGTTTATTTTGAATAATTTAGCGGGAATTGTTGTTCGGAACGCCGGTGCCGGATGCCACGGGTGTGATCACCCGTGGCTAAGTGGGGGGGTAGACCCACGCATTGCAATGCGTGGGCTTCGGTTGAAGGCAGGCCCACTGCTTTACGGTCACGGCTCGTGGCGGGGACGTTTTATTCGCCGAGCTGTTTTGACCTGCGGGCAGCGGTCTTCACAGCGTCGGTGATTACTTGGCTGCACTGGTATTTGTCTAGGTGGTCGATTGCCGCTTCGGTGGTGCCGCCGGGGCTGGTGACCTTGTGTCGTAGCTGGGCGGGTGTTTCATCGGTCGCGTTCAGGAGTTGCGCGGCGCCGAGGATGGTTTGTCGGACAAAAGTATCGGCGTGTTGGCCGAGCCCCAGTTCAGTTGCGGCGTGTTGCATCGCTTGGGCGAGGTAGAAGATGTATGCAGGGCCCGATCCGGAGACTGCGGTCACGGCGTCGAGCAATGATTCGTCGAGCACGATGGCACGGCCGGCGGCGCCGAATAGGCGTAGGGCGAGCTCCTCGTCACCTTTTTGGGCGTGTTGGCCCGGCGCGATGCCCGCCATGCCGGCGCCGATCTGCAAGGGGGTGTTGGGCATGATGCGTATGACGCGAGGCTTGGCGATGCGCCCCTGTGATGCGATAGCCTGAGCCAGCTTGTCGGTCGTAATACCGGCCATGATGGAGAGGATGATTTGGTCTTTGGTGCCGTGCTGACCAAGATCGGCTGCGACGGAATCAAGTATCTGCGGCTTGACGGCGATGAGAAGCTGTTTTGAGTTTGGGATTACTTCGTTGTTTTGTTGCGTGGTGGCGATGCCCAGCTTGGAAAACGCGGCGCGGCGTTGGTCGCTGGGGTCGGAGGCGATGATTTGTTCAGGGCGCAGGATGTGTTTGTCGATCGCGGCGCGAGCGATCGCCTCGGCCATGTTGCCTGCCCCGAGGATTCCCAATTCGTATTTCATTTGTGTATTAATCTCAAACGTTTTTGGTCGATTCAAAGCTCTTGACCCAGGCGTCTCGTGTTTGTTTGTTCTGTTGTAGGAGTTGGAGGATCGCTTCTTGGTCGCCCTGTGTCAGGTGATTACGAAATTGTGTCAGGCGTTGGGTGAATTCGTCGATGGCTTGGGCGATGGCGTGGTGATTGGTGGCGAAGATGTCTAGCCAAACCTTGGGGTCGCCGCTGGCGAGACGCGTGGTGTCCCTGAAGCCGGTCGAGGCGAGGTCTAGCGCATCGTGTTTGGCGGCCAACTCGACGAGCAGGACGGACAGGGCATG
Organism: Planctomycetota bacterium; assembly: GCA_024276075.1. Taxonomy (GTDB): domain Bacteria; phylum Planctomycetota; class Phycisphaerae; order Phycisphaerales; family Phycisphaeraceae; genus JAJRXX01. The sequence goes on from JAJRXX010000033.1 coordinate 52,496, forward strand.
TGGCAGATGACTGATGCGGGCGGTCTGGTGATCGTGCTGTGCTGGTGACATTTTCAAGACCCTCATCTTCAGCATGGTCCAGAGTGCTTCGACCGTCTGCTGGGTGGCGGATAGTGTGTCGGCTTCGGGCGTGATGATACACGGCTTGTTGTGGAATAGGTCCGCGCGGGCTGCGTCCGGGCCGTGCTGCTCGGAGCCCGCCATCGGGTGTGAGCCGACGAAGTGGCTGGGCGTGGGCAATAGGCGACGGGCATCGGCGCAGACCTGCTGCTTGGTCGAGCCGACGTCTGTGATGACCAAACCCTCGTGCAGGTGTTTAGCCAATTGCTCGAGCAGTGGGGCGAAGGAGCTTAGCGGCGTGGCAAGGATCACGAGTTGGCTGTTGCGGACGGCTGGGCCCAGATCGGTGGTGGCGGTGTCCACGGCGCCCAGGCGGCGGGCACGCTTGGGTGTTTCGATGCGGCGACCGACGCCTACGATTAGTCCAGCGAAGCCGGCTGCTCGTAAACCCAGCCCACAGCTAGCGCCCAGCAGGCCGGTGCCGACGATGGTGATCTGTTTGACATGGTCCATGGGTTTGCCCGACGATAAATCCACTTAGGTCAAGTCATACGCATTGCGTATATTTCTAGCGCGTTGTAAAGGATGAAGTTATTGTCTGTTTTGCCTTCGCGTTCGCAGATGCCACGCAAGTATTAGAGCAACTGGCGTCAATATTCTTCATTTTGATTGGATCGTAGGTGTAACAGGCATCTGTATTTCACGGCTTGCAAGCAAACCGTGCCACCCGGTCAATGGAGATTAATTATGCCAGTTGCTCTAATCTTGATTGGTATAAGATAGTCCATATGGCTAGCACCAGCACAAACCTACGCAGGGAGGCGCTTGGATGACCACCGCGAACGGGTATACCGGTACGTACGAGTTGGAATTTGAGAGGCCGTTGCTGCAACTGGAACGCCAGATCGTTGAGTTGGAATCGCACAGCGGCGATGCGGGCGTGGACATCGGCACGGAGGTCCGCAAGCTGCGTCAGAATCACACGGCGATGCTCAAGAAGATCTACGCCAAGCTCGGTCCCTGGAACGTTGTGAAAGTGGCGAGGCACCCGGGTCGGCCCCAAGCGACGGATTATATTCATGGGTTCGTCAAGGATTTTTGCGAGTTGCACGGCGATCGTCATTTTGGTGACGATCCCGCGGTGATTACGGGGTTTGGTCGGATCGGCTCGCACAAATGTCTGATCGTGGCGCACAACAAGGGTAAAGAGATACGAGAACGGGTCGCGTGCCACTTCGGCTGCGCTCACCCCGAGGGGTATCGCAAGGCGTTGGCGAAGATGAAGCTGGCGGAGAAGTTTGGCTTACCGATTGTGACGCTTGTGGACACGCCGGGCGCGTACCCGGGGATCGGTGCTGAGGAGCGGGGTCAGGCGCAGGCGATCGCGTTGAACCTGCGTGAGATGAGTCGGCTGCGGGTGCCGATCGTGTCGGCGATCATCGGGGAAGGGGGTTCGGGCGGTGCGCTTGGGATCGCGGTGGCGGATCGGATGGCGATGATGCAGTACGCGTGGTACAGCGTGATCAGCCCCGAAGGCTGCGCGGCGATTTTGTGGAAGAGCGGCGAGGCAGCGGAGCAGGCTGCGGAGTCACTGAAGCTGACCGCTTCGGATAACCTGAAGCACAACACCGTTGACGAGGGGCTTGATGAGCCGTTGGGCGGTGCTCACCGCAACCCGAGCGCGGCTGTGGAAAAGCTCGAACGGTGGATTACCCAGAGCCTGCGTGAGTTGAAACGATTTAAGATCGATAATCTGGTCAATAACCGTTACGAGCGTCTGCGGCGGATGGGGCAGTGCGGGTAGCGCCGGGTCGAGCGTGACGCTGGTGGTGGGTGATTTAGAGCATTTTCGACGCACCTGTAGTGTTTGGTTACAACAAATCGACCGCTCCCTGACGGTCGTGGCTCGTTGTGTGCGCATAGAGCAACTTGCGTCATTATTTTCCACGTCGCAGGGAAGACGGCAGGACAATGTCCTGCCCTACAGCAGACCGATTATCAATTATTCACGCCAGTTGCTCTAGAGGTAATTTGAATGCGTGCTACGTTTTGACCCTCTACGTTTTTGACCCTTTGCCGGGGTTCTCACTTCGAGGGGAGAGAGGTTTTAAAACGTTTTTTCGCCTTCGCGAGTTGCTGTTTACCCAGTGCGTGTTCAAGTACCTGCTCGACGGTATCGACGAGTATAAATTTCATCTTCTTTTTGACCTGCGGGTCGATCTCTTCGAGCGAACCTTTGTTGAGTTGGGGCAGCAGCACGGTGCGGATACCGGCTCGCGAGGCGGCGAGTGTTTTTTCTTTGATCCCGCCGACGGGCAGGACCAGGCCTCGGAGTGTGATCTCGCCGGTCATGGCGAGCTTGGGACGCGAGGGGATGTCGAGCATCAGGGACGCGATGGCGGTGAATATCGCTACGCCGGCACTTGGGCCGTCTTTGGGCACGGCTCCCGCGGGGACGTGGATGTGGATGTCGCGGTTGGTCAGGGTTTTGAGGTCAAACGCGAACGATGATGCCCGTGTTTTAAAGAGGCTCATGGCGGCGGTGGCGGATTCTCTCATGACGTCGCCGATCTGGCCGGTGAGGGTGACTTGGCCCTTGCCGGGGTAGGCGGTCGCTTCGATGAAGAGGACCTCACCGCCCACGGGCGTGTACGCCAAGCCGATGACGACGCCTGGGGTTTTTACGCGGATATCCAATTCGCGGACGTATTTTTCGGGTCCGAGGTGTTTGCGTACCAGGTCCGCGTCGACGGTCCAGCGGCGCTTGGAGCGTTTGGGAAGTTCGGCGACGTCCGCGGCGATCGCGCGGCAGACGGCACCGATCTGTCGTTCGAGCTCACGGACGCCTGCTTCGCGGGTGTAGTCGTTGATGACTTTCCGGATGCCGGTGGGCTTCCACTTGCAGCGTGACGCGGTTAAGCCGTTTTCTTTGATCTGGCGGGGCACCAGGTAGCGTCGTGCGATCTGGGCTTTGTCGTTGTCGGTGTAGCCTGGGATGTCGATGACCTCCATGCGGTCTTTCAAGGCGGGGGGTACGGTGCCCATGTAGTTGGCTGTGGTGATGAAGATGACTTGGGACAGGTCGAATGGCACGTCGAGGTGGCGGTCGACGAAGGCGTTGTTTTGACGGGGGTCGAGCACCTCTAGGAGCGCGCTGGCGGGGTCGCCTCGGAAGTCGGCGCCGACCTTGTCGATTTCGTCGAGCATCATGACGGGGTTGTTGGTCCCGGCGCGGCGGATCTCCTGGATGATGCGTCCGGGCATGGCGCCGATGTAGGTGCGTCGGTGTCCGCGTATCTCGGCTTCGTCGCGGATCCCGCCGAGGCTGATGCGTGCAAATTGCCTGCCCAGTGCATCGGCGATGGATTGGCCCAGGCTGGTCTTGCCGACGCCCGGGGGCCCCAGCAGGCACAGGATCGGTCCGCGCCCGGTGGGGTTGAGCTTTCGCACGGCTAGGAACTCGATCAGGCGGCGTTTGACCTTGTCGAGGTCGAAGTGGTCTTTGTCGAGGGTTTTCCGTGCGCGGTCGAGGTCGAGCATGTCTTTGCTGGATATGTTCCAGGGCAATTCGGCTAGCAGTTCGAGGTAGCCCAGGAGCATCGAGTACTCGGGGCTGGCGGGGGGGATGGTCTCGAGGCGGTCCAGATCGCGCTGCGCTTCGGTTATGACCTTTTGAGGCGGGTCGGCTTCTTCGAGACGCTTGCGGAGGTCGATGATGGTCTGCTCGGTGCCGTCTTCGGATTCCCCGAGTTCTTTTTGGATGGCTTTGAGCTGTTCGCGCAGGACGTATTTGCGTTGGTTTTCACTGATCGAGGTTTGGACGTCTTGCTGGATTTTTTGTTGAAGATTAGCAATTTCAAGGTGGTTCGAGACGTATTGGTGGACGGCCCGGATACGCTTGGCGACATCGAGCTCCTCGAGCAGGTCTTGCTTTTGCTGGACGTCGAGGTTGAGGTTGGTGGCAAGGAAGTCGGCGAGGTGGCTGGGGTTGTCGATGTTCATCAGTACGGACAGGGCTTGTTCGGGTACGTTGGGCGTGGCTTCGATTAGTTGGCGTGATTGTTCTTTGATCTGGCTGACGCCGGCGTCGAACTTTTTACCACTACCGCTGCGTTCGGTGACGTGTTCAACGTGGGCTATGAAGTAGGGTTTATTTTGGGTAATTTTTTTGATACGGATGCGAGTCAGGCCCTGGACGATGATCGAGATGCTCTCGTCGGGCTGGCGGACGAGTTTGAGGACCATCGCGGCGGTGCCGATGTCGTAGAGGCCAGAGGGGTTGGGGTTTTCTTCGTCCTCGTCGCGTTGCGCCACCAGGCCGATGACCTTGGACTTGGGTAGTGACTCGTCGAGTAGCCTTCTGCTGCTGGGTCTGCCGACGCCCAGTGGCATGACCGTGCCTGGGAACATGACCGTGCTGCGTACCGGGAGTATGGGTAACAAGTCAGGGATCGGCACGTGTTCGACGCGCGTCGAATCTGCGTTGGATGACGATTTACCGCTAGGCGATTGGCGTTGTGTGGCTTTGGCGGCATTCAAGAAGGGCCCGCTATTTTGAGGTTCGTTGTTTTGAGCGGTGTGGTCCACGGCTGTGAGCTTTCTTGGAGGGTCGGTGCGAGCGAAGCGATGTCTGCTGCGGATCGTTTTATTGGGCTAGCAGAACAGGGTTATTCATCTGTGCGCAGCGGCAGGCGTATCCACAGCAGGCCTCGGGTATATTTTATCTGAACGCGCACGTGGTCGACCTGATGTGGCAGGGACACGATGCGGCAAAACGGGCCGTGATCGATCTCCATGGAGAGGATGCACATCTCCCGGAGCGATCGGCTGGGCGGCTCGGGTGCTTGTCGGGTCCCGCGGATGACCAAGCGGTCTGCTTCTACACGAACACTGACCGATTCCGACTCGATCCCGGCGAGGTCGACGCAGACGTCGAGCCGCTGTCGGAGCCGGTAGAGATTGACCGCTGGCGCCCAACTGTCCACCGGGCAGAACTCTCGGAAATGGTCACTGATCGGGCTGTCGAATGGTTTGCCCGTCGAGCTGGTGGGTTGTTGTGGGTCGTTGCGTCGTGCTGTTTTTATCATTGCGATTAAATTACCTGAAAATGGTTGCGGTCGTTAATTTTATGCACGCTGGCTGCGAGGATCAGGTTTGGCTGCAGGCAAACGATCCACTTTTTTATGATCGGAGAAAATGATATTTAGGCGGTTATTTGTCACGCGGCGCAGGGTATTACACCTTATGTGAGAGGCTCGATCTAGCGGGGGGCGTCATGTTAGTGGTGGCATGGTGATTGTGATGGGGCATGAGGGTTATTCAGGAATAGATGGCGGTGGTAATCGGTTTTGCTTATCACTTGACGGAAAATTGCCTTGGGTGAACCGGATTCGTAACATCCTTGTGTAGCGTTTGGATTGTGTGTCGCGGGGCTTGATTTTGGGAGCTTGACTTTATGACGACTCAAACCGGCCCATCGGTGCCCGGGGTGATGCCCGATGTCCAGGCCAGCTGCGACAAGCGAAGGATCGCGATTGATAAGGTCGGCGTGAAGCACATCACGTACCCGATCACGCTGCGTTGTCCTGCTACCGGGGGTGTTCAGCACACGGTGGCACAGGTCAATATGTATGTGGGGCTGCCGCATTATCAGAAGGGCACGCACATGAGCAGGTTTCTCGAGGTGCTTAACCGTCACCATGGCGAAATCCGCTCGGATCAGATCGTGGATGTGTGCCACGACATGAAACAAAGCCTCGAGGCGGAAGAAGCGCATCTGGAGTTAAGCTTTCCGTACTTCATCCACAAGAAGGCTCCGGTGACCGGCTCGCCGGGGATGTTGGACATCCAGGTGGTGTTCGAGTGCATCAGCAACGGCGCGGACGATTTTGTGATGGGTATTAAGGTGCCCGCTACGAGCTTGTGTCCGTGCTCCAAAGAGATATCGGCTTACGGGGCGCACAATCAGCGATGCGAGATGGACGTGCGGGTACGGTTTGCTGCGGGCAAGTCGATGTGGATCGAGGAACTGTTTGAGCTGGTCGAACAGGCGGCTAGTTCGCCGGTGTATGCGGTGCTCAAGCGGCCTGATGAGAAGTTTGTGACGGAGGCGGCGTTCGACAATCCCAAGTTTGTCGAGGACATCGTGCGCGACCTGGCGATTGCTTTAGAAGGCGAAGAGCGGGTGGCGTGGTATCGGGTAATCAGTGAAAACTTCGAGTCGATCCACAACCACAACGCTTACGCCATGATCGAGAAAGACAAACGGTGATATCTCCCCCTTCTCCCGTTTGTTGTTTGTCGCATCCGATCCAGCTATCCGATGACGTGGGCTCACGTTTTCCGCGATGTTAGCCAATGATAGAAATTGTTTTCTACAGCGGAATCCATTGCAGTTTGTGCGATCGGCTGGATCAATTGATCCGACCGCACCTCGAAGATCTACGCCGGCATACGCCGGTTGAGCTGATTAAACGCGACGTCGGGGACGACTCCGACTGGCGACGACTCTACGCGACACGTATTCCTGTTTTGACGTGTGGCGGTAAAGTGGTGCTCGAGGGTCGTCCCGAACCCGAGCAGGTGGCACAGGCCTTTGCGTGTCTTTTGTCGGGTTGCGAGCAGTAGGCGTCGGGCGAGGGCTGGCCCGGTCTGTATATAAATGTGCTGTGACCGGTTCGAGAGACCGACCACGGCAGGATTGTTTACACTTCGTGGCTATGGGTCCGACGTTAAACGTTTCGGTTGGTGATCGCGAGGCAACTCCGCTTTGGCGTAATGTCAGCTTCCTGCTGATGTGGACCAGTGTGGCTGCCAGTGGGTTTGGCGATCGGCTGATCCAGTTGGCGGCGTGGTCGATGCTGGGCGTGCATCTGGCTGGGGCCGATGCATCGAGCGTGCAGGCGGGTGTGTCGTTTTTCTTCTTTCTGCCCTACGTGGTGATGGGGATTCCGGGTGGTTGGTTGGCGGATACGCTGCCTCGTAAGTGGATCATGCTGTTTTGTGACGAGGCGCGGGCGGGGGTGTTGCTGATAGCGTTTCTGCTGGTCCCTGCCGGTGTGGCCACGGCGATCCCGGGCGAGCATCACTGGAAGGTGTACGCGATCATCGCGGGGGTGGGCACGCTGGCGGCGATATTCAGCCCGACGAAGGCAGCCACGATCCCGCAGATCGTCACGGTACGGCAGCTACAACCGGCTAACGCGATTGTGCTGGGGATCGCGATCATCGCGTCGCTGATTGGTTTTGCGGTTGGCGGGCCGATTATGGAGAAGGTTTCGGTGCGCGCGGGTTTGGCTGTGGCTATTGGTTGCTACGCGGTGAGCGGTACGTTCTTCGCTTTCTTGAGGCTGCGGCCTCACGTGGGGGGGACTGCCCGAGAGCGTCCCGGTGAATTGAAACGGCTGATTGATGCGGTGCGGTATGTGCGGGATCATCGGTCGATTTGGCAATTGATGGGGCTGAGCGTGATGTTTTGGGGGGCGGCGACGGTTCTAATGGCGGCGGTCGCAGCGCTGTGCAAAATCCGATATGAATTGGCTGACACGGCGGTGATCTCGCATACCGCGACGATGATGGCGTGTGTGGGCGTGGGGATGCTTCTGAGCAGCTTGTGGGTGGCTTGGCTGAACACGCGGCGGGAGTCGGCGTGGTTTGTGATGATCGGTCTGTTGATCGCGGGATTGTGCATGCTGGGGCTGGCGGTGAACAGATCGTACGGATTGGGATTGGTGTTGGCTTTGGCGACGGGTTTTTGGGGTAACGCGGCGATGATCTGCGTCGTCACACTGACGCAGTCGATTGCCCCGGACTACATCCGTGGACGGGTGTTCGGCGTGCGTGACTTGGCGGATACGCTGTCGGCGGTAGCGGTCAATTACGTTATCTGGCAACTGCCTCACGCGGATCAATACATGGTCGGCGCGCTGATTGCCGTGGCGGGGGGGCTGGCGATTGTCGCGGTGTGGGGGTTGTGGAGTCAGATCACTTCGGGTCCGTTGCCCATGAAGTGGGGGAACATAGGCTGGCGGTTGTGCAGGGCGTACACGCTGGTCTGGCATCGTCTGAGGTGGGTGGGCAGAGAGCATGTGCCGACTACGGGGCGGGTTATCTTGGCGTCGAACCATACGACGGGTCTTGACCCGCTTCTTGTTCAGGCTGCGTTGCCGCGGCTGGTGCGGTGGGTGATGCTGCGTGACTATATGTTCTCGCTGTTGACACCGCTTTGGAAGATTATGGAGCCTATTGCCTTGGATGGTAATAGCACCACAAGTCAATTAAGGAGCATGCTACGCTGCTTGGAGGGTGATCAGGTCCTGGGGATTTTTCCGGAAGGTGCGGCGCAGCGAGATAATCGAAAACTCAAGCCCTTTCAGCCGGGGATCGGCCTGTTGGCCAGACGCAGCGGTGCAGTGGTCGTGCCGGTATGGATCCAGGGCACGCCTCGGACTCGGAACATGCTTTGGCATTTTCTGCGACCCAGCCGATCCGTGGTGGCCTTTGGTGCGCCGATTATGCCCGACTCCGAGATGTCGGACGAACAGTTCATGGGTGAATTGCGGCAACGGATGTTGGGGTTGGCGGAGAATTTTTGCAATGCAGGATGGCGAGACGAAAAATAGAATTGTCGATTCGATTTTTAAAATATATTTATTCGTAGCAATCAGAGGAGTACGAATTCGAGGGGTGAAATTTTTGCATGGTGTATATCTTCATTGTTTTCAGTAGATTAAACGCGGGGTCGGTTGGCTGCATCGTTCTTCTGAAATCGTTGTACAAGGGCAATATTTGTGGTATATTGTTATTGACAATAGAAGGGCATCCCTTTAAGATACCTGTGGTATGAATGTGGAGAAGAAACGCTTTGCCTAAGCACAATGTCGATACGAGATGAGTGTTTGGGTAATTAATTGGTGGTGGTAGTAGAAGCAACTTTAAGTGATCAAAATGGGAAGGAAGTCTTTCATGGTTAACAGGATTGGTAAGCAGATATCGGGCTTGGCTGCTGTTGCGGTCTTGGTTACAGGCTCTGCTGCGTCGGCGATTGTTATTCAGCCGGGTGAGGCGGATAGCAAAGATGTCTTTACTTATCAGCTAGCAGTACCCAACCAAGGGTTTGGAATTTCGGGTACTCCCAACACCACGAATATGGATACCGATTCGTTGGCTACAACGAATCCAACAAGTACTGTGGGTGCTTTATTGGGTACAGCGGCGACCAGTGTGATAGATCATGCCTCTCTCACTGGTAGTAGTGTGCCTATTTTCACGGGTAATAACACACATACGTGGATCCAGTTTGCTCTGCCGTCGGGGGTCGCGGCTGGTGATGTGGTCAGTGCGACACTGAACCTTTACGCGCTTGACGGCTTGGCGGCGACCGGTGCATTTGATAATCCAGCACCTGGGCAGGAAGTGACGACCCGTGTTTTTGAGGTTAACTCAGCGTGGGATGAGCAAATCGTCACATGGAACAATGCGTCATTGCCGGGTAGCCTTACTTCCGTTACTGAAGTAACGCAGAATGCGGTTGACACGTGGGTCAACTTCGACGTCACCGGGACGGTCCAGGACTGGCTTTCCGGTGCGAAGGTCAATAATGGCTTTTTCCTCGATCAAAAAGAGGTCGTTTTTTCCAGTGCAACAGGATTGAGCGGTTTGGAGAGTGTGGTCGCGTCGCTGTACGCGTCATCTGCTTGGGCTGATCCCAATCTGCGGCCGTATCTTGAGATTAGGTTGGTGCCTGAGCCGTCCTCACTGGCTTTGACGGGTATCGGGATTGGTTTGTTCGCTGCTGCTCGTCGTCGGCGACAGGCGTTTACTGCTTAAAATATAAAACAATAGGTTTTCCAAAAAAATAGACTGCGGTGCCTTTCTCGGGTGCCGCAGTCTATTTAATTATAGAGCAACTTGCGTAATTATTCTCCATCTCCCCAAGAAGAAGGCAGGTCAATGACCTGCCCTACTCCAGAACTGACATGGCGATTATTTATGCAAGGTACTCTAGAGCAACTGGCGTCAATATTCGCCATCTTGATTGAACCGCAGGTGTAACAAACATCTGTATTTCACGGCTTGCAAGCAAGCCGTGCCACCCGGTCAATGGAGATTAATTACGCCAAGTGCTCTAATTACGCCAAGTGCTTCTAGGCTATACGTTGAACAGGAAATGGCAGATATCGCCGTCCTGAACGATGTAGGATTTCCCCTCAACGCGTAGTTTGCCCGCGGCTTTGATGGCGGCTTCGGTTTTGTGTTGTTCAAGGTCGTCGACGCAGTAGACCTCGACGCGGATGAAGCCGCGTTCAAAGTCGCTGTGGATGACGCCCGCAGCTTTGGGGGCTGTTGAGCCGACTGATAGGGTCCACGCCCGAATTTCCTTAGGCCCCGCAGTGAAATAGCTGTGCAGGTCCAGCAGGCTGTAGGCAGCCCGTGCGAGTGATGCGAGGGCGGGCTCGTCTAAACCGAGGCTCTCTAGCATTTCTCGTCGATCGGTGTCATCCAACTCGCGTAGCTCGCTTTCGATTTTGGCGCATACGGGCACGACGGTTCCACCATCCTCAGCGGCTCGCTGGCGTACGTGTTTTGCCAAGGTGCCTTGGCCTAGGAGGTCTGACTCGTCGACGTTGGCGACGTAAAGCACAGGCTTGGCGGTCAGTAGCGACAGGCTCTTGAGCTCCTTTTGGGCTTCGGGCGTATCGAAGGTTTGGTTGGCTGCTTGCAGGAGTCTGCGTACGGGTCGGCCCTCGGCTAGGGCTTTGTGACATTGCTCGAGCAGTTCGACGCGGAGCTTGGCTTGCTTGTCTCCAGTGCGTGCGAGGCGTTTGGATTTATCCAGAGTATTTTCGACGGTTTGAAGATCGGCGAGCATCAATTCTGTTTCGATCGTGTCGATGTCACGCAGTGGGTCGGCTTCGCCGTCGACGTGCACCACGTCGGGGTCCTCAAAGCAGCGTACGACGTGCAGGATGGCGTCTACGCTACGGATATGCGACAGGAATTGGTTACCCAGTCCTTCGCCTTGGCTGGCGCCTCGGACGAGGCCTGCGATATCCACCAGCCGCAGCGAGGCGGGGATGATCTTTTCGGTGGGGATGTGCTCGTTGATTTTGTTTAAGCGAGGATCGGGCACGGGGACGACGCCGACGTTGGGCTCGATGGTGCAGAACGGGTAATTTTCACTGGCGATGCCGGCGGCGGTCAACGCGTTAAAGAGTGTGCTCTTGCCGACGTTAGGTAGCCCGACGATTCCTGCTTCCATGGCTATTAAGTACCCCGATTTGTGATCTTATAGGCGTCCGGTCAAAGACCTGGGATCATACCAGCCATACGCATTCGCGTATGTTGTGATTGCGTCATATTAGACATAAATATTTGTAACATCTGACCCCACGTACAAGGACAGTAGGGCAATACTTGTGGTGATTGGTATCACTGGCGAGGGAGGGGTGAGGCTCTTAAGCGGTTGGCAATTTGGCGAGAGGGGTAGTTCGCGGATTGTACCTGAAAGTGCTAAAATACATAACTGCAAATCGGTTGTAATACGCATTGCGTATAATTCTATCGCGTCGTAAGTGATGTAAGTTATTGTCTGCCCTGTTTTCGTGTTCGTAGACACCGCGCAAGTATTAATTTGAATTGGTATAATTTTCGCTTGGAGATCGGTTTTCGATGAGCACACCTCCCCCGGATTTACCCTCGGATCAGCCACCTTTCGATTCTTCGGGAGCCGGTACGGCACAGGGTGGCAGGACGATAGATCAGGCGATCGAGCGGGAACTCGCTGAGAGCTATCTAACGTATGCGATGAGCACGATCGTTGATCGGGCTCTGCCGGACGTGCGTGATGGTCTCAAGCCTTCCCAGCGACGAATCCTCGTGGCGATGAACGACCTGAACCTTCGGCCGGGACGGAAGCACTCCAAGTGTGCGGGTATCGTCGGCGAGACGATGAAGAAATATCATCCGCACGGCGACGGGGCGATCTACCCGACGCTGGTGAATATGGCTCAGGATTGGAAGACGCGGTACCTGCTGGTGGACAAGCAGGGCAACTTTGGCTCGATTGATCCGGACCCGCCGGCGGCGATGCGCTATACCGAGGCGAGGATGCATCCACACACTGTGGAACTGCTCGAAGACCTTAATCTGGATACTGTCGACTGGCAGCCCAACTTTGACGAAACAGTAAACGAGCCCAAGGTCCTTCCGGCACGGTTTCCGAATCTGCTCGTTAACGGGTCGACGGGGATCGCTGTGGGGATGGCGTGCAGCATGGCTCCGCACAACTTGGGCGAGGTTTGTGACGCCATCGCAGCGGTGATTGATAATCCTGAAATCACTTTGCATGAACTGATGCAGATCATCCCCGGACCGGACTTCCCCACGGGAGGGACTATATGCGGCCGGCGTGGCATCGCCGAAGCCTACGCCACAGGCAGGGGTCGATTGACCGTGCGTGCCAAGATCACCCACGAGAAAGGCCACAACGATCGTGACCGGTTGATTGTTACGGAACTGCCTTATCAGGTTTCTAAAAACGACGGCGTGATTAACAAAATTCTCGATGCTCGTAAAAACGATCGTCTCACCGAGATATCTAACATCGTGGATAACTCTTCGAGCCGCGTTGGTATGCGTCTGATCATCGAACTCAAACGGGGTGCGGACCCCGTGGTGGTCGAGAATCAGCTTTATCAGATGACCCCGCTGCAATCGACGTTTAGCGTGATTAATATCGCTCTAGTCGATGGGCGTCCCAAGACGCTGGGGCTAAAGGATTTTATCCAGCTTCACATCGCGCACCGCGTCGAGGTGATTCGTCGTCGGACCGCTTACCGTCTCAAGCAGGCTCAGGCCGAAGCGCATCGTATCGAGGGATTGATCTACGCGGTGTGCGACATCGACGAGGTGATCCGCCTGATCCGTGCGTGTCGCAGCCGAGAAGAGGCGATCGAGAAATTGATGACCAGGGGCTACCGCATCCCATCAGACCATCCGAACGCGCCCCAGATGCCCGCACGATTTCTCAAGCAAAGTGCTGATGGTGAGGTAAGGCTTTCGCGTGTGCAAGCAGAGGCAATAGGGCGGTTGCAACTGATCCAATTGGTTGGCTTGGAGGTCGAAAAGCTGGTGGCTGACTACACGAAATTGTTAGAACAGATCGAGGGGTATGAAGCGATCTTATCTAGCCAAAAGCGCGTGCTGGAGATCATTCTCAGCGACGTGGAACATCTCAAGAGTAAGTATGCTGACGATCGCCGTACCCAGATCACCGAGGCGGTGGGGGACCTGGACATCGGGGCTCTTACGCCGGTTGAGCAGGTCGTGGTCACGACCACGCACGGGGGCTACGTGAAGCGATTGCCCGTGGAGCACTACCGCACGCAGGGGCGGGGTGGGCGAGGCGTGATCGGTGCGGGTACGAAACAGGACGACTTTACAGAGCAGGTGTTTGTGGCTTCGACGCACGACGATCTGCTGTGCTTCACCGATACGGGGCGAGTTTACAAGATCAAGGTCTACGAGATCCCCGAGGCTGCGCGTACGAGCCGCGGTCGCGCGATTGTCAATTTGCTTGATTTACGTGAGGGAGAGCGTGTCTGTGACTTGATGCCGATCGAAGATTTTGAGCGTGAGGAAGCGTACCTGCTATTTGCCACGGCAAACGGTATTGTTAAACGGACGCCGCTGAAGGATTACCGGAACGTTCACCGATCGGGCATCATCGCGATTAATCTGCGAGATGGGGATAGCCTGATCGGCGTGACCTGGACCAGCGGTAGCGATCATGTATTGCTGGGGACTCGTTCGGGTATGGCGATCCGATTTTCAGAGGACGACGTTCGTGCGATGGGTCGCAACGCCAGCGGCGTGAAAGGGATCGATCTCTCAGATGACGACGGGGTTGTGGGCTTGGTGCGTGTGATGCAGGATGATCAGCATGACTTGTTGACGGTGACGTCCAATGGCTACGGCAAACGCACGCCTCTGGATGAATACCTGGTGCATAGTGAAGATGGATCGACGCGTGTTCAGGGTCGTGGCGGTAAGGGTCGGCGTGATATTGTGACCAATGAGCGGAACGGTCACGTCGTCGGTTTGCTAGCGGTAAATCCGGAAGACGATGAGTTGATGCTGATTACCACGGGCAGCATGATCGTTCGGATTGAAGCAGATGGTATTCGTCAAACAGGGCGTGCGGCGCAGGGTGTCCGGGTGATCAATCTGGTTGAAGGCGATACCCTAGCTGGCTTAGCCCGCATCGCTGGTGAAGACGATGACGATGAAGACGTGCCTGAGGGCTAGGCCAAAGGGTTACCCGTCATAGTCGCGTGGGTGTTTTGTGAATGTCGGGCCTTTTGAAAAACAGAAAACACTATGCCGATTCAAATATGGTCTGATCGGATATGGTTGGCTCAGTTGGGTAATGAACCCATCTTGTCCGAGGACTTGACGAGCCTGCGGGAGAGGGCTGGCAAAGCCGACCCTACGCCTGACATGGTTTTGGACCTCAGTGAGGTGTCTCACCTAAACAGTTCGAACCTCTCGCAGTTGCTGCGTATCAGGAAACTGGCAGTCGACCGTGAGGTTCGTTTGTTGCTTGCTGCCCCGACCGATAGCGTCTGGGCGGTATTCCTTACCACAGGCTTGGACAAGGTCTTTGAGTTTGTCGTGGACGTGTCTACCTCTCTGGCGGGCTTACAGGTAGATAGGCAGTCTGAGTCGGATGATTGAGGGTTATAGGGAAGGCTCGATTAGAGCAACTGGCGTCAATATTCGCCATCTTGATTGGACCGCAGGTGTAACAAACATCTGTATTTCACGGCTTGCAAGCAAGCCGTGCCACCCGGTCAATGGAGATTAATTACGCCAAGTGCTCTAAAGCATTCTCAACGCATCTGTAGCGTTTGGTTACAGAAAATTGTCCGCTCCCTCACAGTCGCGGCTCGTTGTGGACGCTCTAGAGCAACTTGCGTAATTATTCTCCATCTCCCCAAGAAGAAGGCAGGTCAATGACCTGCCCTACTCCAGAACTGACATGGCGATTATTTATGCAAGGTGCTCTAGACCTGTGGTGATGCAAGTCGGAAGCTGTCAATCCGTTGGCGGTATGCTTCGAGGCGCTGCGATTGTTGCTTGGCGATGTTTGCCAACGGATCGCCTTCGGCGGTGGAGCGGCTGATCTGGTCCGCGACGGATATGGCAGTGCTGATGGTCTGTTTTGCGGTTTCGATAAGTCTTCTCTGCTTATCATGAAGCAGCTTGGCCATGTCCATGACCCTTGAAGACCGATCGGGCATCAACCGCGTCGCAGTTTGAGAGATCACGATCAAGGTATAGCCGTAGCTCCCCATCGCCTGGATGCGATCCGCCAACAGGTGGACCAGCCCGACCGTGTGAGCCAATTGTTCTAGCTGTACCAACCTCTCGTCTTGATCGGAGAGGTCTAGTGTAAGGGTCAGTAAATCGATCGCACGGGTCATCTTTTCAGTTGCATGTTCAAGCGGCGACTCAACGGATTGAGCGTAGGCTTGGTTAATCTGATCGAATTGCTGCATAAACGCGTCGACGGTCCGTTTTTTCGAGGCGGTGGCTTCGTCATACATGGCAGTAGACTGACGCCGCTGGGCGGATGCGATCTGGTCGTTGAGGGTACGGATGGCCTGGTCGGCAAGCTGAATCTGCTTTTCAATGATGGCTAATTCACTATTAATGACATCCAGGCTTACTTTTAATTCTTGAGCGTTGGCGGCGGCGGCACTGGTGCGGCGGTCCGCAGCGGCGGCTTGATCATAAAGGTCGTACTGCTCGTCACTGTTGGTCGTTTGGAGCGCCTGAGCACCGAATTGCTGTGATAGCTGTGCCTGCGCGTCTGCCTGGCTCTGGAGTTTGTCGATTTGGGCTGACATATCCGACGAGCGTTTACGCAAGAGAGTTGCTTCGAGCCGAAATTTCTTCAGTCGTTGTTGTGTAGACGCTTTGTCCTCTTTGAGCCTTGCCAGCAGCGGTGCTTCGTCAGGGGTCAGCAACCGTATCCTGGCGTCGGCGTGGTCGACGGATCCGAGGAAGCTCATCAGGGTCGCGCTGCGGTCCGCTAACGCGGCCCACTGGAGCATCGCTTCTCGTGACTCGAATCGGGTCTGCGAGGCGTAGACGTCGGCCAATAGCCGTCTGACGGAGACCTGTTGCGCAACAGAACCATGCTCGACGATTGATTCGAGCTCTTTAGCCGCTTGGCCGAGCACGTCTTGTCGGTAGGCCTGGATGTCGGCTGTTTTGTCCGTGGCGGTTTTTCCATCCACGTCAAGGCTTAATTCGGTCTCGCTGTCTTTGGGGACAAAGCCTTGATCTGCCTGAGCGATCAGGGATACAACCTGGCCCAGCCGTTCACGGGCTTCGCGTTGGCTGGCCGCCTGCTCATCCACACAGCCTGCTGCTAGAGCGATCAGGGCGACGGAACTGTACAGCGCGTGTTTCATATGAAATTAGTGGTTCCTGACTGTTGTAGGGAGACTTTAGGATAGCCGATCTGTTAGAGCGCTGCTATCTGATCGGTGTCTGTTTAGCCCTCGTTTGGGGTGTGGCTATCGGGCGGTGGGGTTTCGTCTTGTGGGTCTTGGTCTGGTTGGGGGTTGGGTTCGATGCCATAATCGGGGGTAGGTGTCCAGAGTGAATTTATCCACGTTCCGATTAGGCTGTATAGCTGGTCTTGTGCATTGTGAAATCGTGGTCGCCATCCCGCCACCTCTGGGTGCGGCGTCTGCGTGTTGGCGGGGGCCATCCCGTACTGAAGCAGCAGAGACCGATTCGGCTCCTGTCGATCGATGACTTCCTGCCCATTGATTGTGGTGGAGTGAAGGGTGTAGAAATTAGTGTAAACAGTTGCTTCGCTGTTGGGACGGAGGCGGGCAAGCGCGAAGCCATCCGTGTCAGCGCGGCCATGGCAAGCGACAGTGCCGCAATAGCTCAGGACATAACGTTGATGGATTTTGGTTCGGAACTCGCGCATGGTCGTCGGATCACCGATGACACGCGTCTTGCTGTAGAGCGAGCGTGCTTTCAAATCAAACAGTAATTCGAGTTGTTCGTATCCGGGGGCTTTCCGTAGTGCTGCCCGCTGACGCTTATCCGTGGGCACGGCGGGATGGTTGGCGTAATCCGTCAATACCTCTTCAATGACCTGGCGGGGTACAACCACAGTTGGCTTTTTGCTTAGATCAATTTCATAGACTTTGATTAAATTGATCTGTTCGGCTGTGAGCATCGGTCGGCTTGAGGTGGTGGGGCCGACTGAACTCGATGTGGCAAGGCTTGGGGAGGTCTTTTGATCGCCGTTGGTCGGTTGGGGTGGTTTTTGTAAGAGTTTGATGCGGGCAGAGACAATGCTACCTAGCCGATCGATGCGGGGATCGTTAGGGAATGCTGTTTTAAGGGAGTCGAGCTCTTGTTTCGCTAATTTGTATGCTTTGTTTTCAAATAGCCAGTACGCTAAGAGGTATCGCTTATCTACGTTTTCGTCTTCGATTGCCGCGCGTCGCTGAGCGTATTGTTGCTCAATGGTCTCTAGGTATTTGACGTATTTGATTTGGTTGCGCGGGATGGGCACCTTGATGCCGGAATAGACGAGTGTGATTCCGGATTCGTTATCGACTAAAACTTTGCCGGCAAACCTTCCGCCATCGATTGTGGTGACCACCGCCTCACGCGCCTGTGCCGCCGCAACACCGGTCAGCACGATCAGAACTGCGGTTGCGAGCGGCTTGGCCTTGTACGAAAAAAGATATTTCATCAATTGCTCAATCTACTATTTTTCAAGGTAGAGGGTACGAATCAAGACCTATATCATAGCGTTATCGGTGGTGGTGTTACCATGGGCGGGATGCGGCTGCCAACGGCAGGAAGGCTCGGTTAGGCGCAAAGTACCGCCTTGCCGAGAATGATAAACATCGCGACGGCGAACGGTTGTTCCACTAAGTGTACATAGTCCCAAGTATGTCCAATGCGGACAACAATTGACTGATCAGAACTTGATTAGTCAACAAGCAGATCCATTGCCAGGGTGATCAAGCGCTCGAGGCGTACGGGCTTAAGCAGGTACCCATCGACACCAAGTGTTTCCGCGTATTCCTGGTGTCGTTTGCCTTCGTTTGCTGTCACCATAACCACCTTTGGTGGGTTTGCCATCCGTTTTACCCGTTCAAGCACCAAAAACCCGCTACGCTTGGGCAGCATCATGTCCAATACGACTAATTGAGGTGGCGCCGACTCACAGACTCGCACCGCGCTGTTTCCATCGCTACACGTTTGAGTCGCGGCTCCTTCTGCTTGTAGTGCTTGGTCGATGCTGGCGAGCACCTCACGATCATCGTCTACGACGAGGATTTTTTTGTCTTTAAGACGCAATTCAATAATTTGGTCGATCATAAAGTAGTTCCTTCTCCGACAGGCGGGTTAAGGGGCGGGTTGATACTCAGGTAATTCTTGACCAATAAACCCGCTACGTCAAGAGATCGGGTTAAGAAGAATTGTAAAGATAAAAATTAACTGTTCGGGGCCCATGTCTTGCTCAGGTGCAATCCAAGGGTTGTTCGAGTTGCGAAATCGAGGCCTGATCCATCCAAGGCAGCGCTTCGAGCTTTCGGCGTAAAGAGGTTGGGAACGGCTTGCCTGCCCGTTCGTGCGGTGGGCGACTCTTCCATCGTCGATGCATCCATAAATACTGTCCAGGAAATAGCTTGATGGATTTCTCGATGGCGCGGGCATACCTCGCTGTGACATAGTAGAGCGGGTCTGGCTGGTCGGCCCAATCTTCGGGTTTGATGACGTCTGTGGTACCTATTTCATAACAAGGGGCCCCGTTCAGGCGGCAGGCATAGCCACAGACAATCGGGATGTTTTGGCTTAGAGCGAGCAGTCCAATCGATTTGTAGCTGCTGGCGAGTCGACCGAAAAATGGGACGAAAAGACCCTTCTCGCCCGCGTTTTGGTCGGCCAAGATGCCCAGTGAGCCGCCGGACTTGAGGACTCCAAGCATCTGCTCAGTGGCGTTCCACTTGGTGATGACGCGCATGCCACGGCGCTGGCGGATGCCCAGCAGCCAGTCATTGATCAGGGGATTGTCGAGGGGTCTGACGATTGCGCTGATGGAGTAGCCCAACACAGTCAGTAGGAACCCCGTTACCTCCCAATTTCCCAAGTGACTGGTTACCAGGAGGACGGGTTTTTCGCTATTGAGCAGGTCGGCCGCTTTTCCCAGATTTTTCAGGCGGACGCGGTAGGCCCAACTGTCCGTGTGGATTAGTTGTGGTATTTGGCAGACCTCGACCACTAATTTTGCCAAGTGCTCAAAACTTTGCATCGCCAGATCATCGACTTGTTGCCGATCCATTTGCGGGAACGACCGCTCGATGTTGCGTGTGGTTCGTTCTCGGTGTCGGTGATCGTAGCGGTACATAGCTCGCCCGACGGCGGTAGCGGCTTCGAGGTTTGTACGGATATCAAATAGTGTGATTCCCATCACCGCTAATCGCGCTGCGAAGTATTGAGTCCACTTGGCGGTTGAAGATAGATGGCGTGCCATGTAGCGCGTGAATACTACCGCTGGTAGTACCCGACCAACGCGAGAAACCGGTTCTGATTCAGGATCGGTATCGAGAGTGCTTTGGCCTGGGTGATGAGGGTTTGATAGGCTTCGTATTTGCGATGTTTAGCGGCGTGGCGCTCGATCACGGTCGGGTCAAATACATTATCCGGTAGCGGCTCGGGCAGGTCGGGCTCTTGTCCCAGTACCAGGAAGTCGGTGTTGTATGAGAGCTTGCTGACTAGTTGCCCGCCCCACTGGGTGATCATGGTCTCCACACGGCGGCGGTCGGTGGCTGTGACCTGGCCGGTCGTGTCGATGTCGAACTCACCGAATACGTAGAACTTGTAAGGGATATTCGGGTCGTAAACGACGTTGGCGATGAGGTCGCCCTCGTCGAGTCGCTGCCTATGTTCTAGCCGAACGACGCGTGTGAGCGACGACCGGTCGGACATCCGGATCACCTCGATTGTTGCCTTGCCTCGCACGGAGCCAAATTCGTCTATGACCACGCCCGACTCTTCGTCGAATACCTCAAAAGTCATGCCCAGCACGATCTGATCGGCGCGGCCGCGATCGATGTACACCAAGCTATCGTCGGCGAGGGTTGACGTAATGATCCCGTCACTCTGCCGGGTGAGGTCGGGCCCGTCACCCTTGCCGGTCGAGGCGAGTTCACCGGTTAGTTCTTCGAGCCGCTTGCGTTGGGCGTCGATCTGCTGGTCTTTTTGCTCGATGATGCTGCGTAGATCGTTTACAGACTGTTGTGTCTGTGCGCGTACATCAACGAATTGTTTCTCCAATTGCTTTCGCTGTGTATCGACTTGGCTACGGTAGGCGTTTACATCTTCTTGCAGCGATGTGAGTGTCGTGTTGAGCTGGTTGATGGTTTTTTCGTGTTCTTGGGATTTTGAGGTCTTTTGAGCTTCTACTTCGGTTAGCTGTTTCGTGTAGGCGTCGAGTTCTGTTTTGTATTGGTCTACCAACTGGTCGGCGTAGACTTTTTCGGCACGCAGGCTTCGGATCTGAGCGATCAGTGTTTGCCCTAGTTCTACCCCTGCTGCTGCGGCTTCGCTCTTGATCGCTTCGGGGGTAGACCGCGGCGAGGCGTTGATCAATTGCTTGAGTTGAGCGGTTTCAGCCAGGAGTTGCCCTATCATCGAGGTCCCGGTCGAGCTGTGCTTGACCTTCATCTCAAGGACCTCGGGTCGGTTCCTCTCGTTCGGCTTGATCAGCGATGTCAGTTCCTCCGCGGCCTCCTTGGCTTGGAGCTGGGCGCCGGTGACTTGGGTCTTGAAGACGATCGCCAAGATGAAGCTGAATACAAACAGGATCACAAACAGTGCCAATGACACCGCATAAGCTGTGACGCTGCCTTGTGTGCGTGTGGCCATGGGTTGGCTACTCCAGCGGAGAGACGCTTGAACCGAACCTGTCGGGGTGAGTTAACGAAGTCGATCTACACAACCGAACGCAGTGTACAAGTGTTGCCGCAGCCAGTTATTTCGTCAAGTCGGCGGGGCCTGGGTAGTGAGTCAGTTGAATGTTTTGGCGGGAATTATCGTTCGAAACGCCGGTGGCAAGGGATTTTCAAAGTAGAACAGGCCCGCTTTCTGACGGTTGCGGCTTGTAGCGGTGGCGCTCGGATTCAAACTGACCTACGACCTGGATTATGTCTCGTACTTGGCGGTGATGTCGCGGAGGCTCGTCAATCTGTTATAAAATCCCGAGTTTAACCCCGTGCGGAGAGCCTCTGTGATACAGATCACCCTGCCCGACAACAGCGTGAAAGCGTATTCGTCGCCGGTGACGGCTGCCAGGGTCGCCGCCGACATCGGTTCCGGTCTAGCGAAGGCCGCCATCGGTGCCAAGATTGATGGGGAGTTGGTCGATTTGGAGCGTCCGATCGACCGCGATGTCCGTATCGAGATCATCACGAAGCCCCGCGTCGATAAGAAGGGCCGAAGCAAGGGCGAAGTCAATCCCGATGCGTTGTACCTGCTTCGCCACTCATGTGCGCATGTGATGGCTGAGGCGATCGAACGGTTGTGGCCGGGGACACAACTCGCCTACGGGCCGCCATTGGAGAATGGTTTCTACTACGACATTGCTCTGGACACGCCGATCAGCAGCGACGATTTCGGCAGGATCGAAGCGGAGATGGCTAAGATCGTGGCGGAGGATAGGCCGTTCATGAGGTATGAGTTGCCCATAAAAAAAGGGTTTGAAAAGCTAAAAAAAGAAGGTAACAAATACAAACTAGACAACGCAGATCGAGCAGTAAAAGCAGGAGCAAAATTGCTGAATTGGTATATGACCGGTTTGCCTGATGTAACTATACGGGATGATGACAACGCTCGTTTTTACAACGTCCCTAATGGCTCAAATCCAGTTGATGTATTGCATGTTCCCGTATCAAATCTTCACGGGTCATTTCTCGGTATGGAATCATGCTTTCAGGGTTGTCCTGGGAAGATTGAAGACAGTAATACCGGGTTTTGGGAAGACCTGTGCATGGGGCCGCATCTGCCGTCCACCTCACATATCGGCGCGTTCAAGGTGATGAGCGTGGCCAGCAGCCACTGGCACGGGGACGTCGAGTCCGACCGGTTTCAACGGGTGTACGGGACAGCGTTCTTCACGCCCGCTGACCTGGACGACCATTTGCAACTGCTCGAAGAAGCCAAGCAGCGCGACCACCGCGTGATCGGGCACAAGCTGGGGCTGTTTACGATCGACGAGCAGGTGGGGCCGGGGCTGATTCTCTGGAAGCCACGCGGGGCGATGGTCAGGACGGTGCTGCAAGAATTTCTCCAAGACGAGTTGCTGCGTCGGGGCTACGATTTGGTGTACACGCCTCACATCGGTAAGGTCGATCTGTACAAGACCAGCGGTCATTACCCGTATTACTCCGAAAGTCAGTTTCCGCCGATCAAGATGCGCGATCGAGGTGCGGGGTCTGCTAATGGGGGTGGTACGGGGTGTTGTGGGGACGAAGACGAGTATTTGCTCCGGCCGATGAATTGTCCGCACCACATCAAGATATTCGCCTCCGATCCGCACAGCTACCGTGACCTGCCAGTTCGGCTTGCGGAGTTCGGCACGGTGTACCGATTTGAGCAGTCCGGCGAGCTAAACGGCATGACGCGGGTGCGGGGGTTTACCCAGGACGATGCGCATATTTTCTGCACCACGGACCAAGTCAAGGCTGAGTTCCGCGCGACGATCGAATTGGTGCAGTTCGTATTTAAGACGTTTGGGTTTGACGACGTGCATATCCGTCTGAGCTTGCGGGCTGCTGATGATGGGAGCGGCGAGGGTGCGAAGTACGTCGGGTCGCCCGAAATGTGGAGTACTGCGGAGCGTGAGCTACGCGAGGTGTTGGAGGAGATGGGCGTGAAATTTTCGGAGGAGCTTGGCGAGGCGGCGTTTTACGGGCCGAAGGTCGATTTCGTGGTCCGCGACGTGATCGGCCGAAAGTGGCAACTGGGCACGGTTCAGCTCGACTACAACCTGCCGGAGCGTTTTGGTCTGGAATACATCGGTTCCGACAATCAGCCTCACCGCCCGGTGATGATCCATCGCGCGCCTTTCGGGAGTCTGGAGCGGTTCGTGGCTATCCTGATCGAGCACTACGCTGGGGCGTTTCCGTTGTGGTTGGCAACCGAGCAGGTGCGAGTGTTGCCGATCAGTGATAAGTTCGCGGCGTATGGCCAACAGGTGCTCGAAGCGCTGCAGGACCCACAGGGCCCAGCAAGAGGGATGCGTGCGACGCTGGACCGATCCAGTGAGCGTGTCCAGGCGAAGATCAAGGTGGCTCAAGAGTTGAAGGTCCCGTACATGCTCGTGGTGGGCGGGCGGGATGAACAG
>JAJRXX010000034.1 GCA_024276075.1 Planctomycetota bacterium
ACCTTGGGGTCTACCTTGATCAAGCTATCGAGCACCGCGTCGGACACCTGGTCCGACACCTTGTCCGGGTGGCCCATCGAGACCGACTCGCTTGTGAATAGATGACGACCGTTGCTGTAGTTAGCAGGCATGTCCTGTAGTCCCTCAATAATTTTTGCGTAGTGAATGGGTGATGAGAAACATCTTTTGTACCGCGCCGCACCCGCCTCGGCAAGATACGCACCGTACTCGCCCACCTCTTATATTAGCCCCGGGTGAATACACCCGGGGCCAATTCAGCCCGCTCTCAAACCCAAAAAAGCCTTCCACTTTCACCACAAACGCACTACAATAACTTTAGTGGAGACCCTCCCCAGCCACACCGGGACCAATCAGTGATGAATCGTCAAATTTAACCAACACCTACACCGCAGCGCCCACGCCGCGATATCAATGGCACGGAGAATGCTATGACCACCCACACCCACCGCACCAAAACTATCGCACCCACCCCGAAGCCCACGCATCCCAATACGTGGGTTCCCACTTCCCACATCCCAATGCGTGGGGCCGCACACGTCGCCACCACGAGCCGCGCGCGTCAGCAAGCGGTCTTCTCCTCGACCCGCTCGGGTGCCACTGGCTGCTTGTCTGCCAGTGCGTACGGCAGGTCCGACAAACCACCCACACCGCCACAGCGAAGCCCACACATCCCAATGCGTGGGGCCGCACACGTCGCCACCACGAGCCGCGCGCGTCAGCAAGCGGTCTTCTCCTCGACCCGCCCGGGTGCCACTGGCCCCTTGTCTGCCAGTGCGTACGGCAGGTCCGACAAACCCCCCACACCACCACCCCGAAGCCCACGCATTGTAATGCGTGGGTTCCCATCCCTCCTATCCCCAGGTGTCACTAGCTGCTTGTCAGCCAGTGTAAATGGCGAAGGTTTACACCGGTGGATCGGTTGTCAGCGGTCTATCGTTTGGGTTTTGGGATGGGTCCTGCTCGCCGCGCTCGCCGTTCCCGCACTCGCCGGGCCGGGCACCACAACCACCATCGCCACCACCGGCGATCAGGCACCCGGCACACCTTCTGGAGCCGTGTTCAGCAGCTTCGGCAGCAACCCCGTGCTCAACGACGCGGGCCAGACGGCGTATTTCGGCGTCCTGCGGACCGGCACGGGCGGCGTGGACTCGACCAACGACCGCGGCATCTGGCGCGACACCACGCTTGTGGCGCGTGAAGGCTCCCAGGCCGGCGGCACACCCAGCGGAGCCGTGTTCAGCGGCTTCAACAACCCCGTGCTCAACGACGCGGGCCAGACGGCGTATATCGGCTTCCTGCGAACCGGCGCCGGCGGCGTGGACTCGACCAACGACCGTGGCATCTGGATCACCGGCACCAACGGCCAATCCCTGCTGGCGGCACGCGAGGGCGACACCCTCGCCGGTAGGACGGTCAGTTTTCTGTCTATCGCATCCGGCTCGGGCGGGTCCGATGGCAAGGGCCGAAGCATCAACAAATTCAGCCAACTGGCGTACCGGGCCACTTTCACCAACGGCGACCAGGGCGTCTTCCTGTTCACCCCCGACATCCACTGGACCCGGACGTTTTCGAGTAATTGGGACAACTCGTTTAACTGGACGATCGGCCAACTCCCCGGCGACCCGCACGACGTCTTTATCGACCCCACCGTGAGCCTCACCGTCTTCGGACCCACAGGTGACGCTACAATGACGAACCTGACCATCGGGGGCAACAACGGCATCGCCACGCTCTCCCTGAACGGCGGGACCATCAACTCGTCCAACCCCGTCGTCGTCACACCCACCGGCATTCTCACCGGCGACGGCGTGATCAACGCCAACGTCACCAACAACGGCACCGTCACCGCACAAAACGTCACCATCACCGGTGTGCTGACGAACAACAGCGTCGTCACCGGCTCGGGCAGGATCAACGCCCAGCTAAACAACACAACCATCGGCGAGGTGCGCGTCGCCGCGAGCGAGCACCTCATCTTTACCGCTTCCAACAACACCAACGTCGGGCGGATCGAGGCGATCGGCGGTGCGTTGGGTCAAGCCGAACTCGAGTTCACACAAGACCTCATCAACACCTCGACCGGCCAGATGTCCGTGCGTAACGCAACCCTGCGCTTCAACGGCGGCCTGCAGAACCAAGGCCTGATCGCCATGAGTTTCGGCACCACCGATGTCTTCGGTTTCGTACGCACCCTCCCCAGTGTCATCATCGGCGGCACCACGATTGCCGGCCTCGGCAAGATCATCATCTCGGGCAACTCGAACGCCACCTTCTTCGACGACGTGGACAACGACGGCGTCATCCAGGTCGCCACGGGTTCCACAGCCGTCTACTTCGGCACCGTCACCGGCACCGGCGTGTTCACCGGCGGCGGAACCAACTTCTTCGAGGGCATCTTTAGCCCGGGCTCGAGCCCGGGCGACATCACCATCGACGGCGACGCTGTACTCGGTTCCGGCGCAACGCTTGTCATGGAACTCGCAGGCACAAACCTCGGCACCGACTACGACCACCTCAACATCACCGGCTCCCTCGCCGCAAACGGTACACTCGACGTCCAACTACTCAACAACTTCGCACCTGCACTGGGCAACACGTTTGACCTGCTCGACTTCGGCTCGATCATCGGCTCATTCAACGCGATTAATCTCCCCTCACTTGCCGGTGGGTTATCTTTCGACACCTCATCCCTGCTCACCACAGGCTCCATATCCGTTGTCCCCGAGCCCGCCACGCTCGCGCTGCTAACTCTCACCGCGATGCTCGTTACCCGTACCCGCCGCTCGACGCTGTGCCTCCGACCAGACCAAGCCGTCTGACCATCAGCCCGACGGTCAAGCCCTGCACCGCGATCGAGAACACCACCACCATGTAAGTCACAGCGACGATGACCTCGCGTGCAAGGAAATACTCGCCGTGCACGTACTTCGGGATCGATAGCGCCAGTGCGACTGATATCGCTCCACGCAGCCCACCCCACGTAAGCACCTTGACCACGTGGGGGGACAGTTTCAGGCCCGCGATGCGCAGCACCCCGATTGGTAGGCTCACAGACACCAGTCTCGCCGTCAGCACCACCACTATCGCTGCCACACCCGCCAGGAAATACGAGTCGTTGAACGGGATCACCACCATTTCCAAACCGATCAGCACGAACAGCACCGCGTTGAGCACCTCGTCGATCAGCTCCCAGAACAGGTCCAGGTGTTGGCGCGTTTTTTCCGACATCGCAAGCAGCCGACCCTGATTGCCGATTAGCAGGCCCGCTACCACCATCGCGATCGGCCCCGACACGTGCAGCCGACTCGCCAGCGTGTACCCGCCCCCGACCAGAGCCAGCGTGATTAGCACCTCGACTTGGTAATTATCCACGCTCTTGAGCATCCGGTACGCCATCAAACCGATCGCCAGACCGAACACCGCACCGCCTAGCGTCTCTATTGCAAATAGCTGCGCCACGCCGCCCGCTGTGAGCTCGCTGTGTCCCGCGCCCAAACCTGCTGCGGCGAATATCGTCAGGAAGACCACTACGCCCACGCCATCGTTGAACAGCGACTCGCCTGCGATCTTCGTCTCCAGCCCCTTCGACACGCCCAGTGTCTTGAGGATGCTCATCACCGCGATCGGGTCGGTTGGGGAGATCAGAGCGCCGAACAGTAGGCAGTGCACGAACCGCATCTCGATTCCCAGCCATCCAAACACGCACCACATCAGCGAGCCCACCAGGAGGGTTGAGGTGACCACGCCGGTTGTCGCTAGCAACCCGATTGCCCAGCCACGCTCACGCAGGTCGTTGATATTGATGTGTAACGCCCCAGCAAACAGCAGAAATCCCAGCATCCCCTGCATCAGGGTCTTGTTGAAATCGATCCCCTCGAGCATACCCACCGCCCACTTTTCCACACCAGGCACGAAGTGGTCTGTTACCGTCAGCGCCACCGACACCGCCAGCCCGATGAGCATCAGCCCAATCGTCGTTGGCAGTTTCACCCAGCGATGGTTCACGTAGCTAAACACCGCCGCTGCCGTCACCAGCACCGCGACTGTTTCCATGAAGGTCATGGAGACTATTAGACGGTCAAATCGTCAGCGATGGAAGCCGCTGCCGGGTCGTGTCCTAGTTTGAACCCGAGCGTTACCGTGACGAGCCGCGACCGTCAGGGAGCGGTTTTTTGCCTTGATTTTTTTGTTTGAAACCACTCCCCGCTAGCATCTTGAGTGAAGAAATTTCCTCCAAATTCAAACTAGGACACGACCCGCTGCCGTGAAATGTCGTTTACCCATTGGGCGCCGCCAGCGGTCTGCTTATACTTTTGCTTACGACCCCTGCCCACCAGCAAAGGACACCCGTTATGCCCGACACCGTCTACCGCATCGAGAAAGACTCCATGGGCGACATGCGCGTCCCCGACTGGGCACTCTGGGGCGCATCGACGCAGCGTGCCGTTGAGAACTTTCCGATCAGCGGGCGGGGTGTCCCCGCCCAGGTCGTTCACGCCTTTGGCTTGCTCAAAGCCGCGTGTGCTCGTGTCAACAAAGACCTTGGCAAGCTCGACGCGAAGCTCGCCGATGCTGTGATCAAAGCTGCTGGAGAGGTCGCGCAGGCCAAGCACGACAAGCACTTCGTCGTCGACGTCTACCAGACCGGCTCGGGTACGGCGTCGAACATGAACGCCAACGAGGTGATCGCCAACCTCGCCAACCAGGGTCTTGGCCTGGGCATCGGCGCTAAAGGTACCCAAGGCGCTGTCCACCCAAACGACCACGTCAACATGGGCCAGTCCTCTAACGATACGTTTCCAACCGCCATGCACATTGCCGCGGCCACCGCGATCAAGAACGACCTGCAGCCCGCATTGCATCGGCTACACGCCGCACTCGACGAAAAGGCAAAAGCCTGGGACGCAACCGTCAAGATCGGCCGCACGCACCTCATGGACGCCACGCCCATCCGTGTCGGTCAGGTATTCTCAGGCTACGCGGCGCAGGCACAGCACAGCCTCGCCCGGCTCGAAACAGCAGCCGAGGCGCTCGCTGAATTGGCCATCGGGGGCACCGCGGTCGGCACCGGCATCAACACCCACCCGCGGTTCGGCGCCCGTGTCGCTGACGAATTGGCCAAGCACACCGGCGTCAACTTCCGTGAGGCAGACAATCACCCCGAAGCCCAAGCCGCCAAGGACGCCTTCGTGCAAGCGTCTGGGTGTCTCAAGACCATTGCGGTGAGTCTTTCAAAAATTGCCAACGACATCCGCCACCTCGGCTCCGGGCCTCGATGCGGAATCGGGGAGCTAATCCTCCCAGCCATTCAGCCAGGCTCGTCGATCATGCCAGGCAAGGTCAACCCCGTCATCTGCGAGTCGGTCATCCAGGTCGCCTGCCGCGTGATCGGCAACGACGCTGCCATCACCACAGCCGGTTTGGGTGGCGTCGGGTCCATCTTCGAGTTGAACGTCGCCATGCCCGTGATCATCGACGCGTTCCTCGAATCGGTGAAACTCTTAGCCAACGTCTCAAACGTCTTCGTGGACAAACTCCTAGCCGGCCTACAGGTCAACGCCAAACGCTGCGAGCAGCTCATCGACCAGTCCCTGATGATGTGCACTTCGCTGGCACCCCAGATCGGGTACGACGCGGCAGCGAAGCTCGCCAAGCAAGCCTTCGAGCAGGATAAGACGATTCGTCAATTGGCTCTTGAGCAGAAACTGCTTGACGAGGCTGCGCTCGATCGCCTGCTCAATCCCGATACCATGACCCGCCCCGACAGCCGCTGAGACCGTCTCGTCAAGCGGATCGCGACAACGGATTTCGGTTGCGTAGGAGTTTTTCAGCCTCTTCGATGCTCAGCGGTTTTGCGAAAACGTATCCCTGGCCAAGATCGCATTCTAACGCCTGAAGCTGAGCGATTTGTTCAGCCGTTTCGATACCCTCAGCGACCACCGCCATGTTCAGGTTGTGTGCCAGCGTGACGATCGCAAATACCACCGCTGCGTAGCCCCGATTTTCATCCATCGCGCTGACGAACGCACGATCGATCTTGAGCACGTCGATCGGGAATCGGTACAGGTTGCTCAGCGACGAGTGCCCCGTGCCGAAGTCGTCCATCGCCAGTTTCGTGCCCAACTCACGTAGCTGATGCAGCACAGGTGTCACCGTCTCCGTGTTATCCATGATCATGCTCTCGGTGATCTCGAGCTTGACCGTTTGGGCCTCGACGCGGTGCTTTTTCAGGACGGCTTTGATCTCGTCTGCGATGTTCGGTTGGATCAATTGGTTTTTCGACAGGTTGATGTTCATCGACAGCTTATTGCCCCCATCGGGGAATTGATCTTGCCATTGCTTGAGTTGTTCGATTCCCGTTTCGAGCACCCACCGACCGATGGGGATGATTAAACCCGTTTCTTCAGCGATCGGGATGAACCGGTCCGGTGGCACCATGCCCCAGCGCGGGTGATCCCACCGAAGCAACGCCTCAAAACCCAGCAGGTGACCCGATTCGAGATCGACGATGGGTTGATATACGAGGTGAAACTGCTTCTGGTCGAGTGCTTGCCGCAAGTCCGTTTCCATGTTCAGACGTTCGACGAGCGTTTCGTGCATTTGTCGGTCGAATACAGCGTAACGTGCTTTGCCGGTTGCTTTGGCGTGGTACATCGCCAAATCCGCGTCGCGTAGCAGGTTTGCGTGGTCTTGATATCCCTCTTTTCCGATGGCGATCCCGATGCTCGCTGACATATTCACCTCACGCCCAGCGACGTCGTGTGGCTTGGACACCGCTTTTTGGACCAACTCAACGATATCCGTGAGGCGTTTGAGATCGATGCCTTCGAGCAGGATTACAAATTCGTCACCGCCTAGACGGCTGGCAATCCCAGTGCCTTTTAACTCGTCTGAATCTTTGATGTGCGACAACACGTCTTGGATACGATCCGAGATGCTCACGAGCAGGTGATCTCCCACCTCGTGGCCAAGGCTGTCGTTGACCACTTTGAATCGGTCCAGGTCTAAAAACACCACCGCGTATGTGTGTCCCGGATCGGTCTGGGCACGGGCA
The DNA here is from genome assembly GCA_024276075.1 of Planctomycetota bacterium. Classification (GTDB taxonomy): domain Bacteria; phylum Planctomycetota; class Phycisphaerae; order Phycisphaerales; family Phycisphaeraceae; genus JAJRXX01. The sequence goes on from JAJRXX010000034.1 coordinate 7,076, forward strand.
ATCGCATCACCGAGACGCTCATTAAATAGTTGGCGATTCGCCAAACCCGTCAAGCGGTCGTGCTCCGCTGCGATTTTCAGTTGATCCTCAGAACGCTTACGCTCGATCACACGACCCAGCTGCGTGCCTACATTGGCCATCACCTCCAGCATAGGCTCGTTGGGTTGGGCCGCTTCACTCGAGAAAAATTCCAGCACCGCCACCACCTCCGCACCGATCAGAACCGGGAACGCAAACCCCGCTCGCACACCGATCTTTTCCGCCAGCTTCGCGCGGGGGAAGTTGGGGTCTTCCGTCACGTCGATGATCCAAGCGGGCGTGCCGCTCGCCAAGACCCGACCCGGCAGACCGATGCCCATCTTGAAATCCGTCTTCTCTGAAATGTCTTTGAACGTCCTGAATTGCTTGGGGTGTCGCAGGTACCACAGCTTCGTGGACCGAAGCAGGCCGGGATTTTTATCATCGCACATATAGACGTGGCCAACGGGCCAGTTGGTATGCGCACAGACCTCTTCCAGGATGATCGTCAGCACATCTTCGAGCTCGCCAGTCACGTTCGCCGTCGCCGCGACGACCTGCAACAATTGTAAGTCGTTGTTCTTGGTCTGAAGCGTTTCGGTCACCTCTTCCCGGGCTTTGATCTCGTAGTTGACCCGGTCAAGCACCTTGTTGTATTCCGTTGCGATCGCGGCCACGTCGGTGTGTGGCTCGATTTTCACGGGCTGGGAAAATTCACCCTCACGCTGGTGACGGGTCATCTCGTCGATCAGGTCCGAGATGGGGCTGTGTGCGCCGTGTTCCGATACATTCAGACCCATTTCTTCATCTTTCGAGTCGATGCGCAGCGGCACGATCCGGTTGATCACCCACAGCACGCTGAATCCGATGCCGAACGCCCAGGCAAAACAGACAGCCACCCCAATCGCTTGGACCAAGAGCTGTTCGACCCTGCCGTAACCCGTGCCCCAGAGTTCGGGATTTCCCAACAGCGCTACTGCCAGCGTCCCCCAAGCACCCGCGCAAGCATGGGCAGGCACCGCGCCGATCACGTCGTCGATCTTCAGTTTTTCGAGTGCCCATGTCGCTGCGTAGCACACCGCCGCCGCTACGATGCCCACCACGATCGACCCGGGGATTGATATGACGTGGCACCCAGCGGTGATACCAACCAGCCCCGCGATCACCCCGTTTAGCACCAACTCGATACGCGTTTGCCTCAGCAGCACGGCGCACAACACCATGGCCGATACACCACCGGCGGCTCCTGCGAGCGTGGTCTTGACCAGGATGCCGGGGATTTGGCTGTTGGATTCGTACGTGCTGCCGCCGTTGAACCCGAACCAGCCGAACCACAGCAGCAGCACACCCAGCGACGTCATGGGGAGGTTGTGTCCGTAGATACGCTGTGCATTCTTACCAAAGCGCCCGATCCTTGGGCCCAGGATTATCGCTGCTGCCAACGCCACCCACCCACCCGTCGAGTGCACGACCGTCGACCCCGCGAAGTCGATGAAGCCTAGTTCTTGTAGCCATCCGCTGAGATCCGAGCATCCATTATTAGCCCACGCCCAGTGTCCGAAAACGGGATAGATCAACGCCGAAACGACCACCGCCACGATCACGTAGCCAGAGAACCGCATACGCTCTGCAACCGCGCCGGAGATGATCGTGGTCGCTGTGCCGCAGAACACGAGCTGGAATAGGAAAAAGGCCAGCATCCACGCGTTGTCTTCCCCGTCAAATAGAAACCCCGTGGTGCCGACAAACCCTCGGTAGCTGCCCCCGAACATCACCGCGTATCCGACAAGCCAGAACACCAAGCCCGCAATGCAGAAATCAACGACGTTCTTGAGCGCGACGTTGATACTGTTTTTTGATCGAACCAAGCCCGATTCGACGCAGCAAAAGCCCGCCTGCATGATCATGACCAAGCACGAGCTCACCAGCAGAAGCGCGATATCTTGTGGTGTGTGAGTTGGGATCATCGTATGACGCGTATTCCGTACGTATTCGACAAGCGGTGATTAGCATTTAGCCGTTGCATTGCGGATGCCCATGATCGGGTGCATTGCACCAGGACACCTTCAAATCAAACCTCGCTCGTTGCGATATGTCGTTGTGGCTCGTACAGAACACGATCGCTACAGCGTGTGCCGTTAAAGTTAATTTGCAACGCACGTGTTATGGGTGAGAGGGATTGACTTACCGACATCAGGAGATGCCGGTAAACGCCTGTACCGCGACGCACGGATTGGATGCGTTGATGGACTGACACACAACCCCTCCCCAATACCATGCTCCAGGTTTGCAATTAACGTAGAGCACTCGTTTATCTCTAAAGTTGATCGGTTACATAAAGCCAGGTGTTAAGAGGAGCTACCACTCTTCTCATGGTCGTTTCGAGGGTCCGATTATCGCAATCCACGCCGATCCCAATCACAGCAACACCGCCTGTCAGCATCGAGGTGGGCTGTGGGAAACCGATTCCCAGCCGTAATTTGCACAGTGCCGTTCGGTTTTTCGCTCGGTGTCGTTATCGGCTGACTTACTTCTAAGCCGCGCCCCAGCAAAAAACCGAACAGGCACAAACAATTCACACATATGCGGACATTCGTAAGTCGCGCAACGCGGTTCGCACAGCAGGGGGGACCCGCCCATCCGTTTTCGATAGGGATCAGCCTATCCGACCGATAGCAATATCTACGCGTTAATTGTCAAAACGTGGGCAAAAGCCTGAGTTGGCCAAACACCGTTTCGTAGATAGAATTGATCCAACGTAGAGGGTTCAAAGCCAACGAATTACAAAACCGGTTGATCAGAAAAGGAGCGTGCTCAAAATGAGCGCTGGTTCTGCACAAACACAGGGAAACAACCCAGTTAAAGAAGTTTTATCCGCAGTCGTCAGGTTCGCAGGCGACTCGGGCGATGGCATGCAACTCGCCGGAACGCAGTTCACCGAGACCTCCGCAATTGTTGGAAACGACATTGCGACCCTACCCGACTTCCCTGCTGAGATTCGTGCTCCAGCCGGGACCGTGGCGGGCGTCTCGGGCTTCCAGATCAACTTCGCCGCCACCGACATCCACACGCCGGGCGACATCGTCAACGCCCTGATCGCCATGAACCCTGCCGCGTTCAAAGCCCACATCGACGACGTCGAGACAGGCGGCATCGTCATCGTTAACGACTCCGAGTTCGAAAAGGTCAATCTTCGCAAAGCCGGATACCCCGAGGGCTACAACCCCCTCGACGATGACCAGTTCAACCAGAAGTTTAAGGTCTACCGCATTCCGATCACCAGGCTCAACCAGGAGTCACTAGCCGACACCGGCATGGGCGCCAAGGACATCGGCCGGTGCAAGAACATGTTTGCACTAGGCTTAATCTATTGGATGTACGACAAGCCGCTCGACACCACCATCCAGTACCTCGAAAATTATTTCGGTAAAAAGAAAAAGCTCCCGCAGGTCGCCCAGGCGAATGTCACATCGCTCAAGGCCGGCTTCCACTTCGGTGAGACCGCCGACATTTTCGCCACCCGGTACCACGTCGCCAAAGCGCCCATCACACCCGGCAAGTACCGCAAGATCACCGGCAACGAAGCACTCGCCATCGGCCTCGTCACCGCGTCACATCTTGCCGAAAAAACACTGATTTACTGCTCGTACCCGATCACGCCCGCCAGCGACGTCCTGCACTACCTTGCCGCCATGCGTAACTACGGCGTCAAGACATTCCAAGCCGAGGACGAGATCGCAGCGGTCTGTTCCGCGATCGGCGTTGCATTCGCCGGGCAACTCGGCGTGACCGGCACCTCCGGCCCAGGCTTGGCGCTCAAAGCAGAAGCGGTCGGGCTCGCTGTCATGACCGAACTGCCGATGATCATCCTTAACGTACAGCGAGGCGGCCCCTCCACAGGACTACCCACCAAGACCGAGCAATCCGATCTGCTGCAAGCTCTTTTTGGGCGAAACGGCGATTGCCCCGTGGTCGTCCTCGCGCCCAAGTCGCCCGGGGACTGTTTCGACACCGCTATCGAAGCGGTGCGCATCGCGTTTCGGCACATGATCCCCGTCATGATCCTTTCCGACGGGTACCTCGCAAACGGTGCCGAGCCTTGGATGCTCCCCGACGCGCATTCGTTTGACAAAATCCCTGTGGAGCACCCCACAGACGCCGACACGTTTGAGCCCTACGCACGTGATGAAAATCTCGCACGCCCCTGGGCGATACCGGGCACCCCTGGCCTTGAGCACCGCCTGGGCGGACTCGAAAAAGAGCACATCTCCGGCAACGTCAGCTACGACCCTGAAAACCACCAGACCATGACCGACCTTCGCCACGAAAAGATCCAGAAGGTCTGCGAATTCATCCCCGCCATCGAGCCGCACGGCAACGCCGCGGGCGACCTGCTCGTATTGGGTTGGGGTGGGACCTATGGCTCAATCATCACGGCTGTGGATAACGCCCGTAAAGCCGGCCACAGCGTCTCCGCAGCTCACCTGCGATACCTCAACCCATTACCCCAAAACCTCGGCGAGTTAATGAGCCGGTTTAAAAAAGTGCTCATCCCCGAGTTGAACACCGGCCAGCTACGCATGCTCGTCCGCGCCAAGTACCTCGTTGACGCCAAGGGTCTAAACAAAATCCAGGGCAAGCCCTTTCTCATCGAGGAGATCGAGCAGGCCATCGAGCTCATGCTCGACGGCTCGTGGGGATCACGCGAGTCGCTTACACCTCGGGCGCACCAAGTCACCGTTGATAGTTAAAAGCGCATATCAAAATGAGACTCAACAAAACTGATATTCGCCGTCGAGTCATCACCACGAGCCGCGACCGTCAGCCAACGGATAGGCCAGGCGATCTTCCCCCTCGCCCTCGCAGGGAGAGGGCTGGGGTGAGGGTTGAGTCGTCAACAATCATTCGCATCGGGTGCCACTGGCGGCTTGGCCGCCAGTGCGTGTCTCGTTACGACACCCGCGACCGTCAGCCAACGGGCCTGTCATTGATTAGTCGTTACGGTCCCACACGAGCCGCGACCGTCAGGGAGTGGGCTTCTTAAAAGCGATCGAAGAGAGAAAAGGCAACCACCATGACCACCGCAATCCCCGACGCACCCAAGCTCACCGCAAAGGACTTCGCATCCGACCAGGACGTCCGCTGGTGCCCCGGCTGTGGTGACTACGCCATCCTCAATCAAGTACGCAAGGTCGCCGCCAAGCTCGGGTCACGACGCGAGAAGACCGTATTCGTCTCAGGCATCGGCTGCTCGAGCCGGTTCCCGTACTACATGAACACCTACGGCTTCCACACCATCCATGGCCGTGCGCCCGCGCTGGCCACAGGCGTCAAGATCGCTAACCCCGAACTCGACGTCTGGGTCGTCACCGGCGACGGCGATGGGCTGTCCATCGGCGGCAACCACCTCATGCACATCCTGCGTCGAAACGTAAACGTCAACATCATGCTCTTCAACAACCGCATCTACGGCTTAACCAAAGGCCAGTACTCGCCCACCAGCGAGGAGGGCAAAAAAACCAAGTCCAGCCCGATGGGGTCGATCGACTTGCCACTCAGCCCCTTGAGCCTCGCACTCGCATGCGAAGCATCGTTCGCCGCGCGTGCCATCGACGTCGACAGAGGCCTAGCCGCCATCCTCGAGCGAGCCGCGCTGCACAAAGGCACTTCGTTCGTCGAGATATATCAGGATTGCAATATCTTCAACCACAAAGCCTTTAATTACGCCACCGACAAGCAAGCCAAGCTCGAAAACACCGTCACCCTAGAGCACGGCAAGCCATTAATCTTCGGCAAGGATCGCAACAAGGGCATCATGATCGACGCCAACCACAAGCCCCAGGTCGTCACCATCGGCCAGGACGGCGTGTCAGAAGCTGACCTACTCCTCCACGACGAGCACGACGAGCGCCTCGCATTCACACTTAGCCGAATGAACCACCCCGACTTCCCCGAACCCATGGGCGTCTACTACGACATCGAAGACGACTGCTACGAGACCATGCTCGACAAGCAGGTCGCCGACGCCGTCAAAGCCAAGGGCCCAGGCACACTCGAAGACCTCTTCAACGCCGGCGATATCTACACCGTCGAGGGGTAGATCGTTTTATTTCGCCTGTAGCGTCACCCCAACAAGCCGCGCTCCGTCAGGGAGCAGGTCCAGTGTTGTACGTCGTCATCAAATCAACATATTGTCCTAATCCAAGCGGAGGGGGTGTCGGGGGAGGTGCAATCTCCCCGGCACGAGTACTGGACCTGACTAGCTCAAAATCGAAACCTTCTTACCCAAACACGCGGGCCATTTCCATAACGATTCCACCAATTTTTCGAAAGAGTAGTAATAGAGACAGCCCCTGGACGATATATATCCAGGGGCTGTGTGGTTCACTTAATACTTTAACAAACGTTAACCGATCATCGCCGTCGTGCCATTTAAAAGCTCAAGCTCATCGTCTTCGGCTGTGTCGTCAAGCTGTTCCACAAACGCCTTAATGTGTTGACTCCATTCGTGACGCTGGTCGTCATACCAAGTACGAGCCTCAGGTGACCCGAGGGCCTCGCTTCGTGCCAGCCCCATCAGCACAAGGTCGATGCCGGTCTTCCCGATTGGCGATTCCGATTCAATGCGCCGATAGACCCTCTCGTAGAAACAATGGTGTGTGTTGACGAGGATGACGATCGATCGCCCGACGACCTTCGTCCGGTAGAAAGGTGCTCCCGGCAGTGATTCGTATTCGACCAGTACCGAGTACGTCGACAGTCGGTCTTCGAGATCGCGGATCACTTCGGCCGGCTGGTCGCTCCTTTGGGAGATGAAGGTTCTGACCTCAGTCTCGACCTGCTCTTGTGTTTTCTCCTCAAGCCCTTCGATGGGCTTTAGTCTCGAATCAACCTTTTTGACTGCCTCTTCGGCTGGCTTCGTCCTTGCCTGATGCGCTTTCTTACCCCGTGCGACGATCATGTCCTTCAACGTGTTTACGTTGCCGGTGATCGCCTCGCGGAGTTTTTCATAGATCGCCGATCCATTCTTGATCGAAGCATGTTGCTTTGTGTGGGTAACGTTGAATACTTCGTCAAGCTCGGGGTCGAAACGGATCTCTACCCGATACCAACTATCGGTCCAGTGCTTGGCGTGATAGGGGCTTTTGATGAGATCGATCTCGCGTCGCGCCCTAACAATGCTGAATCCTCGGGTGTTTTCGATATGCCGACGCTGTTTTTCTTTCTTATCCTTTTTAAACCTGATTTGCCATTCCTCAGGCAGGAGAGAGAAGACAACCTCAACAGTTGATGAGTGGCTCGGATCGCCAGGAACGGGTGCACGGAAGGTAAGTGTATCACCGTGTTGGGTCGCCAATGAATCACCATCCAGCCGCGTATGCGGCATTAAGTACAGCGGGTCAAACGGACCGACAGAATTCCCGTTGATCGTAATTTCGAAGTCAGCCGTCAGGTAGTGTCGGAAGATTCGACCGAGTGCTGGCCGAAGTGTCCGTTCCAGCGTGTCGAATTTGTTGTCATGGTCGAGGCGATCGCAGTGCTTCCATACGATCAAGGTCCCATTCTGGGGATCAACCATCTCCTCGAAGGGGGCTGGGATTGGTGCCTCGACCGGCTCTGGAACCTCGATGACCCTGCCATCTGCTATTTCATCGACATCAATGTGGGTATGCAACGGCTTCCCCCCGTTGCGCCAAGTGTAGACTTCGAATCGTTTGCACTGGCTTACACTGGCGTTCGGCAACCCCATCCCAAAACGGCCAAGGCCACAACGGTCATCAAATCGACTAGTGTCGCCGAAACGAACCGCACGACGAAGCAAATCCGCGTCCATTCCTTTGCCGTTGTCTGCAATCCCAACCTCGACAACGCGAGGCTGCGATCTTCGACCGGGGCCAGCCTGCTCTTGCTCAACTGCGATCATCTTGATGTCAGCACGCGACGCCCCGGCCTGAATCGAGTTGTCGATCAACTCGGAAAGCGCGCTGTCAGTTCCCTTGTACCCGCTATTGCGAGTGGCCTTGATGAACTGATCCTGTCGAACGATGTAGTAATCCGACTGCATATCAATCTCCTTTTCTTAGGCCTGACATCAAGCCAGACCAAAAGGTTATGTCAGACCGAGACCATCTCGATCCACAATACAATCACGCCAAAACCTGCAGCTTCTGGCGAGAAAGTCCACAATTTTGTCGCAAGGGGATCAGACCGGGAAGGTCTAGCGGAAAGGCTACTAGCCGACTCGTCTTCGCCGTGACTCTGGGCCACAAGCACGATCGACCTTGCAAAGCGAATTTTACAAGCAATGTCTTCCGATGTCAACCGCCGGGTGCCTGGGGCTAATCGCAGCGTACCCCAGTTCCGATCGCGCACAAAATCACACCCCACCCACCAAAAACCGCACGCCAACCAAAAATCCCCATACCCTCGCACCACACCGCATTTAGCCCCGGGTGAACCACCCGGGGGCTCGTCGGGTGCCACTGGCGGCTTGTCCGCCAGTGCGTAGGTCCGGGCCCGCCTGGACACTTTTATGCGCACAAATCCGGTCACCCACCCCTATACGAAAGCCCCGACTGGATCACTACGATCCACCGGGGTCCGTTTGACGGCTCCGCAATGTTTCGCTCAACAACCTCGTATGGGTAGCCTTCGGAGAGGACCAACGAGCTGCGAGCGGGACAAAAAAAAGCGGGTCAGCA
>JAJRXX010000035.1 GCA_024276075.1 Planctomycetota bacterium
CAATGCTGTTCAATTCTTTTGTGTTCCTAGGCTTCATAGCATTGGTTTACAGTCTGTATTTGCTTTTGTTGTCGCGGTGGCGACAGCAGAACGTACTCCTATTGATTTCCAGCTACATCTTCTACGGCTACTGGGACTGGCGATTTTTGTCGCTTCTGGCTGGCTCAACGATTATTGATTATCACGTTGCCCGCTGGCTACACGCGGCTGATGATTCGAAGAGGCGCAAGGGCTTGCTGGCGATTTCGGTATGCGCCAATTTATCGATCCTAGGCTTTTTCAAATACTTCAATTTTTTTGCCGACAGCACCGTGGCCTTGTGTCACGCATTGGGTTTCCAGGCCGATGCGATAACGCTGAATATCATCCTGCCGTTAGGGATATCGTTTTACACGTTCCAAACACTCAGCTACACGGTCGACGTGTACCGCGGCAAGATTAAGCCCGCGCGGAATTTCTTGGATTTCGCGTTATTTGTTTCATTCTTTCCCCAATTGGTCGCGGGGCCGATCGAGCGGGCTTCGCACCTGTTGCCGCAAATCCGTGCACCCCGCATCATCACAGCGTTGCAGATACACGAGGGGCTTTTTTTAATCCTCTGGGGGTACTACAAAAAAGTCGTAATCGCTGACGGGCTTGGGCTTGTTGTTGACGGCGTGTTCATGGACTACACCCAATACGCAGGCATGGATATTGTTGTGGGTACCCTTGCGTTTGCGTTGCAGATTTACTGTGATTTTTCGGGTTATTCCGATATCGCACGGGGTTTGGCCAGGATCATGGGTTTTGACCTGATGGTCAATTTCAAGCTGCCCTATTTTGCTTTGACGCCTAGTGATTTCTGGTCCCGGTGGCATATCTCGCTGTCTTCCTGGCTGCGCGATTACCTATACATTCCGCTCGGTGGTAACAAGAACGGCCCCATCAAAACGTACAGGAACCTCTTCTTGACGATGCTGCTGGGCGGGCTGTGGCATGGAGCGTCATGGAACTTTGTGATCTGGGGAGCGTTCCACGGCATTATTTTAATCATTTACCGGTTTGTCGGAGCTCGATGGCAAGGTGCTGAATCCGAGAGCAGGGGTTTTCGGTCTTTTCGTATCGTTACCCAGTGGATGCTTATGGCCTTATTAATCCAGGTGGGTTGGCTTCTATTTCGATGCAATACGATGGACCAACTCTGGTATATGCTGACCCACGTCGGGTTCCAATATGATTACCAAACCAGGGTCTTGCTGGTCGACCTGCTGTTTTATGGCTTGCCACTCCTGGCGATTGAGGTGGTTCAACACCTGACGGGAGACCTTCTAATTCTCGCCAAGCTTAGGTTCTGGGCCCGGGTCCCGGTTTACAGCTACCTGTTGATCTGGATTGCTGTGTTTAGCGCGCGTGAATCAACCGAGTTTATTTACTTCCAATTCTGAATCAATTGAGCTGTGACATGCCACAAAACCCACACCTAAAACTACCCCACGAAGCGCCCACACAAGCGGGGTGGAAGGACATAGTCATCTGTTGGCTAGGGGTTGTGGTGGTCGTGGCGATGGTCAACGCCGGTGCCCGCTGGTACCTCAATCATTACACGACGAATCACGGATATATGCTGATCCGGGAGAAGTGGCAGTTGCTGCGGGATATGAATGGGCCGGTGGACTGGCTGATCCTGGGTGATTCCAGCGGGAACCAGGGGATCATGCCGTCGGTGTTCAACGAAAGGTTCGGAGGCAAAGCGGTCAATCTTTGCACGATAGGCGATACGCTAGCGATGAATGACGCGTGGATGCTTGAAGAATACATCCAACGATTTGGCTCACCAAAACATGTCGTAATCGTCCACGTCTACGACATCTGGTGGCGTGGCGTGAAACACGAAGTGCTAGCACAAATACCGCTAGGGTGGCGGTTTTGGACAAAGGTCAATCCGAGGCTTGAGTTCGGCCTCGTTGAAGAAGCAACGCTATTCATGAATCAGTATTCCCCATTTTATAGTGAGCACAAGACACTAGGCCATATTATCCGGTCGCCCGAGTTGTGGTTTGATTCTCAATTCCATTTCGAGGCTGATGGGTTCACCATTGTTGACCAGGCCAGGCCGGACCTGGTCCGATCAGACATGCAGACTCATATCCAATTCACCCATGACCATCGGTTCAACATGTCGCATGAAAACCAAACGGCGATGGACCATATAACCACGCTGGCGAATCGGTACGGCTTTGAGGTTTTCCTGGCCAACAGCCCCATATACAACGCCCTTACGGAAAATGAGGATTTTCAACGGTATTTCAAAGAGGTGCAATCCTCACTCAGCAACTGGGCTGCTAAGAGCGACCGAACCCATTATCTATTACGAGAGCCGATGGGTTTTACGGAAGACCAGATGCAGAATGCCGATCATGTGATCGAATCGTCCGCGGTTGCATATTCGCTGCGATTGGTTGAAGAGATTGCCAGACGCCAAGCGGTCGACCGTTAGAGCCAATCTCGCCTGATCCAGGATGCTTGCATGAGTACACACGCTCCCGCTCAAACCCGCGCAGCTTTACTGCGCACGCGTCGCGTCTACGACCTTTGACAGGTCCTTGAGCATCTCATCCCAGCGTCCCTTACCGATGTGCTTAACAAGATGATTCTGTGTTTTTTCCCACGCAGGGATTGCTTGATTTACAGTCGCCAACCCCTTTGGGGTCAGGCATAGTTGCTTTGCGTGCCCGTTGGAATCTTTAGATTGGACCAAGCCAGCGTTCTGCAAAATCTTTACATTGCGCATCAGCGTGGTCCTGTCGATCACCATCTCTTCCGACAGTACTGATAACTCCGCGGGTTCATAGATGTAGATTTCAATCAGAAGCGCCAACTGCGTCACACGTATACCGGAAGCCGCTTCTGACAGCGCCTTGTCACACATCTGTGTCACCGCGCGTGATGCCTTGCGTAGATTGGAGCACACGCACCGCTTCGTCGCCCTGACATATGGCGTTTTGTCGGGATCGGTATGCTTACCGCTAGCCATACCCCGCTGACTTTGCGGCTTTTTTTTTCTCTTACTGAAGGCTGTACTTGGGGGACTCATGTTCAGAATTGTATCGGTATATAAATCACTTTTCCTGGATTAGAGCGTTTTCTGATTTCGCATGTGGGATTCTCAGCGAGCCGCGCGCGTCAGCAAGCGGTTTTTTGGCTCTAAGGGGTCCTCTTCCTGACGGTCGCGGCTCGTAGCGAAGTCCTGTCAACCGTACACTCATTCAGAAAACGCTCTAAGCAGGGATACTGATCACGCCATCAACAAGCACCGGCATTCCCCTTACGCCACCTACGCACTTCCCCTAGGCCCCGCGTGCTGTAAACAACCATCCAACGCACCTCGTGGAAGCACGATTACATCAAAAATGACGACTCCAACCTGATTTTATTTTTGCTTTAGCGCCTGTACCTTCATCGGCAGCCCAAACAAATCGATGAACCCTCGCGCCGCGGTCACGTCGTAACCCTCCATCGCAAAACTCGCCAACCCCGTGTCGTATAGGCTCTTGGGCGACTTGGCGGCAACCGCTTGTGCCCGGCCCTTGTACAGCTTCACCGTTACACTGCCCGTGACCACCTGATTCGCGTGGTCCATGAATGCCTGGATCGCCTCGCGCAGCGGGTGGAACCACTGTCCATAGTAGACCAACTCGGCGTAACGTAGCGCCAGTTGCTGCTTTGCGTGGTACAGGTCGCGCTCGAGGCACAGTTGCTCGAGTGCCTTGTGGGCTTCGTACAGGATCGTCCCGCCGGGCGTCTCGTACACGCCACGCGACTTCATGCCCACCAACCGGTTCTCCACGAGCACCGTCTGCCCGACCGCGTGCCTGCCGCCGATCTTGTTCAGCGCCTCGATCAGGCGCACCGGGGCAAGCCTCTTCCCATTGATCGAGACAGGGTTGCCCTTATCAAAGCCAATCCGTACCCGTGCTGGTTTGTTCGGCGCCGACGCCACGGGCACGCTCATCACCAAACAGCGGTCGAGCGGCTCATTGGCGGGGTCTTCGATCTCGGCGCCCTCGTGCGAGATGTGCCAAAGGTTTCGGTCACGCGAATAGATTTTCTTTTTCGTCTGGTCGATCGGGATATTGTGCTTTTTGGCAAACACAATCGCCGCCTCTCGACTGATCAACTCAAAATCGGGGTCCTTCCAAGGCGAAATAATTTTCAGTTGCGGGTCCAGCGCCATATACGTCAGTTCGAAGCGCACTTGGTCGTTGCCCTTGCCGGTGGCGCCGTGTCCCACAGCGTCGGCCTTCAACTGGTGCGCTACCGCCACCTGGTACTTAGCAATCAATGGCCTAGCGATGCTCGTACCCAGCAGGTAGTCGTGTTCGTAGATCGCGTGGGCACGCAGCATCGGGAAGCAGTAATCCCGCGCAAATTCTTTACGCAAGTCCTTCACCACCACGCGGTCCGCGCCGCTGGCCAAAGCCTTACGCTCGATGTCCTTGAGCTCATCACCCTGTCCTAGTTCAGCGGCGAACGCTACGAGCTCCACACCCGGGTATCGTTGTTTGAGCCACGGCAGGATCACCGAGGTATCCAATCCGCCCGAATAGGCGAGCACGATCTTCCGGGGATTATCTCCATTTTGATTGGCGCGACGACGCTTAGGCATGGCTGGCTAATTCCTGGTTTTGTTGATGTGCCGACCGATCATCACGCGGATCGGCTTCACGACGCACAGCGAACCACAGATTATAGTGAACACCGGGCCAGCCGTACCGACCAGCCCGTCTAAAAAACTTGTATATCTGTTTGAAATATCGCCACCCTCGGTCGAGGGTCTCTCACGGACCCGATCGTGATCCGTCGGCAGCAGGTCAACCTCTGGCGATTTCACCGCGTCTTATAGCAGCCCGACCTTACCACGCTTTTTAAGAATCAGACCGCTGATGCTCTCATTCATCAGCGTCGGCCGTGGGAAATTCAGATGACTCACCTCTTGTCCATCGCAGTGCGTCACAAATAAGCTTTCGTCTTGAGCGGTCAGGTACACGACCTCATCCGTGGGCACCAGGTTCGGGCCCAGGTCGTTAATATCCTCAATAATCTGCACCATAGGTCGACACGGGTCTGCCGGTGTGTGATCGATGCATATCCCTACACGCCCATCGCTCAGGTGCACGACCGCTCCGGGTGGGTACGGCGGCACCACTGACAACAGCGCACGCAATACGTGCGGATCAAAACCCGATTTAACGTCGTCTTTGAGGATTTCCTTTAAAACCCCCACCACCGGTTGCTGCGCTCGGTTGGGCGGGTTGTGCATCCGGTCAAACTGGTTCGCCACCGCTACGATCCGCGCAAAGACGTGTATTTTTTCACCCTCAAGCACCGGGAACCCCTCGCCGGCGTAACCCGTGCCATTAAAACGCTGGTGGTGATTAAGCAGTATCGTCGTGGCACTGGGCTCGATCTGTCCGCGGACCATGTTGTATCCGAGTGCTGGATGTTCACGCCAATCAGGGTCTGTATCGTCGAGCGTCTCGAGGTACCGCTCGTACACCCCTTCAGGGAGATTCACCACGCCCACGTCGTGAAGCATCGCACCCAGACCCACTGCGGTCACTTCCTTAGCAATGATCGGGTTGATCCGACGACGCTGACGCACCAGATACCCCTCGAGCTTTAGGCCCATCAGCAGACTCAGATACGTCACACTAGAGCTGTGTGACATCAGGTCGCCGTCACCCGCCACGTCGATGCTATCCATAAATATCGCCGCACGCGGGTTCCGCACCAGGTTATGAATCAGGTCCCGGATCGATCTGCGGTACTTCTGGTACGGCAGTTTCGTGTTGACCTCTTTCTGAAGGTCGACAAACGCTTCGGCAATGTGCCCCACGACCACTGCCTGCGAATTAATGACATCTTCATTGAAAAACTTGCGCAGCATCTCCAGGCCTGGGCACCGCACCCACACGCTCTTTACACCCAGGTCTTCGAGCCGGGTGATGGTTACCTGATCGAGTTCGTAGCCGATCTTGAGCAGGGTCTTGGTAACGTCGCGTGGATTGCGCACTGCTAGCGCCAATGACATCCCAGGATGGGCAGCGCGCAGTTCAACTCTCAGCACGGGTATCCCCTCACTATTTGCAGTAATTGCAAACCCTTGTCAGTTATCGACTACTTACCACCCACGCTTGACAGCCTCTTTTTGCCCGTACCCTGGCCTCTTGTGTATATGCACATGCGGCGCCGCCACTTGTTTTCACCTTTCATATACCCCATACAAGGGGATCAAGCATGGGAAAAAAAGACCCGAAAAAGACCTTAGTAATACCCCGTATATGTCGTATCAACGTACGGCGGTTATCGGATCGTGCGTGGCACCATGAAATGTCGTCGGCAAACACACTAATGCATATGAGAAAAATTTCGATGCCCACCAAAACGTTCAAATTTTTCCTTTCCATTGCTCACGCTTGGGCGTGGGTAATCTTCTGCATCGCTCTGCCCGGCTGCGACTTTGCTTCATCGGAGATTCCGTCCACAGCCCACGGAACCACCGCGACGACCCAACAGAATTTCACTTGGCCAACAGACCCTGATACAGGTGCCCTGCGTCAGGTAACGAAACACATCGATGACAAAACGATCAACCCATCATTGATACTGATGAGCAGCCTACCCCATAGACAAATGCCCGATCGAGATATCACCCCCATTGGCGTTAGCCGGATAACCACCGCCGAACTCGAACAGTTGTTCGTCGCCGAGCGATGGGCCTTCGTCGATGTCCGAAAAGACCGTGACCTCCGAGAAAAGGGGACCATCCCGGGCTCCTACCACGCGGAATACAAGTTCGAAGGTTCTGAATACAAAGGCGCAACAAGGCTCACGCAGCGGACCATGCGGCGACTGCTCGAAGACTATGACGGCGTTGTATTCTTCTGCAACGGGCCCAAATGCCCGCGTAGTTTTAATGCGTGTGTAGTCGCGGTACAGGCATGGGGAGTACCCGGGTCGCGTATCAGGTGGTACCACAACGGCGTACCCGCGTGGCGAAAAACCCCCCTAAATCCTACAGCACGCCAACCGCTCGCAGACAAAGGTCCGTAAGAATTTATCGCTATGCACAACGCGCACACACAACCGCTTAAAAAGGCTAAATTCGGCATTTTGTCGAGCGTTTTGCTGTGGTTCTGCGGGTCGATGTTCATCACCGCTGTGTCGGTGGCCGCCACCATGATCTGGTTGCAGCGCCGTGCCGAACAACTGCACTCACAACAATTATCGACAATGATCGGCCACCTTTGGGAACAGGTAGAAACCGAGTGGATCGATGACGTTAAACAGTTCGCCGCCGCGGCAATGCTCCAGCCGGAGGTGCTTGATGCGCTGGAAAACAACGACACCGAAAACCTGCTAAACACGCTGGGCACAGCATACAACTACACCGCTCCCAATGTCCTTTTGGATGACTGGGTGATCCTCGACAAAAACGGGCGAGCACTGCTTTCCCTTGAAGACCCCAACCGGCCTCTATCGACCAAGCCGCTCGTCTTAAACGGCAAGCAAGTGACAGACATACTCTCCATCGAGCCGCTCAAAAGTGGTGACTGCCCGCTTTGTTTGGTGCTTCCGGTTTACAATCGCTTGGGACGGATCAGCGGGTGGATGCATCTGAAAGCGGATTTCGACGCGCTGGTCACCCGGTTCCAAAAACTGGTCGGCCACCCAATCCTGATTGAGCTTGCCGACGGCACCCAATTAACCAGTGGCTTCCAAGACACAACGATTTTTACAAACCTAAACCCATTAGCCACCGGCGCACAAAAACTGCCACTCGCAAATACGTATTACCGCTTCTACACCAGGGACCTGGATTCTGGCATACGCGTCACCGCTGCATACCACGTAACCGACATGGTCATTTACGACAGGCGTGCAAAACAAGCCGTCGCGGCGACAACAACGATGATCGTAGCCATTTGCATGGGTATCGGTTTAATCGCTCTAAAGAAACGTCTCAAACCCGTCCACGAGCTAAGCGACGCCATGAGCCGTGCGCAAACCACCGGCGACTACCGCATTGTCGTGCCGGTCAAACGCGGCGATGAGATCGGACGCATGACGCAGATGTTTAACGCCATGACCCATCAGATCACAATGCAGATCAGTGAGCTCACGCAGGCCCGCGCCTCGGCCGAGTCCGCCGAGCGTGCCAAGAGCGAATTCCTGGCGAATATGAGCCACGAAATCCGCACACCCATGACGGCGATCCTCGGCTACAGCGACCTGCTGCTCGACCCCGACCAGAGCCCCGCTGACCGCATCGACTGCGTCGAGACCATCCGCCGCAGCGGACAGCACCTCCTGACAATTATCAATGACATCCTCGACTTGTCGAAAATCCAGGCCGGCAAGATGACCGTCGAAAAGATCGCGTGCTCCCCGATCGGCACCATCGCCGAGGTCGAGTCGCTCATGCGACCCCATGCCACAGAAAAAGGCCTCTCGTTCGACATCGAATACGTCGGAGCCATGCCTAAGACCATCCAATCCGATCCCACCCGCCTGCGGCAGATCGTGCTCAACCTCATCAGCAATGCCCTCAAATTCACAAACAAAGGCGGCGTGCGAATCATCACCACGCTCGCCGATCCTCCTGATGCGCCCGATCCGAAGCTAATGTTCGAGATCATCGACACCGGCGTCGGCATGACACCCGAACAGCAACAGTCTCTTTTCAAAGCCTTCTCACAAGCCGACACCTCCACAACACGTAAATTCGGGGGCACCGGTCTGGGGCTGATCATCTCCAAACGACTCGCGCAGATGCTAGGCGGCGACATCAGCCTCAAAAGCACATCCGGACAGGGCACCACTTTTACCGTAACGATCGCAACCGGGTCGTTGAAGGGTGTTGAGTTGATCGACGACCCTCGCAAACACATCAAGAAGGACGCCGCCACCAGAACCGACACGGATAACACGATCACCCTCAACTCGCACGTACTGCTGGCGGAGGACGGGCCGGACAACCAGCGATTGATTAGATTCGTGCTCAAGAAAGCCGGTGCACAAGTCGACATCGCCGAGAACGGCAAGATCGCAATCGACATGACACTGGCTGCTGTGAAAAATCAAAATCCATACGACGTGATTCTTATGGACATGCAGATGCCCGAGATGGACGGCTACACCGCCACGGACAAACTGCGCAAAGCGGGCTACACCGGACCCGTCATCGCCCTGACCGCGCACGCGATGAGCACCGATCGGGATAAGTGCCTCCGGGCCGGGTGCGACGACTTCACCACAAAACCTATCAATAAAGCCACGCTATTGGCGTTGATTGATAAGTACACGTGCGCCGGTGCCGATAGCAAAACCGCCTAACCGTGTCTTGCTCGCACGAATCGAGACCTCGAAAAAACCGTTATCCCCTCACACCAACCTTCTCAACCCCCGGGTAATGCGGCACGCGTTTACCCACATCAACGCAGACGGCTCCTGTCGCAGCAGCTTGACGAGCTGTGATGCTGTGCTCCGCATCACTTGCGCAGTGTGAGGCATGTCCATATTCTGCCACGCCACCACATCCAGCGCCTCGGCAAGCAGCGACGGAAAGTCTTTGTGCCTCGCGTTTACCCGCACGCAGCCGCCCACACACCGAGATCGCCACAAGTCACTGGGCGCATACCCCGCCCTGATAGGCATTCGCACCGAAATCGCCAGGTTCACCCGTAGCCTAAACACGGCCGTGTTTAGGTTCATCGCCTGGCTACGCCGCTCGGACGCCTCGCCTTGCACCCCTGTTGGCCTGTGTCGGACACGCACGGCTGTCGCCACCTTAT
Organism: Planctomycetota bacterium; assembly: GCA_024276075.1. Lineage (GTDB taxonomy): Bacteria > Planctomycetota > Phycisphaerae > Phycisphaerales > Phycisphaeraceae > JAJRXX01. The sequence continues at coordinate 9,834 of JAJRXX010000035.1, forward strand.
TTCGATGCTGGCCGCCGGGTCCCGACCTGCGGGTACGCAACACATCGCATGACCGCAGGAGTTTCTGCTGATCGAATGTAGCCGGATGGTTGTACACTTTGCCTGACACACACACCATCGTACCGCCGTGGCACCCGACCAGCTTATCACCCACTTATAGACGGATAACCTAGCTACCCCCTAATAGCACTTGCCTTATCCTTGCACTACGCTAAAAATGTCATATCGCTTAATTTGGGTCTGCCTCAACGCGGCCAACCCGTTTCGACCTTTCACGTTTTGAATTCCAAATCAAGAGACCACTATTGCCCGACGACGACCCGCAGTATCAACCCGGTAATCCCCCAGACGTATCCCAGCATTGGGTGCTGCGTTGGATGGGGTACCTCGACCGCTGGGCGGCTGAAAACCCCTGGCACCCGCGCGTCCTGCCTTTCATCGCGTACGTCGCCATGCTCCCTGTGGTTAATTGGACCACTAAATTGCTGCCCATCTCGTACCCCGTGATGTACACGATCCAGGGCATCCTGGCTGCTTGGTTGCTCTGGCGGTACCGCAAACTCATGCCCGAATTAACGCTGAGCTTTCACTGGCTGGCGGTACCCGTAGGTGTGCTCGTGGCCATTGTCTGGATTTGGCTGGGGATATGGTCCGCTAACAACCTCCCCTCCGCGTTTGGACATCCGGGCACTGAAAGCTTCTTCGACCAGATGGGGATCACCGTCGGGTGGATCGGCTTCTCGCTACGCTTGGTCGGCATGGCAATCATCGTGCCACTCTTTGAGGAACTGTTCATCCGCTCGCTGCTGCTGCGTAGCTTCCACCAGTTCAAAACAACGATGATCGGCTTTACCCAGGTTCTGCTGGACGTGCCGCTGATCGGTGAGTGGCTCATGCACACGCGCCTGGGTACCCGTGCCGACAAGCACGGCCCGATATTCGGAGCCCAGTTCGATCGTGCATCACTAGGACAAATAAGCGCGTTCGGGTTCGCCGCGTCGACTCTCGTCTTTGCGGTCCACCACATCCCACGCGACTGGCTGGGCTGCGTTGCCTGCGCCGCGGCGTATTGCTGGCTCCTATCCGTAACCCGACACAAGGGCCTGGGACCCACCTGCTGGGCACACGGCATCACCAACGCGCTGCTATGGGCGTATACGCTCTATACCGGCTACTGGGAATTTCTATAAACCGCACCCGTACAATTAACAAGCGCCGCACCAGCAACTCCAAGATCAGCTAGAACACTTGGCGTAATTAATCTCCATTGACCGGGTGGCACGGCTTGCTTGCAAGCCGTAAAATACAGATGTCTGTTACACCTGCGATCCAATCAAGATGGAGAACATTGACGCCAGTTGCTCTAAGCGCCATATTCCCCACAACGCCCCTCAATCCTCTCATGTATCCACCGCCTGATACGCATTGCGTATATTTCTAGCGCGATGTAGGCGATGTAAATTATTGCTTGTTCCGTTTCCGCGTTCGCAGATGCTGCGCAAGTATTAATCTTGATTGGTATGACCCGCCGACTCGCGAGCGGGTGCTTCGATCTGCACATCCAACTCGCCATTCCTGGCACCGACCTTCAGCAACGATCCGTCGACGACCTCGCCAGCGAGCATCGCACGACCAATACGGGTCTCCAGCTCGTGCTGGAGATACCGCTTGAGCGGTCGAGCACCGTAGACGGGGTCGTATCCCGCCTCGGCGATCAGGTCCTTAGCACCATCTGTCAGGTCGAGCGCGAGGTTGCGATCACTGAGACGGCGTTCGACGTCGGCCACCTGCAGGCCCACAATGTGCTTGATCTCGTCGAGGCGCAGCGGCTTAAACATGACAACGTCGTCGATCCTGTTCAAGAATTCGGGGCGGAAATGCTGACGGACCTCGGCCATCACCGCGTTCTTCGCCTGACCGCCGATTTCACCGGTGCCAAGCATGCTGTCCTCGAGCAGGTGTACCGAGCCGATGTTGCTGGTCATGATGATGACCGTGTTCTTAAAGCTGACGGTACGGCCCTGCGCGTCGGTGGCGCGACCGTCGTCAAGGACCTGCAAGAGCACGTTGAACACGTCGTGGTGTGCCTTCTCAATCTCATCGAACAGGATCACGCAATAGGGCTTCCTGCGCACCGCCTCGGTGAGCTGACCACCCTCTTCGTAGCCGACGTAGCCGGGCGGCGCACCGATGAGGCGCGATACCGCGTGCTTTTCCATGTACTCGCTCATGTCGATGCGGACAATGTTCTCTTCGCTATCGAACAGCGCCGCAGCGAGTGTCTTGGCCAATTCCGTTTTGCCCACGCCAGTCGGCCCCAAGAACAGGAACGACCCGATAGGACGACGCGGGTCCTTGATCCCCGACCGGGCACGGATGACGGCATCCGCCACGAGCTTCACCGCTTCATCCTGACCAATCACACGCTCATGTAACACCTCGTCGAGCTTGAGCAGTTTTTGGCGTTCGCCTTCCACGAGACGAGTCACGGGGATGCCCGTCCACCGCGATACGATCTGGGCAATCTGGTCCTCGGCGACCTCCTCACGCAGCAACACTTGCCCATCACCGCTACCGGAAGCAGCGTGTTTCTCGCGGAGCTTCTTCTCCTGAACTTCGAGTTGGCGCTGCAACTCGGGCAGCTTCCCGTGCTTGAGCTCCGCGGCTTTTTCCAGGTCGTATGCACGCTCGGCCTGCTCGATCTGCACACGTAATTGTTCAATCTGTTCACGCAACGAGTGCACACCCGTCAGCGCTTGTTTTTCTGTATCCCACTGCGCCCGCAGCGCGTCGGCGTTGTTCTTCTGATCGGCTAATTCCTTGCGCAGTGCTTCGAGCCGTTGCTTGATGGCGTCGTCCTTCTCCTTCTTGAGCGCCGCCTCTTCGATCTCAAGTTGCATCACACGGCGGGTAGCCTCGTCGAGTTCCGCGGGCATCGAATCCATCTCGGTACGGATCATAGCGCAGGCCTCGTCGATCAGATCAATGGCCTTGTCGGGCAGGAAGCGATCCGAGATGTAACGATTGCTCAGGACCGCAGCCGCGACCATTGCGCCGTCTTGGATCTTCACGCCGTGGTGCACCTCGAATCGCTCCCGCAAGCCACGCAGGATTGATACCGTGTCCTCCACGCTAGGCGGCTCGACTAAGACCGGCTGAAAGCGGCGTTCAAGCGCAGCGTCCTTCTCGATGTGCTTGCGGTACTCGTCGAGCGTCGTGGCACCAACGCAATGCAGCTCACCGCGAGCTAGCATCGGCTTGAGCATGTTGCCCGCATCCATCGCACCCTCGGCTTTGCCCGCACCCACGATCGTGTGCAATTCGTCGATGAATAGCAGTATCCGCCCCTGGCTCTGCTTGATCTCTGATAAGACGGCTTTGAGCCGTTCTTCAAACTCGCCGCGGTACTTCGCACCCGCCACCAGCGAGCCCATGTCCAATGCGAACACGGTCTTGTCCTTGAGGCCTTCGGGCACGTCGCCGCGCACGATCCGCTGCGCCAAACCCTCGACGATCGCGGTCTTGCCCACCCCGGGCTCACCGATTAGGACGGGGTTGTTCTTTGTCTTGCGGCTAAGGATGCGTATCACCCGCCGTATCTCACTGTCCCGGCCGATCACAGGGTCCATTTTCCCGTCACGCGCTTCCTTCACCAGATCACGCCCGTAGCGGTCGAGCGCCTCGTACGTCGCTTCGGGGTTAGCACTCTGCACACGCTGGTGGCCACGCACGCCCGTCAGTGCCGCGAGAAAAGCGTCACGCGTCACGCCCAGTTCACTGAGGACTCGACCCGCACCCGTCGACTTGCCCTCCTCGATCAGCGCTAATACCAGGTGCTCGACCGATACGTACTCGTCCTTGAGCCGTTTGGCCTGTTGCTCGGCGCTGACGAGTACAGCGTTGAGCCGCTGCGTGACGAATACCTTGCCCGGTTCCGCGCCCGGGCCGCCCACCGAGGGCCGCTTCGATAGCTCACGGTCGAGTTCGCTGATGATCACGTCCGCGGGGCGATTCATCTTCTCAAATAGGCGCCCCACCAATCCGCCTTCCTGCTGACACAACGCCAACAAAAGGTGCTCGCCATCCACCTCGGTATGCCCTCGACGGACGGCTTCGGCTTGCGCTTCATGCAGCGCTTCCTGAGACTTTTCTGTTAAACGATTCATGTCCATAATTGATATCCCCCTTCAATAGCTGAAATGCTGGCGCGTTACCCGCGCGGGTCAAACTTGGATTCCTTCTTCAAGGATTCGAACAGCTCCTTTTCCTTTTCGTTTAGCTGCTTGGGCACCACGATCTTCAGATGCACCAGCAGATCGCCTCGCTTACCTTTCTTGCCGCGTTGAGGCAGCCCCTTGTCGCGCAAGCGAAGCTTCTGACCGCTGGACGAGCCCGGCGGCACCGTGAGCGTCACCTGGCCATCGAGCGTGCGTACCGGAACCTTCGCCCCCAGCGTCGCCTCCCAAGGCGATATCGCCAATGTCGTATGCAGATTGTGACCGTGCAACTCAAACCGCGAGTCGTGCGCAATCGTCACGTGCAGGAGTACATCCTGGCCTGCACGGCTTGGCGCGCCCTGGCTCGGTAGCCGAATCTTTGACCCCGTCGTCGTGCCCGCTGGGATTTTCACTTGATACGCCTTCGACGCACCGTTGGTCGGGTCCTGAAGCGTGATCTGTTTCGTCACGCCGTGGTAGGCGTCTTCGAGCGAGATAGTTATCGCCGCCTCGACCGCTCCCGGTGCACGTGCCGCGGCACCGCGGCGCCCGCCGAACAGGTCTTCGACGTTTACACCTGCTCCATGCGCCCGGCCCCCACCCCGGCCGAAGAACGTCTCGAAAAAGTCGCTGAACCCGTCGGAGCTAAAGCTGAAGCCGCTGTTACCCCGCCCACCACCGAATTCAAACTTCATGTTCTCGTAACCTGGAGGCGGCCTGAACTCCTGGCCCGCTTTCCAATTCGCGCCCAGCTCGTCGTACTTCTTGCGCGTCTCCGGGTCTTTGAGCACCTCGTACGCTTCGCTGATCTGTTTGAACTTATCCTCAGCCCCCGCTTCTTTGTTCACGTCTGGGTGGTACTTGCGTGCCAGCTTCCGGTGCGCACGTTTGATCTCGTCCTGTGACGCACTACGGGACACGCCCAGCGTCTCGTAATAATCCTGAAATTTCATGCTCATCGGCTCGATCTCATTTTGCTGATACCCACCACACGGATCGCCATCCTCCCCGCGCAGACTACGACCCCGCGCCTAGCTTACACATTGCAATCTGCGCGCCGGTTATCAACGGATTATAAAGACTTTAGGACGCCTCAAAGCTGACATCCCAATACCCACCCTGCCCTCGACATGCCGGATTGGCAGCCTGTTCGGCATGACCAACCCATGCCTCGACCCCTGACAAACCGATCACGTAATGCGCATTCTGATTAATCCTCGTGCTTCAATTGCAGCAAAGAAGCCCGTGGCTTCACCGTCGCAGCTCGTTGTAGACGCTACACGTGGATTGAAAATGCTTTAGTTCAACGCAGCGCAGCACCATGCGCTCGACGCGCCGACGTATACTTCCTGCAAGAGATGTACCTTCACCAATTCGCCTAGGCGACCGACGATCGCCGCAGCGGGTTTGGCATGATCCGTGAACAGGTGCAACACCGGTTGTGCCGACTCGTCGAGCATGCCGCCAGGGCACGCCAACCTTAGCAGCGAGATGTTCGCATGCGCCCATTGCCCCACTTCCATCAATCCCATCACAGCAGCACGCAGCATGACCGCTGCGTCCAGGTCGATCCGCTGCGAGCCGTCATCCGCTGCGGTATCCTGCCCGCCAAACCGCATCAACACGTGTAGGCGTCCGCGTTCGTCCACCGCCAGTTGAGCGTCCAGCCAATAGGGGCACCTCGCCTCCAGACGCTCACAATCACCGGACACATAGGCGCACAGGTCCAGTTCCGCGTCCTGATCCGTGCCTATTTGTATTTCACCGTCGGGTGCCGGCAAGTGTTCTGATACCACCGTGTCTTCGAGTTCATCCACGTTAGTTGCATATTCACCCGCTGCTGTTTGCCAGCGGTCTACGCTTGTGTCGTCCTGTTCATCCACGTCGTGAATTACCTTTTGCTTCGTGAGCGATCCCGCTAGTTGGGCATCTCCCGCTTTGGCCGCCATCGCATCCTCGCTATCTACTGCTTCGGTCCTCGACCCATCTGCGAGCTGTTCCAACACTGTTTTGAGTCTTGACCAAGGGTCGCCATCGTCTTCAGTAAAATACCCGATGCCCCGCATGTGCACGGGCCGCATCTGCTTCTGCCACCCCTCCAACTCCACCGGTGTCGATAGGAAACTACCCGCCGCCTGGCTGAGCTTCGCCGCCACGCCCTGCCCTACCGACCCGTCGCTGCCCATCACCATCACACCCACCCGGTGCGATGTGAGTTCGTTCGCTTCTCCTTCACTTGTCGGTGCCGGATCACCCGTCAGTTGCTTGAGTAATCGGTACGCCCCCACGACTGCCGCGTCGTCCGACCCGCAAAGGATCGTCCATCTCTTTATCTGTATAGCCCGTGCACGCGCTTCGGGCGCAATCGGTGTCGGGAAATGCACCAGCCACGCACGCACACTCACACCGCTGTGCCCCCGCGACAACCGCTCGACCACTTGCGCTACCGAAAGTTCACCCGGGTCCGCCAAGCCAGCCGCGTCTTCCAATTCGTCTAATACCCGCTCACTCTCACCCACCAGTTCGACGTCTACGTCACTCCCATCGATCGTCACGATCCCCACCGGTCCGCACTGGCCGCTGACGCGCCACGCATACTGCGTGAGCCATGGGCCGCTAAAGCCGGGTAGGTTGCCCAGGAATATCGCTTCCACGCGCGTCGCTGCTGGATGTTCATGCGTACCTGTGTCGTCTGCCCCCGATTTGTCGCTTAAACCGATACCAAAATCAGTCGTAGAACCCGCAGAAGAAGGTGACGCATAACGCACCGCTTCGGGGAACAGCCGGATCGGCTCGGGACCGTCTAGGTCATCGCCTTGCAATCCCTCACTGCTGCGACTCGTCGGCTGGGCCCCCGACATACTCCCGGGCATCTTCGATCGCCACTGAGAACACGATCGGCCCGAATCACTATCGGATACGTCTGACCAATCTGATGTGGTGACCGTATGGGGCGAGGTGGACGCTGCTACAGCTTTAGCCGAAGGCGGCTGGGGCGTGTCGATACCTGTCAGGTACAACTCCGCCAAAGCGTCTAGAGTTTTGCGCGTCCGGGTCGGATCGTCCATGATCACCCTCGCGTCTTTGATCGGATGCCTGCCATCACGTCCTGATTAGGCACTGCACCCAAACGTTGCGTCTACTTATTTGCGGTCGCGGGACACGGATGCCTCGCTTTTAACCCTAACCATCGCAGAATTAACAGTCTGCTACGCTCGCCCCCCGCGCTCCCCTCGCTAATTAGCCGTGTAGCTGCCCGAATCGATATTTACAACACTATTCAACTCACCGAACGGGTTGGTCTCGACGCAAGTGTTGTACGGATCGCGTACCCACTTGCCGTCGACCACCAGCCGGTAGTGGTATTTCCCGGGCCCCACAGGCACGCATGCCTGCCAAATGCCTAAATTCTCGTCGAGGCGCATCGGCGTGGCGGCCGGGTCCCAATCATTAAAATCACCCACAATGCCAACGTGCCTGGCTTCCGGTGCTGGGTGTACAAACAACAACCCCTGCGAGGTCTGGCGCACGCCATACACACGGCCAAGTTTCTGATCCAACCCCTCCTTGGCATCCACAGGACTGGCCGGTGACAGGGTACGCTCTTGCTCCACCGCGGGCTCACGGTCCGCCACAGCCGTGGCGGCTTGACCTTCCGACAACCCCTCCGTGAGCGTCGTCGTAGGCAGCCTCGCAGCCAATGCCGCGGTGCGTGCGGACAGTGCCTTGGCGCGTTCCACCAACTCCGCAGCACGATCGACCACGCCTCCCGCCTGTACAGCGGATTCCTCAGGCTGATAGCTGGGCGTCGGCGGGTTCGATACCAGCCACTGCGCCAGCTTCTCGAAGTCCTGCATACCCCTGCTACTGGGATCGTATTCACAAATCGGTTGGCCGAAGCTCGCCGCTTCCTTGAGCTTGCTGTTGTAGTAAACCACCACGGGCAGCAGCTTCTCGCCGAACTGCCTGCGGAGTTCCATCAAAATCTCACGCGCCAGGCGCGTGCGCACGTCGTACATCGTCGCGAGCACCTTAAACCGCACCCGGTGGCCCGCGCGACGTGCCAGCATCTGAATCGTCGCCTCCTGACGCACCGCACCCTGTAACGCAAAATAACCCGTCTCGACCGGGATGATCACTTCGTCAGCAGCCCGCAGCGCGTTAAACGTCAACAGCCCGATCGACGGGGGGCAGTCGATTACGCAATATTCGTATTGATCCGCCACCGTACTAAGCACCTGCATCAGCCTGCGGTCCTTATCCGGGGCCAGTGATAGCTCCTGCTCCAAAGCTGCCAACGCCATCGTACAAGGCGCCAAATCAAGATTACGCGATACCTGCCACACGATGTCCGGCACCGCAATCGTCCCGTCCAAGCCTGCTCGCAGCAGGTCGCCGATCGACCGCTCCACCTGCGCCTCGGGTACCGCCAGCCCCAACGAGCAGTGCGACTGCGGGTCCACATCGACCAACAGCGTGCGTCGTCCCTGAGACGCCAATACCGCTGCAAGGTTGATCGAGGTCGTCGTCTTGCCGCAGCCACCCTTCTGATTAATGATCGCAATCGTCCGCAACAGGCTCGTTCCTCTATGACGGGCAGACCACCCGGTTTTTGTTTAATCCTACCTACACCGCATCGATCATTGAGCCTACACACAGCCGACACCATTTCTCCGTTTGCTCAACCTTTCAACCCCATAGTTATCGCCCCTTCGTGGTTGTGATTGTTATCGGGACCAATCCTTTAAAATCTTGAATATCAATGCTGATACCGCCGTTACCCACCGGCTAACACCCATGCATGTTCGGTTTTTAATCGGGGTTTGTCACGCCGCTCCACCCGATCGAGCTCACCACGTCACGCCGTCTCATTATCACCGCTACAATAGCTTACCCTATGCATACCACGCCCCCACAGAACGCTGTATTCATCGTCCTAGCGAGCCGATCCGTCGGCAGAGCACACCTGCTGCGCAGTGCCGGATACCGGTTCGTCTAACTCACGCCGCCCTTCGACGACTCCTTGCATCCAGGGGATTTCGATCAAAATCGTCCCGAGGACGTGGTGATGAACCTGGCTGACCAAAAGGCGCGTAGTCTATTTGACAACAATGATTTAAATCAATATCCCGACGCGGTTATCGTCGCCGCCGACACGGTCATCCTCGCCCCTGACGGCAGCGTTCTAGGCCAAGCCACCGACCGCAGCGACGCTCAGCGGATGCTCCGGATGCTCATCGACGCCACGCATCACGCTCACACCGCTGTGGTGGTGCTCGATCCTGACACCGGCAAGGCCCAACGGTTCGCCGACACGGTGCGAGTGCGCCTGGGTCGGGTATCCGACGACCAACTCGAGCAATATCTCGACTCAGATCGCTGGCAGGGCAAAGCCGGGGCTTACAATCTCTACGACCTTCAGCCGCATTGGCCATTTACCGTCACGGGTGATCCCACCACCGTCGTCGGGCTGCCCATGGAAAAGCTCGCCCACCACCTCCAACAACGCGACCCCGCCACCGAAGGCGACCCCACGAGCACCTGCTGCTACACACACGAATAACGACGCCATGACCACCGCCGCACGCCTGCGTCCGATCATCGTCGGCCAAGACCGGTCGATCACCGCTACGCTCACCCGCGCGGCGCTGTCCGCCATCGAGCCTGCGTACCGCGTCGGTATCGCCGCTCGCAATGCCGCGTTCGACGTTAATCTGCTCCGCTCTAAACGGCTGGGCCGCACCGCCATCAGCGTGGGCAACCTCACCACGGGCGGCACGGGCAAAACGCCGTTCGTGATATACCTGGCGCAATACCTACTCGCTGCTGGGCACCGCCCTGCTGTTCTCCTGCGAGGCTACAACCCCCAGCATCGCTCCGGGACAAACGACCAAACCGCTCCTACGCCAGCCAGCGACGAGGCGACCTTGCTGCGCGAAGTACTGGGCGAACGGGTTCCCGTCGAAGCCGACGCCGACCGCGCCGCCGCGGCGCAGCGCATGCTCGACGCCTACCCACAAACGGACGTCTTCCTGCTCGACGATGCTTTTCAGCACCGCTGGGCTTACCGTGACCTCGACCTGGTTCTAATCGACGCGACCGACCCTTTCAGCAATCGGCACGTCCTGCCCCGTGGTTTGCTGCGAGAGCCTCTGCGTAATCTCCGCCGGGCACACGCTGTGGTCATCACACGCACCGACGAAATACCCAACGCCCAGATCGCCGAGCTGGACGCCGCCATTACAAAAATTACAGGCCACCCACCCCTCACACACACCGGCCACCACTGGGATGGCTTGGTTGACCACACCGACTGCGAACACCCGCTCGATGCCCTGCAACGTACGCCTGTATTCGCCGTGGCTGGTATTGGGAACCCGGACTCTTTCGACCGCCACCTGCGTAGCCACGCACCCCGTGTCGTCGACTCACGCAGGCTACCCGATCATCACCCCTACACGCGCGACGAGTTGGACACCTTTTTTCGGGACGCACACACCCGCCACGCCGGTGCAATCGTCACCACGCACAAGGACATGGTCAAGTGGCGTCCGTTACTGGCCGACACATCGCCGCCACTACCCGTTTATTACCCGCGCCTATCAATCGCCATCCTTGATGGGCAAAATCAGCTCGACTCGCTGCTCAAACAAACGTTGTCGGGCCACTGACTGCGACCGCTCCTTGTCCCTCGCCGCCATCCTCCCTTATCCTTTTACGCCTATGCCTGACGCCACCGACCATCTGATCCGTTTCGTCGACCGCTGGCAGCCACGCCGCATTGTTGTGGTCGGCGACTTTATGCTCGATCGATACATTTACGGAAACGCCGATCGCCTGAGCCCCGACGCGCCCGTGCCCGTCTTGTCTACGCAGCGGATTGAGTTCAACGCAGGCGGCGCGTCGAACGTCTGCCTCGACCTGGCAGCACTACGCTGTCACGTATCGTGCCTGGGCGTCGTGGGCAAAGACGACACCGCCACGCAACTGCGACGGGTGCTGTCCGACGCGGGGTGCGACGCGTCGGGCCTGATCGAGTGCGACGACCGGCCCACAACAGTCAAGCACAACTTCGTCGGGCTCGCTCAACACCGTCACCCTCAGAAGATGTTCCGCCTCGACGACGAGTCACGCGCCCCGATCCCCGCTGGCGCTTCTAAAAAACTGCTCGCCAGGGCCAAGCGATTGCTCAAAAACGCCTCGGCCCTGTGCATCGAGGACTACAACAAAGGTGTGCTCGCCCCTGCCCTGTGCCGGAGCCTGATCACCCTAGCGAAAAAAATGCGCGTGCCCGTGTTTGTTGACCCCGCAGCGATCGACGATTACGCCAAGTACCGCGGAGCCACGTGCATCACGCCTAATCGCACCGAAGCCTCGCTCGCCACGGGCATCAACGGCCTCGACACGCCCAACGGGTCAAACCGCACCGCCCACGCCATGGCACGGACGCTTCAACGCAAGCTCAACCTCCAGACCGTCGTGCTCACACTCGACAAACAGGGTGCGCTGCTATTGGAAAAGGGCAAGTCCCCACGCCTGATCCCCACACGTGCACGTGATGTGTACGACGTGAGCGGTGCGGGCGACGTCGTCCTAGCCATGCTCGCAGCCGCCACCGCAAACGGCGCCGACTGGCCTTCTGCTGTCGAATTGGCAAACGTCGCAGCAGGGCTCGAGGTCGAGCAATTCGGCATCGTACCCATACCGCTCGACGACGTGCTGCTGTCGCTGCTACGCCAAAAGCACGAGGAGCTGGGCAAGGTGCGCACGCTCGACCAAGTCCTGCCTGAACTCGCTGCGTATCGGAAGCAAGGCAAGCAGATCGCGTTCACCAACGGCTGCTTCGACATCCTCCACGCCGGCCACGTCGCCTACCTGCGTGCTGCACGACAAGCGGGCGACCTGCTCGTCGTCGCGATCAACTCCGATCGCTCCATACGACGCATCAAGGGCAAGGGCCGACCCGTCAACAAACAGGACGACCGCGTCATGGTCCTGAGCGAATTGCAGTGCATCGACTACGTCATCGTCTTCGACCAGGACACCCCCACCAAGCTCATCCGGGCCATCAAGCCCGAAGTGCTCGTCAAAGGCGCTGACTACAAGCGCGACCAAGTCGTCGGCGGCGATATGGTCGAATCCTATGGCGGGCGCGTCGAACTGGTCAAGCTCAAACGCGGACGGTCCACGACCAATATCATCCGAAAGATCAAAGCGGAAAATGCCAGATAAACCGTAATTTCGTTGGTGCTATTCAGACCCAGCCAAACGGCCTAACTCCTGCTCCAATTCCTGGATCACCGCAGCACGAGGGTTCACGTTTCGCGCGTGATCGACCAAGCGTCGTGCCGCGTCGACGTCGCCAGCTTTGATTCGCCACTTTGCCGCTTCGGCTGCGAGTTCCCACCGCGTGGGCGCCTTGGCCAGGACACGCTCATACAGCTCGGCTGCCTGCCCCGGCTTACCTAGGATCGACCAGCAAACAGCCATCTCGTGCATGACACCCGGGTCCAACTGCTCGGAAGGGCTTAACGCATCGAGTACCAATAATGCCTGCTGGGGGCGGTTATCACGGCGCAGCAACGCGGCCTTGCGGCGGATGTATACCACCTGCGTGCCACGCTGCGACACGGGCGTCTGATCGATGGCTTTCTGTATCTGCGGTAATGCCAGCGTGAGCCGGTTCTGCTGGGCGTAAATATCCGCTAATAACGCGTAACCTTGGTGCAACGACGAGTCGAGCCGCAACGCCTCAAGCAATAGGTCTCGCGCCTCGTCCTGACGGTGTGCTGTGACGTACGCCTGGGCCAAGTGTAATTTATACCGAGGTTCATGCGCGTCCAAACCCACAGCCATCGAGTAGTGGTGCGTGGCTTTATTGAAATCGCCCAGCTTGCCCGCCAGTGTCCCCGCCAGCAGGTGCACCTCCGGCTGCCGAGCGTTCAGGCCCAGGCTCAACTCAAACTGCTCCAACGCTTCACCAAACCGGTCCTGGTACAGCAGTATCTGCCCCAGGAGGGTACGAGCCGCAGCAAATTTGGGGTATCGCTCGACGAGCCGCCAAGCCTGCTTGACGATCGCCTGGGCGTCCCCGCCATCCCCTGCCAATTCGTTGAACTGCTCGCCGAGGGTGGCTAACTCCCCACCAGCAACCTGCTCGTCCCACACCGCTGCACCGGCCCCCTCCGCGGGCTCTTGCGGTTGTTTTAGGAAGCGAGCCTGCATGTTCCAGTAGCGCACAGCCGCCATGCCCGCGATGATGCCGATGACCAGCAGCGACAGTACTACCCAATTGCCGCGCCCACGACGCAATGCGTGACTGCCCCTGCCTTGCGAAGACCTGTTTTGCGTCGTGGCCATAGCGTCCAGCGTATCGCTTCGCCCGGTAGCCGCCAACCCGGACGCCGTCATCCCTATAATGCCGACCGCCATGATTGAACTATGTCGCACCGTCCGTTTTTGTATTAACGACCCGCCGCCGCCCCCGGAACACGCGGACTACCCCTGTCCGCCGGGCCCGCCACCGCCACCCCCGAGCAAGCACAACACATTTGCCGCGTGGCCTGCGATGCGCGGGCTGGGACGGTATTACCAGATACACGTGCTGTGCCGCGGTCAGGCCGACCCCGTCACGGGCTATTTCCTGAGCATTAAGCACATCGATCAAGCGGTCCACAAACACGCGCTGCCCTATCTACAACAATTAATCACCACCACGCCGTCGCTCGCAACGATCGCTGTGGGCACACTCATGGGACGGCTCATGAAACTGCTGAGTCCGCCGCTGGACCACACCGTCGCGCGGGTTCGGCTGGACCTGACGCCATTTTACAATATCAGTATCCGGAGCCGAGACATGGCACACGTCGTTATCCGCCATCAATACGAATTCGCCGCTGCCCATCGGCTGCACACGCCCCGGCTGTCCGACGAGGAAAACCGACGCGTGTTCGGCAAGTGCAACAACCCCTCGGGCCACGGGCACAACTACCGCGTCGAAGTCGCCGTGCGCGCGCCGATCGGACCCAACGGACAAGTCACACCCGTCGAAGACCTCGACCGCGTCGTAGACGAAGCCGTCATCGAAAAGCTCGATCACAAACACCTGAACCTGGACGTCCCGCAGTTTGATAGGCTCAACCCGTCGGTCGAGCACATCGCCATGGTCATCCACAGCATGCTCACCCCGGCACTCGGGGCGATCGGCGTCACCCTAGAGGAAGTGAGCGTCTGGGAAACGGAAAAAACCGTGTGCACGTACCGGGCTGATACCGTCAAGACAGGAACGGCCACCTGATCACATCGCCGTTATGACGTCACCGCCAGTCCCAATTTTATGAGACATCCACCCATGGCTGTGCCACGTTAAAATCTCCGTATGCCCGTACAGACCGATACGCTCAAGCTCGTTATTTTGGTCATGCTCGCTGTCGTAGCGGGCTTGGCTGGTATGCTCTTCGTCTGGCAGTTGGTACGCACCTGGCACCGCCACGACGCGAGGCACCGACCCGTGACCAAGGCGCAATCAAAACGCACCGACTCCTGGCAGGCGGCGGGGCATCGGCTCGAATCAAAGATCAATAACCTCACCCACGATGACCCCGACGACGAGTCTTAAATCGCCTAACAAAATGAGATTCAACCAAGCCGACATGCTCCATCGAGCACCGCAACGAGCCGCGACTGTGAGGGAGCGGTCTTCTTCGTTTTTTTAGAACCAATTGTCCGCATCCATTTTGTTAAGCACTCTTAGCCCATGAACACACCGACGCCCACATCCACACCCGATAGCCCGCTGGCTAACCGCGTGGCGCTGGTCACAGGTGCTGCACGTCGTGTTGGCCGTGCCATTGCCCTGCGACTGGCCCAACAAGGCATGCACGTCGCATTCACGTATCACACCAGCACCGACGACGCCCAGCGGACCGCCCAACAGATCGAGCAGCTAGGTCGTAGAGCGATGCCGATCCGGATCGACCTGTCCGATCCCTACGCCGCCGACCGGGTCCACGACGCATTCACAAGCCAATTCAATAGCCTGCACGCCCTGGTCAACAACGCGGCGGTGTACGCCCCCACGCCGCTGAACCGAGTCACGCCCAGCGACTTCCACCACCACATGGCTGTCAACGCGCTGGCGCCGCTGATGCTAATCCATAAATTCGCAGCACTGCTGGGCGCAGGGCATCGATTCGACGACCCGGCAACCGTTGGCCGAGTCGTGAACCTGCTCGATGCGCACACACTGGGTCAGCCACAAAAAAAATACATCAACTACTCCGCGTCAAAAGCAGCGCTACTGGACATTACCAAGACATGCGCACTGGAATTAGCGCCAAAGGTCACGATCAACGGCGTGGCGCCCGGCGTCGTCGCCTGGAACGAAGCTGCTACACCCAAGCAGCGCGACCAATACCTCAGTCGCGTGCCGCTGGCACGCCACGGTACACCCGAAGACGCCGCAGCCGCGGTGCTATTCCTGATCCGTGACGCGCACTACACCACGGGCCACGTCGTGCACCTCGACGGCGGCAGACTGCTGACGTGAGCGCACACGACCTCGACCTCGGCCGTTTGTGTGGGCAATACGGATTCAGATTACTTGGTATGTATTGAAGATCAAAAAAAACCGCTCCCTGACAGTCGCGGCTCGTCGTGTACGCACAAGGATAGTCAGAATACGGGTAATCCGTTGTCTTGGTTGCGGGTCTCGATCACCCCTGCTTCATTTCGCACCGGCCCGTGCCCACGCACACTTCGCACTCGGGCGCGTCGCCAGCGGCGTGAGCGAGACAATGATCGATCCGCGACCCGATGACCTGTGCCATCAGCGGGTGCAGCGCCAGGGGCGCCACGACGAGATAGGACACCCCGGGGTGCTTCTTCGCCACCGCCACCGCCAGGGCAGGGATGTCCTGATCCCAGTGCCTGCCTGGCAGCAAAAAATAAGGACTAATCACCACGCGCTGTGCGCCGCGTTCAACACACCGATCGAAGGCTGTCGCAATCGACGGCTCGGCTAGCTCCATGTGCGCCGGTTCGACAATCGCGTAATCGCAGTACCCGCGAAACAGCTCCACGACCTGCAAGAGCATGTCGTTCGACTGCTTTCGCTTGGAGCCGTGGTCCACGATGACCACACCCGTGGTTTTGTTGCCGTTGTTTGATACCTCGCCCATGGTCAAACCAGGTCCCAATATTAATCACTCGACTCTCTCGCTTATTCTACGCCCTGCTTGGGCCCATCTCGCCGCTCACCGGGATCGCTGCCCCAGCGTCACGCGCAGCTCGATCAGCTTACCACCACGGCACACGCTCAACACCACGTCGTCGCCCGGCTTACTGTCTCGCAGCTTTGCCGACAGGCCCCGCACGCTGCGTACGCGGTCGCCGTTCCACGCGACGATCACGTCGTCCGCCGCCAACCCCGCAGCCTTGGCGGGGCTACCCGGCACCACGCCCGACAGCTCGCAGCCCGCATCGCCGTCCATCGACGCGTAATCCGGCATGATACCCAAGAACGCACCGCCTGAGCCGTGAGTCGTCTGAGTTACGCTATGTGCCATACTGCCCGGGTCGTACACATAGGTCAGACGGCGTGGGTCATCACGCAAACGTTTGACCAAACGATGCAAAACGTCCACGACGCGCAGGCTTCCAGGCACGTCGATCTTCTCAGCGGTGTCCGTAACCTGATGATAATCACTGTGACTACCGGTAAAAAAGTGAACCGCCGGGACGTCCCGCACCAGGAAGCTCATGTGGTCGCTCCCGCCAAACGAGCGTTCGCTTAGCTCTAACTCGACGCCCACACCCCGCGCCGCGGCTTGTAGCAGTTCACGCCAACGGTCGCCCGAGCCCGTGCCGATCACGTGCATCTTTTTGCCTTCGAGTCGGCCGATCATGTCCAGGTTTACCATGGCTGCGATCTGATCGGCCCGCAGGCCCAGGTCGTCGAGGTGTTTCATCAGGTACGCCGAGCCGAGCAGGCCACGCTCCTCACCGGAGAACGCCACGAACACCACCGCCCGCCGCGGCTGCGCGTCGTCATCCACCACGGTCGAACCCGACATCCGCTGCATCAACAGAACCACGCCCGCGACGCCCGAGGCGTTGTCATCCGCGCCCGGGTGCACCGCATTTTGCCCTGACAAGCTGCCCACCTCGCCGTAGCCCAGGTGGTCATAGTGAGCGCCGACGACGACCACTTCATCCGCTAATGACCCGTGGCCCGGCAAGACCCCCGCTACGTTTTCGATCATCGTACTACGCTGCTGCAGCGCCACATCTCCCCGCACCACAACGCCTGCCAACTCGTCTGGCCCCGTATTACCCGCGTCGGCACGCTGCTCGTACACACCGATGACCGTCTGCGGGTCGCGGCCCGTTGCTTGGATCATCCGTTCGAGCACCACCGGGCGCACGTGCAGCACCGGGATAGCCGCTAACTCATCGGCTGTGCTTCTAGACAGTGACTTCAGGTCGCCCCGGTCCTGCTTGGGCCCGTTCACGACCAGCAGCGCGACCGCGCCGTGCTGGGCAGCCCAGCGTGCCTTATTCAACAGACTCGCCGACTGGGTCCATCGCCCCGGTTGCCCATCCCCGCCTGCCCATAGACTCTTGCCCGTCTGATCCGACGGCTCGTACCGCAGCGTCACCGCTACTTTCCCAGCTAATGCACCGTCACCCAAGCCACTGTAGCTGTCATAATCGTGGTCCGGGTCCACGATGCCATACCCCACGAAGACCGCGTCACCCTCGAACGCGCCCGTGGCTGAGAACCCAAGCGCAGTAAAATCCTCGCTTCCCTTCCATTGCTGCGCGTGCCCGCCACCGTCTGTCGCCAACAATTCCAGCGACTGGTGTTGTACCGCCACGCCCAGCGACACCTCAAACGGCTGGGTGTACGATCGCTGGCTGTTAATTACGAAGCCCGGCTCAAGTCCCGCCGCCTCGAAGCGAGCCACCACGTAATCCCTGGCACGATCAAGCCCCTGGGTCCCCGCACCCCTGCCCTGCATCAGCGGGTCCGACAGGTCCGCGA
This sequence comes from Planctomycetota bacterium, assembly GCA_024276075.1. Taxonomy (GTDB): domain Bacteria; phylum Planctomycetota; class Phycisphaerae; order Phycisphaerales; family Phycisphaeraceae; genus JAJRXX01. The sequence continues at coordinate 28,095 of JAJRXX010000035.1, forward strand.
CGACCTTGTGAAAAAGGCGTCCCTCTGTATCTCTGCGTGCCCGCTGCTGTGCTGTGCCTGTCGCACCCGCGCAGCCGACCGCAACGACAACGCACAGCCATATGGCCACCGACCACCGCTGCCGCCTAAAACTAGAAGCTGTTTCAAACCCCCTCTCCCCTTGAGGGGGGAGGTTGGGTGAGGGGTAAAATCCCCGTAAATCATGGGCACACGACCCTCCCCCTACCCCCTCTCTGACAGGGAGGGGGGTTATAAAACCAGTTCTAGAACAGTTTGTGTTTAAGTTGCAACGATGCGGATTCAACCCGCTCCTGAACGTTCGCTGCTCGTGGCGAAAAGCTGCCGCCATCAACGCGTAAACCACACTGAGCCACCCACCACCCATATCGCTACACCCAGTCCTGCGCGTACCGAGCCGATTAATTCAAAGTATTACAGCTCCGCTAGCACTTGATCCGTCACCTGCCCCGTACTCATGATCAGCCGATCCATCGATTGGCCCGTCAGCTTCGGGCACACCCGCGTCACCGCCGCCTCGATGCGGTCGCCGGCACTGATGAGCTTGGGGTCGTTTTTGACCGCTCCGGTTTGTTGCAGCAGCATGGCCACGGACAGGATGGCTGCGATAGGGTTGGCCTTACCCTGACCGGCGATGTCCGGGGCAGAGCCGTGCACGGGCTCGAACATACTCGGGCCGTCCCCCGACGGGTTCAGGTTACCGCTAGCTGCCACGCCCATCCCGCCGGCAATCGCAGCGCCCAGATCGGTAATGATGTCGCCGAACATGTTCGTCGTCACGATCACATCGTATATCTCGGGCCGGGTCACCATGTACATGCAGCACGCGTCCACGTGGTGATACTCTCGCTGCACGTCGGGATAGTCGCCGCCCACCTGCTCGAACGCCCGCATCCACAGGTCGTGAGCAAAGGTTAATACATTTGTCTTACCCACCAGCGTCAGCTTCTTGTCTCGTCCCTGTGATCGACACAGGTCAAACGCATACCGCAAACACCGCTCGACACCCATGCGCGTGGCGATCATCTCCTGCGTCGCTACCTCGTGAGCAGTACCCTTGCGCAGGAACCCGCCCACACCGCAATACAAGTCTTCGGTATTTTCACGCACAACCACAAAGTCGATCTCCCCAGGCCCCTTCCCCGCTAGCGGAGTCGACACCCCCTCGTACAACTTCACGGGCCTGAGGTTAATGTACTGGTCGAGTTCGAAGCGCAACTTCAGCAGCAAGCCCTGCTCGAGCACACCCGGCGGCACATCGGGCCGACCCACCGCGCCGAGGTAGATCGCATCGTAATTCGACTTTAGCTGTGCCAACTCCTGGTCCGTGATCACGACGCCCTGCTCAAGGTATCGCCCGCCGCCATATGGCAACCGCGTCACCTCATACGCAAAGCCATCGCCCCCCTTCGACACCGCGTCCAGACACCGCAGGCCCTGTGCGCACACCTCAGGCCCGATCCCGTCTCCGCCAATGACTGCGATCTTGAGCATAGCCTTACCCTGCTAGGATACAGTTTTTTTTCTGCCTCGTGACGCCATCGAGGCTACGAAGTTATAGAATAAAATTCTATGTTCGCCACTTTTAAGGCAAACGATCCGCTGCTGCCCGTATGGCGGACCCAACGAGTCCTTGACCGCACACCCAAGCCTTTCCCATGCCCAACGAATCTGTTTTAGATAAGCCGATCATCATTGTAGGTGCCCCACGATCCGGGACGACCTTTTTGGGAAAACTTCTCAGCCGTCACCGATCGCTGGCCTACATCGTCGAGCCACGCCTGACCTGGCGCTATGGCAACGACCGAAAATCCGACATGCTCCGACCCGAAGACGCGCGTACCGACGTGCGCAACCATATCCGAAAAACCTTCGCACAAACGGTCACGAAACAAGGCAAATCTCGGCTACTCGAAAAGACACCCAGCAACGCGCTACGCCTGGACTTCGTCGATCGCGTGTTCCCCGACTGCCGGTTTGTACACATCATCCGCAACGGCACCGATTCAGCGCTGTCCATCCGTCGCCTTTGGCAAAAGAGCCTGGGCGGGCTTGGCTCCCAACACATACGCCCGGACGTCATCCGTCAACGTCTACGCGAGGTCAACCTCCGCCGGCTGCCCTACTACGCCAAGGAAGTGCTGCGTCGGTTGCTGCCCCAAAAATTCGCACCACTCGCGGGTACTCAGGTGTGGGGGCCACGCATACCGGGGCTCGACGCACTCGCAGGCGACCTCGACCTGCTGGAGGTCTGCTGCCTCCAATGGCGTATGTGCGTCGAAGCCGCCCGCCACTACGGACGACAGCTACCCCCCGACCGCTACACCGAGTGCAAGCTCGAAGACCTCACCGAGCAGCGTGTCCGCGATATCGTGGCATTTTGCCAATTGGAAGACGACCCCGATGTCTGGGCCTACTTCGAGCAACACTTCGATCCCCAAGCCGCCAGCAAGCCCCAAACCGACGCCGCTCTAGAAGACCTGCAAACCATCCGCCGATGGATCGAGCCCACCATGCGTTGGCTGGGGTATACTCAAATGTAACGCCATAAAAATCCACACCCACCAATATACTTCTTAACGCAGCTAAAAACACATCCAAACGTTACACTTTGATTACCATGCCCCTGCACATCACGCACGTCATATCAGGACTCGACCCGCGCGCTGGTGGACCACCCTCTGTGCTGGTAGGGCTGACACAGGCACTGGTGTCGTCAGGGGTGAGCGTCAGCGTCGTATCCACTTGGAACAAGAACGACGACCACAGGCTGGTCGACCAGCTAAGAGATCACCACATCAACGTCCGTCTCGTCGGGCCATGTATTGGACCGCTGCAATGGCACCCCAAGCTGCGTTCGACAATAAATGACACCCTGAAATCTTCCGACGTCGTGCACATCCATGCCCTCTGGGAACAATCACAGCATGCAGCAGCAACAGCAGCACGACGCATGGGCATCCCCTACGTTTTCACTCCCCATGGCATGCTCGATCCTTGGTCCCTTTCACAAAAAAAACTCAAGAAAAAACTCTATCTGACTTGGCGACTACGGAACAGCCTTAACCGCGCAGCCACCATACACTACACCTCCATCACCGAAAAAACGCTCACAAAGCCGTTAAAACTAAAAGCACCCGCTATCGTCATACCCAACGGCATCGATCTCGCAGAATTCGAATCGCTGCCTCCCAAAAATAGTTTCCGCGCAAAATGGCCCGCCATCGGCGACCGGCCCATGCTCCTGTTTCTTGGCCGTATACATTACAAGAAAGGCCTAGACCTACTCATACCCGCCTTCGCAACAACACAGAATAAGAACGCCGTCCTCGTCATCGCGGGGCCAAGTGATCCGGAATACCTAAATGCACTTAAACAGCTAACCGCTCAGCACCAAATCACAAACCGCGTCGTCTTCACGGGTATGCTCCACGGCCCACACCGCATCGAAGCGTTCACCGACGCCGACCTGTTTGTGTTGCCGAGCTACCAGGAAAACTTCGGTATCGCCGTGATCGAGGCCCTCGCTGCGGAGACACCCGTCGTCATCTCCGACCAAGTTAATATCCATGACCAAATCACCGCTGCGGGCGTCGGGGGCGTCGTGCCAACCCGGATCGATGCGTTGGCCAAAGAACTCGATCGCTGGATGTCTGACGTCACGCTGCGCCGCCAAGCCGCGAAACGCGCACGATCGTTCGTCAACGAGCACTACGACTGGGCAAAAATCGCTGAGTGTTGGCAAGCTCAGTATTCAGATATTCTCGATGCACGCTGATACAAAATCGCAATCAATCCGTGTGGCTATCCAGCAACCGTCACTGGCTAAATATCGGGTGTCGGTGTTCGGAGAATTTGCAAACCGATCCGGGATTCGCCTTACGCTTTTCTATTCAGATGCGCCAGGCGTACCCAACGTACCCGCACAAGGCTTCGAAGCCTCGCACACGCCCACACAGTATTTAAGATTAATCCGACGGACGCTCATGTGGCACAGCCCGCAGTGGCGTTGCGCCGCGCCAAATGCCACAGACGTGCTCATCCTCTCGTGGAATTTGCACTACGCCAGCCTCATACCCGCTCTGATCCGTGCGAAAATCAACCGGATACCCACCATTCTTTGGGGGCACGGCTACTCAAAACAAGAAGCCGTCTGGAGACGCTGGCCCCGCATGCGCGTCGCCAAGCTCGCCACCGCACTGCTTTTCTACAACCACACCGCTGCGAAACAATACACCGATGCGGGATTTGATCCTGCACGCATTTTCATCGCACTCAATAGCCTCGATCAGGCACCCATCCAACACGCCAAACAACACTGGGCCGACCACGAAGACGACCTGACCCACTTCCGCGCCGAACACAACCTAACCAACGGGCCGGTTGTCTTGTTCGTCTCTCGTTTATCCCCAGCCAACCGCGCCGACCTACTCCTGCACGCTGTCAAACAACTCGCTCACGACTATCCCTCACTCAAAGCCGTCATCATCGGCTCCGGCAACGAAGAACGAACCCGTCTTCAATCGCTTGCACAATCTCTGGACGTCACACCCCGTGTCACATTTATCCCTGCCATCTATGATGAAACCCAGCTTGCGCCATGGTTCCTCAGCGCCGACGTCTTCTGTTATCCAGCTAATATTGGGTTGAGCCTTTTGCACGCGTTTGGCTACGGGTTGCCCGTCGTCACCAGCGACCGTACCGACGCACAAAACCCTGAGATCGAAGCCATACGACACGAACACAACGGCCTGCTCTACAAAGATGGAAGCGCCGCGTCACTCGCCGACGCGCTACGGCGCCTGTTCGACGATCTCGGTCTCACCGAGCAGATGTCTCAACACGCACTGCAAACGATCACCGAGCGTTTCACCCTCACCAACATGGTCGACGCCATGGAAGCCGCTGCCCGTTACTGTCATGCGCATATCTAACCGAAATTAGGCCCAAATCTACACGCTGTATAGAACAAACATCTCACTTCGCTTGCGGACTAAATAACGACTCCCGTGACACACCCTCACGAATCATCCCCAACACATACAACGCCGCTGTATGCCCCTCCGCAATCACTTCGCGAGCCTTCTCAGGCTGATCGGCCTGAGGGGTGCGCGTAATCATCCTAATAATCTCGCCCCGTAGCTGATCGTCCCGAGCAGCCCACAGAGAGCTTATATGTTTTTCGGGATTCGACCGATGCCAAAATTGCTCCGTGGTCACCACCGGATAATCGAACCAATGATTGTGAGTAATCGGAGGCCGCGGTTCGATATAGACTTTTACGCCCAATGACCGCAACAGCTCCGCCAGTTTGTATACGGGGTGGCCCGCGTCCGCCCGAGACGATGCATCCAGAGCAATCGACATGCCCGCGTCCAACGCGGGCTGCAGCGATGCCCACGCCCGAGCCAACCAATCGTCATACTTACCCCGCTTCCGAAGCTCTTCAAAATCAGGATCATCCCGCAATTTTCCGAGGTAACAAATCACCTCGATACCCTCTTCCGTCACGGGCCGCCATGCTTCAACAAACCCTTCACACAACCACGTCAGACCCGCATCCCTGGCGTGCATATATTGATCGAACTGCATCGGCTCACCCGGCAGCGTGCCGAATGGGTTATGAAGAACAAACCGACGGCAGCCCCAGTCAATCTGCGGACGCACGACTAACCTGACAAAACCGCCCCAACCACGCCTTTTCAAATCCCAACCGACTCGACGAGTGCTCGCGTCCTTGGTAGAACCGCCGATCGTCAGCCAACTCACCACAGGATCACTCGCGACCGCGGCGCCTTCTCCTGCTCCCGCAAAGGCTCTCCATTGAAGGAACAAACCAAGCGCCATTCCCGTAACAAACGCGACCGCAACGTGGAATCCCTTTCTATTGAACATACGATTCTCCCATGATGTTCTTAGACGTGACCCAGCATCATTTATCAAAATTCGCCATCTGACTGATCCGGTCTTCATCGCTGGGGTAAACCATGCCCGTCCCAAAGAATACCCGTGCTACGTAACTCAGCATGAGACCCGTGATCACCCCCGAAGCAATCTGCATACTAAACACACCGATGTCGCCCCGTGAATACGCAATGATCTGACCGGCAATCGCCGACATGATCCCCAGCAAAAATGGGTTGCCGCTCTGCCTCATCAGCAGTTCATCGAAAAAACGAAACGCCATCCCAAGAAAAACCCCATAAAACACCAGCATGTGCAGCCCACCTTCATGATAGCCGTGCCCAACGATGCCAGGCCCCCAATTCACGTAGCCATACCTCCACCATCCGAGATCGCGTGGCAACGTCTGTCCCAGGGATTCGGGCTTCGAAGGCCAAACAGAACGCGGCACCGGATTAACCAAGATAAACCAAACGTTGAAAAACGGCTGGGGGTCCCATTCGGTGGTATACAGATGAATGGTCGCCAAAGAGGCTTCCACCGCATTGCTGCCCAACAACCCTTTCGTGTCACCCACGTTCACGATCGCCGACGGTAGCTGACGCAGCATATCTACAGTCCTCTCCACAGGGGTCAGCCCGTACCTCTGGTGCCGAATCGTCGAGTACCCCGCCAACAACATCAAGATCAGAAACGCCGCCACCAGTAACACTGTGACGTTTAATCCCCGGCTCGTGTAACGCAGCCGAAGCCAATAAAGACAAATCGGGATCGTCATCGCCAAGCTCAGCAGATCACGCCGACCCGAACCGCCCAATAATGCAAAAAATAGGCTGTAAGCAACAATCCCAACCAGACACCACAACAACAGCGGATTCGTAGGCTGCCGATACCACGACACAAACGCGTACGCCACCGCGATCAATGCCGCGCTCTTGGCCACAAATGCCACCACCTGACTAATCCCGGGAATCACCGGCAATGCCAGATGCAGCAGACCCGCCCCCACACACGCCGGCAGCAATAGGAACAGCACACCAACTGTCTGCGACGGCCACTTACGGAAACGCTTGCCTGCCTGACGACGCGGTGTTTTCAAAAAGAAATACGTACACGCACACACCCCGTAAAACGTCACCGCACCCGCCACAAAGCGCACATAATCCCACTGCTCGTAATCCACATACGGCTCGGTATTGTATCCCGACTGGATCGCCGAAAACCCCACAAAATTCGCCGAACCAAAAAGAAATAGATTCCAACTCGTCAGCAGATCCGATCGCTGCCTCAGATACGGGATCAGGATCACCCCGAGGCTCACGGCTATGAACGCCCAACCAAATGGAATCAAGATCCACTGCACGCCATACCTCTTCCTAAAAATGGATCAGAATCGTTTCCGCCGGTTGGACCATTCGCTGTCGAAACAGTTTCTCTAGGTACCAAACTTGATGCAGACATTTTAGCCTGTCGGCTTGGCGCAGAATGCCACGCCCCAACATTGCAGCAAAAAGCTCTAGCCCCATTGTCCGTATCGTTAACCCCGTTTATTTTAGCCGAATACCTCTCGCGACTCGGCTTGCTCCACAATCCCGCAAAATTTTCCACACAGACGTGTCCTGCCGTATTGCCCATTTGCTACTCGTCGAGCCGCGTCTCCCATAGCCGCCAGCTTTACGCTACCCAGCCGCGCGATATCTCGGATCGTCGCCTCCATGCCGTCTACGTCGCCGTGCTGCACATGCCACCCGGTCCGACCGCCTTCAAGCATCTCGGATACATGGCACAGCTCGGGCCCCAGCAGCAGGATCGGCCTGCCTACCGCCATCGCGCTGTATACCTTGCTAGGGTGGCAGACACCGACGATCCGCTCACCCATTGCCACCAAATGCACGTCTGCTGCCGACAAGGATTGGCTGATACCCGACAGCGGCTCATAGGGCAGCGATACCATATTCGTAGGCTGGTGTTTCGCCACAAAGGCGTCGAGTTGTTTCTTGCCCAGACCCCCACCCACAAATACGAACACTACATCACGTTCGTTCTGCAACCGCAACGCCGCTTCCAACACCGTGTCCAACGGCGACGCGATACTCATATTCCCGCTGTACATGATGACAAGCTTCCCTGTCAGTCCATGCTTTTTCCGAAACGGGTTGTCGCGTTCAACGGTGCCGCCACCCAGATGCCGCTCCAACGGCCACAAACCCAGCACCGTCAGCTTCCGTTTCACGCCAGCCCACTTACGCACCAACCGATCCGCCATAAACCGGTCGAGCACCACCACGTCCGTAGCGCTCCGAAGCACGACATGGTTCATCGCGTCAAACAAGCGCACCGCCGGCGCACCCGCCCGGAGACGGCCCAGCGCCACCATCTGGTCGGGGTTCAAGTCCATTAGCCAATACTTGATCGACACCCGCCGCAACGCGCCGATCAGCACCGCTGCAGCCGGGCACATAGGTGGCGACGTGCTCACCAATATGCGCGACAATCGCCGCATGAACAGCCCATGCACAATCACCTGTGCCAGGAATAGCACCCCACCCAGCAAGCGCACCCCGATCGACCGCTTCCCAAACGAACTAAAAGGCAGCCGACGAATTTCCACGCCATCGATCGTCTCACGTCTCGCGTACGTCACCGAAGGGTCGTCGTACCCGCGGTCAGCCGTCAAAACCACCACGCGCCAACCGCGACGTGCCATCTCCGCGCCGACGTCAGCCAGATACTGCCCCACCGCCGCCGGATCGGGCACGTACACCTGGCTAATAATCAAAACAGTCTTCAATCGCCGATCGTCAGCCATTGAATACCCTCTACAAAAACAACGCTTTCAACAGCTCGAACACCCAGCCAACGAACTGATTTTGACCTATTAGTACACCGTTAAACTCAATCGCTCGCCATCTCTAGCCGTTCACGCAGCAAACCCGTTGCTACTCGCCGGTAATTCCCAAAGCTATGGAACTCAGCATATTGCCTGACTCTTGCAGCATCCTGCTCTGACCAGCAGGAACCCAACGCGTCTATAATGGCTCTCGAAAAACCCTCGATATCCTGTACATCACATGTCCAACCCAATTCGTTTTGCTCGATCACGTAACCGATGCAGCCTTCCGATGTCCCAAGCGATGGCCTACCCGCCGCAGCAGCCCATAGGATCAAGCTTGAACGCCCAGAGTGATTCGGGTAGCAAGCCACCGTTAAATCGAATGCCGCCGCGTAGTTGTACATCTCACGCATCGTAAGATAACGATCCACACTGATGATCCGACCGCCCTCAAGCATAGCTCTATACGGCTGTTCATCCAGCAACCTTTTAATCTGTTCGTGGTGAGGACCTGCCAATACCAGCCTGTCGGAAGAGCTTTGGACACTTTCTACGTAACGGCGAAAAGCACGCAGCAGCAGATCCACGCCCTTCCTCCCATCAATCATTCCCGTACACCCAATCAAGCGGGCGTCATCAGGTAGACCAGCCATTGCTCTGCCCTCTTGCCGCGTGATCTGAGGCCACAGCTCTACTGGATTTGGGGTCAATACGACTTTCGCCACTCGTCTAGACACCGACTGAGCAAACTCAAAGGTAATTTCGTCATCAAGATGCATCACAGCAAATGGGCCCTGACGCAATATTTTTGAAAAGAGCCATCGCTTCAGCCAACTGCCCAGACCTCGGCACCGCTCATACGCAAAGCCTCCCCGATACAGCCACGCCTCAATTGGTAGCCCTCGAGGTAACGGCCGGTACCCCAGCAATGACCAAGTACCCAATACCTGCCAAATACCATCGCCATACAAGACAAAGACGTGATCCGGCTTGATGGCTTTCACCGCCGCCACCAACTCCTGAGCACGGTGACAACCGTTACGCCACGAAGACTTCGGCGGGGGCGTGCAACACGTTTCGATGCGAAGGCGATCTCTATATGGCGACAACGAACACGCAAACTCCTCAGACTCCACTCCCACACGTGTCGTTGCCAGAACCAACTCGACGGGTAGCTCCAATAAACCCGGGAGCATCGCACCCAGGTAGGCGTAATGATGACCGGTGTGGTTGGGCTGATACAGCAGCAGCTTCACAAAACACCCGCGACGAAGTAGTGCTGTGTCCTGGTTATCTTTATCATTACCCGTAACCCGGCTATAGAAGTCCAAGCACGTTAGTAGACCTTGGGATTTGCGGAGCCACGGAAAAGCACCTTACCCGCTCATCTCGCTTCTACGATCAATTAATTTATTGTAGATTTTTTCCAGTGCCGCCGCGTGTTGCTCGGCAGAGAAGCGAGCCTTTACTTCGTCTCTCGCTGCCCTTGCTAGACGCTCACGCAGCAACTTATCAGTGATCAGCCGCCTCAGTTTATCCGCTAGATCGCGCCAATCATTGGGCTTAAATACCAGCCCGGTCTGTCCATCGCACACGATTTCAACTAATCCCCCGTGCCCCGCCACCGCCACGGGTCGGCCCCACGACATCGCTTCGATTGCCGTCCGACCAAACGGCTCTACGAATCGGCTCGGAATCACCATGATATCTATCATCCGATAGAACGATTCGATATCCGTACGAAACGGCTCAAGAAAGAACCGGGAATGAAACGGTGTCGGTGAAGCACTGATCCGCCGCCGCAAGCTTTCCGCGTACGCGTCTTTCTCATCCGACCGTGACACGCCCCAGATGTGCACCTCAAACGCTAGCTCACCCATCAACGATAGCGCAGCCTCGATCAATAGGTCTTGCCCCTTATCCGCTGTGCACCGACCAGCCGTACCCACCCGAAGCAGACCGTTGCGATTGCCTGCCGCGTCGAGCTCTATATCCGGCACCTCGACGGCGTTATAAACCACCGTCGTTTTAGCTTGCATACCTTGGGGCAGACTGTTCTTGACACTATTGGAAATTGCAATGATTTGATCCGACCACCCCAGGCCCAGGTGATAGTAGCTGCGCTCGTAGTTATCCCGTTGGTGAACAACCACCGGCACACCACACCACCGCGCCGCTGGCAGCGCATAGCGAACGCTCACTGCCGCATGGCAATGAATCAGTTTGACCCCTCGCTCTCGCACAGCCCTGATCAAGCCACGGGTGATACCCCACCACCGCCGCCAACGCACGGACGGTAACGGCCCTGCTCCGAACGCCGTAATGACCTCGGCACCCGCTGCCTTTGCCATCTCTGTGACCACGCCCTCGGTCAGCGCAAACACACACACCCGACCATGTTTGGCCTGCGAACCTACAAGGGTCAACATGCTCCGGTTGGGGCCGTGCAGTTTGGGAAATGTTGTCAAGTGCAGAACGCAATGATCCAGCAACGCAGTTGATCCCCAGTAAAAATTTGTATCACACGCCCACCTCCCAGCCGCAAGACCACACGCCGCGCTATCCATGCACCAAACCAAGACCGACCATATTTCGGGATATCGGCGGACATACCAAAGTTATAATTTCGCCCACTAACTTAACGAAATATTATACGCCTCGGATCAAGAAGGATGGTCGATCGTTGTACCCATACGCTTTTTTATAAACAGTGCGGCAAGTACATAATTCTGTTTATTCACTCCCCGCCAACAATCGCTGATAAATCTCCACCAACCGATCGTTGAGCTTGTTAATATCATAACGATCCTCCACGATCGCCCGCCCAGCCTCTCCCATGCGTGGCCACGCCTCCGGGTGGTCAACCAGTTCCCCTAGCCGCTGTGTCAATTCACCCACGTCACGCTCCGCCACCAAATATCCCGATCGGCCATCATCGACCAATTCCGGGATACCGCTGTGACGTGTGCTCACCACGGGTAGCCCCATCGCCATAGCCTCCATGATCGCCACGGGCGTGCCCTCTTGATCTCCATTCGAGGCTGTCACGCTCGGTGCAAGAAATAGGTGCGATTGCTTGAGTATTTCTATCACCTCTTCCTGCTGCTTTGACCCTACAAGCACCACCGAATCTCGCACACCTAATTCATCAATCAACGATTCTAGTTCTTCCCTCACCGGCCCATCGCCGATCACGCGATACTCCACTTGTTTCCCCGATGCCGTCAGCGCCGCCACCGCACGGATCGCGTATTCGATACCCTTCTTCTCCGTTAGCCGTGCTATTGAAACCAAGCGAACAATTCCACCTGGCTTTAGCGTGCGTGCCACATATTCAAATCGCCCCAGATCGATGCCCATATGGTGCACCGCCACCCTTGAAGGATTACACCCCATACGCACCAATAGACTCGCCCAGTGCTCGCTGATCGGCAAGAATAAATCTCCGAGGTCAAACAGCCTCGCATACATCCCTTCGCCATTTCGACGCAGTTCCATTGTCATGTCGTAACCGTGAAATACTGTAATTAGCTTTCCCCGCACAACCCCCGCGTCACGGAGCGATGCCTCTACAACCCCGTTAGGACCAAAGTGACAATGGACGATGTCATATCGCCGTTGCTTCAAATGCGGTATCGCCGCATATAACATCGTACACGACGCAGCGGGCTTGCCATACCGGATAAAATTTAACGTCCTTAGCAACGATATCGGCGCCCGCCAACCGTTCATCAGCAGCAAGCCCATACCTTTCAGGACTCGCAGAAACCGGCTTCGCAACATGCGTGGCCTGTAATACGTCCTCGCCAGCAAACCGTATCGCTGCACATCCGCGTGTACCTTCGCCAGATTCTTTGGACGCGACGCGTAGATATCCACTTCATGACCACGGTCGATCAACCCCGTGATCTGATTAAGGATAAACGTCTCGGAAAGAGATGGGAATTCACTGACGATAAAAGCTATCCGCATGAACGCTTAACCAATGCTTTGCCATCAGCTTTTCTGTGAACGCTTTCAATAACAAGCGGAAACAACAACCGCCCCAGCCCGTTACAACTGAAAAAAACGGCTGCAATACACTGTCATTCTACGATGCGGCATACCCAAAAGCCTGCATCTCTGAATAACAAATTTCTTCTATACAATGGAGGTTCTTCTCGCCAAAAAACTCTCCTAAACCCACGTCTCGATCCCCCTTCGGCTGATACTGAATGCCCACTTTGTCTGCGATGTCATTCACCTGCTGCAACCCAAGCACATCCGCCAACGCGGCAATCTTACCGATCTTGTCTTCCACAAAATCTTCGTAGCGAACCAACACCATAGCTTCTTTATATCTCAAATAAACCCGCGAGGCACAGCGCCACCGAGACGCAAGTCCTTCCACGTACCGATTATCGCTCAGCCCCAGCCATGCCCCATCAAACACACGCTGCCACGCCACAGACATATCTCGCCAAGACTCGTGAGGGATACCCGATAAGTTGCCCAGAATCTTGTGACGATTAAGAATGCTACGGATGTTGCTGCGTGGATCACGAACGATGAATACAAAGCGAGCCTGAGGAAAATATTCGGCCAATTCATCGTAAAAAAAGGTCAACCCGGGCTCCTTCACGATAGCCCGTGAAAAATCCAACCCGTTTCGCCGTACAAACCGCCCAAACGACATTTCTCTCGATCGAACCATTGGCAAAACCGTACGCGATATTTCTCGTCTCAGGTCCAACGACACCGACAACCCCGTCATTTCAGCCAGCAACGCCGCGATTGCCGTCGTACCCGATTTTTGATTGCCCAAAACAATAATTGGCTGAGGGTTTACCCGCGCCAACGCATTGCGTACCTCACACCGCAACCCACGCCAACAGCGTCTTACAAGATCAACCGAACGACCTGACACCTTCAAACACTCCCTCGCTTTCTCCGCAATTACATTCATTTCCAACGCCAAAATCGAGTATATCGAACCCAATCCATCCAACGCCGTGCTCCGCCATTCGATACGGCCCAGCCCTCCACACAGACAATAGAACTCAGTTCGATTCGACAACCCCCTTGCTGCCTTGACGCCGCAGCGAGGAAGCCAGATTCAGCATCTCCTTCATCGTACGCACGCCGCCGGGCTGAATGGTCCACACCAGCAGATACATCAATACATACAGAATCAACTCAAACGCCAGGCGGAATCCAACCGTATTTCCAACAGCCCACACGCTCTCTACCCCTGCCAAGGCGATACCCGCCGTTATCGACGCCGCCGCGGGTCGCCACAACGCAGAGCCCAGATCTTTTAGACTTACAGGCGTGCCGTGAAAGCAATACGCCAACGCAGGGATTCGTATCACACAATGCACAACACTCACCGCCACCGCCACACCCAACACACCCCATTGCAAACCTATTGCAAAACCCACCACCATCGCCGCTGTGCTAAACAGCGACACGCGAAACCGACGATCCGCTTTGCCAAGCGATATGAGCACCCAGCTAGACGCCACGTTAAACGTCCCCAGAAATGCCGCGGGCCCCAACGCACGAAACAGCGAAACCGCATCAGACCACTGCGACCCCAGCACCAGAAGCACCAAGTCATCCGCTGTCACAAACATGAACGCCACCAACGGCATCCCCAGCATCACGATCAATGCCATGCCCTGACGGTAATACAGCCGGTATCGATCCGGATTATCCACCAGCCTCGACAGGACGGGTAGCGCCACGACGGTCATGGGGCCGTTGATCTGGTTGATCGGCAACAACAACAAGCTGTACGCACGCGTGTATAGACCTAGCGGAGCCGACCCGATGAACTTACCGATTAAAATGTTGTCCAGGTTCCGCGCGAAATAATTAACAAAATCAAACGCCGCCAGGTACCCACCAAAGCGCAGCATCGGGCGCACGCCAGCATGTCGAACCGGCCTGCCGGGGCGCCAACTGCACAACAGCCACATCCCCGCTGCGGATACCGCCATGCCCGTCAGCGGCAGCAGCACCAACGACCAGTACCCCGCACCCAGCCACGCCGCCACCACCGCCACCACAACGCTGCACGCAAACGCACCCACTTGCACCACCGCCAACGCCTTGAACCGCATCTGACGGTGCATCAACGCTCGATGTTGTAGCCCCAATCCGCTCACGAGCATGCCCAACGCAAGCGCTAGCGTCACACCCGCCACCCGAGGATCGCCGTAAAACCACGCCAGGGGCCACGCCAAACACGCAATCAAAACGCCAAGCAGCACACTCGTGCCCACGTTGACCCAGAACAGCGTGCTCACCTGACCGTGGTTGATCTGATCCTGCTGGATCGTTGCTGTCGACAGCCCCATGTCCTTGAACATCGCCACGAAGCCCGTCACCGCGGTCGCCATCGCCACCAGCCCGAAGTCCTCGGGCCGCAGCAACCGCGCCAACGTCATCAGGGAGCCAAACTGCAAGACAAACTGACAACCCTGCGCCACTAGCGTCGCCGCACCGCTGCGCACCGCCCTGCCCTTGAGGCCTACCGTGAGATGCTCTGTTTGAAAATACCGATCCCAATCGGCATCAGACGAGTTGTTTTCTGTACGCTCAGTCAACTCGCCACCTTATCATCCTTAATCAAGGATACCGCGATAACCGTCCCGCGTAAGCGATCACAATTCATCGACAGACCCCGCCAACCGAACCTTCATCGCCCTCTCGACGCTGTGGTGCACACCGGTCGCCGCATCGGTAAACACCACACTCACCGTGACCCGGTCCACAGCCCGTGGCGGCTCGTTTTCAAACCCCACCTCAAGTGTAAAGTGGCTGCCCGTCAGACCGCTGCGATATGCGCGGTCCCACTCGTGGGCGGTGTACGACCGCTGGGCCACGATCATCGGTTCATGCCCCGGCTGAATCGCCACCACCTGGACCGCGCCCTGCCCCACCGCAGGCAGGAATCGGCCCCGCTGGTCTTCCAATCGCACGTACAGCCGAACCGTGTCGTCTACGCCGTTGCCGTCCGTATCCAACGCCCCACTTAGACGCCCCAGTTTTATCTCGACCACCCGTGGCAAATCCGCCGGCCCAACGCCCACGACTGACACAGGACCCGCAAGCTGCTGCTCTAACACATGCACATGCGACTCACGATGTTCCAGTTTTTTTTCTAATTTCTCGACCGTACGCGTCAGCTTCAGGTTCTCGCTGCGCAGGCGATCGTTTTCGTTGATATAGCTGCGCCCTCCACCCGAACAGCCCGATATCAGCCCAGTTCCCATGCAGACGCACGCAACGCTCACAGCCCTCGCCACGCGGCCACACGAGCCGAACCGTTCGCCGCCGCTCTCCCGCGCGTCGCCCATGACTCATGTCTCCACGCTAATTTATTAATTGCCGCAGCCCCTCCCGACCTGTACCCCTAACACGAAAACCCCGCTAGCCACGGACTTGTCATGTTTCTATGCACGACGATCATTTGTCACCATCGTCGTCATCACCCGACCGCGGGCCCGTCGTCTCGGGCAGGTGTTCAAGGACACCGTCGACCACGCCGTACTCGACCGCTTCTTGTGCGTCGAGCCATTTGTCTCGTTCGCAATCCCGCGCGACCGTCTTGAGGTCCTGCCCTGTATGCTGGCTCATCAGCTTGTACAGCCGATCGCGTGTCCGAATCATCTCCTTAGCCTGGATGCCCAAATCAGTGGCCGGGCCTTGCATCACGCCACCGATCAACGGCTGGTGGATCAACACCCTGCTGTTGGGCAGCACGTACCGCTTACCCGCCTTACCCGCCATCAACAGCATCGCCCCCATCGACGCCGCCACGCCGATGCAATACGTCGCCACCGAAGGCCGGATGTACTGCATCGTGTCGTAGATACCCAGCCCCGCGCTGACCGACCCGCCAGGCGAGTTGATATAAAAATGGATATCTTCTTTCGGATTCTCGTTTGACAGGAACAAGAACTGCGCGACGATCAGATTCGCTGATTCATCATCGACAGGACCGCCCAGAAACACCACACGGTCCTTGAGCAGCCGGGAATAAATGTCGTACGCCCGCTCGCCACGCCCGGTCTTTTCGATCACCATCGGCACTAAATTCATACGTTTAGACCCTTAATCACGCCCGGAGCGAGTCCCCGAGCCGAGCCGGATTGTAGCAACACCGCCACGCCGTACCAACGCCGACACCTTGCCTCCCTGACCACAACGCATACCATGCCATCTCGACGCCAAACCGATCTCCCTCATTAACCCCGCTACTGTACTCCTATGAACACCGCCACTACACCACTACACCCCACTCCAGCACCCCGCGCCGCAGGCCTTTGGCTACCCGCCTTCTCATTGGCGCAACGCGAACTCGTCCGGTTTTTCCGCCAGCGAAACCGTGTCATCGGCGCCATCGCCTCACCGCTGGTCATCTGGGCCCTGCTTGGCTCCGGGCTCAACGACGCATTCACACTCGCCCCGATCAACCCCACAACATCCCAGACCAGCCCCGATCAAACCGTTGGCTACCTCCAGTATTTCTTCCCCGGCATCGTCATGCTCAGCCTCCTGTTCACCGCCATCTTCTCGACCATCTCCGTCATCGAAGACCGCAAGGAAGGCTTCCTCCAAGCCGTACTGGTCGCACCGATACCGCGCCTGGCCATCGTCACCGGCAAAATCCTAGGCGGCGCCGCCATCGCCACGATCCAAGGCATCTTCTTCTTAATCCTTTGGCCACTCGTCGGGCCTTGGCCCGGCATCGTGGCCATCGCCGCGACCATACCCGTCATGTTCCTCCTGGCCGCCGGCATGACCGCGCTGAGCTTCTGCTTCGCCTGGCGGACCGACTCCACTGCGGGGTTTCACGTAATTATGAACCTCGTCCTGATGCCCCTGTGGATATTATCAGGTGCGATGTTCCCGATCAGTACCGCCAAGCTATGGGTCAAGGTCTTGATGTGGCTCAATCCTCTGACCTACGGGCACACCGCTTTCACCGCCCTGATCACCGGCCACCGCATCAACCCGTCGGGTATACCCGTCTGGGTGGCTGTGCTAGCCATCGCTATATTCACCGTGACAGCAGCCATGTTGGCGCGACGCATCGTGGACCAGCCGCGAAAGGACGGGTCGGCATGAACACACACGACACACCCGCCACGCGCCCGAACACCCCCACGCTACACCGCTGGTTAATCGTGATGTTGGCCATCGCATCGATCGGCACCACCGTGCTAGTCGTCCTGAACATATTCGCACGCCAAAACGCACCGCAGCCACTCCGCGCAGGCGTGGTCACACCCGCCTCATCGCCGCACCCGCCCGTGCTGACTACGCTGCCCCCATTCACACTCACAGATCAAACCGGTGCGGATTTTGGCTCCCAGAATCTCCGTGGCAAAGCCTGGATCGCAGACTTCATCTTCACACGCTGCGCGGGGCCGTGCCCCATGCTCACCTCACGCATGGCTCAAATCCAAGCACTGTTCGACGACCACCCCCAGCGAGACGATTTCAGACTTGTGAGCTTCTCCGTCGACCCCGAAAACGACACGCCACCCGCTTTACGTGAGTACGCCCGCCTCGCCCACGCCGACGCGCAGCTATGGCATTTCCTCACCGGCCCACACGATACACTCTGGCACCTGGTCCGAGACGGATTTAAGCTCCCCGTCGGGCCCGACCCCGACAACACCGCCATGCCTATTTTCCATAGCCAGAAATTTGTGCTCATCGATCAATTGGGCCGGGTCCGCGGCTTCTATGACGCGCTATCCGAGCACGACCGCGACCAGCTCATGGGCGACCTCGACAGACTCCTTGCTCAGAATCAACACCCCCGCACCGCAAGCAACTCCGCAACCCCAGCCCAACCACAAGCACAACACCCACACCCCTCCTCGCCCGCCGCTGCCTCACTCTCCGGGAGCCCCTGACCCGTGGACCTCTCGTTCCTGCCGCACCTCAATGCCTCACTAAACGCGCTGGCATGCTGCTGCCTCCTGGCGGGCTTCGCCATGATCAAAGCCAAACGCGCTACCGCTCACCGCAATTGCATGATCACCGCCGCCGTGGTCTCGTGCCTATTCCTCGTGAGCTACATCACGCACTACACCTGGCGATCAATGGTGATCGGCGGGACCCACACGCCCTACCACGGCTCGGGCCCGCTCAGGACAGCCTACTACGCCATGCTCCTGTCGCACATCCTCCTAGCGATGGTTGTCCCGTTCCTCGCCGCCGCCCTGATCTACCTCGCCGCGACCTCACGGTTTAACGCACACCGCCACCTCGCGCGCATTGGGCTACCCATTTGGCTGTACGTCTCCACCACAGGCGTCTTGATCTACCTCATGCTCTACTGGCTAAACCCCGTACCCTGACACAAACGCTACGATTAATTACATACGATTAACGACAGGCCACACAGCCAGCTACTTAAACACGACAACCATCCCGCATCACCTAGCCACAACCCCATGCGTCCACTACCCGAATCAGACCGTTCCTTCTCGCCCCCCACCGCACAGCAGGTGCGCACGATCCTCGACCGCTACCCGCCCCGGCCACCATCCAAACTAATCGCCTGGCTACCGATCATCGCGTTGGCTGTTGCCCTATACGCAGCAATCATGGTCACGAACAACTGGGCCGCAATCCTGCCCTGGTTGACCGTCGCGGCCGTCTTCATCGCCCTGGGAATCCAAGTCTATAAAGCCCGAAACCTCGAAACACAGCTCACCCAGGCTCAAGAGCTCGCCATGCTCCGAGAGCACATCCCGGCTCTCCGCCGAGCCTGGCGCCTGCTGCCGTCGCTCGCTACGCTCCCGCCCCTGCACCACCGTACCGTGGCGATCATCGCCTACTGCCTCGATCAGATCAACGCCTACGACGCCGCCCTCGTCGCCTACGACTACCTGTCCGATCAGGCCTCCACACACGACCCCGTCTCACTGCAGCTACGCGTGCAGCGTGCCATCCTCCTGCTCGCCACTGATCGCCTCACCGACGCAGACGACGCCCTACGTCAACTACGTAGCCGGATCGAACCTCTGACACACACAAGCATCGCCGCTTCCTACCACCTCGCTTCGCTCGTCCAACAGGTCCGCACCAATCATTGGCAGGATGTTGTCGATCACGACACCGCCAAACTGATCGATACCATGCGCCCCTTGGGTATTGATGCCGGATACGCCTATGCACTGATCGCGCTCTCGCACCACATGATCGGCCCGCCGCACGACCCCGCTGCACAACAAAACGCCTCGCTCTGGTGGTCTCGCGCGACTCTTTTGCTACCCATTAACAAGCTCGTCGCACGCTTCGACGAATTGAGTCTCCTGCTACCAAATGCTCACCCCGTTCATACCAGCACCCCACCGCACCACGCCGAGGGCACCCCATAATGACGCCATATACCTCTCAACCCTCCGCCTCGTCCAAACGCCCCCGCGCCGCCACCTCAACGCGCCCGTATGTCTTCTCGCCGTATACGCTCCACCAACAACTCTTATTCGATGCCACCATCCGATGGTCCATCGTCACCGCGATCATCGCGTACCTCGTGTTCAGCCCTGTGATCGACGCCAACGCCCCCGGCTGGTCGACATTTCTGGGCTTCGCGCTGGTCGGTGCATGGCTAGCCATGAGTTTCGCCGCCTCGCGCGTCACGCACCAGATCCCTCACATGACCGCGTTGATCGACACCGATCCCGCCGCTGCCGAGCGATTGCTCGCCGCGAACCTCCGCCGTATACCCCTGTCTCGATCCATCCGCTTAATCCTCTACCACCGGCTAGCCGTCCTGCGCCACAGCCAACACCGGTTTCCCGAAACCGCCGCCATCTGCCATGCCGTCTTGACGCACTACCCACCCGCACTCACTCAACGCGACCCGCTCTCGGTCCCCACCTTTGGCTCGGGGCCTGCACTTAACGCCCCGGGACTCGGCTCACACGTCCGATCGCATCTGCTGATCATGCTCGTCGATGCGCACCTCCGAGGCTCCGATCTACTCGGCGCGTACCTGGGCCTGACCGAGCTGCACCGACTACCGCTGAATCTGGTCGACCTCATACAACGGGTGGTGCTACAGACCCGCTACGAGCTAGCCGCTGGACACGACCACGCGGTACTTCGCGACGTCAAGCAAAAGGTCAACCTCGCCGAGATCATGCCCCCCGCCCAGTGTGGCGCCATGCACGCCATGCTTGCGCTCGCCGCGAAACGCACCGATCACACCACTCTCGCCCACTGGCTCCAACAGCGTGCCCAGTTACTGTGCTCACCCCAACAACTCCAAGCCATCGGCATACCCGCCACTTCGTTCTAGTTACGCAATCTGCTCCGCTAGAGCTTGGGGGAACGTAACCTCCAGCCAAACGGTGTCCTCGTCCAGGACGACAGTGGCAGAATCAAGACCCGCAGGCACCAACATCGTCTCGCCCTGCTCGAAGGCAGTCGTTGTTTCAACAGATGTCTCGCCCGACGAGTCATCGCCAAGCGTGATCCTGCCTCGGCCTTTTAGCACCATCCACACCGCCGGCTGGTCGTAGGGGATTTCCTGTTGATAGTCCTCGCTCATACGCACCTTTTCGATGCGAAAGTGCTCGCACGTGACAAGCCGTGTGACCGTGGTGAACATGCCCGCGACGTGCGATCGCTGTTCGTGGCGTTTGACATCGGGGGGACCGAACGTGATGCATCCCATCGCCTCATCGACGTGTAGCGCACGCCCCGATCGCTCCCAATCATAGACGCGGAACGTGGTATCACTGGGCGTCTGCACCTCAGCCACGAGGATGCCTTCGCCCAAAGCATGACACGTGCCGCTAGGCAGGTAGTGGCAATCGCCAGCCTTGACGGGGACCTTGACCATTATTTGCTCAATCGCCCCGTCGTCGATGGCGCTACGAAACTGCTGGGGGGTAACGCCTTCCCGCACGCCCTTGTAAATGACCGCGCCCGGCTGCGCGTCGACGATGTACCAAGCCTCGCTCTTGAGGTGTGCCTCGGGATGCGCCTGAGCATAATCGATGCTGGGATGGACCTGGACGGATAGCTTTTCGTTCGCGTCGAGATACTTCACCAGCAAAGGGAACCCGCCCGCCTGGTCTAGCCGAAGACGACCAAGCAAAGTGCAGCCGTATTGCTCGATCACGTCGCGGAGCGTCTGCCCCGCCAACGGCCCGTTGGCGATGACCGACCGTTCCTGCCCACCACCGCCGCCGGAGATTGAGGATTGGCTCAGATCGGCGATCTCCCACGACTCGCCAATCGCTGTATCCGCATCACCGGGCAGCGTCCTGCCGAGCTGCTCCAACGCCCGACCACCCCAGACCTTGGGCTTGTAGATGGGCTCAAACTTCAGGGGGTACAGCGGTGGTCGGCTATGCGCCATGGCGAAGAACTCTTTTCGACATCATTTTGTAACGCCCCTGTAACCTCATCGAAAGCCCAAGCCATTTATAAAAGTGACCCCGTAGCAAATACCTGCTGCGGGAAAATGATCCTGTTGATTTCGAGCGGGCAAAGTGTCAATAATTTAACAGGAAAGGAGGACACCATGTTAACCCGCCTATTAGCCGCAATGACCGTAATCGTATTAACGGTACCTATCTATGCGGAAGCCGATTCGCATCCAGAGGACGCGGATCACAACTCTCGTCGGCATCACACCCAGGAACGGGAACGAGCTGGCCCAAGAACACGTGCATCGCGACACGCTCAAGATATTGTCAACGTGCCGCACCAAAGCGTGTCACGGGTTGTCCGCAATCCCCGCTACCAGACCGAACAGCCGAGGGTTTATTACCGTGAACAGCAGGCCGTTTACTACAACGACGATTCAGGGTATGACAGACACACTGTACGTGTGACGCACACAAGACGCCGCTATTTCTACGGATACCACGTGTATACCCCCACCGACCCTCACGGCTATCCCCATTACAAGGCTCGCCGCCACCGGGGTGATCGTCGCGACTATCGCTACAACCACCGCTACAGGAGGCCTCGTTACGAACACCGCCGACCTGGCTGCGACAGGCAAAGCGGGTTGAACATCCATATCCGGTTCTGACAGCGAGACAAGGGCCTATCGAAAAACTCTGAGAACCGGAATCGGATCGGCTATACTGCTCGCTGAAGTTCGGCTAAGCGCGGGGCATTGGGTCACCAAACCCCGTCGCGGCTGGACACGACTTAACGATAACCCTCGGCCACACGGATTCACGAAATGATCCAGCGTCGCAAGACCAGGCAGGTCGTCGTAGGTGACGACCGACACGGGTACGTCAAGATCGGTGGCGACGCGCCCGTGGCGGTCCAGACGATGACCGCTGGGTACACGTACGACGTGGACGCGTGCGTGACGGAAATCCACAAGCTCGCCGCTGCGGGAGCCGACTTGGTGCGCGTGGCGGTGCCCGAACGCAAAGACACCGAAGCGCTAAAAGACATCCTCGATCAAGTAAGCGTGCCGATCGTCGCGGACGTCCACTTCCACTACCAGCGGGCGCTGGAGGCACTCGACGCAGGCGTACACAAGATCAGGCTCAACCCGGGCAACATCAGCGACCGCCAACAGGTGGGCAAGGTAATCGACGCGTGCAAGGAACGGGGCGTGCCCATCCGGGTCGGCGTCAACGAGGGGTCGATCGTCGAGCGCAAAGACAAACAAAAACGGATGAAAGAGCTCGGAGCCGTCTTCTCGGATAACAAGCACGGCCACCTCTTAGCGATCATAATCGCCAAGCTCGAAGAGTACCTCGAAATCTTTGACGAACACGGGTTCCACGACATTGTGATCAGCGCGAAGAGCATCGACCCGCTGCTGGTACTCGACGCATACACCGAGATATCCAAGCGGTTTGACTACCCGCTGCACCTGGGCGTCACACACGCCGGCCCGCGCGAGACCGGTGCTATCCGATCGGTGGTGCCGCTAGGAACCTTGCTGGCAAACGGCATCGGGGACACCGTGCGCATCAGCTACGCCAGCGACCCAGCCTACGAGGTCGAAGACGCGCTGGAGATGCTGTACATCCTTGGCCTGCGCGAGCGCAAGGGCGCCGAATTAATCGCCTGCCCGACCTGTGGCAGAATCCAGGTCGATCTGTTCCGACTAGTCCAAGACGTGCGCAAAAAACTCGCTGCGGAGATTGAGGTACCCATCAAGGTCGCGGTCATGGGCTGCGTGGTCAACGGGCCCGGTGAAGCGGAGGGCGCCGACGTAGCGATCTTTGCCGGGGACAAGCGAGGCATCATCTATGTACAAGGTGAAAAGGTAGCCAACATCCCCGAAGAACAAATCCTCAGTCGTCTACTCGAGGAATGTCGTATCTTCCAGGGACGGGTCCAGCGAGGCGAAGCACGGCTAGGTGAAAAGGTCGTCGACATCATCCCGCCCGACCCGATCGGCGAATTGGGTAGCGGCGAGATCAAAATCGCCGCTGGTCAAGTCGATAAGATCACGCCGTTAACGATCCAGAGCCGGTAAGCCTTCAAGCTGCTGCCGCGTTGCGTTTGCCGCGACGCTTACGACCTACCGTCCGCTGACTCGAAGTCATGCGGCGGTCAGGTTCCTTTGCCAGTGCCTTGACCAGCTCGCTGGGGTTCTTAGCCCACAGGTCAGCTCCGATCTCCTCCGCCAAGCCGTCGGCGCGATTGAACACGCCACCCCCGACGACGATTTGCAGGTTCGGACACGCGCCGATGGTGTGCAGCCGATCGATCAGCAGGCGAGTCGTGGGAACCGTGTTGGGCACAGCACCAAACATGACGAGGATATCGGTCTTCATCTCACCGATTTCATTAACAATCTCGTCATTGGCGACCCCGCCCCCGACAAAGTACACGTCAAACCCCTCCGCTTCGAGCAGGTCACAGGTCATCTGAGCGGCGATCTCTTCAGACTCCTCCGGCCCGCACATCAACAAAACGCTTTTGCTGATGCGGCGCGATTTTTCCAGTTGCGGCTGAATGTTGTGGATCAACGAGCGCAACAGACGCGTGGCATAATTAAACGCCAGTGCCGTAAGCTGATCAGCTCGGTGAAGCTTCTGGATGTGCTCGAGCGTGGGCCAGAACAAGCGGTCGTAGATCTTCTCAGCGGGGTAATCGGATTCCATCAGTTCCTGGACGACTTGGCGGGTGGCGTCTCGGTGGCCACTGATTAGTGAGGTAAAGAAACGTTCCTGGGTGGCGTCACGTCTTGGCATGAGAAGGTCTCCGAGATCGTTTTAATCCGCTTGATTGAGTCCGTGCTGAAAGTTTGTCGGGTTGGTGTGTATGACTGATTGTCCGTCGCTGTGGTCTGTTTCGAACCGGGTCACACCGAAAAGCCAGGCCAACCCCGGCTGTCTCATTCGACCCTCCAATCATCGGAAAACGCCCCTGCAAATCATTCATTCACAACTAACGACGTTTGCAATCCGCAGCCGCCAAGCACACCGTTTGACATACAATATCTTTAGCAAAAGTCACTTACGGCAAATCTCAACCCCCTCCGATAATGAAGCCATCCGAAGCCATGACGACTTATCTGGGCCTATGGATCAGGGTTTCCATCTAAATAATTGCAATACAAAAGACCCGTATGCAAGTAGAATTGGGTAAACCAGTTTCGAGTGAAGCGGTTATGAGTCGACGCCACGTCATCCCCCTCTTCTCGGGACGGCCAGGGCAGATACCAATAGGGAGCCTATCGTGCGGATAATGGTTTTGATCATTTTGCTGGTCGCGGGGTGGGCATTGCCCGGGTGTTCGACCAACCCAGCCACCGGCAAGACGCAATTTAACCTCATGAGCCCAGCCTCTGAGATATCACTGGGCATCTCAGCGTCCCCGCAATTTCTCGAGAGCTACGGCGGCGAAATCCCCTCAGCCACGATCACCCAATACGTCGCTGCACTAGGCCAACGGTTGGCTGCGGCCAGCGAACGCACCGACCTGCCTTGGTCGTTCAGCGTGGTGGATTCCAAGACTATTAATGCCTTCGCGTTGCCCGGCGGAAAGGTCTTCATTTCACGTGGGCTACTGGCCAAGCTCGAAAACGAAGCCCAATTGGCGGGCGTCCTGGGCCACGAAATAGGCCACGTCACCGCCCAACACGTTGGCCAACAGATGAGCCGGGGGATGGTCGTGCAAGGCCTGGCCATCGGGTTGGGCATCGCGGGCAGCAAAAGCAACGAGCAATGGCTACAGACGCTGGGTGTGGGCGTACAGGTCGGCGGGACCGTCTACCTGCTCAAATACGGCCGCGGCCAGGAGATCGAAGCCGACATCTTAGGCGTGCGGTACATGAGTCGACTGGGATACGATCCCCAAGCCCAGTTACAGGTCATGCGCATCCTCCAGCAGGCGGCTGGCAATCGACCCGCATCACTCGAATTCCTCTCGACCCACCCGCTGCCGCAGACCCGGATTAAGCGACTCGAAGAACATCTCCAGGAGCACTACGCCCACGGCAAAGACTCTGCCACCTACCGGACCAACGCGGGTATATTTAGAGACACGGTACGGGCCAATCTCGACAAGCTGCCCCCACCCAAGCACGGGCAAAAAGCAACGGATAAAAATTGAAGCCGATGCGATACCACTTAGAGCATTTCCACTTATGGCATCGCGTCTCCAATACGAGCCGCGACCGCAACGAGCCGCGACCGTCAGGGAGCGGTCTTCTTCGTTTTTTAGAAACAGCTCTCCGCATCCATATTTGTTAGGCGATCTAAATAATGAATAGCTGCGAACCCGCTTGGACGGACAAGGAACTGACCAATCCGCACCGGATCGAAGACAAAGCCCAACGGGTCCGGGCCATGTTCACAGCTATTGCACCGCGGTACGACCTGAATGACCGCCTACACTCACTGGGACTCGACCAGACGTGGCGTCGCAAAGCAGTCACAACTGCGGAGGTTAAGCCGGGCGACGTCGTGCTCGACGTAGCGTGCGGGACGGGTGATCTGACCCTGGCATTTTCTCGTAGTCGGGCCAAACGAGTAATCGGCGCGGACTTCACTCCCAGCATGCTCACGCAAGCAACACGCAAGCCCCCCGGGATCGGCCGGATCGCTCCAAGCTATCACGCAGCCGACGCGACACGCCTACCCATGAACGACGAAACGGTGGACGTGGTGAGCATCGCGTTCGGAATCCGAAACGTAGCCGACCCCGCCAAAGCACTTCGCGAGTTTTACCGCGTGCTACGCCCCGGCGGACGACTGGTCATCCTCGAGTTTAATCAGCCAACCAACAGCATCGTTCGGCTAGGTTACAACTTCTATTTCCGACACGTCATGCCTCGCACCGCGGCGTTTATCGCCGGCGACCGCAGCGGAGCGTACCGGTACCTACCGCGAAGCGTTAGCACGTTTCTCGACCGCCCAGCCACGCTGAACCTGATGTGCGAAACGGGCTTCACCCACACGCGGTCATCGCCGCTGACACTGGGCATCGCGGTGATCTATCACAGCGTCAAGCCATCGTGAGAGACTTCACGGACAACCCAAAAATGATGCCGGAGAAAACGCAATCGACCCTCGCCCCCTTATCTTCCCTTTTCGGCATCGAGTTTAATCGAAAGGATAAGCCATGATGAGTCATGTGCGTAGCATCTATCTCATAAGTGTTGTTTGGATCGCTGCAAATGGTTGCGCGATTCACAACATCAAGTATATACCCGTCGTAAAATTCAGTGTTGATCCGACGAAGCAGGCGCAGACAGTAAGAGGACGTATCGACCAAGCGTCAAAAATTCTTAATCAAGCGGAGCTTCCACACAATACGGTACGAGAACGGTTCAATCTACGAAGTCAAGGATTAAAACTTCTTAGCTCACAAATTGGCTCCGAGGATTATGTTGTTATTGGCGAAATTTATGGTGGCGGCAATGGATATAGCACTCTGGCTACTCTAGAAACTGAGATGTGTAAAAAAGCATCGAGGAAGGGTGGCGATGTTGTGCTTATCTATGACAGTGGTGTGCAAGAACAAGCTTATTCGTATACGACACCAGCTAGCGCGACAACAAATGTGTCAGGGTGGGCTAGTGGCAGTGCCAATTATGTATATGGACAAGCGACTGGAACTACTACTTATACGCCAAGCAAGACTTATTCTGGAATCTGGCGATTCCCATATATGAAAGGAGTGGTGTTCAAATACTGGCCAGGGTATGGAGCACTCCGAGCCAAAGCCATATCGCTAGATGACTCGCACTTTGAGCGTGTTATTGAAGAAATTGCCGCATTGGAAAACGAAAAGCTAACCTTCGATGACGCTCGACTGCAAGTCGAGCAGATTGTAGATCATTCCGTATCGAAGAGATAAGGAAGCGGAGATAACGGAGATGAGGGATCGGGAGTCGATCTGGTGCTGGTGGCGTGATGTCTTAGAGTATGGTCATGTCACGCCGTCGCCGTGAAGCCGCAGGGGAATATCGTCCGACACAAATTCTTCGCGATCAATCGTCGCTGTGATCGTGTGACGTGGGTGCTGCGTCCTTGAAATTATTGGGCGTAGCGGGCACGCCGACCCCATAGTCATAGACGAGTTTACCGCCATAGTGCCCGATCTCACCGACCCGAACCGCGGTCGCCAAGCTAGCCAGCAGCGCGAGTATCAACAGCGTGGGACGCAGGAACCGTTTATCACTGTCGATCCCTACAAGTGCGGTCAATACCGCGGTACCCAGGAAGTAGCGGTATACATGCTCACCCATCTCCTCGTGCTTTTCGAGGTCTTCGAGCGCGGGCTGGGTCATGGTCGTGGTATCGAGCGTATGCTCCGCGTGTTCGCCAGCCTCACTGGCCAGGTAAGCTGTACCGGTCCCCAGAAGATATATACCCACGCAGCACCAGCGAAGGACGCTCGACCTCCCAGCCGTGCACGCCAACACAAGCAGTCCCAGCACACCGATCAAGCTGATGGCGATCGGCAGGTGCACCATCATGGCGTGCTTCTGCTGAGGATCGCTCAGTGATTCAAGAATCGATGAGAAAAGATCTAACGACATGGCATGAAGCGTAACGCAACCCTGCTAGGCGTACAAGCCGAACCCAGAACATTCTCGATTGACCTGTGACATACACAACGAGCCGCGACCGTCAGACTCGAACACACTTAGAGTACCTTGCATAAATAATCGCCATGTCAGTTCTGGAGTAGGGCAGGTCATTGACCTGCCTTCTTCTTGGGGAGATGGAGAATAATTACGCAAGTTGCTCTAGCCACGGGTGAATACACCCGTGGCATCCCATTCGGACCCATGCATGCCCCGGGTGTGATCACCCGGGGCTAAATATGGGCACGCGATTTATGTAACCAAACGCTACAGATACGTTGGAAATGCTCTGGAGCAGGTGGCATAAATATTATCTCCATCCCGGTGGATCGCTGGTGCGACACACATCTGTATTTCACGGCTTGCAAGCAAGCCGTGCCACCCGGTCAATGAAGATTAATTACGCCAGTTGCTCTAGGGCGTTTTTATATTTGATTGCAACCTTGCGTTAAGAGACCGCTCCCTAACGGTCGCGACTCGTCGTGGGAATCTGTTGCGATCAAAAACAAAAACGCTCTAACGGAAAATAACCACGCCATCTGCTCTGGAAACTGTCACAGTAAAAAACGAACGCCTCGATCGAGGCGTTCGTTTTAATCACACACAGATTGGTAACACGTGCGTGGCGTCTCTCAGGTCGCTCACGAGCGATGTGTGTTGCTATCGTCGTCTCTCTGCTCAATCATCTTCCGCAGGTAGTTGTTCTCCCTGCGGGTGGCTTCAAGGTCGAACACAAGGTACTTGATCGACAGCCGCAGGTAGTCGAGGCTTTCCTGCAGGTTGTGAACGGTCTCTTGGAGCTTGGCGTGCCTGGCCTGGGTCTCATGGGCCATGTTCGTGAGCTTGTCGCGCTCGGTCTTGGGCAGAGTCGAGATTTCTTTCATCAGTTCGGTCAGTTTCGTGTGAAAAGTGGCTTCGTCCATTGTTTATTCTCCCGCTATGTGATTTGATCTGCCTAGTGTATCACAAGAGGGTTGCCAGACCGCAGCCGAGAGACAAAACTTTTTTAAATTATTTACATAATATTATTTCTTGTAATTACTTACGGCATTTCGCATTTCGCCCCTATTCGCAAAAGCCCGCTTGACGGGCCGTACCACGTGTGGCGTTTGAACAACATTCATGTGGGCGGGTGGCAATGTCAGATTGGTAAACCACTAATATATCGCCACTTAAATAGTGAGTCGCACAGGTACAACACCCAAAAACACCGCCTTTACAGCTCAAAAGCCTCGGTTTCGCACCAATATCGATCGATTGAGGGCTCGTAGTCCTGCTCAGGAGAGGATCAGCCGGCCTGTACCTTTGACGACTTTGCCCAGTGTCCAGACCTGCTCGCCGAGGCGCGACAGCTGGTGCTTGACCGATTCCGCGAAGTGCGGGCGAACGATCATCACGTAGCCGATGCCCATATTGAAGACCTTGTGCATCTCGCCTTGAGCCACGCGGCCGTGCCGCTTAAGGAAGCCAAAGATCGGTGGCGCATCCCACGATTTGAGACTAATACGGGCATTGAGATGAGTGCCAAGCGTGCGAGGAATATTGCCAGGCAGACCACCGCCTGTGATGTGCGACATCGCGGTCGTGACCTGTTTGACGGTGTACTTTCGCAGTATCGAGACGATCGGCTTGGCGTAGATCCGAGTCGGAGTCAGCAACACCCGGCCAAGTGTCTGGTGAGAATCCAGGTCGGGATAGGTCTTGTTCAGGTCCAGCTTGGCCTGCTTGACGATGGCGCGGACCAGCGAGTAGCCGTTGGAGTGAATACCAGTGGACGCCAAGCCCAGGATCACATCGCCCGCCTGCGCGCGTGAGCCTGTGACGAGCCGCTTGAGCTCACAGACGCCCACCGCAAAGCCCCCGAGGTCAAAATCACCCGGCGTATACAGGTCGGGCATCTCAGCGGTCTCACCCCCCAGCAACGCACAGTCAGCTTGTACGCAGCCGTCCGCCACGCCGGCGACGATCTGCGTGCCGATCTGAGGGTCGAGCTTATTCACCGCCAGGTAATCAAGAAAGAAAAGCGGCTCGGCACCCTGGACGATCAGGTCGTTGACGCTCATAGCGACCAGGTCCTGACCGATCGTGTCATATATTTTGAGCTGCGAAGCCAGCTTGACCTTTGTACCTACCCCATCGGTACAACTGACCAGCACGGGGTCGCGGTAATTTCGCTTGAAAAGCTTTTCGTTGAAGTCGAGCCTAAAACAACCCGCAAACGCCCCGTGCCGCCCCAGGACACGCGGGCCATAGGTGCGTCGCATGTGACGCTCGATCATCGAGACCATGCGGTCGCCAGCTTCGATGTCGACACCGGTGTCGGCGTAGGTTACGGGTTTGTTCTTGGGGCGGCTCACCCCAGGTAGTGTATCGGGGTTGGTAACAATAAAAAAATTCTTCTTGAAAATTCAGAAAAATCGTGACAGAACGACTCATGACGATTAAAATCAATAGGCAAACTTTATCCACCCGTTGCATCTGGTTTTTTACGGATTAAAAAGGCGGCTATCGTGCAAAAAGACCCGGACAGTGGGCGTATCCAAGACCTGTTTTCCCGCCACAAGCTCCGTTGCACGTCGCAGCGCAAGGGTCTTTACAAAGCCCTGGCAGCCAACACCGGCCACCCGACAGCGGAACAGCTCTACTATGAAGTAAGCGGCCATATCCCTGGCATGAGCCTAGCCACGGTGTACAACACGCTCGAAGCGTTCTGCAGTGCACACCTGGCTCAGAAGCTACCGGGGCAAGGCGGCTCAACACGCTACGATGCGTGCGTGCACAATCACCTACATACGCGCTGTGAGAAATCGGGTGCGGTGCATGATGTACCCGATGAGTTGGGACAAAAAATGCTCAAGGGGCTGCCTCGTACATTGCTTCGACAAATCGAAAAAGAGATGGGGTTCAGCATCGATTACGTACGTATCGAATTGGTCGGGCAACACACGAGCGGTTGACCCACCGATCAAAAACAACCCGCTAGAGCAACTGGCGTCAATATTTTCCATCTTGATTAGATAGTAGGTGTAACCAACATCTGTATTTCACGGCTTGCAAGCAAGCCGTGCCACCCGGTCAATGAAGATTAATGACGCCAGTTGCTCTAGAAAACCAGCAGCGACTCCGCAACACCGTCGCAGCTACAAGTACATCCGACGGGTGTAGACGACCCACTCGATCATCAGAAATGCTAGGGCCCCGACAACACACAACGGCCAAAGGTCGCGTCTGATTTGCGTGACGCTGCTGTGGGTCCCCTGAGAGGAAGCGGACGCCGACACCGCAATCTGTTCGACAGGGTTAATGTCGCTCTCATCCTGATCGAGGAGATTGACCGCCAACCGGTCCCAAGGCGGACTCATATCCTGCTGTGCCCGGTACAGACCGACCCGCTCGAAAATGGGTAACGTGACCAGGTCGGCGCCGTCAGCTTGGCCAATCGACTCGACGGTGCCCAGCGCGACAGGCCCTTCGTATTGCAGCGGGCCCGACGCTAACCCAGACGGGACGGTCACGGATTGGCCCGGACGGTAGCCGACCGCGGCTTCGGAACGCCCACCCAACGATAACCACCCCACCGTGTTATTGATAAACACGGGAAAGCTGATGAGCATGGGCCAATTGCTCTTGAGCAGGTCAAACCCGACCACGACATGGTAAATACCTCGATCGGTGACCACTGCCATCACGGGTCCCGCCTGCCCGGTCGCGAGCACCTGGGCGGTCTCCGGCAAAACCAGCCGTTGCGGTTCGAGCATGATCAGTTGATCGAGCACCGCGTGTCTCATCAACGCGTGATCCCGTTGCCAATCGAGGATTAGTTGGCTCCCGGCCGCACCGGCGCTGCTGGGCACAAGTGTAAGACCCTCGACGGGCGGCGAGGCATTGAAATACAAGCTATTGACCGGCGGCGGTTGCACCGGCGCGTAGGCATCGAAAACGATGGCGTCGTAGCCCGCGTCGGGGCCTGTCATCCCAACACGCCGTGTGAATTGATCGGGGTGCTGATGTTCGTAATGGGCAGGCGTCATGGTGACGAGCTTGCGCACGCCGACCGCTTTGATTGCCTGTTTGAGAAATACATTGCCCGCCGTGACCAACAGCACGCGCAGACGCCTGGGGGGCGCTACGTTTAGCCATGCGGTATCGTCAGCACGAAGATCGTCGCTGTAATCGTGACCGAGTTCGAGCAACGCCGACGACGGCATATCAAGCTCAAACCACAACGGCTTGACGCCCGGACCCGTGCCAGTCACAGCAGGGACCGTAACGGGCAACACACGGCTAACGCGATCGTCGATCTTAAGGGTTAAGGTCGTCTCGACGGGACCCGGCGTGTAGTTGGCCAAGCGTGCAAAGACCTGCGCCCGGTGAGGCTGTGCAAAATCGCGCCTCGCTGAGAGCGCAACCACAGCTACGTTGCGCGGGTCCCGACCGACCTTGAGGTACCTTAGGTCCGCACCGGACAACGTCGGGGTCTTGGCGTCACGCACGCGGCCGTCGCTGATCACGTAAACAACGGTCGTGCCGGCATCCTGGTCGGCGATACCTTGTACAAAAGACTCGATCACACGCAGCGCAGGCTCCAGCGAGCTTCGCCGATCGGTCGCTGGGATGGCTCGAACAGCACGACGCAGCAGGGCAAGATCGGTCGTAAACGGTGCCACAACCCGTGCCCGATCAGCAAAGCTGATAACCATCGCACCAGTGGCTGTGTCGTTTGCTTCGCCCAAGTCGTCGATCAGGGCCAACGCCAATTCCTTCGCCTCATCGAGCCGGGTCGGGGAAACGTCCTCCGCGTTCATGGACGCGGAGTGGTCCAGCAAGATGATGATACGATCACCAGGACGCGACTGACCTCGTAGCATCGGCCGACCCAGTGCGGCGATCAGACCGGCTAGCACGAGTAGTTGCAACAATAACAACAGGTTCCGCCGCAGCCTCTGAAACGGCGCGTTCACCTGAAGGTCCTGGATCGCTTTGCGCCACAACAGCGTCGAACTGACAACCACCTGCCTGCGTCGCAGCTTCAGGAAATACATCGCCACCAGCAGCGGCACGGTAATTCCAGCAGCGATCAAGGCAGTAGCGGGTGATAGAAAATTCATACGATCACTCTTTATCCCAACAGGCCTCGTTCACGCAGGTACCGAAGCACCACCGTGTCAAACCCCACAGACGTATCGGTCGCCATGTACGCGATGCCACGCTTGAGGCACTGGTCACGCACGTGGCGGCAGTATGACGCCAGATTTGCCTTGTATCGCTTAACCAGCGCAGCCGTAACGGAGACCTCCGTAGCGTCGTCATCTTCGCAGTCCAGCAAGCGCAGGTCGCCGATGATATTGCCCTTCTCAGGATCGATCTCCCCAGGGGCAAGCACCTGCACTGCATACACGTCGTAACGGCTGCCACTCAGGTATCGCAGAGCATCGGCTAGATCGCCCTTGTCTAAAAAATCGCTGATGATGATGACGATGCCCTTTTGCCGTTGCGCCATCGCAAAGCGTCGGCAGACCGTGGCCAGGTGATCGCTCCCGCGCGGAGATTGAGACCGCAAAAATTGGAGCATGCGCGGAACGAGTCGCCGGCCGCGGAGGTTGGTCAACTGAGCGTCGGCCCCAGCAGCAAAACTGTACAGGTGCACACGGTTGTAATTAACAAGACCGATGTACCCCAACGCCGCAGCCAGGTGTTTCCCATAGACAAGCTTGCTAGGCTCACCCCAATCCATCGACGAAGTCGTATCCAGAATAATCGAGACCGACAGGTCTTCCTCCTCCATGAACAAGCGCAGGAACAGGCGATCGAGCCGGGCGTAGAGGTTCCAATCGATAAACCGCAGGTCGTCACCAGCAACATACTGACGGTAATCGGCAAACTCGACGGACTGGCCCTTCTTCTTGCTGCGCCGCTCCCCGTGGAGCTTGCCAGCCAATATCTTGCGCGACAGCACGTCGAGCTGATCGAGCCGGCGCATAAACTCGCCCGACAAGAGCTGGTCGTCACGGCTTTGCGTGGTGGTATCAGATTCGGCCATGGTCAGGTCTGCGCGGGTTGGGCGTTGAGCGGAACATTGTCTCTGATGTCATTAAGGACTGTGTCCGTGGTGATGTCTTCAGCGTGTGCCTCGAAGTTGAGTAATAAACGATGCCGCATTGCCGGCAACAAAATATCTCGGATGTCGTCGGTACTGACGTGAGCCCGCCCATCTTGCAAAGCTTTGACCTTGGCGCCCAATACCAACGTCTGCGCAGCACGGGGCGACGCGCCGAACCGGATAAATCGCTTGGCTAGGTCCGTAGCAAACTCACCATCGGGGTGGGTCGCCAGTGTGCAGCGGATAGCGTAGTCCTGTACGTGCGGAGCAATCAGCACGTGCCGAACCAACTGCTGAAACGCCACGATCGATTCGCCGTCGAGCACCGGATCGACCCGTGGCGTGGTCGTCGAGGTGGTCCGGTCGAGGATGGTGTGAAGCTGCTCGCGGGTAGCGTACCCTACACTGAGC
This sequence comes from Planctomycetota bacterium, assembly GCA_024276075.1. Taxonomy (GTDB): domain Bacteria; phylum Planctomycetota; class Phycisphaerae; order Phycisphaerales; family Phycisphaeraceae; genus JAJRXX01. The sequence continues at coordinate 63,408 of JAJRXX010000035.1, forward strand.
TTGAAGAAGAACCGATCGAGCTGCGCCTCGGGCAGAGGATAGGTACCTTCCTGCTCGATGGGGTTCTGTGTAGCCATGACGAAAAAGGGTTTGGCCATCGGACGTGTCACGCCAGCAACGGTGACAGCCCGGTCCTGCATCGCCTCGAGCAGAGCGGATTGGGTCTTGGGCGTGGCGCGGTTGATCTCGTCAGCAAGGATCATCTGCGCAAAGATCGGACCCTGCTGGAACCTGAACTCGCGGCCGCCGGTATCCGACTCCGTGACGATGGTCGTACCAGTGATGTCAGCGGGCATCAGGTCAGGAGTAAACTGAACCCTGCTGAAGTCCAGCGACAACGCCTGACTCAGCGACCGGATCAGCAACGTCTTGCCCAGCCCGGGTAGACCCTCCAACAGCACGTGACCACCTGTAAATAAACAGATCAAAACCCCATCAATGATCGCGTCTTGGCCGACGATCACCCGCGTGACCTGCTGCCGCACAGCGGCGTAAGCCTCGCGGAAACGATCAGCTTGTTCGAGCACGTGTTGTTCGGACGAGTCATTTTGAGTCATGTCAGGCTCCCGCGTTTGTGATCAGGGAATGTGTGATCAGGCAATGGTAGTGATCCTGTGATGCTAGAACTCATCCCAAAACCCCGATGGGTGTTGAATCGGGTGCCACCCGCTGCTTGCCAGCCAGTGTAAATGACAAAAATTTACGCCGGCGAATCAGTTGCCGGTGATTTATTGTTTGGGTTTTGGGATGGGTTCTAGTCATCGTCGGTCTCCGTGCGATGTTGTTGAGTTCGCCGTTTAACGTCGAGCAGGCGGCTGGTGGTATCGGGCTGACTCTCGGGCGTGGTGTCGATTGGCTTGGGGGGCGCTTCGGGCTGCGGTTGACCCGCAGCACCGATTACAGCGGCAAAGTCCTGATCGTCCGAGACGCCGGGAGGGGCGTCATACTTCCGGTGGACAGCCGCGTCGTCTTGGCCGGTCTGCTGCCCAGGACCCAACCGCTGATCGAGTTGGGCGGCACGATGCTTGAGCGCCGACAACGTAGCCGCAGCTTGCACGTCCCGGGGCTTGAGCACCTGCGTAACCACTGCGACACGCTGTCCGAACCAACGCCGGATCGCGGTCACGTCCCACGCAATGCGCCTGACAGCCACGTCAACCAAAAACAAACCCAATAGGCAGAACATCAGTTGTCGCCACAACGGCCGAATCGAACGCGACGCCACAATCGCCTGACGATCGAAAAGCGACACGGGCGTCGGTGATCGCGGGTCGAGCACACGGCCACCTGTGAGATTAGCAATCTGCTCGAGACGACTACGGTTCGACTTGAAGAAGCGCAGCTCGGCACCGGCGGGCCTGCTGGTACTAGCGAATATGACGCGGGGTTGCGACTGGGCGAACTGCCCCTGGGTACGATCCGAGACAAACAGGCTCACCACGTAACCGCCGGGCACGGACGCGGGCACCCGCGCCTCATAGATACCGGGACCGGTCTGGTCGAGTCGCACCGGTGTGGTCTTGCCATCGGGCCCGAGCATGGAGCCTGCTACGCGCAGGAAATTCTGAAACGATGCGCCGCGGCCCCGGCTCTTGGTCGGGGCGACCGCATCAAGGCGGATATGCAGGGTATCGCCGTGTATCGTTGCCAACAGGTCATACTCTCGGCTGGCGGTCGGGCGTGCGATGGCACGTGCGGTGCGAGCCCAGAAGTCCGCGTACCCGTGCCACGTCAACCAATCCGCTGACCAGCGGTTGACCGCGTCGGAGGTAAACGCGGCGCTACGGCCCCAACCCACCTGCCAATGCGCGAAGATCGGTTCGTCCTCGGGGCCGACGATGGACATGAGCACACGCGGGTCGCGCTTCGGCGAGGTCAGGACAAACCCTTTGAGCCTGGGGATCGCATCGAGGCCGGTCGTGATGGGCGACCCCGTCTGAACAAGCCGTGGCTGAAACGAAAACTCCCTGATCAGGTTTTTCCGGATCGTGCGTGCTTCCTTAATAAATACCTGCGGGAGATTGCTCGGGTCGGACACGGGGTAATACGTCCCGCCACTCATCTGCGCGAGCTGGGCAAGCAGTTGCGAGTTCACGTCGTCACCCACACCGATCGTCGACATGGTGATGCCAGCCCCTGCCATCTTGCCAACGATTTCGTAATACTGCGAACTCTGACTCTGCCCATCGGTGAGCAGGATGACGTGCTTGACAGCCGCGTCCTGAGCCTTGAGCTTGGCCAACGCCGTATACGCCTGCTCTAGCGCGGGGTAGATATTGGTGCCTCCGCCGGGCCTGATGCTGCGTATCTTTTTCGCCACAGCACGAGGGTTAGTGTTTGACTGAAGGCGCACGACCCATTTGGGACTGTTGTCAAACGCGACGACCCCGACCATGTCTTGAGGAAACAGCGTACCCAGCGCCAAGACCGCCGCCTCGTTGGCGATCTCCTGCTTGGGATAGGGTGAGCCCGTTACACCCCCGCTCATCGACCCGGAACGGTCCAGCACGAGCACCAGAGCACCGGAGGGCAAAATAGTCTGGCTGGGTATCTGACAGTCCACGGGCAAGATGCGATCAATCGGCGAATGAGCCCAGCCCCCAGCACCGAAGCTGTCCGGGCCCCCGACCATCACAAGACCACCGCCCAGATCGTTGACATAACGAGCGATGAGCTTCTGCTGGCCGGGCGTCACTAATTCAGCGGGGATGTCCTGGAGAAATACCGCGTCGTAGTTTTGCAATTCATCTAGCCGAATGGGGATAGCCGTGGGCGGCAGCACGTCCAGCTCGATGCCGTGACGGCGCAGCGAGTCCGCGAGGATCGGTTCTCTGCCGGTGCTATCGAATCGTGCGACGAACAGAACGCGTCCCTTGCCATGAACAAACGTAGACGTCCAAGCAATGTTGTTAGCCAGCGACGTATCTACACCGCTGCCGGAGAGCTGTGTCGGCTCAAAGTGCATCTTGAAACGATTAGCGCCAACATGAGTCAGACGGGCTTCGACCTGACCGACCCACACATATCGGCCGGTCTGAGTATTGGAAGCCGCGGGCGTGCTACCTGTGTCGCCGACAGACGCTTCGAGCGTCCACTGATTAGCACGCACGGGTGTACCCGTACCCGACGATGAGCCGTTGAGGTCCAGCAGTTCCCCGTCGTGTTCCACTTGCAGCAAACCGTCAGCGGGGCGCGTAGCGCGCAAGACAGCTCGCAGCGACACGGCCTGATCGCGACGCGCTTCGACCGGGGCGTACAAACCCTCAGCCACGACTTCGTTCTCAAGCTGGTATTCCAAAGGCAGGACGTCGATCGACACACCCGCAGCAGCCGCTTCACGCGCCGCAGCGAGCAGGTCGCCGCCAGCCGTGTCGTTCCCATCGCTGATCAGCACCAATCGCCTGCCCGTGTCGGGCCCAAACATCGCCAAGGACAAACGGATCGCAGCAGCGGTATCCGTGCCGTCGACCGGATCGACCACTGTTGACGCTTCGGTATCAAATGCCGTCGAGGGCAACACGCCCACGCTGGGCTGACCGTCGTAGACGACCAGCCCCAACCGGTCATCGGGCTTGTGGTCGGCTGTCGAATCGGACAGCCACCGCGAAACCCACGCCTCGATCGTGGTGTGCATCTCCCCCACATCTGTGTCCGTTTCGCCGGAACCGACAGCCACTGATGGCGGACGAGCAAAACGGCGGACCGATTCGGATCGATCCACCACAGCAAAAACAGTCAGATCGGTATGCCATCGTACCGCCTGCATGTCAGCCAGGATCAGCACCGCCAGCGTCACGACCGCCAGCCTCAGCCCGATGGCAACCCAACGCCGATAGGACTCCATCGACGCCAAGCTACGCCGCCCAAAAGCAACCACGACCACCGCCAGCAGCAGCAACCAGAGCATCTCGGGATGATCGAAACGGATCGGCATCAACGGATTATCCCAAACCGACCACGGACCGGGGCGGACTCGACGAGCTTAAGTTAATGGAAAATCCCCGCGCAGACCCAGGACGTGCCCTAAGAGCATTCTCAATTGACCTGTGGCGTACACAACGAGCCGCGACCGTGAGGACATTATGCACGTATCACACGGGAACAGTTCTCAAAGAACGGGGGTGGCACTGGTTGCTTGCAACCAGTGGATCACGACTGGCCAAACCACACTTGCAAGCAAACCATGATTGACGCAAGGGGTTACAAAATCTTGTGCATAATGTCCGTCAGGGAACGCGCCTTGCTCCGCTGCGCCAACTCACCGCGGCGCCGGTGGCGGGGTCTTGATCTGGTCTGGACTTTGGGGCATCTGGTTGAAATACTCACGGACGGTCTCGTGGTAGCGCCGCGGCACACGGTCGTCGGTCACCGCCTGCTCAGCCTCGTCACGAGCCTCTTTCACCGCTTGGTCAAACTCGACCCCAGCTTGGTTCTTGACCGCCCCCTCGTCCGACATCCACGAGGCGATCACCCGACCTTGCCCTTGATTGGGGTCACCCACAGCATGCGTCTGGGTCGGCTCGATGTGCCGTTCCTCACCCAGGGGATCTCCGCCCTCAGCGGTACCGGGAGGGATCGCGGGTTTGGACGACTGGGAATACAACTGGTCGAGCGCTTCTTGCGTCTGCTGTCTGGCTGTGCGGTACTTCTGAAGCTCCTGCTGCATCTTCGCCAACTCGGATAATTGCTTGGCCATCTCGTCATACGAAGACTGCTGCGATCCCTGGCCATCAGACTGCTGGTTAAGCCGACTCAAGGCCGATGCCAAATCTTCACAGGTTTCACCGTTCTGGTCGTGGTTGCCCCGCTGCTGTTGCATTTCACGGATTTGTTGTGTGAGCTGCTGGGCTTGCTCGGACGTCAGGCCTTGCTCGGTCAACATCCGCTCAATCTCGTCGGATGTCAGCCCCTGCTGCTGCGTCTGCTCGATCTGCTGCTCGGTCATCCCCGCATCTTGCAACGTTTGACGCATCTGCTCTTGACTGTCTTGTGCCCGCTGCGCGTGCCCAGAAGCTGCCTGCTGGAGCTGCCCCGCGAGGCTGTCGAGTTGCTGCCGCAGTGCCTGGCGGTCCTGCCCAGGCATCTCGTCCAATGATTGTGCCAACTCACCAAGGGCGTCTTGAGCCGCGTCGAAGTCACTGCGACGCATCGCATCTACAAACCGATCCGCGGGGCCTGACACCTCGGGGTCGAGCCTGCTCATCGTGTTTTGCAGTGATTGGAACATCTCTTTGCGATCCTGAGATTCCTGAGCAAGCTGCTGGTTAATCTGAGAAAGCTTGGCCGCTGCGTCGCGTTGCAATTCAGGTTGGGTCAGGTCCTGCTTGCTGATCTGGGCTAGCTCTTTCATCGCGTCTTCCAGGCTGTCGTCGGACTTGTTCTCCGCGTCAGTAACCTGTTCGACAGCTGTAACCGCTTCGAGCACCTCCTGCTGGACTGCGTCGGCTCGGACCTGCTGCGATTGTTTTTGCTGCGAGGCTCGGATCACACCGATCAGGTCCATCTCAGGCAAGAACACCACCAACAACAAAACGCCCACCGTAACGAGCGGCGCATACGTCCATACCCGGGTCAGCCGCAACGGGAACGCCGACTTCAACGACAACCGCTGCGCGACAGCCTCCGCGTCATCGACCACAGACCGGGCCATGGGCTCGCCGTCGAGCGTCGAGGCGTACAGCGCCGACGCCACGCAATCTTTTAACGCGCACCGCTGATCGATCAGCACAGCCGCAGCGTGTCGGCCCGGCTGGCGCCACCACGCGCCCAGCACCCCAGCACCGACGACCGCCACCCCAATCAAGGCATAGACCCACCCACCCACGACCACCGCCAACAGCCGATCAGCCAGCACCAGCCCCCCAGCCACGCACAGCCCCACGAGCATCGATCGACCCGTCGCGGTCAGCCAATCCTGGAAAAAAACCCGTCTCTGTACTATGGTGATGCAGCGGTTGATAGCGTCCATGGCGTCTGTACGACCTGAGGCGGTTTTTCGTTTTTTGTTTTTCGACTGCTGTATCATACGACCGTAACAACCCACAGACGACAAAACAACGGCAACCACAGTATCGTCCAAATTTGGAGTTATCGCCTGAAATAGCCGAATTTATAATGAATACTTCCGGGGCAAGAAGGCGAGAATGAGCAAACACCGTCACAACGGGACGCCCCGTCACCGAAGCCAGCCGGTCCAGCGCCCTGCCCGCCGTTCACCGCAGTCGTCGGTCGGTGTTCTGGAACGGCCTAGAGGCAAGCAGGAGCACGCATCCATCATGGGCGAAATAGATGATCAAACCAGCGGGCTAGCCGCGATCGCAGCGGCAGGCCTCCATTCCACCGCGACCCGCGATTCGAACAACGCCAGCAGTGGAAGAACCAAGACGAAACAAAGCAAGCCCACCACACGCCAAGCGCCCATGAAGCTCCCGCCACGCAAGAGCAAGTCGCACGACCTCAAAGCCACAGCCGCGCCGCTGCTGGGCACCGTCGGCGTCCTGCTGCTGGTACCTGCCTTCTGGGCGGTCATGGTCCTCATAGGCTGGTCGGTCCCCGGTGCTGCACGCGAAGATTCGCGTACGATGGCGGCTGTCATGCTCGTGAGTTGGCCTATTGCGATCTGCCTGCTCGCCGCAGCGGGCTTCTTTTTCATGCAGCTCAGACGCGAAAAGGAACGGCTGGCGAAAAGCATCGGACCACGTAACGCCATGCCCTGAACACTCGTCTCACAGTGTTCCCAACCCACGTGCAGTGTCCACAACGAGCCACGACCGTCAGCGACGGTCTTGAATGTCAAGTATTCATTGTGTTTGTGCTCCAAATTTTTTGATTTCTCAAGATGGCGTTAAGGATAACCAACAACTTCCGCATGGCGGCGATCAAGGCGACCTTCTTCTTGCCCAAGGCGACCAGGCGTTGGTAGTAGGCCTGGATGGCGGGGTTGTATCGCGTGGCAACGAGGGTGGCTATGTACAGCGCACACCGCACCGAGCCGCCGCTTGATGCATAATGTTGCCTGCAGGGGAGAGGTGTTTTGAAACAGCGCCTAGAACATTCCCAACACAATCATATGCGTATCGTTACAACAAATTGCCCGCTCCTTTACGATCGCAGCTTGTGGCGTACACCACAGGCCAAAAGAGCCCTCTGAAAAACCTCTCTTTCAGTACGGGGTATAATGCGGAAGCTGCTTACGCCCAGCCTCGAACCTTTTACCGCAAAGACGCCTTCATGGAACGCTCTACGAATCCCCCGACCTTTGCTGATACCGCTACGCTGGACCTGGGCTGTCCCCGGACGGTTGAGTTTTTCGAGAAGTGCGACCAACACATCCCGTGGCAACAGCTGGCTGACTCGGTGGCGAACGTATTTGTCGAAGATCAGGGCCAAGGCGGTCGGCCACACGTGCCG
>JAJRXX010000036.1 GCA_024276075.1 Planctomycetota bacterium
CCCACCCAGCGCCCGCTGATCCCGTGCCCAGCACCAGGCCACCGCCGTCGTCGACGCCGTTGATATCGATCAGGCGCTTGGTGATCCCGTGCACGTCAAGCGATGCCGGAGTGCCGTCACCGACGAAAGCCGAATCGTCAATCTGCTGGGAATAGCCCTGAGCCATCTCCATCGCAACCAACTCGCCGATCTCCGCCGCCGCGTCTTCACCCAATGACTTGGGGTACAGAACCAATGCGTTCCATTCATCAGAATTGAGATTGATCGTCGCGTAGCTTGGATCGGACTCCTGAGCCGATTGGCCCTGGCCGGTCTTAAAAATCTGCACGCCACCGACTCGACGCTGGAAGGTCAGCGAGTCCGAACTCATCGGCATAGGAAACGCATTCGCCGGGAACACCCCAAACTCTTCCACCAGCCGCTGCACGCGGTTGCTGTACTCGATGGGCACAAGACCACCACCCGCAGCCGTGGTGTCGGTTCCCATCGCACGCTGGAACACGTCCCGGTACTCGCTCTTGAACGCTTCGAGCGCACGGGCGTCCTTCCCGACTTCGGCCAGCACGAACAAGCCGAATCCGCGTGCCTCGTCTTCGCTGCCGAATACACCCCGGTACCGGCCACGGTCATCCCACGCGGTGCGCCGCACGGCGGCGAGCTTGCTCTCGATTGTCTGCGGCAGCCCGCGCATCTGCTCTTCGAGCTGCGTCACCGCCCCTTTGATCTTGTTGGCTTCGGCCAGGTACTGCTTGACCTCCACCATCATTTGTTTGGTTTCTGGGTCCATAACAAAATCACCTTTCGATTACTTAGTCACGCGCGTTCTTTGGCCGTGGCCAACAAATCGCGCAGCTCTGTTTTGAATTCAGGATCGCCCTTGTCCGACGCGGTCCGGGGGGGCTGATCCCCGGGCGCGTAGATATCGTCTAAATCCTCATGCTCTAGCTCTGCGTGGCCGTGCTGCGCTTCGAGGATATCTTGCAAAAGCGAGCACAAAAGGCCTCCGGGGCCAGCGTGAAGAATGGTCTTTAACGTGCGTTCGAAGAACGGTTCAAGCGCTTTCGCGAGCCGTTCCATGTCGTCGGATAGATCGGTATCGGGAGCATGTCGCAGTGCCGACGCGACGCGCACCAAGGCGCTGGGATTCGCACCCACGGCCACCGCGCTGATCTCCAACAAATTGACTTTGGTGAAAACGCGGACGCGCTGCTGTCGGCCTTCGATCTCGACGTCCCGCATCTCCCATGCGACGGCGATGAACCCCACCGAGCACGCCCTCATGTGGCCTTTCTTGTAGAGGTTCCAGTACCGCTGGGCCAGCGGGTCTTCGTCGTCGAATTCCGCGATCCCTTCGAGCGCGTTGTTCGTCACAACAACTTTTTCCCAGTGTCCGATCGTGCTGGGCTCGCCCGAAGGCCCTACATAGACATGCCCCGCCTGAAAAACCGGGTTGGACATGAAAGCCGGGATCGAAGCCTCGAAGGCCGACGGCTCGACGATCTCACCGTAGTGGTCCACCTCACCCGTGGAGCAGACGAAGTGAATCTGACGCCGTGACTCATCGATCGCCTTCACGTGCATCTGCGCATGGCCGATCTGGCCTTGACGGGGTTCAACGCCCCGGCGCGATGCGTCGAGGTAGAAATCTGCTACCGGGTTGGATTTTGAATGTCGCATGGTTTGGCTTCCGTGCCTTGGGTGTTGATTAGTGGGTCGCGTTTGCACAACTGCTCGTAGGTCAAAAAACCGCGTGAACGGTAACGGTCCAGAACAGAACGCACGGTGTCACCAGGGAACCGTGCGATGGCGGTGCAGCCGCAGTTAATGTCGTCTTCGGGCGAGCCGCTGCCGCGTGGGTGAGCTGCGGTATTGCCCGTTTGGGCGATCACAAAGTTTTCCGCGTTGGGTACGGGATTGTCCAGCGTCAGCCGCTCGGTATCGCGGTGCCACGGACGGCCCGTCTCACGGCGGGACCACAACCAGCTCTTGAGCGGTGTACCCGATTGACGACGCCCTTCGTGTCGGGCCTCTTCAACTGCCGCGCCGACCTCCGTGCGGGCAATGGTCGCGGCTCGGTTCGATGCAATCTTGAACTGCTGGCGAACGCGATCCGCGAGCTGGGTTTGGGTCTCGTTGTTCGCCAGACCCTCGGCCAGCGATTTAGCCAGCCGACGCTGGGTCGTGCGGTTCGTGTTGGCCAACCGAATCTGACGCCGCCGCAGCCTGCTCTGGACCTCGGGATCGTCTATCCGGAATAGGTTGGGCTCTTCCTTGCCCTGCGCGTCGGCGGCTTCCTGCATCGACTGGGAGCCGCCGAGACGGGCCGATTCACGCAGCAGTGGCCCGACGCGAGCGATCAGCGTTTCATTGGCGCTCACGATATCGAACAGGATCAGACCGATCAGATCGTGCACACGGTCTGGCGTAACGCTGCGTGCGCCCGGCTCCGGCACCGCTTCGGCCAGCCGTGCCAGTGTCTCCGCACGCAGGCTACTGAAGTGACGTTTGATCCTGCTACGCGCCGAGCGCTCCAAACCCGACCAGCTCGCACGCCATTGCTCCCACAGCCGATTTAGCGTCTGCTCGGTCTTCTGGTCGATCGCCAAAGGCCCGTGCGCTCTGACAGCCACATCGCGGTCCTCTGCCTGCTCCTGATCGCCGGGTGTGCCATCGGGGTCTTCCGCTCCCGGCAGCGTGTCCTCTCGCACGTCGGCCAGCCCGATGGGCTTGTACCAAGTGTCGCCCCATGGCTGCTCAGCGAACGGTAAGTCAAATGCTTTTATAACCTGGTTCAGTGGCACGCCTTTGTCTAGCCACGCCTTTGCCATTTCCGCCTGATCCAACAGAGCCGCCTGAACGGCCGGGATCACGCTGGAATCGAACCACGCGAAGAACCGCTGAGCCGTGCGCCTGGCGGTGTCGCGTGCGCGTGTGAACCCATACGCCTTTTGCTGGCGTGTCCGCAGGCTGTCACGACGAGCGTCGGCGATACCAAGCGAGCGATCACCGTTGAATCCCGCCAGTATGCCGATCGTCCACTCTTCGGCGATCCACGCGGCACGCGGCAGATTGGTGTTGATCCAGAACTGCTTCTGTGCTGCTTCGGCGTGCGCGTAGTTGCTGTCCTTGAAGAATCCCACCACAGACGGTGGCACGCTGAACGCAGCGCAAATATCTTCACGGCTCATGCCCTTTAGCCCGGCGAATTCCATGTCCTTAAACATGGACTGGGTGGCTTTGAAATCTGCCCCTCCGTATAGCAGCATAAAGCGACGCCGGTTCAGGACGCCCGTGTGGCGATCGTCCATCATTTCGCGCATGTCGGCTATTTGGGGATCAGTTGGTGTACCCGGCATCGTGAACACACCGCCCGGCTCAACGCCATTGTCCAGGCTCGCTTCGTTGGCCAAGTCCGCTTTCCAGTATTGGCTGATCGCACGCGCAGCGGCGCGGCGTGCGCCTAACCCCTCCCACGGATGATCCGGGTCCTCGAAGTCAGGGTCTATGATGGTGTGCACGTCTTCGACGGGGAGTATCTGCTCACGACCACGCATCGTACCGGCGGCGCGGAAACGCCAGCCCGTCAGCTCGCCCGTAGTTCGATTGACCACCGCCTGCATCTGAAGCGGGTTGATCACAAATACCTCAAGCGCACGTCCTGCGGCATCTGTATTTTTGACCCAGTGGCAACGCCCGAATAGGTCAAGGAACGCGCTGGTTGCCCTGAAACACGCACGCCCGGTCATCTTCGGGTTCGGGCACGCCGACAACCGGACCAGCGGTCCCGTCTCAACGATTTCGTCGTCGCCCGTGCTGACCATCAGCGGCATCGAAGCTAATGCGTCCGCCTTCGCCCTAACCGCCGCATACACCGCCGCGATCTGGCTGTACACCTTCGCCGGTCCCGGTGACAGCGAATGCCCGCGTCCCAGCCGGATACGCTCGACGACCTGGTTCACCGACAGGCTGCGCTGTACGACCGGACCGCCGGAGTAAGTCAGGATGTCGAATTCGATGCTCATGGTCGCTGGGCCTTCTTCCGTTTGGCGCGACGGCCCGGTGACAGATTGGCTAGATTCGCCTCACGCCGTTTACGACGCGCACGCGCATCGGCGCGGGCGTGTACGGATTGATAAATGTCTTCGATACGGCACCGTGTCACGCCCATGGTGTGCGCGATTTGGTCAAACGAGAGTCGATCACGATAGTGCAACATCACAAGAAGCCGCTCTTCGTTGGAAAGCTCCAACGCGAGCATCTTGCCGAGATTGCTGCGGCGCGATCGAGGCTGAATTTTAGGAGTTGCGGGTGCCATCCGTGGCTTTTCTAATTGAAATCAATCGTCTTCTTCTGGCAGGGGAAAGGGGGGATTCCCTTTAATAACCACAGCAATGTTAGCACCCCTCGCCTCTTCTTTGTTCTTGATTTTCTTTAAAACTGTTGACACAGAATCTAGCATTTGCTTCCGTCGATCCGGGAACATTTCACACTCTGCTTTCATGTTGTGATGAAGCAACATCCATCCGATGCCCGGATTTTTTGCGAGTAATGATTCAAGGCGATCATGGAGAGATTGGATGTACAAATCTTCCGCATGATATTTGTCTGAACCGGGCAACTCTGTGTGAAACTTATTTTGCCAGGAAGCCAGATCGTAAATGTAACAGCGTAGAAGCAGGGTTCCGCTATAGTCGATCGCCAACAGGCCGCTTGGGACGTCGACTCTTTCCGGACTATGCCAATCTAATCCGGACTTAAATAATTTCTCAGCTACCGCGTACCAGTCAGTCTTTTCTGCAATTTTCAAAATCTTAATCACCCGCAACGCTTCCTCTCGATAGCGTCGTGCGACTTCTAACATTAAATCACGATCGCTGAGCAACACCGCTGCGTTGTTTGGTGGTGGCCAGCTTAGGGTGTCGTCAATAAGCCACTCGATTGGCACAGTGAAGGTTTTTGCGAGCGCGAGCAGCACTCCTGGCCCTGGAGTTGATCCTTCTAGGTACTGAGCAATGGCCTGTCGGGTGACGCCCGCCGCATTTGCGAGTTCCTTATGGTCGCGGCCTTTGCAAAGCCGCCTGAGCTTATGCGTCAATTTAGTTGGGGATTTAGCCACTGTTTCCATAATATCAGACTCCAAGCATCTATGCCGATACAGGCTAGTATATTTTAATAATTTGTCAAATCAACTTGCTAAATATTAATATATGCTTACAATAAGATTGCTGGCTATTTGAGATTTGCCCTATGAATGACGATTCCAATCAGAATCACGAACCCACGCTCGCCGATCTCCATCGAGCACTGGAACGCTCGTGGAAGGCGATAACGGCGCTCGCCGACGAAGTCTGTCTGATGGCAGACGAGGGTTACGACGCGACCGCCGCCGCCATTGGAGAAGACAAAGCCAAGCTCATGGCGCAGATGCTCGCCAAACACATCACATACGACGCGCTCGCACGAGCTGGGAAGATCGGGCAGCTAAAACAGCCTCTCACCACAGATGAAATCAAAAGGAGATTCTTAAACCCGTAGGGGTATCGCTGGGGCAAAAAGAGATCGCCCCAACGCCTGGTGTTCAACCCGTCAAAGTCACACACCAAACGAAAGGGCGATCGATGCCTAGATTATCCAGCGGCAACCCGCTCGACAAGTTCAACAACGCAGATGAAATCATTACCCCGATGCAGTGGATGGCCTGTCCGACGTGCGCTGTGCAGTACGCCATACCCGTCATCCTCGAACAGATGCGAGCCGATGACGGCGAGCCGTACTACTGTCCAAATGGCCATGAGATACTGATCGAAGAGCGTGAGAACGCGACGGACCTGGCCGAGGAAAGGGATCGGCTCAAGCAGGAGAACATCCAGCTCCGCCACAGCCTGGACCAGACCCAAGCGAAGCTGCGTGACCAGCGCACCGCCAGCACGGAAAGCAAACATGCGGACGACCCCGACACAACTATCAAACCAAACACTCAAGTCACGGAAGACGCTGTGTTGCCATGCCCCTACTGCGACCGAAAGCTGAAAAATAGGCGTGGACTGACGCACCGCAGGCGCTCTGCCCACCGCGATGAATTGGGTGGCGGGACATGAACGTCGCGACCCGATCCATCCTGGTCGCGCAGCCCGATACCCCCGACTGGTCGATGCTGGTCGATGTGCGCGAGGCAGCGCGGCTGCTTGGCGTGAACGCAGACCATCTATCCCGCAGGTGCCGAACAGATTTGTCGGGCCGTGGCCTGGCCTTCTACCTCAAGCCGCCCGGCGGGGGCAAGGCACGCTGGTTCGTCCACCGCAGCTACAACCTGAAGCTAGCGCCCGGCGCTGCGGGGCGGTCGTACCGTGCGCCAGACCTGTCGTGCTACACCGAGCGCCAACAGCAGGCCGCGTGGCAGCGTGCCGCCTGCGTTGACACGTTCAACGAGTACCGCGTCGATCGCACCGACAACCAGCACGACTGGCTGCCCGGACTGATCCACGAACTCGGCCAGCGGTTCCCCGACCTGTCGATCTCTACGCCGTCGCTGCGGCGGTGGCACCGCAGCTACCGCAGCCCCATCGACATCTTAAAACTGATCGACAATCGCGGTGGCAACACACGCGGCGTGGCCGACCCGGCGGCGTGGAAGGCGTTGCGCGACCTGTACCTCGACGACCGCCAGCCGTCGCTGCGGAGCTGCTGGTCGCGTGTGAAAGACCTGGCCCGCCAGCAAGATTGGACCTGGTGCTCGTACAAGAGCTGTCAGCGTCAGCTCAACGACCGCATCGCCCCGGATATCCAGACCCGGCACCGTGAGCCGTCGAAATGGCGCGGGAGTCTCTCGCCCTATATCGCCCAGGATAAAGAGGCGTGGACCGCTGGCCACTGCTGGGTAGGTGATCACAAGCAGATGGACCTGTGGTGCCTGTTCGGCGGCAAGCTGATACGGCCTTGGCTGACCGCCTGGCTCGACTGGCGCACGCGCCGCGTGACGGGCTGGGTGATCAGCGAGTCGCCCAATAGCTCGACGATCCTGGCCGCGCTGCGGCACGGGCTAATGGACGAAGCGAATCACGGCGGGCCGTCGGTCGTCTGGATCGACAACGGCAAGGACTACGACTGCTACGCGTTCCACGGCCAGACCAAGCAGCAGCGGCTGGGCAAGATGAATATCACGGTCAACGAGCCGCAGGCGGCGGGTCTATTTAAGATGCTGTCGATCGAGCCGCACTTTTCGCTGGCGTACAACCCCAACGGCAAGGCGCGTACCGAGCGGTGGTTCCGGTCGATCGAAGACTTCTTTAAGTCGTTGCCCACCTACGCGGGCCGCAGCACGGACACCAAGCCCGAGTCGCTGGTCCGCATCCTCAATAATCGCCGCCTGATCCCGACCTTTGAGCATATACGAGAGCGGTTCGCCAAGTACGTCCAGGGCTACAACCGCCGCAGCGACCACCGGATCGATGACCTGGTCGAAGACGCCGTTCGTCTGAGCCCCGACGACGCGATGGCACGGTGGTGCTTCAGCCGCCGCGTCATGGCCGACCCCGGTGCGCTGGACCTGCTGATGCAGCAGTGGCACAAGCCCGTGACCGTCACACGCAACGGCATCATGATCAACGTCGCAGGCCGAAACCTCAGCTACGGCCATTTCGACCCGGCACTTACGCCGTTTAAAGCGCTGCGCAAAAAGGACCGGGCGCTGCTGAACGTCAGCTTCGATCCCCACGACCTGGGCACGATCCGCGTGTTCGACGAGCAGTGGCGGTTCGTCTGCGAGACCGCGATGAACGGCGTTGGGGGTCGGCACGGCACCGACGCGATCAGTCGCCGGCACGTGGCCGATCTCAACCGTGCCAAGGCGAAATACAGCAAATCAATGTCGTTCATCCGTGAGCACCGCCACCAGGAGTACCTGACCGACTCGGAGCTGCTCGCCGACGCCGCACTACCCGACGAGACACCACCAACGCCAACCGCCGATCGGTCTATGAAGCTCATTCAAACACCCCTCGACGGGCAATCGAAGGCCGTTCAAAAAGACCGTTTGCGCAAGGTGGTAGGCGCCGAGCACTTGGACGACAACCCGCTGTTCACCGGCGGGCTCGAATCACTACGGGAACTGGCCAGTGCACGGTGCGCTGGTATCGACGATACCGAATCGCTTATTTTCGACACGGAAGTCGATCCATCAGAAACGCTCGGTGCGTCAAGCGACACGGACGAACGTGACGACCGGCACATCCTGGACGACCTCCTATGACTACGACACACGAGATTATTGAACGGATCGCTAAAGCATCAAGGCGGCTGCGCATGGGCCAACGGTTGCCTGACGGCCCGCTGCCTTGGGACGTGGTGCAGCGTGTACAAGCCGATTTCCGCCGTGTTCTCGATCAGCCGGGGATTTCACTGACCGATGTTGCCGAGGCGATGGGGGAAGGATTTAGTAGAGGGACGTTATCAC
This sequence comes from Planctomycetota bacterium, assembly GCA_024276075.1. Classification (GTDB taxonomy): domain Bacteria; phylum Planctomycetota; class Phycisphaerae; order Phycisphaerales; family Phycisphaeraceae; genus JAJRXX01. Next base: position 8,453 of record JAJRXX010000036.1, read on the forward strand.
GTTTCAAAAACATGATCCGTCCCGACGACAGCACGGTTGATCTAGATCGTGTCGTGAGGGGCATCAACCAGTTCCTAGAGACGCTGGCGAGACGCCGTCAGGTCGCGTTGCCCGATACGTTTGTAGAGACTGAAGTGGCGCGTCGCATTTTACTTGTGATCGCCAAGACCATTGAATTATCTGCGATCGGCCTAATCTACGGCGACGCCGGGCGTGGCAAAACCTTGACGCTGAAAGCGGCGGCAGCCATCCATACAGGTGCGATTTTGATCCGCGTAACCCAATCGACGCGGACGCCTTCGAGCCTAGCCAAGCATCTGGCTCAGCTTCTGCAACTGCGCGGCGCCGAAACGTTGCTCAAGGCAGAATCGAAATTGATCGAAAAACTAAGCAGGACGGGCCGCCCGCTACTGATCGACGAAGCCCATCAACTCAAACCCGAGGCCCTGGAACTGCTACGTGACCTGCACGATGAGTGCGGTGTGCCCGTCATTCTCGTGGGCACGGTCAAGATCAACGAAGCTGTGGCGGACTCCGATCTATTCTGCGGTCAATTCAGCAGCCGAGTCGCTATCCGTTACGACATTACGGAATGCCTACGCAGCGGCGACGGCGGCAGAGACCCTCAGCCCCTTCACACGATCGAAGAGATTAAGAGGCTATACGCAAGCGACAAAATACGCTTCACGGCCGACGGACTGACGATGATCACCAAACTGGCTAATTTACCGGGTTTTGGTGGGCTCAGGCTGTGTTCCAAAATTGTTCAGGTGGCCGCGACGATCACCGGCGACGATCCGGTCGACGCACGGCTTGTCATGCAAATCATCAGATCACTTCACGGACGGACACACACGATCAGTCAAATCGAGCGTGCGATCGACAGGTCGGACGTGCTTGTGGCCTGATCTCAGATACAGGAGACGATGCTCATGGAAGAGCGAAATAATGATGTCAAGGTGCTTGCCCGGCAACTGAGAATTTGCATTCGGGAAACGACCGCTCTCGCCGAATCGTTACGACGCTGCCCGCCGCCCCTCGAATCCAACCGATCACTGATCCGGCGGGCGATCTTAATAATGAGTCAGAGAAACCGCCGCAGCGAAATATTCAAGCGTCTAGATTCACGCACGCTTTACGGTCTCTGCCACCGCCTGCTTACACCGAGATTGACCGGCGCTGATGCTCTGAGATGGCTACTCCGGCAGCCCACAGGTTCTAATATAAAAAGCAGCGCGCTGTACCGGTTCTCCTACATCTTTGCCGACGTGGTCACGGGAATCATCAAAGGCACTGGCTATCCGTATTCAGAGCAACAAGCGGTCAAATCAAACCGAAATCCGCAGGCCACGAATGCGCAAAATTTGCGCGTCAGTCAGCCCGGATCGAACACAAAGCCGCGCCGTCTGCGCGCCGGGCGCCGTTTGCTCAAGCGGCGCAAACCCGCTTAACGACCCCCAAAACGGGGTTCGATTATCATTTCTGTGTCCCACAATTGCGGTTTCGCCGCCATATTTATCAATTTGGTATTCCCGCCTCTTGGCTAGCTGATGTGACGTAAGTCCTTTACCCAGCTAGCCGTTCCTGCTTTTCCATACCCTTTCCCGCCCGATCCTGTTTCGGTCGTCCCCTTACGACGATTCCGCTATGTCTTCGCTCAACAACCTCGTATGGGTAGCCTTCGGAGAGGACCAACGTGTTGCGAGCGGAACAAAAAAAATAGCGGGCCGGCAAACTTGGTTGCTCTGGGCACGGGCCGGAAGCCTTGGGGCCTAAGAACCCCTCGTGAACCGAGCCCCGTCGGGAACAGATCAATCCGTGCGTCACCGCGACGAGCCGCGACTGTAAAGGAGCGGTCTTCTTCTCGACCACACG
>JAJRXX010000006.1 GCA_024276075.1 Planctomycetota bacterium
CCGTGCTTGGGTCATGGTTGTCACAGCCCACAGAGCTTTTTATGATCCGGTCGTATCGTCCCCCTACACCCGGAGGCTGTATCGACGATGACCACGGCGATTCCCACCCCGCCCGCACCCGAGCCCGGGTGTATTTTCTGCAAGATCGTGGCCGGCGAAATACCGGCTTACAAGCTGTACGAAGACGAACACGCCCTGGCGTTCCTCGACGTCGGACCGCTGTCACGCGGACACAGCCTAGTCATCCCCAAAGCCCACTACACGACACTCGACCAGATGCCAGACGGGTTGGTCGGCGCATGCGCTTCGCTGCTGCCACGGCTGGGTAAGGCGGTCGTGGCCGCCACCGGTGCACCGGGTTGGAACGTGCTGCAGAATAACGGCCCGATTGCGGGACAAGTCGTGATGCACATGCACTTCCACATCATCCCCCGCAACGAAGGAGACAGCTTGGGCTACCGTTGGTCGGCTGGCAAACTCGACAGCCAAGACGCCCAAACCCTGCTCAATGACATCACGTCTCGGTTGAATTGATCGACGCAATCGCTTGATGCGCTGTACCGTTAAGAAGAAGGACCGCTTGCTGACGCGCGCGGCTCGTCACAATCACGCACGGTTATCTTGATCCGTACTACAGCATGCCTTTGGTGCTGGGCACCTGGTCGCCGGTAATTGATACCGCTTGGCGCAGCGCCCTGCCCAGAGCCTTGAAGATCGCCTCGGCGATGTGGTGGTGGTTGCTGCCGTAGGGCACCTCGACGTGGCAGTTAAACCGGCCGTTGTTTGAGAAGGCCGACAGGAACTCCTCGACCAGTTGCGTATCAAACGTGCCGATCTTGGAGCCGCCGGCGCGGAATGCTGTGGATTTCACGTCGTACACCACCGCTTGCCGCCCCGACAGGTCCACACTCACCCGTGCGAGGGTGTCTTCCATCGGGACCGACGCGAAGCCGAACCGCTCGATACCGCGCTTATCGCCCAGCGCCTCGACCAGTGCCTGCCCTAAAACGATACCGACGTCTTCAACCGTGTGGTGATCGTCGACGTGTGTGTCGCCTTTGGCGGTGATATTCAGGCCCAGGCCCCCGTGCCTAGCCACGTGGTCTATCATGTGGTCGAAAAAGCCCACCCCGGTATTGATGCTGTATTGCCCGCCGTCGAGGCACAGCGATGCTGTGATATCGGTTTCGTTCGTCTTGCGGCTGATTGTCGCGGTGCGTTGTGCCATGATGGTGATGATATCGGGTTTGAAGCTCGCTCGTCTGTGCCGCAGCTAAGCCGTAGTGGGTAGCGTCAAGTTTTATCCAACGCCGCCAGCAGCATGTTGTTTTCATCGGGCGTGCCGACGGTGATCCGCAATTTATTGGCCAAACGGTCCTGCTCAAAGTATCGCACCAGCACCCCGTCCGCCTTCAATGATTCGTACACCTGTTTTGCCTGGCGCGGAGGCACGACCAGCAGAAAATTCGACTCGCTGGGGTACACCCGATACCCCCGAGCGGTCAGCTCACTCGCCAATCGGGCACGCTCATCGATCACCGCCCGCCACGTTTTGGCCGCCTCGTCACGGCTGGCCAATGCCGCCACGGCGGCTGTCTGTGACAGGATATCGGTGTTGTAGCTGTCCCGGGCCTTGTCGAGCGCCTCGATCAAGCGGGTGTGACCCAGGGCGTACCCCACACGCAGGCCGGCCAACGAATATCCTTTGCTGAGCGTGCGCAGCAGCAGGACGTTGTCAAGTTTTCTAGCAGGGTCTAACAACGCCAGCGCGTCGCTTGCCGCGAAGTCCACATACGCTTCATCGATCAGCACCACTCCGCGAAACTGCTGCGCCAGGCGTTCGAGTCGATCCAGCGGCTCGAGCCGACCCGAGGGCGCGTGCGGATTGACCACCAGCGCCAGCCGACACCCCGCTTCGTTAAGTTGATCCGCGAAATTCTCGGGCAAGGCAAAATCCTCGTCCAAAGGCACACTCACAATCGGCGTGTCTTGAATACCCGCCAACACCGGGTAGAGCGAATACGTCGGATTTGTGACCCCCATGCCACCAGCGATGCCGCTGCGATTACAGCCTTGCGGTTGGCAGAACACGGTTACCGCCAGGCGTAGCAATTCATCTGCGCCGTTGGTCACGATCACCTGTTGAGGCGTCAGCTTGTGCTGTTGCGCCACTGCTTCGCGGACCCGTACCGCAGTCGGCGGTGGGTATCGCCGCAGCGCCTGCGCTCCGACGCCCCGGATGGCATCGAGCACCGACGGGGCCGGGGGGTATGGGTTCTCGTTTGTATTGAGCTTGACCACCCGCCCTTGCTGCCCCGGCTGCTCACCGGGTGTGTAGGCGACAAGCCGGGCGATGTTGTCTCGTTCGTAGTTCATAATCGATCCGAAGCATTTTCCACACATCAACAAGCCTGGGCAAATACAGGCCTTACAACTCTGTTTCTTCTTATCGGTCTGCCTGTGCCCCATCCCAACCCACGCCGGCTAGAACGAGCCTATTAAGTATATAGCTATAGTTTCCGAAATAAATTACATATATCGGACATCTGCCGCCGCCGTATATTTCGTTCGGCTGGTGGGGAGGAATCGTCTTGCCACCCGAACCGGCCGCCCAGGATTCAGAGACCGAGGAGTTGCTAACCGAAGCCTGCTCGCGCAATCGTTCGCTCGAATTGCACTACTTCAATCGGCGAGGCGATCTTTTCGCTGCCCGTACACGCCTGCTGGGGTTCGACGCCCAACACCTCTATCTCGACAAACCTCAGAGTATCGGCAAGCAAGTCGAATTTACACCCGGACAGGCCGTCGATGCGTTTTTCACCAGCGGACAGCGTATCTATACGTTCAAATCTCAGATCGAACACACGCAGTGTTCGATCAAGCTTAACGAGTCCAAGACCGTCTTGGGGATGATCATCAGCAAACCCGCGCGGGTCAGGCGTAGCCAAAGGCGTCATGACGTGCGAGTGTCGCTTGATCGGTTAACACAGTCATACGGCTGGATCCACGGCGTCGCGCCCAATAATCTCAACGCCGCGCCGCTCGACGCTCTATGCCTTTCAGGCGAGTTAGCAAACCTATCCGCCGGCGGGTGCGGGTTAAACCTACAAATCGCAATAGGGACGAAAGTGAAAATCGGTAAGCCGATGTTCCTACGCTTAGATATACCTGAGATCGATCAAGAACTCATATTCGTGGTCGAGGTCCGTAACGCCCAAACAAATCCCGATGGGCAGACCTCATACCTGGGTCTCCAATTCCTCAACTGGCCCTCGCAAGCTCACCTCAGACGAACACTTCGACCACTCGAACGCCTGATCGCGGACCTCCAGCGGACCGATAATCAGAAGAAGATCGATCAAAATTAGCCCCGATCAGTTGGTAACCCCTACGTAGCGATCTCACGGCCGGGTGTTAAAATGACTTGATGATGTTTACCTCTCGCCAAGCGATCCTGTTAACCGCACTGTCAGCCATTTTTTTGCTGGGCACGACCGCTCGAAGCCAAGTCAATGAACTAGACGACACCACACGGTCTGCCATCTACGTCCTACGCAACGGCATCGCTATCCGAAGCGACGGCCAACACCATCGCCTGCTGCGTGCGCTGCGCGACCTTGGCGATCCGGGACTCAGGCCGTTGTTCAGCGAGATGGTCCGATCAGATCACCCTGATCTCAAGATTCACGGGCTGCTGGGATTGGCTCAGTGTCACCCCCAGCGCATGCTCGACCTGGTTCGTATCGCCGCCATCGACGACCCCGCCACCCAAGCACAGGTCCTCAGCGCAGCGATGGACCAAAAGCTGCTGACACTAGACCAATGTGAACAAATCCTCCGCTGGCCCGGTCTGGACCCCGCGATCAAGGTGATCGTCGCGGGCCAATTGGTCCAAGCAAACCAGTTCACCGATATTGACCTGCTCCAACAAGGTGCCCAGTCAGACAACCTCGCACACCGAGGCCTCGCCTCGCTGCTGCTGCTGCAATTGGGTGATACGCAAGCTCAACACACGCTTGAAGAACTCCTGCAATCGGATGCCCCCCAGCGAAATTCGATTTACCTGATGTTGCTCGAAACAGCGCTGCGCTATGACCTTGACCGCTGCGCCCCTTGGGCAGCCAAAATGAGCGACATGCAACGATTCGGCTCCAAGCTCCGCTTGATGGCGCTGCGCGTAGCGATGCGCTTCGGCGCTTCGGGTGCCATCAGCCTGTGGCAGCAGCGATTCGCCGCGGCAACGGACCTGGCGGACAAAACCCGGCTGGCGCTTGTGGCATTGGGGCTGGCGCAGTGGCTTGATGAACAGGCTTTTAACTCGTTGACACGCGACGACCATCCCTTAATCCAGAGATTTGGCCAAGCTGGTATTGCGATCGCCACCGGCCGTGATATTACGCCCGCCGTCATCGGGCTAATCGAGAGACGACACCCGCTGGTCAACCGTTGGGCACTCAAGTATGCCCAGGAACACGCGCCAGACGACGACGCCATTGCGATCCTGCTGGGATTGATCCTGTCGTGCGAGAGCCCGCATCAAAGTCAACGCCAACCCGATTGGGGGATCGCCAGCTTAGCCACGCGTGCCCTCCACGAGCACAACAGTGCGGTCGCGGCATCACTGCTGGGGCCAATCCTCGCCGATCCCGACACCAATACTTCCTTGGCCCAGGCGATTCTCATTGGCCTAATTAATTCCACGTCGCCTCACGCCGATGCTGCGACGCAAGGCCTAACGGGTTTCTCAAATCCACAAACCAACAACCTGCTGATCATGCTGCTGGCCAAACACGGTCGGCCGCTGACCGAACAACAGAACGAAGACTTTAAACTGCTCGTACGCGGCGGGGGCAACCTCACCGCGGCGATGAGGCTCCAGGCTGCCTGGGTGTACCTGAAGCGGACCCAGCAGGCGCAACTCGCGTTAGCCAGGGTGTTCAGCGGCTAGCACGTTGATATCCTTTAACATGGCACACCCTTCAAGCGATCAAACTATCACACACCAAAGCAGACACCCGTAACAAGAAGCCTTGGAAATACCTTTTTAATTGGTCCTACACATGAGCGTGATCCCGCTGAGTCACCCGGATATTACCGAGGCAGAGATCCAATCAGTCACCGACGTGCTGCGTTCGGGTCGATTAAGTATCGGGCCGCGACAGGCACGATTCGAAGAAATGGTCGCCGAGCGTACAGGCCGACGACACGGGATCGCTGTCAGCAGCGGAACCGCAGGGCTTCACTTGGTCCTGCTGAGTCTTGGCATCGGCCCGGGCGACGAGGTGATCACGACGCCGTTCAGCTTCATCGCCTCGGCAAACTGTATCCTCTACGTCGGCGCCAAACCCGTCTTCGTCGACATCGACCCCCGCACACTGAACATGGACCCCGCCCAAGTCGAGCAGGCCATCACACCCCGCACCAAAGCGATCCTCGCTGTCGAGGTCTTCGGCTGCCCCACGCACATGGATGAGTTGGCCAAGATCGCACAGGCACACGAAATCGCACTGATCGAGGATAGCTGCGAAGCGCTGGGCGGGCGATACCGCGAAAGACCGTTGGGGTCGTTCGGACGAGCCGCGGTTTTCGGTTTCTACCCCAATAAGCAGATCACCACCGGCGAAGGGGGCATGATCGTGACGGACGACGATCAGTTAGCGAGGTTCTGCCGATCCGTCCGAAACCAGGGCCGACCCGACCCCTCCA
>JAJRXX010000037.1 GCA_024276075.1 Planctomycetota bacterium
GAGAACGAACGCATCGACCGCCAGTTGATGATCATCTCCGAAAAGCTCGCCTCGCGCCCCGCTATTCCTACGCCTACTGCCCCCACATCAACCACTACCGCACAACAACAACAACCCGTCGAGCCGCCCACACCGACAACGCCCCGGCAAACACCCCAGGTCTTAACTCGGCAACAACAGCGTGAAATGGCACAACGCGAACGCGAATTGGCTCTGCGTCAGCTACGACAAGATCAAGCTCAACAGCAGCAAGCCCAACCACCACAGCCACAGCCGCCAGCGCCGACGACACCTCCCGATCAAGCCCAACGCGAGCTCGACCAGGCGCGTCAGCTTGAACAACTATTAGCCCGTCGCACTCGCGAATTGGCCCAACAGGAACGCGCCATCGCAAGGCAGGAACAAGATTTCGCTCAGCGACAAATGGCACAACGTAAACAGCAAACCCAACCGCAACCCCCCACACCCCCGCAACAACCCGCACAGCGACAGGCAACCGAACGCGAACGCCAACTCGCGCAACGCGAAGCCCAACTCAAACAACGTCAACAACAACTCGCCCAACAGGAGCGGGCTCGCCAAGAACAAGCTCGGCGAGAAGAGCAACTCCGCCAACAGCAACTCGCCCAGCAACAACAGCAGCATCGCCTCCAAGCACAGCGACAAATCGCCGAACGCGAACGCCAGCTCGCCCAACGCGAAGCCCAACTCAAACAACAGCAACAACAACTCGCTCAGCAAGAGCAAGCCCGTCAAGAACAAGCTCGACGAGAAGAAGAGCTTCGCCAACGGCAACTCGCCCAACAACAACGTCAACAGGCTCAGCAACTCCAGCAACAGATCGCCGAACGCGAACGCCAACTCGCCCAACGTGAAGCCCAACTCAAACAACAGCAAAAACTTGCTCAGCAGGAACAGGCTCGCCAAGAACAAGCTCGGCGAGCAGCACAACAACGCCAACAACAACTCGCTCAGCAAAAACAAGCACAACAAGAGCAGGCCCGGCTAGAAGAACAACGACGCCAACAGCAACTCGCCCAAGCACAGCAGCAACGCAAACAACAGTTGGCACAACAACCCCCACAGGCTCAACCCCGACCCCAACAGGTCTCGCCTCAAATCGCCCAAAAACAAAGAGAATTAGCCGAGCGAGAACGCCGGCTCGCCCAAATGGAGCAGCAATTGGCGCAACAGCGAACCGCGTCACAACAACAACCCCTCACCGCTCCACAGCCGTCGCCACCCACAAACGACGCTCTCAACCAAGCCCGATTTTTGCATGCACAGGAAAGACTTTCTCGTGCGCAAGCCGCCCAGCACTCGCAACAATACCATTTGGCCTCCAAGCTCTACCAGGAGGTCCTCCAACTCGACCCCGCAAACCAGGAAGCTCAAGCCGCTCTGGCGATACTACAGGCACAACTCCAGCAGCCCACGCTTCCCACCGGCGTGCTCGAAACCGAGATACGGGCACGCACCGTACGCGCCAATGCCGCCGTCGCTGAGTTCCAGGAACTAATCAACCGTGCCAAGGACCTGCTCGATAAGCAGTCCTTCACTGCCTCACGCGAGTCGGTCCAGCAAGCGAAAATCGTCCTCGACCAAAGTCAGCGATTCCTGCCTGTCACGCGATACCGAAGCCTCCGTGACAATGCCGTCAATCTCGACGCACGGATTGCCGACGCCCAGCAGCATTTTCAAGACATCAAGCGCCGTGAGGTCGAGCTTGCACGCCGGACCGAAGCCCAGAACCGCCGTCAGGAAGCCATCCAGGCCCAACGTGAGGAGACGCAACGGCTGCTCTACCGCGCCGCCATACTTCGCCGTGAACAGAAGTACGACCAAGCCCTGGAATTGTTAAATCAATCGCTCTTCCTAGACCCCAAAAACATCGCCGCCCAAGCTATGAAGGAGATGATCCAGGACAGCCAGATATTCCTCGAAGCACGCGAGCACATGCGTGAGCGTGGCTTGGCCGTGGCTCAGCAGTCCAATGAAAACATCGACGCCACCATCCCCTACACCGACTTGATGCTCTACCCCGCTGACTGGCCCCAGCTCACCGCTACCAGGCTAGGTGGGCTCGACCCATCGACCACCGAATCCGAAGCCAACCGCCGTGCTGCGCTAAAGCTAAAAGACTCCGTGCCCGTCAACTTTGAAGCCAACAAACTCGTAAACATCATCGAGTATTTCCGCAACACGACCGGGGTCAATTTCTTCGTCAACTGGCCCATCCTTGAAACGGCCGGCGTCGGGAAGGACCTGCCCGTCACACTCCAACTGGTCAACGTCCCAGTCGACCAGGCACTAGGACTGGTGCTCAAACAGACCTCCGCTAACAACGAGCTTGAGCCAATCACCTTCAGCATCATCGAAGGCATCGTGACCATCTCCACCGAGCGCGATTTGGCCAAGACCACCGACATCCGCCCCTACGACATCCGCGACCTCCTCGTCCAGGTACCCAACTTCTCCGAAGCCCCCGAGTTCAATCTCAACGCGGCCCTAAGCAACACCAACTCCGGCGGCTCCAATTCTGGTAGCGGAGGAGGAGGAGGTAGCGGAGGAGGCAGAGGAAGCGGAGGCCTGTTTTCGGTTGCGGAGGAATCTGAGGAGCAACCCACACGCAAAGAGTTGATCGACGAGATCATCAACCTGATTCAAAACACCATCGGCAAACTCGACGACTGGGAAGCCGGCGGCGGCAGCGGCTCCATCCGCGAGCTCAACGGCAACCTCATCGTCAAAAGCACCCCGAAGAACCACCTCCAGATCGCACAATTGCTTAGCCAACTCCGTGAAACCCGCGCCATCCAGATCGCCGTCGAGGGTCGCTTCCTGCTGGTCGATCAAAACTTCCTCGACGAAGTCGGCTTCGATCTCGATGTTACGCTCCAAAACGGCAATGCCAACAAGTGGGGGCCTATCGGCATCACGCAGGATTCCACCACACTCGCTAACCGCCAGACTTCTGATATCACACCCTCGGCCTTTCAGGCGGATGCAACGACGGGTTTATTCACTCGGTCTCTGGATTTGATGGGCACCTACAACATCCTCGACGACCTCCAGGTCTCGCTGATGATCCGCGCCACCCAGGCCAGCCGCCGTTCCATCACACTCACCGCGCCCCGGCTGACACTCTTCAACGGCCAGCGAGCATTCGTGATGGTGGCGAGGCAGATAGCCTTTATCAGCGACCTCGAGCCCATCCCCGACACTTTTGGATTCGACACCACGCTGAGCGTCGTCAACTCCGGCGTCATCCTCGACGTCGAGGCCACCGTTAGCTCCGACCGACGCTATGTCACCATGACGGTCCGCCCCAGCTTGGCGTCGCTGGTGGGAAATGAAATCCGAAAAATTAATCAGACCGTCTTGACCGATGTTACCGCCACGAATCCAGATACCAACCTACAGGAGCTTGTCCCGCTCAATACCTTCGTCGAAGCACCCGAACTCGAGATCACCACCATCAAGACCAGCGTCAGCGTGCCCGACCGCGGCACCCTCCTGATAGGCGGGCAGCGTCTCGTGCGTGACACCGAGATCGAGGCTGGCGTACCCATCCTCTCCAAAATCCCCGTGCTCAACCGCCTATTCACCAACACTTCCAAGGTCAAAGACGAGCGCACGCTCCTGATCCTGATCAAACCCACAATCATCATCCAGAGCGAAGAAGAAGAGCTTAACTTCCCCGGCTTGCTACAGAATCCGCAGCAGTTCAGCGTCGGCCAGCGGTTCTAGAGCAACTGGCGTCAATATTTTCCATCTTGATTGGATAGTAGGTGTAACAAACATCTGTATTTCACGGCTTGCAAGCAAGCCGTGCCACCCGGTCAATGAAGATTATTTACGCCAGTTGCTCTAGAACGTTCCCAACGCATCTGTAGCATTTGGTTACAACAAATTGACCGCTTCCTCACGGTCGCGGCTCGTTGTGCTATGCACAAGGATTAGAGCAACTTGCGTAATTATTCTCCATCTCCCCAAGAAGAAGGCAGGTCAATGACCTGCCCTACTCCAGAACTGACATGGCGATTATTTATGCAAGGTGCTCTAATCTGAAGCGTAGACAGCACCCCGCCTCTGACAAGACGTCCAAATCACACATCCAGGTTCTTCACGTCCAGGGCGTGTTCTTCGATGTACTTGCGGCGTGGCTCGACCACCTCGCCCATAAGCAAACTAAACAAATGCTCCGCCTCGCTGGCCTCGCTCCAGGTCACCCGCAACAGCACACGATTAGCGGGGTTCATCGTGGTCTCCCATAGCTGGTCGGCGTCCATTTCGCCCAGCCCCTTGAACCGTTTAATATCGATCCCCTGCTTACCCGCCTCAATCACCGCAGCGGCAAACCGCGACAGGTTGGCGACCTCAATGTCCCGCTCGTTGGCTTTGTCGTCGCGGGTTGTCAGGGCAAACCGGGTCGGGGCCGATTCCCCGCTAAGACTCTGTTGCGGCTCGATGAGGTAGTCGTCGATCGATAGCCCCAGCGATTCGAGACGCCCAAACAACCGTTCAAGGTCCTTCACCTCGTGCAATTCTTTACGTACAGCACGGGGTATGCGCGGGCTGGCTTCGGTGTCGGCCGAATCGATTCCCTCGTCCTCGCCGATCACCTTGTCCAGGTCGGGGTCGGTCTCGTAGAGGCCGTATTTCTCACAGAACTGCCTCTCCTGCTGTTCCGACCAGAAAAAGTGATCGCCCGCAGCGGCGCCCACGTCTCGGGGTACCTGTAGACGGATGCGCGGCAGGTGGTGCTGGCCCTCGGGATCACCCGATCGCAGTGCCAGGAAGTCCTTAAGCAAGATGCCCCGGCGAGCCACAATGCCCACGTACTCCTCAAGCTCCGTGAGAATATCAAAAACCGACTTGAGTTCCCCACCCTCGATCCGTTTGGATTCACCGCCCTGATCGTCTCGGATAATCAGGGCCGCCCCGTCGAGCGCCAGCGAGCTGAGTATGGCACGCAATTGTTTCTCGTTGAGCACGTACTGGCTTTTTTTGTTTCGCGTCACCTGATACAACGGCGGCTGAGCGATGTAAATCCGGTTCTGCCGAATCAGTTCGGGCATCTGACGGAAAAAGAACGTCAACAACAGCGAGCGGATGTGCGACCCGTCCACGTCGGCGTCGGTCATGATCACAATCTTGCCGTAGCGCAGCTTACTGATATCAAAGTCGTCCGCCCCGATGCCGCAATTCAACGCCTGGATGATCGTGCGGATTTCCTCAAAGCCGAGTATCTTGTCCAAGCGTGCCTTCTCGACGTTCAGTATCTTGCCCTTGAGCGGGAGTATCGCCTGGATTTTGCTATCACGACCGCCCTTGGCAGACCCACCGGCGGAATCGCCTTCGACCAGGAACAATTCCGAACTTTCGACGTCCTTGGTGATACAGTCGTACAACTTGCCGGGCAGGCCCCCGGTGTCCAGCGCGCCCTTGCGGCGTGTCAACTCGCGTGCCTTGCGTGCCGCCTCTCGCGCCTGCGACGCCAGGATACCCTTCATGCACACTTTTTTGGCTTCGGCGGGGTGCTCCTCGAGCCAAGCGCTCAATTGCTCGCCTACAGCCGAATTGACAAACGATTCGACCTCAGTGTTGCCCAACTTGGTCTTGGTTTGCCCTTCAAACTGCGGCTCGGAAACTTTCACCGACAACACCGCGACCATCCCCTCGCGCAGGTCTTCGCCCGAGGGAGAACTGTCACCCTTAAAGAATTTGTTATTGCGAGCGTAGCTATTGAGCGTGCGTGTCAGAGCGGTCTTGAAGCCCGACACGTGCGTGCCGCCCTCGATGGTCTTGATGTTGTTCGCGAAGCTCAGCAGCGACTCGTTGTATGAATCGTTGTGCTGGATCGCCACCTCGCACACCAGCCCCGTATCAGAAGCCTCGGCTTTGAAATAGATCGGCTGTTCGACCAAGACGTTTTTCCCGTCGTTGAGCGTGCGTACGAAGTCGATCACGCCTTCCGGATAATTAAACGTCTCGGACTTATCGACGCGTTCGTCTTCGAGTGCGATATTCAGGCCGGGGTTGAGGTACGCCAACTCACGCAGCCGACCCGCGAGCGTGTCGTAGCGGAAATCGGTATCGGGAAACAACTCCGGATCGGGCTTGAAGCTAACCTTTGTCCCGGTCTTTGTTCGGGTACCGATCACATGCAGCGGCTGTGCCACAACCCCCCGTTCGAACATCATCGCGTGCAGCTTTCCGTCACGCGCAATCTCAACCTCCAACCATTCGCTCAGAGCGTTGACCACACTGGCACCCACACCGTGTAGACCACCAGACACTTTGTACGAATCGTGGTCAAACTTACCACCCGCGTGGAGTGTGGTCATGACGACCTCGACGGTGGGTCGACCGTTGTACTGCGGATTCGAATGATTGTAAGGCCCCACCGGGATGCCCGAACCGTCGTCAACGATGGAGATCGAGTGGTCAGCGTTAATCTTGACCCCGATATTGGAGCACCGCCCCGCCATATGTTCGTCAATGGCGTTATCGACGATCTCATAGATCAGGTGGTGCAGCCCCCGAGCGGTCGTATCACCGATGTACATCCCCGGCCGCTTGCGCACCGCTTCCAGACCCTCCAGGACTTTGATGTTGTCCTCTGTATACGTAGATGACTTGGCGGGAGTGGACATCTCTTGAGGCGGAGCGGAAGAGGTCTCTTCCATAGGCCGTGGCTTTCCATCCATGGGTTGGCCGAGTCATTGGAAACTCGGCTGTAGACCGTGATTATGCATCTCCCGTGCTATGCCACGCGGGACGCTACTTGCACATTAAATTGTACCAGAACCCGCTGTCCACCACCACTATAGGCCGCGGAACAAACCCCATCCAAACTCACCTAAACACCTAGCCAAGACCCCAATTAAATCGACACTCTCAGCCCTCCGAACAGCCCAGGTAGATCGACCTGGCTAAGGCGATTCGACAGCTTTAGGTTTAGGCTGATCCTCGATGGCCCGCTGACGACGATCGCCCTGATCGATAATCTCAACGGATGGGTCCGTAGTCGCTTTGCCGAGCGCGCCCGGCCCTTTGGGTGTCGGCTCGCCCACTGCCTGCGGCGCGGCGTCTTTGTCGGTGTCGTCGGTCCGCTGTTCCTCGAGCTCGGGCGCCTCGGCGATGGGCGGCTTCTGACCCGAGGCAACCGATTGAATTTTTTCTTGTAACTCCTGGGTCAATCCTTCCAGCTCAGCGTCTTCGCCAGAGTCGAACTTACCTAGACCACCCCGCGCCTGGCGCCAGGTCGTGACAGCGAGCTTGTGACGGCCGACGCGATAAAGCGCATCGCCCAAGTGGTCGAGAATGACCGGGTACTCGCCTCCCGGCGCGGCGCTGGCACGCTGAAGCCACGTCACCGCGTCGTTGAACTTACCTCGCTTGTAGAGCACCCACCCCATGGAGTCGAGATAGGCTGCATTATCCGGATCGGCGTCGACCGCCACACGGATCATCTGCTCCGCACGATCTAGGTGCTTGCCCAAGTCTGCCCATGTATAACCCAATTGATTATTCGCCATCGGGTGCTGGGGATTGGTCTTGAGCAGATCGATCAGTATCCGTTGTGCCTGTGCACGTCGGCCTCGACGCTCATGGTGCATTGCCCAGTCGACCGTCAACTCCGCCGCACGATCGGGGAAACGATCAATCGCCTGTTCAAACACGCCGTCGGCCTCGCCCGGGTCACCCGCCTCAATCCACGCCCGGCTCAACAGACTCACCAGCAGCCTAACGTTCTGTCCCGGTTCAACCACAGCCAGGGCTTCGTCGAGCACGTTAATGGCCTTACGCGGATGGTCATGACGCATGTACAACGCCGCAAGCTCCTGTGACCGCTGCTGACTAGACGGTTGTGACAAAAGCAGGCGCTCGGTCATCTCAAATAATCGGGGCTGGTCATCGGCCCGCTCGTAATGTCGTGCCGCCAACAACAGCAGCGTCCGGTCATCGGGTTGCTCGGAGAGGCGATCCAACAGTAATTCTTCCGCTTGTTCCCGCTTACCACCCTTCAGCAAGAGGTCTATAAGCGTATCGAGCGCTCCGAGGTTTCGCGGACGCTGAGCGATTAAATCGGCCAAGAGCTTCAACGCGATCCGGCTCGTCTGATCCGCGTCCTCAATGGTGCGGTAGTACCGCAGCGCCAGTGCCAATAGCTGTCGATCGCCAGGCGTCGCATCGAGCCGATCACGTATCAACGCCCGCGCCTCGCCTTCACGCTCAGTACGAGTCAACATCGTCAACATCGGTTCGAGCACCTGGATATCTGTCGGGTCTTCTTTTTCCAACCGCAGCAGCAGCGGTTCGGCTTGATCGTATTGCCCGGTGGTCACCAGCAGCCGCGCCCGCTCGACACGTGCCACACGCGCATGCGGGATCGTCTCAAACATGCGGGTAATCAATTGGCGATAATTTTTCTGAGCATCGGAGAACTTCCCAGACCGGTACAGCCGAATCAGTTGCTCATACAGCCGCTGATCGTGGGGTTGCTCATCGAGAGCATCCGACAACGTCTGCTGTGCCCCCGCGGCATTGCCCATCGCCTCCTGTATTTTTGCTTTTTCGATAAGCAGACCGATCTTGTCAGCGGGATGCCCCGCCAACAGATCATCGAGGAACTGGATCGCTTGTCGCGTCTGCCCACGCGATTGCATCACCTTTATACGCAACTCGACCACCCGCGCGTCCGTCGAATCAGCCACCACGGCTAACAGTTCATCGGCCCGTTCAAAATCGCCCTGGGTGATCCTGATACTTGCCAATTCAACCCTCGCCGCGACCAGATCGGGGTCCGCCTCGATCGCCTTGGCCAACTCGTCCGCCGCGTCGTCGAGACGATCAACGCGAACTAGCGCCTTGCCCGCAATGTAGTGCCCTACGGGATGCTGGCGAGACTCTTGGGGCAGCGCGTTTGTCGCATCAAGCATGAGGTCGGGGTCGTCCACGGCGTCGAACAGGAACGACGCATACTCGTCCGCGGCTGTCGGCAGCACAGCGATCAACGCGATAGTCGTTTCGAGCAGGTGACGCACGCGCTTGGGCGTCTTGGCTACGAATAACTGCCGCGTCACGAGGTGCTCGAACACCGACCGATCGGCTGGCTGAGACCTCAGATGTGTGTCCAAAAACGTATACGCATCGGCGGGCTCCATGAGGTCCGCGATCGCGATGACCAATAGCGACGCATGATCACCACGGTCGTACAACTCACGAAGCTGACCTACTAACTGACCCGACTCCACACCCTGCGACCCCAGATAAGACACAAGGCCAAGCGCCGTTTTGTCGGGCCCAGCGTGACGCATGTACCGCAGCAACGCCCGCGATGCCTGATCTGCCCGCCCCATCCGCAGACCCGTATACACCAACCGACGCGCCAAGCCTTCGGGCAACTGTTGCTCTAACTCCTGAGCCTCTTCGTAGGCTTTCAAAGCATCGGCGAGTTGCCCCAGCCGGTTGTAAGCATCCCCCACCGTCTGCCAGGTCGACGCCCGCTGACGCGCCAATACCGCTAGCTCACGCACCATGCGCGTGGTCCGGTCAATTCGTTGAGACAAGTCCAAGTAAGCCGTGAGTTGTTCGATGGCTGCCTTGTCATAACCCTGTTGCGCCAGTGCGTGCCCAAGAAAGTACTGAATCAATGCTGGCAAAGCCGGGTCGTGCTCCTCCCCTACCCGATCGGCGGCATCGGCTAGCGTCACAATTGCTGCTGACCGATCGCCCCGATCACCCGCAAAACGACCCAGCAGGTACAGGCTGTCCACATCACCGGGGTCTTGTCTGACCGCCCTCTCCAGGTAAACCGCTGCTCGAATCTTGTTACCTGAACGGGTGTAGATGTGTCCCAGCAACCTCAAGACGTGTGCTGATTGAGGATACAGCCGCAACGCAGATTGAAGATGATTAACCGCTTCAAACCGCTGCCCATTGAGCCACGCCATCCGCCCGGCCAAGTAAGCACGCTGGGCCGCGAGGGGTGGTCCCGGGTCATCCTCTACGACCCTGTCCGCATCGCTATCTTCGATCCGAGATAGGTAATCCGGACGGGGTAGCTCCCGCATGATCTGTGCCAATGACTGCCGCGACCGTTGTAGCGCCTCGCCGATCCGTGGCGTTACCTGGTCCCGCTCCAAACCGAGCGGAACGGGCAACTGCTCAACGGCACTCGTCTCACGAGCGCCCTTGCTGACGATGACACCATCGAGATCGGTCACGCTCGTGGTTTGGCAGCCTAGCCAGAGACCGGCCACGGTCGCCAAACCCAGACGCAGGCATACACGCATTGTGTTGGGCCATGGGCTGTTCATGCTGGTTAATTTTAACCTGGATGCGTGGCGGGTGTGTTAAGCGATGATCTTATTCAGGCTGTAGCTGATAATTCCCGTCGCGCCGCACCGCACCAGCTTCGGGATCAGCTCCCGCTCGACTGTGTCCTCGACGATGACCTCAACGGCTACCCAATCGGTATCCGCTAGCGGACTAACGGTCGGCGACTTCTCCGCGGGCAACAATGACATAACTTGATCGAGGCCGGCACGGGGTACGTTCATCTTCAAGCCAATTTTTGACTTGGCGGCGATCGCACCGTCCAACAACAACGCCAGGTCTTCAATCCGCTGACGCTTGGCGGGGTCCTTCCACGCGCCGTGGTTCACAATTAAGCACGTCGTGCTGGTCAATATCGTGTCGATCTCGCGGAGATTGTTGGCTCGCAGACTCGATCCGGTTTCGGTGATATCGACGATCGCATCGACCAGGCGTGCTTTCACTTCGGTCGCGCCCCAGCTAAATTCCACCTTCTTGACCGAGATACCTCGGTCGGCGAAGTACTTTGTCGTCGCGTTGACCAGCTCGGTCGCGATGATGCCGTCCGCTAGGTCTTCGGGCTTTTCGATACCCGACTCCGCCGGCACAGCTAATACCCACCGCACAGGCTGGCGGGTCGATTTCGAGTATTGCAGCTCGCAGACTTCGTGGACATCCGACCGATTTTCGACCACCCAATCGCGCCCCGTGATGCCCACGTCGATGACGCCATCCTCGACGTATCGACTCATCTCCTGGGCACGGAACATCACCACCTCCAGGCCCGAGTCGTCTATGGCAGGGAAATACGAACGGCCCTCGACGCGGACCCTGTACCCAGCTCGGGCAAATAGGTCGATCGTGGATTCCTGAAGGCTGCCCTTGGGCAACCCGATCCGCAACACGTCTTTTTGGGGGGCGGTCGAATCTAACGCCATCCTAACTGACTCCCAGTATCACAATTCCGACTGATCCTGGCTGCTCTATTTCTTACTCGTGCGGCTGCGCTTTGTCGTCTTCTTGGTCTTTTTCTTGGTGGTCTTCTTTTTTGTCGTCTTCTTGGTTTTCGGGCGTGTCTTCGTCTTGGCAGTGGTTTTCTTTGTCGTCTTCTTCTTTGTGGTCGTCTTTGTTGTTGCCGTCTTTTTACCCGTCGACCCGCTCGAGCGGCGACCACCACGTGCGTCTACCCAAACCCGCAACGCCGCGTGCGCCTTGACCGCGTCGCTGGCACGGATACGCCGTTCAAGAAACGACCCGATCTGCTCGACACTCGCCTCGGGATCAACCACCCCTTCCTTACGCAGCAATTCAGCCAGCGCCTCATCCGCGGGCACAGCGTGACCGTCGAAACACAGCAAGGTCACCTGAGCCGCGACGTAGGGTTTCATCCCAGGCAGGCTGTCGAGATAGGCACGGACCTCTTTCTTAGGCCTGCGGGCGAGCCGTTCGAGCGTCACCGCGTGCTCTCGCAGGTAGACGCCCTGCAGCGCCGCCAGCAGGTGGCCGGCACGCTCCTTAGCCAACGGGTATTTCACGCCGATCGCCGTCATAATTTCCTGGGGGTGACTCACACGCAGGTCGTTGTGATCCACCATAGCGGACACCAACCGGTCGTAAGCGGCCTTTGCAGCTTTGGTCGTTGATTCCCATTGCAAAAAGCCCAGCACGATCTGGTTAATCGGGTCCAGCGGCTCGGGCTGTTCTGCACCAACGGATTTCTTGAGGCGGTTCAATAACGTTGTGAGTTTTTTTGCAAAGCGGGCTTCGTTATTCACGTCGACCATCTCTCCTTATACATTCAGATCGGTACCGGCTTCGGCGTGCTCCACCTGCTCGCGAGCCAGCCGCTGGGTGTTGTCTTGATCGATACCACGACGGATTGCGTCGTACACGTTCTCTTGTTTCTTGAGCGATTTGTCTAGGCGGAACTCCAGCCTGGGCACCATACGCATCGCCACGTGTTTACACACCAGTGAATAGATGTGGCCCGCAGCGCCGTTGAGCCCCCCCAGCGACCGTTTCTCGTATTTGTCGGGCAGAACCGAAACGTACACAAACGCGTTGCGCCGATCCGGCGAGACGTCCACATGGGTCACGCTGACCATTCCTACCACGCGCGGGTCCGACAGCCGCCGTGCCAGCACCTGGCAAATCGCTCGTTGGAGCGTCGATTCGATCTGTTTTTTTCGGTAACTCATCTCAAGCCAGTGAAAGGGTTCAATAAATTTACCCGCCAGTGAGTATCGCCGTGCTGTGGTCGGACAGTACACAGTCCTTTAAGCTCAACACGACCCAGCGCTTGTCCTTGAGCGATTCCGACCACTCGATCATCAATTTAATCTGCCAAATACCCACTACCATGCCCGACCGATCTGCTGTCACACCGTTTTCCATCTCCAATCGCGTATCGACCGTGCCGAAAGCGGTAATAACTCCTCTAACCCTATGGACAGACCATCATCTATAGGTGTCATTTAAGCTTCCGAGACACGTTTATCGTGTTGTAACAGACCAGCCTATCATCGACCTTCAGGTCCTCGTAGCCCACCAGCTTGATGCCGCACTCCGTGCCCGCGCGTACCTCTTTGGCGTCTTCTTTGACACGACGAAGGCTCTCGATCTGACGACCGTCCGCCACCACCACATCGTCGCGGATGACACGCATCTTGGCGCTACGCTGGATCATGCCCTCCGCAACCTGGCACCCCGCTACCAGACCGACCTTAGAAACCTTGAATAGCTCGCGGACCTCCGCGACGCCTAATTGTTGCTCCTTGACCTCCGGCTCCAGCAGGCCTTCGAGCGACTTGGTCAGATCATCGATCAGCTCGTAGATGATCTGGTAAAGTCGAAGCTCGACATTGCGCTGTTCCGCCAACTCACGTGCCCGCGACGACGCCACGACGTGGAACCCAATGATGATAGCGCCCGACGCCTCAGCCAGCAGTATGTCGCTCTCGTTGATACCGCCCACGGCGCTGTGCAGCACCTTGATCACCACCTCGTTGCTGCCGATCTCTTTCAGACTCTTGCGCAGCACGTCGATCGAGCCCTGCACGTCAGCCTTGAGCACGACGCGCAGTTCCTTAACCCCGCCAGCGGCAATCTGATCGGCGAAATTATCCAGCGTTAGCTTGCTGCGGTTGGCAAGCTGCTTGTTCCGCTCTTTTTCTCGGTACTGCTTGGCAACATCCTCGGCCTGCTTAAGCGTCTCGGTGATGTAAAACTTGTCGCCCGCGTCCGGCACCTGATCGATACCCGACATCTCCAGCGGAGTCGCCGGGCCCGCTTCGGTAATCGCTTGGCCGTGGTCATCGGTCATGTCCCGCACGCGCCCAAAGGCTCGACCGATCACAATAAAGTCGCCAACACTGAGACTACCCTGCTGCACCAAGGCACGCGCCACCGGGCCACGACCGGGCTGGAGCTGCGACTCGATCACCATCCCCCGCGCCGGGCCGCCGTAGTCGGCTTTGAGTTCCAGAAGCTCTGCCTGGTAGTCCAGTAGCTCGAGCAGTTCCTTAATCCCTTTGCCCTCGATCGCGCTGACCTTCACGATTTCCGTGTCCCCACCCCACTCCACGGGGTTGAGACCCTGCTCTGCAAGTTGGCCGTAGATTTTGCGAACGTTCGCCTCGGTGGCTTCGGCCTTATCGATTTTATTCAACACAACGACGATCGGAACCTTGGCGGCCTTGGCGTGGTTAACCGATTCGATGGTCTGAGGCATCACGCCGTCGTCAGCCGCCACGACCAGCACGACCAGATCGGTCATCTTCGCGCCCCGAGCACGCATACTTGTAAACGCCTCGTGGCCGGGTGTATCCAAAAATACCACGGTCTTATCGTGACCATCGTGGCCCTGAACCGTGACACGGTACGCCCCAACGTGCTGGGTGATCCCGCCTGCCTCGTGCCCCGCCACGTCGGCTGCGCGGATCTTGTCGAGCAGCGTCGTCTTGCCGTGATCGACGTGCCCCAAAACAGTCACCACCGGCGGACGGGGACGCACGTCTACCTCGTCACGCTTCTCGAACTCTTCGAGCACCAACTGCTCTGCGGTTTGCTGCTCCTTTACCTCCAGCTCGATGTTGTACTCCAACGCCACTTCCATCGCCGCTTCCACGTCGATGGTGGAGTTGATCGTGGCCATCACACCCTTGTTAAACAGGTATTTGATGATGTCGGAACTTTTGATACCGGTCGTGGCCGACATTGTTTTGATGGTGATCGGCTCTGCGATCTCCACCTTGCCGCCGGTGATAGCAGCGCTAACCGCAGCCACAGCCTGACCCGGGTGTTTGGTGAACTGGCGTCGGCGCTGCTTCAGGTAGCCGGACGCGCGGTTGAGACGAGCATCAAGCTCAAGCAAGTCCTGCTCGCTGAACTTGCTGGGCCCAACCGGCAGTGCGTCGCCCGATCGGCCCCGGCGTGTGCTCTGCGACCGCCGCTTACCACCTGCCCGCTTTGCCCCATCCTGATCCTGGCCGCCTTCAGACTCACGACCACGACCGGGGGCACCGCCTCCCCCACGCTGACGAACGCCACCGCTACCACTATCGCCACGCGGCTCCGATAAATTACCCCCACTAGACGGCGCCGTACCCACAGGCCGTCGAGGACGAGGCGGCTGTATAACGTCGGGTTTTTCGATACGCACGACCTTGGGGCCCTTGAGGGTCGCTTCCATCGGCTTTGCAAGCGGCACACCGGCAGGCTTCGGGGGTGGTGGCGGCTTTTGCGGCTTGGGCGCTTCCTTCTCGACGCGTGGCGCACGCTTGGCTGCGGTGTCGGCGGAGGGTTGATCCGTACCGGCCTCGGTGGCGGGTTTGCTCTTTGCAACAGCTTCGGGCGCTGCGGCCTGAACGGTAGTGGCTGTATCTTCTTTTTTCGGGGCGGGAGTCTCTTTTGCAACCGCTGCGGGCGACAGCGTCTCGGACGCTTTAGCCTCCACGTCGGGAGGCGTTTCGGTCTTCTTGGTCGTACGGCGACGGCGGGCCTTGGCTTTCTTCAGGTCGACCTTGCTGGCGACCTCCACAGCCGTGTGAGCGTCATCGGCACTGACGGCGGACTCACTGAACCACTCTTGGATCGTCTGCACCAGACCGATCTTCACGGTGGACATGTGGTTTGTGATGCCGGGCACAGCCTCGGCGTTACACTTCTCCACGATCGCCTTGCTGGTCACACCCAGTTCTTTGGCGATCTCAAATATCCGCTTGGCCTTGGCCAAATCGATCTCCTTTTAAACACGCCCCTCGGCTACAAACCAATACCCACGTTAAATCGCTAACCAAAATTTACACATCAACTTCTAGGGTGTTTGCTCTTCTTTAACTTTCGGCTGACCCTGTGCATGGATCTCAAGTGTGCTATCGGTATCCGCAGCCTCTTGATCCTGTGCCTGTTCGTCTGTGCTCTCGTTTGTGTCCTGGTCTGCCTGCTGGGCACCTTCTTCGGCCACTTCCGACGCGGGGCTATCCTCAGCCACCTGTTCGTCCGACCCAGCTTCGGGCTGATCGGCTTGGGCCACATCGCCCCCACCCACGTCACCTGTACCCGCATCGCTTGTACCCGTATCACCGCCCAGCAAATCGCCCAATACCGCTGCAGCCTGCTGCTCACCCGGCATCGACGCCAGTGCCGCTTGCTCTTCCTTCTTGCGTTGCTCCGCTTCCTCTTTTGCTTTGGCCTGCTCAACGGCGACTAGCTTGGCACGCTCGGCGGCGACCTCGACCATCTTCTGAGTTTGCTCGGTTTCGCATTCGATCGACTGCGCGAGGTACTCCGCCCCGACCTCTTCGATATCAAACACACTGATCAAGCCCAACGCTGCCAAGCGATCGATCTGCTCTTCTGTAATGCCCTCGACTGCCTTGAGGGCCTCTTCCATCGTGTCCAGGCCCTTGGTGAACTCAGCAGGCGTGAGGATATCGACGTCCCAACTGGTTAGCCGAGCCGCGAGGCGAACGTTCTGACCACGCTTGCCGATCGCCAATGAGAGTTGGTCTTCGTTCACCACGACCGTAGCGCGGCCAAGCTCAAAGCACAGGCTAATCTCGACCACCTCGGCGGGCTTCAGCGCGTTCTGGATCAGGATTTGGCTCGACTCGTTCCAACGCACAATGTCGATCTTCTCGCCGCCTAGTTCGTCGACGATGTTTTTGATTCGGCTGCCTCGCACGCCCACGCAGGCACCCACCGCGTCGACCTTCGAGTCGATCGACGACACCGCGATCTTCGTGCGGTGGCTCGGCTCACGGGCCATCGCCTTGACCTCGATAATCCGCTCAGCCACTTCGGGCACTTCGACCTCGAACAAGCGACGAATAAAATCGGGGTGCGCCCTGCTGAGCACGATCTTCACTTGATTGCCCACGTCGCGCACGTCCAAAATGATGCAACGCACGCGCTCTCCGGGCTGGTGCTGCTCGCCGGGGATCTGCTCGCTGCGAGGCATAAAACCCTCCGCCCGACCGATCGAGACCACCAACGCCCCGCCCTCGTATCGCTGGGCCATGCCCGTAACCAACTCGCCCACGCGATCAATAAATTCGTTGAAAATGCTCGCACGCTCGTCCTCGCGGAACCGTTGAATCATCACCTGCTTGGCGGTCTGAGCGGGGATTCGGCCTAGCGACTCAAGGGGGATTTCCTCTTGGTTGCGCCACACCGATATCTTGCCCGTCATCCGGTCGAGCTCAGCGGTAAACTCCTCGGTATCCACAGCATTAAAGTGCTTACGCGCTGCCGAGACCATCGCCTGCTCGATATCGCTGTACAGCGACTCCTTATCCACGTTTCGGTCACGGGAGATCGAGTCGATGAGCCTGAGCATTTCTTGGTTATTCATAAAATCAAACCTACCTATTTAGATGTTGCTGACAGCCGCTTGCCGTCGTCTTCAATTGTCGTCGCCGACTTGACCCATTGCGTATCGAGGCGTCTCGTGCAAACCCCGATCACGCGTCATTCGGCAACCCATACACGTCCCTTCTAAACACAAGACCACGAATCGCTTATGTTAGCGCTCGTGGCCTGGGGCGGCGGCTGGCGGTCAGCCCTCTATCGGGACTGACGATGCAGCCGAACTGCGGTTTCGCCGACCTTGCGTTAGGCCATGCTCGTATCCTCCTGAGACGAACCGGGCACCAAAGCCTTCTGCACGAAAGCCCCATCGAGGCCACCGTCGGTAATCGGCGAGACCCCCATCACAACCGGGACGCCCTCAAGCCTAGATTATCTAACCTTTTATGCATTACAATCCTTTGGCAAACCACAGGTCAATCCCCCCCATGAACCGATCTTCATTAGCCCCAAATTGTTCAGTATTTAACGGCTATTGTCAAGTTCCTTCCTCAGATAGCAGCTCAATTTGAAACCAAGCGTCTCCGCAACGAGCCGCCGACTTGAATTCTTTCGCCCGGTCGCGCAAAATACAGGTCTGCACTAAACGTTCCTACTTTTATAATAGAGCACTTGAAAAAGATATGGCTAATTCCCTCAGCGCAAAGAAACGGATCCGTCAAAACGCCACTCGCCGTGCCCTGAACCGCTGGCGTAAAGACCGGTTCCGCACCGCTATCAAGCAGTACCACGAGACGATCCTCCACGGGTCCGTCGAAGACGCCAAGACGCAGCTAAGCGGCATCTACAAGCTGCTCGACCAAGTTGCCGACACCGGTGCCATCCACAAGAACACCGCGTCACGCTACAAGTCGCGCTTGACCATCCGGCTAAACACCAAGCAAGCGACCCAGACCGCTTAGGGCCGACGTCTACCTAGAGCATTCTTAATTTACTTGTGACGTACACAACGCCCCGCGCTTCGGTTGCGGGCTTTTGTTGCGCACGCCGCGGTGCCGGTAACATAAAAGTATGCGAGCACACTTGATCGCTGTGATCGGTAGCGGAGATTGCACGCCAAACTCCAAGACTTTTAGCAACGCACAGTGTGTGCAATCGTTGGCCTGGGTACATGGGACCTAGCTGAGTGTCAACGCCTGAGGAAGCTGTGCAGCACATCACAGAACAACTCGGATAAAACAATCCCGGACCTACAACACCATTTATGAATGGTGTATTGAAAAAAAGAAACGCCGGGGCGATGTGCGAGGGCTGTAGTCATGCCCTGGGCGCAGCGCGGCCGGCGTTTTTAGGTAACACAAAATGTAAACCGTCCGCGGCGTGTTGTCGGCGTTCTTGGCCCCAAATCGCTCTTGCCGGGAGAGGTCGGCCGATCGCGCAGAGTCGCTGGTGTCGGGGTGGGTCACACAACTTGCGTATAAGCAAGTCGTGCGGCCCGACCCACGCATTGGAATGCGTGGGCTTCGAATCATCCGTGTGGTCGAGAAGAGGACCGCTTGCTAACGCGCGCGGCTCGTCGCGGTGACGCACGGATTGATCTGGTCCCGACGGGGCTCGGTTCACGAAGAGTTCTTAGGCTCAACAGCTTCCGGCCCGTGCCCAGAGCAACCAAGTTTGCTGACCCGCTTTTTTTTGTCCCGCTCGCAGCTCGTTGGTCCTCTCCGAAGGCTACCCATCCGAGGTTGTTGAGCGGAAACATTGCGGAGCCGTCAAACGGCCCCCGGTAGATCGTGGTGATCCGTTCGGGGCTTTCGTATAGGGGTGGGTGGCCGTGTTTGTGCGCACGAACGTGTCCGGGCGGGGGCGGAACTACAAGACACTGGTTGCAAGCAACCAGTGCCACCCGGCGGACCTACACACTGGCGGGCGAGCTGTCAGTGGCACCCGACGGCCCCCGGGTGTGTTCACCCGGGGCTAAATGGGAGTGGGTGGGGGGGTGGGTTTGTGCGCGATTGGCACGGCTTACCCGCCTACGGCGCGTGAAGCCGTGGCACCCGACGGAAGCGGGGGTTGTACAGTTGGGTACATGATGGTTTTAAGGCAAGATCAATCGGAGCGGTCCGCACAACGGACCCTACACGGCTCAATATGCCCGGCATCATGCCGGGCCTACCCACTAGAAGTTATGACCATGTGTCTTCAATACCGATTTCGAACTGTATCCGATGCACCAATTCGTTACCGACTGACGTTTGCGTGCCAGCACCTCCTCCGATACTTGCAAGTGCGACAAAAAAGCCAGCTTTGTCTTTCTGTCCACTTTCGGCTGTCACCGCAACATCGAATTTGACACCAGGAATTTTTGCGGCATCTCCTTTATTGCGACGAAGATTAAAAACTGGATAAATATCTGTACGGTCTGGAAAGGTTCTCAATTCTACATTTGCATCATGTACACCTGCCGCGATTTGGACAAGTGCGTTGTGAATAAAATCTTTAAGTTCAATTTGTTTCATATGGTATTCTTGATCTCTCAGATACTTTCATCCGCATTCATGAAACATATCATCGCTGACATTGTTATTCCTTCACCTCGTACTCGGCGTCGATGACGTCTTCGCCTTGGGCGGTTGAGCTGGGGGAACTGTCGCCGGGTGCGCCGGCAGTTGCACCGGCTTCTGCGCCCGGGGTGGTGTCACCTGCTGCGGCTTCGGCGGCCATGTTTTCGTAGACGGCTTTGCCTAGCTCCTGGGTGGCTGTACTTAACTGCTCCAAGGAGCGCTTGATGGCGTCGGCGTCGTCTTCTTTTAGCTTGGCTTCGACGTCGTTGAGGGCGGTCTCGATCTGGCCACGGGCTTCGGGTGAGACCTTGTCGCCGTGCTCCTCGAGCTGCTTGCGGGTCTGGTAGAGTGCGGCGTCGGCTTGGTTGCGAGCGTCGACAAGCTCACGCTTTTTGCGATCGTCCTCAGCGTGGGCGTCGGCGTCGGCTTGCATCTTGTCGATCTCTTCTTTTGATAGGCCTGAGGAGCCTTTGATCTCGATGTTCTGGCTCTTGCCGGTGCCCTTGTCGGTTGCGGCGACGCTGAGGATGCCGTTGGCGTCGATGGCGAACTCGACCTCGACCTGAGGCATGCCTCGTGGTGCGGGAGCGATGCCGGTGAGGTTGAACCGGCCCAGGGTGCGGTTGTCGTTGGCGAACTCACGCTCGCCCTGCATGACGTGGATGGTCACCTCGGTCTGGCTGTCGGCGGCTGTGGAGAAGGTCTCTTTCTTGCTCGTGGGGATGGTGGTGTTGCGGTCGATGAGCTTTGTCATGACACCGCCAAGGGTCTCGATGCCCAGGGAGAGCGGCGTGACGTCGAGCAAGAGCACGTCTTTGACGTCGCCAGAAAGCACAGCGCCCTGGATGGCGGCACCTACGGCGACGACCTCGTCGGGGTTAATCGACTTGTTGGGGTCCTTGCTGAAGACCTCCTTGCAGAGGGTCTGGACGCGGGGGATGCGCGTCGATCCGCCAACCAGGACGATCTCGTCGATGTCGGAAGGCGAGAGCTTGGCGTCTTTGAGCGCTTGGAGTGCGGGGGTCTTGCAGCGATCAAACAGGTCGGTGCAGATTTGCTCAAACTTTGCCCGGGTGATCGAAATTTGCAGGTGCTTAGGCCCTTCGTTGGTGGCGGTGATAAAGGGCAGGTTAACCGTGGTCTCCTGCGCGGTGGATAGCTCGCACTTGGCTTTCTCGGCGGCTTCCTTGAGGCGTTGGAGGGCCATGGCGTCCTTGCGCAGGTCGATGCCCTCTTGCTTCTTAAACTCGTCGGCGAGGTGGTCGATGAGGCGCTGGTCGAAATCGTCGCCGCCCAGGTGCGTGTCGCCGTTGGTTGAGAGGACCTCGAAGACGCCGTCGCCGATGTCGAGGATGGAGATGTCAAACGTCCCGCCACCGAGGTCGAATACCGCGACTTTTTCGTTGGTCTTTTTGTCGAGGCCGTAGGCGAGTGCGGCTGCGGTGGGCTCGTTGATGATGCGCTCGACCTCAAGCCCGGCGATCTGGCCGGCTTCCTTGGTGGCTTGCCGCTGAGCGTCGTTGAAGTAGGCGGGGACGGTGATGACGGCCTTGGTGACCTTTTCGCCGAGGTAGTCCTCAGCGGTTTTTTTGAGGTCGCCCAGGACCATGGCGCTGATCTCCTGAGGCGTGTACTGCTTGTCGCGGACGTTTACCTTGACCAGTTCGTCCTCGGCACCGACGACCTCGTAAGGGACGATCTTTTCCTCGTCGTGGACCTCGTTGTGCCGACGACCCATGAACCGCTTGATGGAGAAGATGGTGTTCTTGGGATTGGTGATCTGCTGGTGCTTGGCGGGCTGGCCGACGAGGCGTTCGCCCTTGTCGGTAAATGCGACGATTGAGGGCGTGATCCGGCTGCCGGAGCTGTTAATGAGCACCTTTGGCTGATCCGCTTCCATGACCGCTACGCAGGAGTTCGTCGTTCCCAGGTCGATGCCGATGGTCTTTCCCATGATGTTCCACCTTTTTGTAAGTCGCTTCGTTGTGTCGATCCCGCAGGCCTGTCTGGACCCGCGTCGCGGCACCGGTATCTCAAAGTGGTCCGGCGCCAACTAGGTTACCCCTTCCCCCTGCTGTCAGTCGTGGAGGTGAGGCCCAGCGTTAATCATATTGCAAAGCCAATGCCACCCCGAATAGCGACAAAACGCTAAAAAGGCTGAAAAACAGGGCGAAATTGTCTGCCAGTGCCGGACCGGGGTGTCGAAAAACTGCCAATATGGCAACGCTGGATGCAGGGGTATCTGGCTACCGAACAGGCGATCGCCCGGGTGAAATTGGACACGGCCCGTCACAAACGACGCAGCGAGCTTGGGTCGACGAACATGGATTTGAAACGCTGTTCACCCAATGGTGAGGCTGCAGATGGTGCCGATGCGGCGCGCTCGACCGACCCCAACGATGAGGAAAAAACGAATGGGTGTAAATAGACCACAGTGTGTGGCGATTAAAAAAATACACCAATAATGGCAAAATGGCCTACACGCAGCGGATTTTTAGGTATTATCCAGCCACTTCGTATTGGTTTAAACGTTCAAACTTTCTTATTCACCGTGTTAAGGAGAGTCAGACGATGGCAGCAAGCAAAGCTCCCAAGCCCGCATCCAAGAGTGAAGTCCTCACCAACATTTCGGAAGCCACCGATCTCACCAAGAAAGACGTGGCGGCTGTGTTTGACTCGCTGAGCAGCGTGATCAAAAAGCAGCTAGGCAAAAGAGGCCCAGGCGTGTTCACCATACCCGGGCTGTGTAAGCTGGTGGTGCAGCGCAAGCCCGCGACCAAGGCGCGCAAGGGCATCAACCCGTTCACCAAGGAAGAGATCATGATCAAGGCCAAGCCCGCGCGCAACGTGGTCAAGATCCGACCCCTGAAGAACCTCAAAGAAATGGTTAAGTAATCGCAGCCGACACGAAGGCACCGCATGGTTACAAAATGTAACCCGTGCGACGCGCCTGTGTCGGACCCGGAAACTTAGCCCAATCGTGCAACGAAGACCCTCGACCGAATCAGGTCGAGGGTTTTTTTTGCGCACCCGGCGCACGTGGAAGTGCGGAGATCGCGCGTGGGCGCACAAAATTAGGGCACCTTGCATAAATAATCGCCATGTCAGTTCTGGAGTAGGGCAGGTCATTGACCTGCCTTCTTCTTGGGGAGATGGAGAATAATTACGCAAGTTGCTCTAGAGCATTTTCTCAATGGGTATAAGGGTCGCGACCGTGAGAGCGAACCCATTGGAGCCAAAAAACCGCTTGCTGACGCGCGCGGCTCGTTGAGATACCCGTATGTGAAATCAAAAAATGCTCTAAACACCGCGACGCTGTAATACGTATTCAGATAAACCCGTGCGTATTACCATCCAAGAAAAGGTCCGCTCCCTGACGGTCGCGGCTCGTTAAGACCCCGTACGAATTAATCTGAATGCGTGTAACGACTCGTTTTTAAGTAGTCGTGAGCTGCGCACTTTGGCGCCAACCAGCCGCGAAGACGAGCGTCATCATCAGCGTGAAGGCACCAGCGGTTTCGATCTGCACGCCGTGGAGAGGGAGGTCTAGCGCGCGTGGGCCGATGAGCATCAGTATCGTGAATGCGAATACGGGGAGCGTAACCGACCAGCCGGGGCTTGTGCGGTTAACCGCTGCGGACGAGATCATCGGCGGCAGCAGCAGCCCGACCGCGACCGCCCCATACCACCCCGCGGTTGCAAAAGTGATTAACACCAAAATCAGCCACGCGGCGATGAGCCTGCTGAAATGCGCGAGCATCAGATCTGTGCGGCCGGCGAGATAATGCGCAGCACGATGGGTGAGCCAGCGGGCGAGTATTGCCATTGTGATTGCAATGACCGCAGCGTGGAATATAGGACCGCCGCCGTCGTTGGGTGAACCGAACCAAGGACAATCGACAAAGGGCATCGACAGCACGCCGACGGCTGAAGGGATGAAAGCGATCGCGATAATCGCGGTGGTGAGCATGTCGATGGTAGCGCGACGGTATCGCATCGCCAATACCCCCTGCCAGAGTATGGGCCAACCGGCTGCGACACACAGCCAACCCGTCAGCAGCATTTCGAACAGCCAGGGGTAGAGCATCGACCGCACCTGCACCCCCCCGCCGGCCAACACCGGGCCCAGATAATGTAGCGCCAACGCGGGCAGGCCGAAGACGATCGCTGTGGCGAAGCGAGATTTGTATTCGTAGGCCACGCGGTCGCGCAACGCGGGCAGGTCGTTATCTGACTGATAGGTGCTGCAGACACGGTCGCGGATTTCCAGACCAAATCGCCTGGCAATCGACGCGGCGTGCTCGGCTTGCGGCTCGGACAGCGCTGTGCCGGGATCGCTGCCGGGCGAGTCGCCGGGTGCGGTGGTTAACCACGCGCACTGGCCGGCGGGATCGACAGCATTGTGGAATCCAGCGCGGGCCCAGTGTGCTGATAACGCTTGCCCCAGCAACGGGTCCTGTAGGCCGTCTAGAATGAAATGGGTACGAGACAAATCAGCCTCGCAGCGTAATCGAATGGTGATACCGTTGCCAACGGCTAGCCGACAGGCGGTCGTAGGTCAGTTTGAATATTTTGTCGGGAATGGTCGTTCGAGATGCCGGTGCTGGATGCCACGGGTATATTCACCCGTGGGTGAATGGAGTAATGGTTGGAGTTGACGTGACCCTCACCCCAACCCTCTCCCTGACAGGGAGAGGGGGTAGGAGCGTGAGCTTCGGTTGGAGACAGGCCCGCTCCTTGACGGTCACGGCTCGTTGCGATGATGCTCAGATTTGAACTGCCCCACTAGCCGACAGGCTTTATCAACGCGACGGGGCGTGGTACGTTTGCGTGATTAACACCTTTCGCCCACACACGGGACACACGCGATGCCTCCAACACAATCAACCTTGAGCGACCCGACCATCAACCGGCACGATCGGCACATGTGCCTGAACTACCCGCGGTACCCGATCGTGATCGAGCGCGGGCAGGGTTGTCACCTGTACGACACCCAGGGACGGGAATACCTGGACCTGTTCGCCGGCTTCGGCGCGGGGCTGCTTGGTCACTGCCACGGGGACTTGGTGCGTGCGGTGCAAGAGCAGGCGAAACGCCTCTGGCACCCCGGCAATCTCCTGCACAGCGAGCCTCAGACACGGGTAGCGGAAGCGATTGCAAAAAACGGCTTCGGCGGACGCTCGTTTTTCTGTCACAGCGGCGCGGACGCGAACGAGGCGGCTTTTAAACTGGCGCGGCTCTACGGCCAGGCGCGGCCGGGGCGCAGCGGACCACGGCACAAGATCATCGCCACGCACCACAGTTTTCACGGGCGATCGTTCGGCACCATGGTAGCCACAGGCCAACCGGCGGTATCGCAGGGATTCGAACCGTTCCTGACGGGATTCACACACGTGCCTTATGACGACCTGGACGCGATGACCCAATCGATCGACGACCAGACCGTGGCCATCATCGTTGAGCCGATCCAGGGCGAGGGCGGCGTGAATGTGCCCGGCGATGACTACCTGCCGGGCCTGCGGCGGCTGTGCGATCAGCACGATATGCTTTTGATCTGCGACGAGGTGTGGACGGGGTGCGGCCGGACGGGCAGGTATTTTGCGTATCAACACTGGCCGATCGAGCCGGACATGATGACGTTGGCCAAAGGCGTGGGCGGCGGTCTGCCGGTGGGTGTGATGTGCGCCAAGGACAGCGTGGCTCAGTTATACGATTGGAATACACAAAAGGCGGTCAAACACGCGACGACCCTGGGCGGCAACTGCCTGTCGATGGCGGCGGCGGCGGCGGTTTTCACAACGCTCGAACGCGACTCACTGGTAGACCACACCCGGTCACTGGGCGAACACATATTGGATCGTCTGTCGCGGTTCGCGCAGCAGTGCCCGGCAGTCGCACAGGTGCGTGGCAAGGGGCTGTTCATCGGGATCGAGTTGGCGGGTGAGACCGAAGGGGCTTGGTTCTCGGGCGTCGTGGACGTCGTGAACCGGTGCAGAGAACAAGGCGTATTGGTCAACGGCACACAGAAGACGGTGCTGCGGATCGCCCCGCCGTTGACGATCACGCAAGAGGAATTGGACCACGGCTTGGACGTCATTGAAACAGTTATCGCGGGGGAACGGGGTGGTGATTGAAAAAGCGTGGCGTGCTTACGTTTCGGATCGTCTGGAGCGCTGTTGCCTACATGACAGCGACCTCTTGTGTTACCCAGGACCAATCGATCGGCCACCGGGGTCTGCCAACCCTAAGTCAAATACGATCGAGGGTGGTGTCACCCCACCCTCGTGACAACCCGCCCAGCGAACAGCCTGTGGTCTTGGCGCAGGTGACAGCCGTTTATTTCTCCTTACAAAACCGCCTCGCCCGTCGTGTATGGGCATCTATAGATGAGGCTGCACTGGCCTCGTCTGAAACCCATGCTTGGCGAGACAACGGAATACGTGTCGGGGTGCTCAAAGAGACACGCCTGGGCGCATTTGTTGAAACGTTGCCAACCTCGTCTATAGCACCGATACGATGGGTCACCATCCCAGCTTCAGCCACCCCTGTGCCCGTGTCACCGGTGGTGAATCGGCCTATCCGGTTTTTCTTGGCGAACCCCGATGGCCAACATGAAACGGTAAGGCTGACGTCGGGACGCCTACAACTGCTGGCCCGAGCGGTACCGGACGAAGAAACGGGCGGTGTGCTGGAACTGACGCCACACGTGTATGAGCCACGCACGACACTTCAGCCACGCACGCCTCAGGAAAAGGCGTTGGACGGGCGCGTCCTAGATTGGTTGACGCTGCATGTGCCGCTACGGCTCGATGGGCTGCTGGTGATGGGCCTGTACACGCCGAAAACGAACACGGATGACGAAAACGGTTCTGATGACGACGATGATTCTATAGCTAAGGATATACCCGATCCCATGCAATCCGCAGACACCGTCACAGATCAAGGCCCTGCTACAGACGTTGACTCATCAGCAACGCCGCAGCAGCGACCGATCCCGGATCACCTGGGCAAGTTTATGTTTACCGCGTCGCGCTTGGGTAAACCCGTGCAGACGATGCTGCTGATTCGCCTAGCGCCCTGGGACGACCTCATTATTGATGAGATCGAGCCAGCGTTACAAGATTAGAGAATTCTCAACGCATCCGTATCGTTTAGGGCGTTTTTATATTTGATTGCAACTCTGCGTTAATACGCATTGCGTATATTTTTAGCGCGTTGTAAAGGATATAAGTGATTGTCTGTTTTGCCTTCGCGTTCGCAGATGCCGCGCAAGTATTAATCTTGATTGGTATAATACGCATTCTGATTAATCCCCGTGCTTCAATCACAGTAAAGAAGCCCGCTCTCTGACGGTCGCGGCTCGTTGTGGACGCCACAGGTCAATTGGGAATGCTCTAGCAACGCACGTCAACGACGGGTTGTGGTTGGTGCTCGTGTTGGCTGTGCATTTGCGCGCCCGGTACGGTTGGTGGGCGGTGTTTTCTTCTTGTTCTTGCGCCTTGACGCTGAGACCCACACCGTTCGGTCCGCAGAGTGCCAAATACCCTTGCCATAAGACTGATGCAGCGGACGTACCTGCACAAAAGCCACATCGGAATCACGACAGATGTCGCAGACCGTCCCTGTCACATCACCGCTCAGTGAGGTGACCGTGTCCCCGATGCACAACTCGTGTCCCCCGACGTCACTTGTTTTCTTGATCCGACGCATTGCTTTCTAAACCCCTAGCTGAACATATCTTATTGATATTTATGTAATTATATGCACGCCGACGGGCAAAGTCGACCCGATTGGCCTGATAATGATGAGAATCGTAATGCCATCGACATGCGCGAAAATGGTCTATTCCATTGCGTTGCTTTGGTTTATACGTAGACCAAGAAAGGTATGTTCGACCATTTCAAACTATGCCCGCTCCCTCACAGTCGCGGCTCGTATTGACCCGGTACGTTTAACGTGGGAATGCTCTAGCGGTACTGGTTGGGCATGGGTTGGCCAAGCTTCTTCCAGTGGGCGGCGACTTGGTCGGCTTTGCCTGCGGAATTGAGCATTTTCAGCTTACGCTTGACCATCACCACGATCGCGTCACGCGCCGGGCCGAGGTACTTACGCGGGTCGAACTCCTCGGGCTTGGTTGAAAACACTTCACGAATCTTGGCTGTCATGGCGAGCCTCAGGTCCGTGTCGATGTTCACCTTGCACACGCCATATTTACGCACCGCGTCGGCGATCTGGTCCTCGGGCACGCCCTTGGCGTTGGGCATCTTGCCGCCATACTTGTTGACCAAATTCACGAATTCCTCAGGGACACTCGATGAGCCGTGCATGACCAACGGCAGACCGGGGCACAGCTTCATGATCTGCTCGATGCGATCGAAAGCGAGCTTGGCCTCATGGACAAACTTAAATGCCCCGTGGCTGGTGCCGATGGCGACGGCGAGGCTGTCGATGCCGGTGCGCTCGACAAAGTCCTTGGCTTGCTGGGGGTCGGTGAGGAATTGCTCAACGTTTTTCTCGTATTCCGCTGCGTCTAGCCCGACGACGTCTTCCTCGATACCGCCGAGCATGCCCAGCTCAGCCTCGACGACCACACCGGCGTCGTGGGAGACCTTGACAGCCTCAGCGCTGAGGCTGATGTTTTGCTCGTAGGGGTGGTGCGAGCCGTCGATCATGACCGAGGTGTAGCCATCGGCGATACACGCGCGGATCAGGTCAACGGTGTCGCCATGGTCGCAGTGGATAGCGATCGGAACGTCGGGGTATTCCTCGACGCAGGCGTCGATGATCTTCCGTAGAAAGCGGATGTTCGCGTAGGCACGGGCGCCCTTGGATATCTGGAGGATGACGGGGCTTTTCTCCGCTGCACAAGCCTCGACGACCGCTTGGGCGATCTCCATGTTGTTGACGTTGAACGCCCCGATGCCGAACCCCCCGTCGTAGGCTAAATCAAACATCGGCTTGGTGGTCATGAGCATGGCTATGATTTCCTGATCCTGGCGGCCGCGTGGGCGGTCGTCGCGTGTGTTTGGTTAGCGGGCGTGGCCGTGCCGCACCCGATCCCCGTTTGGGGGGCGTATTCTATCGAATCGGGCGGGCGGCGTCTCGCGTTCCAGGCAACGAGACTTTCGGTTAAAACATGGCCCATGGCTATCTCCTCACAAAAAAGCATTACCACCCCGAAAGGCTTCCGCGCCGCTGCGGGTACATGCGGGATCAAGCGATCGGGCAAGCCGGACTTGGCACTGATCGTGGCGGATAAACCCTGTACCGGGGCCGGGGTGTTCACGACCAATACGGTCCCCAGCCCCTCGGTGATCACAGCCAAACAACACCTGCGGTCGGGTACAGCCCAAGCAATCGTGTGCAGCAGCGGAAACGCCAACGCCTCAACCGGACGCAAAGGCACCGAAAATACCCTACGCATATGTCAGCAGGTCGCCCGCCAAGCCATGATCCACAGCGACGATCCAGGGCTGGTGCTACCCAGCTCGACAGGGACCATCGGTCGGCAGTTACCGATCACGAAAATCTCACGCGGGATCGCTGTGCTGGCGTCGGAGCTGTCGCGCGGCCCCGTAGTCGATGCGGCTGTGGCGCGGGCGATCATGACCACCGACCTGGTGCCCAAACAGGCGTACCGATCGTTACGCCTCGGAGCAGGCTCGGGCAAGCAAGTACACCTGGCGGGTGTCTGCAAGGGCAGCGGGATGATCGCGCCCAATATGGCGACCATGCTCGCGTTTATCACCACCGACGCGAACATCAGCCGACAGATGCTCGCCTCGGTGCTGCGCGACGCGGTGTCTGTGAGCTTCAATCGGATCAGCGTGGATCAACACACCAGCCCCAGCGACAGCGTACAGATTTTGGCCAGCGGCGGTGCAGGCAACCCCAGAATCGCAAAACGCGGGCGGGATTTCGACCGATTCAAAGATGCTCTGCTGGACCTGTGCCATGATTTGGCCTACCAGATTGTGTGCGACGGCGAAGGCGCTACAAAAGTGTTTTGCGTACAGGTGCTGCGAGCCAAAAACGAAAAGGACGCAGACCGAATAGCGTCGGCAGTCGTCAATAGCCCTCTGGTCAAGACCGCTGTGCATGGGGGCGACCCGAATTGGGGGCGTATCGTGACGGCTGCTGGATACAGCGGCGCGGCACTGGTGCCTGAAAAAATGTCGCTGCGCGTGGGGCCTTGTTCAAAGGGTCGACCGACGGGCGGAACGAAACTAACGGGTCACGTGTGCGTGCTGCGACGCGGACAACCCGTCGAGTTAGACGCTGCGGCACAGCGACGGCTCAAACAGGTCATGGCTAAGAAAGAGGTGGCATTTACGCTCGACCTGGGCTTAGGTAAAGGTGAAACCCGCTGGCTGGGGTGCGACCTGTCGAAAGCGTACGTGACGATCAACGCCGACTACACAACGTAGTGGGTGTGAATACGATTGGCTAGAGCAGGTGGCGTAAATATTCTCACCCCGTTGGCATGCAGTTGTATCTCACGGCTTGCAAGCAAGCCGTGCCACCCGATCAATGGAGATTAATTATGCCAGTTGCTCCAACGCATCTGTAGCGTTTGGTTGCAACAAATTGACCGCTCTCACACAGTCGCGGCTCGTATTGGATGCTACACGTAAATTGAGAATGCTCTATTGGCCCGCGAAGGTCGTCTGACCGTTCGCCTCGGCGACCGCTGAAGCCAGTGATGCCTGCTTGAGAAGCCAAGCCCGTTCGGGTGAGTCACGGTCGACTTCGATGGTACGCTCAATGAGGCTGTTCTGGTCCACGTCAAAAAACAGGACTTTGGTCGTCGTCGTTCCGATCCCCTGAGTCGAAGGGACCTCCAACAAGTCAACCACAGTGATCCCGATGCCCATGTCGACATCCATCTCGATATCACCGGCTGCGATCGTCACGACACCGCCGATAGGGTCCCCGGGCTTGACGCGAAACTCCTTGACGCGAGGCCGACCGTTGAAGACTCGCCACACCTCTACCGTGACTTCGTTCTCGACACTCGAACCGCCAACGACAAAAAAGCGGTGCTCAGGATCGACCTGAATCGGATCGCTCCATGGGCTGGGCAACGACTGCAGTGCCAGTTTGTGGAAGTATTCTTCGCGTTGTCGGCCGCTCAGTTGTGACCGCTGAAACAAGGGATTAATCAGCTTCACGCTCAACCGATAACGATACGTTTGCCCTGACTCGACCGTCAGGTCGTGAGCCCATACCTTCCGCCGGCCGGCTTGGGCTTCGTCGCTTTGACCGTCGTCGGATTTGCCGTTTGGGTCGGGCTTGGTCCGCGGCTTATCCTCCACACGGGTCTGAGAAGCGTCACCCGAAATGAGAGCGTCAAACGGCCCTTTAATTGCTATCTCCTGGGGCTGCGACCAATCGATCGCGGCATCGGTCATCGGTACAAAAGGCGGATGGGCAATCAAATCCTGACTCTCTTGAATCAATTGGATCGCATCCTTCGCCTCGCTGGCCGACCAACTGTCGTGGACGTCGGAAAACGTCACTGCTTCGGGCAGCGGTGAGACGATCTGTTGAGACCTCCATTGGCCGGTGGCTTGATCGAGCGTCTGACGTTCGAGCACGACCCCGGTAAACGCCGTTGAACTGCGGCGCCACTGGTCGGGAATGGCCCGACCCCCTTCGAGCAGTTTCCGCTGCCAAGCACGGATGTCGTAAATCCCCGCTACACTGACATAGCGAAAATCGCGAGGCTCAACCTGGGGCACCAACTGAACATACGCTTGAGCGACCTGCTGGCCCGACGTCGTAATTTGGTCAAGGCGGCCGGTAAAATAATCGGCAAGCTCACGGTCCGGCAACAGCACGCCGAAACCCGCTGCCGCCGCGATTCGGGTCGGAGCGGGAGGCGTCGGTGGAGTTGAAAAAAGACCCAAATCCGTCTGATCCAGCGGCGCTATCTCACGCGCAAGACCAAGGTCGCCGAGCGGGTCAAGGTGAGCCACCGAGATCGGCACACGGCTCAAACGCTCGCGAAACATCGCTGTGTAGGCGGGCACGGTCATGTCCGGCAGCGGGCTCCTGGCACCGGGAGATATCTTCTGCTCAAGAAGTCGCACTTGGTTAATAATTTTTTCTTTAACCTGATCCGGTCTGACGCCTGTTTCTTGCGCAACGGTCGCCGCATACGGATCGCCCAACACGTAGGACCAGACGATCATCAACGAAAGAATAACGCTCAACGCGACGATCGCCTTCTCGACATGCAATTCGATAATGTTGACGTTCTTGAGCTTCATCGCTGATCCAACCCGCCCCAATACATCGGTCGGCCCTTCCGAAACAATCCACAACTGGGCTTCATCATTGGCCTCCCCTAACGGTAAAGTCGCTATCCACGCCGAGCATCCGCCGCACCAACCGCGGCATCAACGGAGTCGTCCAATCCCGCAACCAAATCGTCTCGATGAGCATATCAGCCTGTATCGAGTCACCCGGCCCGTAAACGTATCCCTGACGCAGCGCCTCGTATTCGTCGATCGCGGTCACGCTCATGTTCAGAACAGTCATAAAATTAACTTGCTGAAGATTCTCAAAAAATTCGGGCATCATCTGTGAATCAATCACCACCGATAGAGACACGTGTCGAACATCGTACATGCCGTCGCTGCGACGCCCTGTGGGTGACAAGGAAAAATCGTCGAGGTGAGAGGCCTGGGAATCTCCCGCCGAATCCGATCCCTGATCGAGTATCGCAGCCCTGGCTGTGGCACCCGGGGCTGTCTGATTAGCGAATAATCCCCCCTTCGCACCACCCAAACCAACGTAGCCCGGAACGACACGGATCGAAATGAGCCGTTTGATCGGCACGTTCAAAACGTTGGACTTTGAATCTTCGACACGGTTAGTCCGAGCAATGACTTGGGCAATATCCTGCTGAATCCACAGCCCCAACTGCCCCTCCCAGATGTCGGACATAGCCGGCCGAAGACCCGATTTACTCCACTGGCCCACATCAAACGGAAAACCAGGCGAACTTAATTTCGTCTCGGCGTAAAGGTGGATTGACCTGGCATACTCCTGCAAAAAGGTGATCAGTTTCGCTCGTTTGATCGCGTCCAGTTCGGCGGCTTCCTTGCCGGTGAGTTGATCGACGGACTCTTTGGAAGGAAAGACATCGTGTTCGAGGAAACTCTTTTCAACCTTCTCAAGCAGCGCTTCAAGCTGGTCAGCCGTCGGCGGGGGCGAGGCGTCGAGACGCGGGTACTTCGCGCTCGACGAATATTTATCGAGCATCCCCACAAGAATGCTCCGATAGACGTCCTTGACCTCGAACGGCGCAGCGGGATCGTTCGCCTCGGGAAACAGCCCGTTGAGCATGGGCGTGTGACCGGCACGGTTCCGAGCAATCGCCAGTTTTGATATCTCGGCGTACTCCTGACCAATCCGTGTGTATACGCGGGATAGTTGATCGATCGCGGCCTGATTGACGGTGATCTGAAGCTGACGTTCGGGGTCGTCGGGCCTAGCTGGAGGCACGCGCACCGATGTACGCTGCAATGATTTAATGCGGTTGATCTCGCTGCTGTGCTGGCTCATTTGTTTCATAAACGATCCGCCGTTCGACCGTATGACGAACAGCATCGCCACAGCCACCAACGCCAACACCGCCGAGCCGACACTAATGGGATTCGCTTTTGCCCAAGCTACGATTTTCTTCATAGACGCCCCCCCATCCTCGAATCGGCCACCGCTGGCGATCGGGTCCCAGGTGCAGCAAGGTCATGCTGAGACGTTTTTTCCGCGGAGCGTGCGCCCTCGGCCTGGCGTGCCTCTTCCGGTCGCAGCAACTGAACCGTCCACTGTATTTCAAAAGACCAGTCTCCGAGGCGCGACTCATCGGCAAGCGGGCGATCAGGAAGCAGGGAATCTAGGATTTCAGCAATAGATGTACGGCTATTCGCACCGGAGCGTTGCGATGTCCGAGGCTTACCTCTTTGTACGGCCGTTCTCCCATTCCGAGCGAGTCTTGATGTCGTGGCACGGCGTGTACGCCCACTGCTCGCGATCTTTTCGATCCGACGCATCGCCTGATTTGACGCGATGATCCGATAGGGACGCCCTTGACGACTGCTGTTCTCCTGAAGCCAATTGATGAAGTGCTGACCGATCAGCTTCGGCCCATCACGGTAAGGCGTCGACCCTTTGATGGTAATGAGAAAAGACGGGGGTTGGATGTCGCCGCCGGGAACAGCCGTCTGCGCATCGGTCGCCTCCGCACCGGGATTGGGCTGCTGTTGAGGCCAAATCTGGTCGATCGTGCACAGGACCGAGGGATCAAAACCGGACGCGGGCATGCCGGGCGCCGCGGCACCAAACTGATACTGAGCCGTGATCGAATCGATATACATCCTCCGCCGATCTTGACGAGGGATTTCTTTGATCGCGTTGTAATCCGTAATCATCAGTTGCGGCTGCGCATCCAACGCCCGTGTGGCGAGTGTCAGGTCGTGCATGAGCTTAGGCCAAAGGTCACGATAATCCAGCAACCGGCGCAGGCCCTCAATCTGGCTACGCGGATCGGAACCGCCCTCGATCTTCCGCCATTGCTGAAGGTATTGATTAGCCTCCTGCGTCGCCTGTTCGACCAACGGCGCGCTCTGGGCTATGCCTGCCTTGAATTGGCTTTTGTCGACCTCAAGCCTAACCCATGTGGCAGCAGAGGCGACTACCAAAGCCGCAGCAGCGCCGGCGACCCACGGTTGTTTGGCCTGCCAGAGCCGCTGCTTGATGATCGGCGAAGGCAAAATGTTCGCGTGCACACGCTCGAGCCCCAGCCCCTGCAGCGCCAAGCCGTAGACCGTAGCCAAATTCAACGCGTGAGACGTAAAGTCGGCAGCATGGCTTCCCTCCACGCCGATGCGCTTAAATTCTTCAAGCCGGTGCACGTCGATCTGTAGCTGCTGGTGTAAAAACTTTTTGATACCCGGCAACCGAAAACAGGAACCAACGCCGATCAACTGCTCTAGCTTCGCGTCGCGGTTGATGCTCTGGTAATAGCCCAGCGTACGCTGCATCTCCTGGATCAGGTCGGTGAATACCGGGCGCATGGCTTGGAATATCTGCCGTGAGTACTTGCTGGTGGCGGCTTCGCGTTTGAGTTTTTCCGCTTTCGCAAAGCTGAGCTTAAACGCACGAACAATCGCCTCGGTGAAATTGTTGCCCCCTATGGGCAGCGTGCGTAGCCAGAGGTTGCCGCCCTCGACGATGATGACATCTGTGCTCGTCGTGCCCATATCCATAAAGATCATGCCCGGCGATTCGGGCGTCAGGTCCATGTCGTATGCCATCGCGTTGTAGACCGCCAGAGCGGAGAGGGTCACTCCGTCGAGGCTCTGGCCGGCGGCGCGGTAGTTCCCGACGAGGCGCATCACGCGATCCTTGGTGATAGCGAAGATGCCCACCTCGACATCGGGGCTGTCGGGACGCATGAACACCTGATAGTCCCACTCGACCTGCTCGATCGGGAATGGGATCTGCTGGACGGCTTCGAACTTGACGATATCGGAGATTTTTTTCGGGTCTATGGGCGGGAGCTTGGCAAACTTCGCAAACGCGGCGCTGCCCGGCACGGACACGATGACCCTAGCACCGGATGTGTCGTGTCTCGAGAAGAAGCGGCGCAGGTTATCCCGGATCGCCTCGTCCACGTCGAGGTCGGGCGTGGTCAGTATTTTTTTGAACGGGAGAATATCGTAATCCGCGACCTCGATCCCATCGCCCTGGCGCACGAGTTGAATCGCTTTGATCGCGTTGGACCCGACTTCGATCCCCCAGCTATGGCTTCGTTTGGGCATTGGCGTATTCCCGCCTCGACTCTACGTTTACACAAGCGTTCGATACAAACGACGAACACCCGCCTGCATACCACCCCTCACCGCTGACCTTACGCGTCAGCCAACACCCCCCCACCCCCCAGCCAAGCCCACCTCATGCCCGACAGATCAGCCCCGGTTAATTTCCTAAGTAACACACAGCCGGTCCAACTCATGCCGGGACAGGCCGCATCGTGGGTAAGCGACCGATACATTTCATCTTATTAAACCGCTGGTGGTCAAAACGGTCAAGGACGCTAGGGGCCTGACCTAAGTTATCCGTGTCAAAAACGGCTACAGGCCAGCTACGACAGGTAGCCCTTAGACACTCACCGCTGGGAATCAGATGGGTGATCCTGCCAGTTGGCTTTACGCTGCGGGTGATGATCGGGTTCGAGCGGAATCCTATAAACAGTGTTGCCTCGGGGCATGCGAGCCGATATATACAATCCAGATACCACCATGCCAGAACAATCCGGGGCCGTAGCTCAATTGGGAGAGCGCTGCGTTCGCAATGCAGAGGTTGGCGGTTCGATCCCGCTCGGCTCCACTTTTCCCCAGTCCATCCCAGGACAATTCGGCCCGACAGCTTGGATCGTGTCCTGGTTTGAAACCGAGCGCCACCGCCACGAGCCGCGACTGTGAAGGAGCGGATATCTTTCTGCTTTCAAAGCCCTTGTTACCAGCATCTCGATTGCCAGACCCTGCCAAACTGTTCAAACTGACACATGACCATCGAAGTGGTCGTAGGCGTCAATTGCTTGCACGGCGTTTCGGCCACCGCTAGCATCCGCAAAGCGGTTCTAATTACGACGCTTTTCAATTCAACCTCAGTGCCATGCCCGAACCACTACCCTGCCCTACCAAGCCCGATCTGAACCGACCCGAGGTGCGTGCGGCGTTTAGCCGATACTGGCGCTCGAATGTGCGGATCATGCTCGTGCTGCTGAGTATCTGGGCCTTTGTGGGACTGGGCTGCGGGGTGCTGTGGGCTGATTGGCTTAACGCGCTGACGATCGGGGGCAAGCCCGTGCGGTTCGGCGGGTTCCCGTTGGGCTTCTGGTTTGCGCAGCAAGGGAGCATCGCGGTCTTTGTCGTGCTGATCCTTATTTACGCGGTGCTACTAAATCGGCTCGACCAGCGTCATCACCGCGAAATCGAACAGCTACGCGAATCATTAAAAGGTTGAGCGATGACCCTGTCGGCGTGGACCTATCTTTTTGTAGGCCTGACTTTTGGTCTGTACCTGCTGATCGCCTGGCTTAGCAGGGTGCGTGACACGAGGGGTTTCTACGTAGCAGGCCAGGGCGTGCCGGCGCTGGCGAACGGTATGGCGACGGCGGCGGACTGGATGAGTGCTGCGTCGTTCATCTCCATGGCTGGACTCATCTCGACCATCGGATACGCAGGCGGCGTGTACCTCATGGGCTGGACCGGCGGGTATGTGCTGCTCGCCCTATTGCTAGCGCCGTACCTGCGAAAGTTTGGCCAATTCACCGTCCCCGACTTCGTGGGTGATCGGTACGAATCGAACGTGGCACGGTTCGTGGCAGTCGTGTGCGCGGTGTTTATCAGCTTCACCTACGTGGCGGGGCAAATGAAAGGCGTGGGTGTCGTCTTCTCACGGTTCCTGGAGGTCAGACTCGAAACCGGCGTGGTCATCGGCATGGTGATCGTGTTCATCTACGCGACACTCGGCGGCATGAAGGGCATCACCTGGACGCAGGTGGCGCAGTACTGGGTT
This sequence comes from Planctomycetota bacterium, assembly GCA_024276075.1. Taxonomy (GTDB): domain Bacteria; phylum Planctomycetota; class Phycisphaerae; order Phycisphaerales; family Phycisphaeraceae; genus JAJRXX01. The sequence goes on from JAJRXX010000037.1 coordinate 37,287, forward strand.
CTGATCACAGCGTTCCTGATCCCGGCGATCGCGATCAGCATCAAGCTCACCGGCCACGCGATGCCTCAGGTCGGCATGGGTGCCAAGCTCTTGGGCGAGAACATCCACCTGCTCGACAAGCTCGATCAGATCAATACCGACCTGGGATTCACCAGCTACACCGAAACGTTTACGAGCGGCAAATGGGACAAACTCAACGTGTTTTGCACGACGCTAGCGCTGATGGTGGGCACTGCTGGGCTACCACACGTGATCGTGCGGTTTTACACGGTCAAGACAGTGCGTGCGGCACGCTGGAGTGCATTCTGGGCGCTGCTGTTTATCTCGCTGCTGTACCTGACTGCCCCGGCGACGGCGTCGTTTGCACGGTACTACATGATCCAGGAGCTAAACGGCAAGACTGCCCAGGAGTTGCCTAAGTGGTTTCATAGCTGGGAAAAAACCGGGCTAATCATGTGGCTCGACGACGGCGACGGCCGGGTCGAATACCGCGGCGGGACGCAAAACGACCAAAACGAAATCTTCCGGAACAACGCGGCGAAAATCGGCGAGGACGAGCTACTCAAAATACGCCTAGGACACCAAAGTTGGCTCGACAGCAACGGTGTGAAAGGAACGGACGGACGGGCGGCGATGCGTGCGCACGGGCTGTCGGGGCCCGACCAGGACATCATCGTGCTGGCGACCCCTGAGATGGCGGAACTCGCGGATTGGATGATCGCGCTGATCGCGGCGGGCGGGCTGGCGGCGGCGCTGTCCACAGCCAGCGGCTTGCTGCTGGTCATCTCATCGAGCGTGGCGCACGACCTCTACTACCGGCTAATCAACCCAAACGCCTCTGAGGCGAAACGGTTGCTCGTGGGCAGAACGGTGATCGGACTATCGGTCGTGGTTGCAGGTATTTTCGGTATCTACCCGCCGGGATTCGTCGGTGAGGTGGTGGCGTTCGCGTTCGGGCTGGCAGCGTCGAGCTTCTTCCCGGTGATCGTACTGGGCATCTTCTCGACGCGGGTGGGCACGGTCCCAGCGGTCAGCGGCATGGTGGCGGGGCTAACATTCACAGCCAGCTACATCATCGGCAACCGATTCTTCGGGATGCCCGCGTGGTGTCTGGGCATCGGCGCACAGGGCATCGGCACCGTGGGGATGCTCCTGAACTTCGCTGTGACGCTGCTGCTGACCCCTGTGTGCGCAGCACCGAGCGAGAAAATCAAGCTCATGATCGAATCGATCCGCGAACCCGAAGGCGTTGGCCCAGCGGTAGAAATCGAGACGGCAGCGGAGCATTAAGCCTCGTTCAAAAAGCTTATCTACTTTATTGTTAGAGGCAAATGGTATCCGTAAGGAAAGAAATCGATACTGGACCATTGAGACCGCTAACTCTGGAGGTTAAGTGACAGAATAGAGCAATTCGCCATGCTTGGTAACATAACTTAAGGACACTTTTGGATTGTTGATATCTTTCCCACCATCAGCGTGCCACTTCTTCTCCCATTTTTGGTAAAAATATTCTAGCTCTTTCGATGTGAGTCGATAAATTGTCTGAATCTCGATGTTGCGATAGACAGCGAATATCCAATCAACCTTCCGATATTTGCTGATAATCACGGGGTTCATATGGTGATGTGTAGAGAAGCTTTTCGTAAGCTCAATATTGACTGATTTGAGTTCGTATTCCTTTCCACCCTGATCGATTGCATCATTGCCCTCACGACCGGGAATCACCCGAAGCCCTAAAAGTAGTAATACTTGTAGAAGCTTTCCCCCATTATCTTGAAAAATATCGTTGATTCCATGATGGGAGGCGAGCTCTTGATATTGCCGTATAAACGGGAAGAGCTTCCTGAGTTTCGCTAAATCCGAATGAGACTTTAGCATTAATCTTTCTCACCCAACAATTTGTTTGGAGCAGTACCGAGAGCCTTTGCAAGACGTTCGATATTGTCGATCGAAATGTTGCGCTCGCCCCGCTCAACAGAACTAATATACGTTCGATGGAGGCCCGCCAAATCAGCTAATTTCTCTTGGGAAACGCCTCGGCGACGACGAAGGTTGCGTAGATTATGACCTAGCAGTATCCGAAGTTGTTGCGAACCTCTGCCTTTCACCATACAGTGAGATTGACGTATTGACTTGTTTAAGTCTACAGACTATAAGTAACATATATGAGTCGCTTTGGACTTAGCATCAAACCGACATACGTAACAGAAGGCGGTGCTGCCTTTCGTGGCAACTCGTGTGAATTACTGGAGCAACTGCCAAACGCCTCTATAAACCTTGTTGTAACAAGCCCACCTTTCGCACTTCAACGAAAAAAAGAATACGGAAATAAAGATCAGCACGAATACATTGATTGGCTCACTGAATTCGCAGAAGTGGTTTATAGAAAACTTAGAGACGATGGAAGTTTCGTCCTCGATCTCGGTGGCGCTTACAAAAAAGGTATCCCCGTTCGCAGTCTCTATAATTACCGTGTTCTGATTCGGCTATGCGATGAACTTGGATTTCATCTCGCTGAGGAATTTTTCTGGCATAATCCCTCAAAGCTTCCCAGTCCGATAGAGTGGGTAAATAAACGAAAACTGAGAGCCAAGGATTCGGTTAACACTGTTTGGTGGTTCAGCAAGACCCCGTGGCCTAAAGCAAATATTACGAAAGTTCTGGTTCCATACAGCGAAAGAATGAAGAAGCTAATTCAAGATCCCAAAAAATTTTACAAACCGAAATCGCGTCCTTCCGGACATAACATCGGCACTGCTTTCGGCAGAGACAATGGAGGAGCCATACCATCAAACCTCCTACAAATCCCAAATAGCGAATCAAATAGCGCATACTTGCAAGGCTGCAAAGCTGTCGGGGTTCAGGGACACCCGGCGCGTTTTCCAACACGGCTACCGGAATTTTTTATTCGCCTCTTGACTGATCCTGGCGATCTCGTAGTCGACATCTTTGCAGGCTCCAATACTACTGGCCAGGTAGCGGAAACAATAGGGAGAAGATGGATCGCTTTCGATGATCACCTAGAATATCTTGCCGCCTCTGCCTTTAGATTTCTTAGTAAAAAAAGTACTGCTGCGCAAACTAAAGAAGTTTACGAACGTATTTTAAACGACGATTGCGTAGATATACGAAATTATATCTCACAATTACCGCTTGCATTCGCAAATCCAGTTATAGAACCACAGACTATTCACTAGCGTTTCAACGCATGGAAGCCGTAGATCGTTCATAATGCAGGCTTGTACTATTTTTTTACCCCAAACATAGCTCGGCACATTTTGGCAACGCTTGACCGATTGACCGGGCCAAGCTATCAACCTCTCCATGGCTCAACCTGAAACACAACTCGTGATGCGACACGTGATCGCGGCCTTGGTGACGAACGAGCCCGGTGTGCTGGCGCAGGTGGCGGGGATGTTCGCTGCGCGGGGGTTCAACATCGACAGCTTGGTGGTCGGGCGAACGGAGAACCCGGAGCTGTCACGCATGACGATCGTGGTCAACGGCGACGGCGCGGTGCTCGAGCAGGTGCGTAAACAATTGCAAAAACTCGTGCCTGTGGTCAGAGTCGTAGACTACAAGGACGTGGACTTTGTCGAGCGCGACCTGATGCTCGTACAGGTATCGACGACGGGCTCGGGTGGCACAAGCACGGATAAAGGGAAATCGCCGGTCAATCCCCGAAGCGAATTGATCGAGCTGGTGAACCTGTTCCGGGCACGGGTGGTGGACGTGAGCCCGGACCAGTTGATCGTCGAGCTATCGGGGACTGAGGAAAAGATCGAAGCGTTTATCCAGATGGTCGAGCCGTTCGGGATCGTGGAGCTAGCTCGCACGGGCGTGATCGCGATGCCTCGTGGTCAGAGTTCGTCTCGGCCACGCCCCCGGCTCGCAAGGTCAAGAGGGTCTGGCCAAGGGCCACGAGAGGGTCCCGGGCCGGGTATGGATATCGCCGACCTGCCACCGGGGTAGCCGGGCTGTTCAACGCCCGAGGCTGCGCGGCTTTACCCTTTTCACGTTCAAAATCGACCGTTACACTCTGTAAGGCTAGAATATCTCCCCTACCACCCCGACTGATGAGGTGCGCTATGCTGCGGAAAATGCTGCGGAGCAAGATACACCGCGCGACGGTGACTGAATGCGACCCGGACTACGTGGGGTCGATCACGATCGACGCCGACTTGCTGCGCGCCGCGGACATCCGGCCCAACGAGGGTGTGCTGGTACTGGATATCGACAACGCGGTACGATTTGAGACGTACGTGATCCGCGGCGAACCGGGGTCGGGCGTGATCGGTATTAACGGTGCAGCCGCGAAGCTGGTGGAGCCGGGACACAAGGTGATTATCGTGTGCTTCGGGTACCTGGACCCTACTGAGGTGGACGACCACGAGGCTCGTATCGTGCTCGCAGACGAGAACAACCGCGTAGCGAGACAGATGCGCTACAGCAGCGAGATCGACGAGCCAGCACCGGTGGCGTGAGGGGTCTGTCGTGGGATCGGGGCGAAACAGGTCTACAGCAATATCACTACGGGTGTGCGTCGTAACCAGTCCGTATTGCCAACCCCTGGGCTAACCCGAGACAAAGAGAATCGTGGGTCAGTTTGAATATTTTGGCAGGAATTATCGTTCGAAACGCCAGTGGTAATAAGAGAGTTTCAAAGCAGAAGAGGCCCGCTCCCTAACGGTCGCGGCTCGTTGCGGTAACACTCGGATTCAAACTGCCCCACGATCATAAAGAGAATCACGCTTATGGCGAAAAGCGTCCGGATCAGCCTGGCCAACAAGTGTCAATTGCTGTTCGGTACGGCGGTGGTGCTGATCCTGAGCGTGGCGCTGACGGTGGGCGGTCTGCGCATGCAGACACTGGTGGATGAGGGTCAACAGGTCATTGCGCGTGAGCTGTCAAACGCCTGGCTGGCGGACATGATCCAGCTAGGCGGCGCGTTGGTAGCGGAAACGAGCAGCGAGACGACCGAGCGAGACGGACACGGGCTGGTCATGTCGCTTGTGGCGAAGGGTAAATTTACGGAATTGGGCGGTCGTGACCCGTTCCTAGCCGAAGCTGTGGCGCAGTTCAAGACGCGTCCGGAATTGAACGAATGGTTCCTGACGACCCACGATGACCAGGGCCCCAACCGGTACCTGTATGCCCGTGCGATCCGAGCGTCAGACAAGAAACGCCTACACGGAGACGTGACGGGATTAACCGAAGCGGTCCCGAAAACCGACCCGCTGGAGATGGTGCTGCTGATCCAACTACGCACGGACCTGGCTCGTCGGCAGTTGGCATTAAACCGGTTGTACCTGATCGCGGCGGGGTTGCTGGCGGGGTTGCTGGCGATTGGGGTGTTCTGGTTCATCACGCGGCGGATCATCCTCTCGCCGATCCGGGTGCTACGCGACACCGCGGCGAAGGTCTCGGAGGGCGACCTGAACATCCGATCGGATATCAATACGGGCGACGAATTCGAGCAATTGTCGGACATGTTCAACACGATGCTCGAAAACCTCAACAAGAATCAAGAAAAGCTACGGGGCATCAACAAGAGCCTGGACCTGAAGCTCGGGGAGCTAGCGGAGCACAACGTGTCGCTGTACGAAGCGAACGTGGTGAAGGGAAAGTTCCTGGCCAACGTATCGCACGAGCTGCGCACACCGCTGAACTCGATCACCGGCTTCGCGGAGGTGCTGGGCGAATCGCTCAAGGACGGTAAGGACCCGACGGACGATAAGCGCCGCCGATACGTGCAGAACATCATCACGTCGAGTCGGCAGCTCTTGGACCTGATCAACGACCTGTTGGACCTGGCGAAGATCGAGGCGGGGCGCATGGAGATTCGCGTGACGCCGATGAGCGTAGCGGACTGCGCGGAGGGCCTAATGAATCTGATCCGCCCGCAAGCGGAAAAACGCGGGATCGGGTTGGAGCTTCTGCTGGACCGCAGCGTCCCGGTGGTGGCGACGGACGCGGGTAAGTTTCAGCAGATCGTGTTCAATTTTTTGTCAAACGCGATCAAGTTCACACCGCCGGGCGGTACGGTGACACTGACGACCGGGATGGATCAGCCGTCTTCGGGAAACGGTGGGACCGACGATAAAGATAAGCTGGTGCGTATCAGCGTCAGCGATACGGGGCCGGGGATCGCGTTGGATCGGCACGAGATGATCTTCGAAAAGTTTACGCAGTTGGACTCGACCGAGACGCGCGAGCACGGTGGCACGGGTCTGGGCCTAGCGATCAGCCAAGAGCTTGCGGGGTTGCTGCGGGGTCGGATTGAGCTTGACAGCGACACGGGCCGGGGCGCGACGTTTAGCCTCATTATCCCGGTGACGCTCGAACCGGATGGCGTGCCAAAGACGACGGGCGTGGGCGGCGAGGCTAATTAGTGAGTCGTGTCGGTGGTGACCAGGGGTGTGTCGAGTATTTCGTGGTCGGTGCGACGTTGATGCTCACGTGGTGGGGTGTCGGCGAGGCGTGCTTGTGCGGTATCACCGGTGTAGCTACGGGCTTGTTTGAGGTGGTATTGCGCCCAGGTGTCGTTGCCAAGTGATTGGTAGACGGCACCGAGGTGTTGATGCGCCTCGGGCACAGCCGCGAGGCCAACGATGGCGCGGGAGAGGTATTGCAAGGCTTTGTCGTGGTTGCAGCGTAGGTATTCGATCCACCCGACGGTGTCGAGCACGGGTGAGCTGGCGGGTGCAGCCTGTAGTGCCTGCTGGGCAAGTTCGTAGGCGTCGTCGAGCCTGTGGGGGTGCTGACGTGCGAGCAGGTAGGCGAGATTATTGGCAGCGGGTGCGCGGTAGGGTCCGTCGTCCTGGACGATTTTTTCGAGCAAGGCAATGGCGTCGTCGATCCGTCCCGATTGCTCGAGGCGGCGAGACAAATCGTAGCGTGCGTGCACGTTGTCAGGCTCGCGCTCGACGAGCGCCTGGAGGTATTGGGCGGCGACGGCATGGTTTCCCAGTTGTGATTGTTGGTGCGCTTTTAGGTAGATGGTCAATGCGCTGGTGGGCGCGACCTGATCGACGATAGCTAAGACGGGGTCGAGCGGTTCGTTTATTTCAAGTAACGCTTGTGCATGTAGTGCGTGTGCGGGCACGAACCAAGGGACTAGGGTGATCGCCTGTCGTGTGTATACATGGGCCAACTCGGGCAGCCCAGCTTGTATCGCTAACGCGGCATGCAGCAGGTCGCGGCAGGCCTGTGCGGTCTGAGGCGAAGCGATATCCGGATGGTCGAGCGCAGCGATCAGATCGCCACGGTAAATGGTGGGCGTGCCGACGAATTCCTGTGCGACAGCGCGTGCGTGTGTGGGGTCTTGTTGCGTGAGACCAGCAAGGAATCGGAATAGTGGCGGGCCCGTGACCACCGGGCTAACGTCCTGCCCAATTACAATCGCTAGCGCGGAGCCTCTCTCACTTTCGGCGAGCTGCGGCCAAAGACGGTACAGGCCTTGGGCGTGCTGAGACATACCGAGGTGGTACACGAGTAAGATGCGCGCGGTTTTCGCGGCTAGCGAATCGGGATCAAGCTCGCTGATCTGCTCGATCGCGGCGAGCGTGGCGTGCCAATTACTCTCCTGTGCTGCTAAACGTAACCGCAGCTCGAGCCATTGCCGCTTGGTCTGGGTGCCCAGTTGCTGCACGCTCAGCGCAGCATCGGTCCACCGCACGAGCTGTTGAGTGTGGCTTTGACGCAGGTCTAAAGCGAGCAGCTCTTGTACGGCGACGGCTGCGGTGGCGCGGTCACGGGCGAGGTCGGCGAGACGTTTTTTGGCCTGAATGATGGCGCCACTACGCTGCTCGATGCGTGCCAAGAGTATCTGCGCACGGGGATATTGAGGTGCAAACCGGGGCACCTGTGCCAAATGTTTTCGTGCTTGGTCGTCTTGACCAATGGCGCTGAGCGACTGCCCCACGGTAAGTGCGACGTAAGGGTCACGAGCGGGTCCGGCTTGTCGGGCTTGCTCGAAGACATCGGCGGCGTGCTGGTTGAGCCCGATGCGTGTGAACATGCGGCCCAGGACGGTCAGTGCTGCGATCCTGGCGTGGCCGGGACGCTTGGCGGCATCGGACAAAACAGCTTGGGCAGCGGGGTAATCGAAATTATCCGCGTGGGCTTCGGCGAGTTGTAACCGGGCGGCGGTGTTTTGCGGGGCCAAATCGACAGCGGTCTGATAGGCTCGTATCGCATCATCGGTGCGGCCTAACTCGATGAGCAGATCGCCTCTCCAACGGTGCCAAAGCGGCTGTGACTGCTGCTGGTCGATCCACCTGTTAATCAGACGCAGTGCGCGATCGTTGTGCCCGAATTTGGCGAGCCGTTGTATGACCTGATGACGCAGGCGTGTCTGATCGCGTCGAATGTTGACGGCTAATTCTTCAAGCTGTTGGGCGAGCTTGTGCGCCTGTGAGGTCGAGGCTGACAGGTCGATCTGCCGGAGCTTGGCGGTGGTGGTGCGCAGGCCGGCGGCGACGAGCGGGTCGTAGACCTCCTGCGCGGCGACGCGGTTGCGGTTGTCGATGTGGATCATCGCCATGGCGTCGGCTACCGTCAGTGCTGCGGGCGAACGGGTGCGGATCAGCTCTTGGTAAATCGGGTCTAACCGATCCAATGCGTCGCGGAATCGACCTACGCCATGCAGCAGCGACGCTTGGGCAAGTCTGGCTAGTGGTTTGTTGAGTGTCTCGAATTTGGTTAGCTGATCGAGGCCGGCTTCGACGCTGCCCTGGTCGATGTAAAACCGTGTGAGCAGCGCGTACGCCAAGCGGTTGTTGGGATAAGCGTGCACGAGGTCGATCAGGTGGTCACGGGCACGATCGGGGTCGTCTTGCTGTGCGGCAATGGCGGCGGCGAGTATGCGGAGGATGGGGTCGGGGTGCCCCCCTGCGATGGCACGGTTACAGATCGCCAGTGCGGCTTGGGCGTCGCCTTTTTTTAGCTTGATCTGAGCAAGCAGTGATGGCGAAACGCTTTCGTCGAGGGTGGATTCGTCGATGTGGGTCAGGTGCTGGTTAGCCAACTCCTGCTGACCGGTGAACTGATAGATATGTGCCGCGAGGATGTGCGCTCGCATGTCGTGCGCGTCCTGATCGAGCACGTGGTCGATCTGTTGCAGTGCGTCGTCAATGCGGAGCATGCTGGCCAAGGCTTTGGCATAGTCGAGCCGAACGGGGATATTGTCGGGGTCGCGTTGGACGGCTTGTTCGAACAACGCCGCTGCTTGGTCGTGCGCGTTTAGCCTCATGTAGAGTTTGCCAAGCAAGTGGGCTGCCTCGGGCGCGTCGCTGAACTGCTCGTGCAGGTCGCTGGCCATCTGCTCGACCCGATCACGCTCACCCTGAATTAAGAGCACCTGCGCCAGCCGAAGGTGGTGTTCGAGCGATCGCGGGTACCGATCGACAAGCCGCTGGGCATAGACCATAGCGCTGCGGGGCTGATCGATCATGAGGTAACCATCAGCAAGTGTCTGGAGCTGGTCATCCGTATGGGGGTGACGCATTGCCAGACGATCAAGTAGCTCGGCGGCGGTTTCGGGTCGGCCTTGGGAGGCGTCGAGTTGGACCTTTAACCTGATGGCCTGCGTGTCGGTCGGGTGGTGCTGGAGATACCCGTCCAGGTCGGCGCGCATCAGGTCGGCGTCGCCGTGCTGCGCGTGGAGTGTCAGAAGCGCTTTACGCGCTACGGTATCGCTGGGGTCGAGCCGAATCGCTTGGCTAAGTGCATCGACCGCGGGCGAGGGGTCCGACCCCGTGCGGGTGAGCACAAGGCCATAGAGGGTGTACACACGCGCGGAAAACGGGGCGATGGGCAGTAGTTTTTCCAACACGGTCTTGGCGTGATCGTATTCCCGCATCGCGTAATGGCTCTTGGCGAGCATGTACTGAGCGTCAAGGTTAGCGGGGTCGGTCCTGACGACTGGGGCGAGTAGTTGACGGGCTTTGTCCCACTGACCCGATGCTTGGTGGAGCCTGGCGTTTGTGGTCTTCCAGGCGGGGGAATTTCGCTGTGTGGTGATCACTGCTGATTGGACCTGACGCCCCAGTGCCAGGCGGTCGTCACGGGGGTGAAGGTGATCGGGCATGACGATCAGCGCGAGCACGAGTTTTTCGGCGGTGGACGCGGGCAAGAACCCGATTTGTTGCGCCTGTTGGGCCAGGTCCCAGAGCTTGCCCCATTCGCCGTCACGCGCGAGCAGGTCAGCGTACATCTCACGGGCTTGATAGTGACGGGGGTCGGCGACGAGTGCGTCGTGCAGGTACTGCTTAGCGCTTTGCCAGCGTTCCGCAGCGGTGTCGGAGGCGACTGTCGGTGCCACTTGATCGGGCCCGATGTATGACGGGTCAGCATTTGTGCCAAATGCCAGCAGGGTGAGGCGCTGCGCGTCGAGGACAGCGTACCGGGCTTGGTAGTAACGGACATTCGCAGCGTGATCGGGGTGGTCGGCAAGCCGGCGTACCTGAGCGTTCCCTGCGGCTAAGATCCGATCGAAACGATCTTGCAATTGATCGTCCGTTTTAAAACCTGGCTGTTTAATCAAATCGCTTGCAAATAACCATGCCCACTCGATGACCTGGAGGCGTGCGTCGGCGCTGTCGGGGTGTGCGACGAGCAACACGGCAAAGGTCTGCTCACAATCCTCAAACCGGCTTAGCAGAATTTGTGCGCGTGCTTTGAGCTGTAGGGCTTGACGTTCGGTAGGCTGTTCGTCGAGGACTTGTTGGATAATGGCCAATGCGCGGTCGGGCTTTGCGTGTGCAATGGCGATGCGTGCCTGTTGTATACGCAGTTCGGGGGTGTCGCTGCATCCGGCCACTGTGGCCAGCGCCAAAACCAGGACTATGTGTACGGTGAAACGTGGTGTGAACATGTGTGTTGTTCGATCCCCTGCCCGTGGTGCGATGGGCTACCTTGTGGGTTGGCCAAAAGGTAACTGGAACCCATCTCAAAACCCAAATAATAGACCACCGACAGATGATCCACCGGTGTAAACCCTCGTCATTTACACTGGCTGACAAGCAGCCAGTGGCACCCGATTCAACCCCCATTGGGGGTTTGGGGATGGGTTCTGCTTAATTGATATCGAACCGTGAGACGGTTGAACTGGCGTGAAGCCGGGGCTTTGGTGTTATGACGTGTTATCGGTCGAGTGCGACGGGGGTCGTGGTGATTGAAGCGATGGATCCGGGTTGGTTTAGGCTACGGTGGATTTGGGGCAACAGGGCCTGTGCGGCTTGGCGAACGAATTGCCGGGAGGTCTCGATGCCTTGGGGTCCAGCCTGGACGTAGAACCGGATCATGGCAGCGGAGGCGTCGCGTCCGAGCAGACCATTAATAAACACGCTGGCCTGCTGGCTAAAAAAACTTGCGGTGTATCGGTCCTCGCACTTGTAGGTGTAGAGGAAACAATTCGATTTGCCGCCCTGCTGCGTGATCAGCTCGCGCACGGGCAGGTCGCCCAGTCCGGGGACGGGGATGAGGTATTGATTTTTTGCGGTGATATTGTGCCCGCTGCCCTCGATACAGACCTCGGGCGGGTGGGTGGCTTTGCGGTTGTCCTGGCTGAAGACGACGAGCAGGTCGACGAAGCGGGCGCTGTCGGGATCGGTGAAGCGTTGTTGTAAATAGAGCGGGTTCTCGAGCACGGCGAGCGTGCGTGCGTCGAGTTCGTGGTCGTGGCCTGTAAAGGTTGTGTTGTCGATCGTGACGGTCGCGGGGACGGTCAGCGTAAGAATGCCGCCGATCACCCTTGAAGGGGTGTAAGCACTCCAATAGACGCAGGCGGCGGCGGCGAGGGCGAGGGCGACGAGCGGGTATCGAGGCCAATCACCGGGTTTGGCCAGTGGAAACCGTCGTAGCCCAGCAAGAAACCCAAGCAAACGCGGGTCGACCCACGGCCGTTTAAAGGTATTGGCGAACAGGATAATCGCTTGCTCAATGGCGAACAGTGTTGCCAGCGCCAGCGCGAAGACGAGCAGGCCTGTTAGCTGGTGTACCCAGCCTCTGGGCGCAGCGGCCTCGACGGAAAAGTGGTGCGCCACGAGGTTGAGCACGGTAATACGTGCGACGTTGCAGGCCATGGCGACGGGTACGGCCATGGCGAGCATGAGCCATCGCCAAACACCACAGACACGACAAATGACAGCAAATAGCGAGGCGAACCAAACCAGTGAAATAAGGCTGCGCAAGCCGCTACAGACGTTTTCGATGACCAGCGTCTTGGGGTAGCCAAGGTCGTCGGGTGGGAGGTAGATATAGCTGCCATCCATGACGGCGGGGACGGCGAATACGTGATGGGTGACCCATATCGCGGCGCGTCCCGCGAGGAACTTGAGTTGAAAATTCAGATCGACAATGGCGACCTGGGGCAGGGGCACCATGAAGACCAGCAGCGCGACGGGTACGCCGTAGGCGCGGAGCAAGGGCCAACCGCCGTAGATCAGCAGCAAACCTGTAATCACGCCGATCAACGCAAAGCCCGAGACGAACATGACCCTGGCACCGGGCGAAGCGCTCAAGAGGTGCATGGCGAGTGAAAAAACAAATATCGCAACCCCGATCAGTGAAGCGGTACGTGTGCGTACGGAGGGGAGTCCGACACAACGGTGTATAAAAATAGCAAGAATTAAGCTAACCAGGGGCACCAGTGGGCCATGCGTGTAGTAGGACTCGCCCTGGGTGAACCGGTCGGAAAAAGTCAGGGCGTGCTTGTGCCAAGCGGGGAACCAGCGCATCCACATGTCGATCAGTGTGCGGTGCCAACCAAGTATCAGTAGCGCAAACATGATCAGGAGGTGTGCCTTGGTCCGCAACGATATGACAATGTGTGGTGTGGCATCGCGTGTGACGTTGAAAGTCGCGCCGGGCCTGGATTGCCTTGGGCTCGACGAGGCGGATGATCGGGGCAGGCTCGGGTCGAGGGTGTTCATGGGATACCCCGGACGATCATGGGCCCGATCTGGCGAGTAAGCCAAACGGGGAGTTTTTTCCAGGTCTCGACGCGCCAGCGGTTGCGTGGGCTGTCGGGTCTCATGCTGGAAAAGTCGCCACGACGAAGGTGGTACTGCCAACAGGTGGGCTGAGGGCGGGCCCCCCACTGCTTCTTGAACCGGTAGGTGCCTGAATCCTTGCTGGAGCGCCCGAAGTCGAATTGGTGGCTGCCACACTCGATCGATCGCAGCAGCAATTGGTGGTACATCCACATATTGGCATTGGTGTGATTGAATTGACGCAGGCAACTGGCGGAGGGCACCTGCGTGGACCCGAGCGCGTGGATGAGTAGTGCCGTTGCTACGGTATCTTGCTGATGGCGGACCACGGCTAGCTCTGCTTGGCCGGGGAATTGCTCAAGGATCGCGGCGAATAGCTTGCGGGGGTATACGGGCGTGCCTAGGTCGCGCATGTTGACAGCGAAGACAGCGTAGAAATCGTCGAGCAGTTCGGTACCACCCCATTGGATGGATAGTTCGGCCTTGTCGCCTTTGCGGACTTGGTTACGCACCTTGGCGGTGAGCTGTTTCCAGAGTGCGTCGGGTGAGCTGGGCAGGTCGAGCACCATGCGGGACTTCGAGGTGAGGGTGGCGTTCAGTGATGGGTGGTCGGGCGTGGCCGAGCCGTGGTGGCGCAGCTCGAGGTAGCGGACGTTTTTCTGCTGTGCTAACTCAACGGCACGATAGAGTAATTGAGTGGCGACCTGAGGCGAATCGGCGACGATCCCGGCGCGATTCAGGTACGGCAGGCTCACGAGAAATCGGCCAAATAGCGGGCTGGCGACGAGCATCAGGGGCAGGTAGCCGCAGATGTCGGTGGTGTTTGACTGATTAGAGGTGGCTAACGGTGCATCGGATACAGCAGTGTCGGCGTGGCCGTTACGACGAGCAATTAAGAGGCAGGGTTGGTGTCCTAGTCCGTGGCGCAACACGTCGAGCCAGCGTGGGTCGTGCTCGGCGCAGCTGCCCGAGTCGGGCTGACAGTGTGCAAGGTAGTCGCTGACCTGTCGCAGGAGGTCGGCGTCGGGTTGTTGTACGACTTGGATCATAGGGTTACGTCCGGTGCGTGTCGGGTGCGTGTCGAATGCTGTGCGGCACCACGGCTACGCCGATCTGGCGAGCTTGGGTGTGTGATTTTCGTTCAACGGCTTGGCGGGTACGCCGGCGACCTTGGCACCGGGAGGTATGGGCTTCACCACGACAGCGCCTGCCCCGACGACGGCGCGAGGCCCGACGTCTGCCATGACGATTGCGCCCGCCCCGATCCAGGCGCCCTGACCTATGGTGACTTTGACGTAGCGGTGAGCGTTCTCGCGCAGCGGACGCCCGTCGTGCGAGTCCGAACCGTGCTGGTGCCGACCGCTGAGGACCTGCACGGAGTCGGCGAGCATGACGTCGTCGCCGATATGGGCACGACCGATAATGCAGAACCTGCCGATGTAGACGCGATCACCGATGATGGCCTCGGGTCGGCTAAACAGGCTCATGAACCCGAAATGCACATCGCGACCAACGGTGGCGAGCGTACGGCGATAGAAGGCTTGACGGGTGTAGACGCCAATCAGACCCGGGACCCGAGCGACGGACTCACTGGTCATCGCTAGCGCTCGCTGAGCGCCCAGCAGACCGCGACCCAGGTGGTACCCGATCAGGTACGGTCCGGCGAATAAGCGCCCCATACATCCGGCGAGAAATTTAAGCATCGCATACGCCGACTAGGCTTCTAGGCGGAGGCTGCGGTTTGATGGTCCTCGTCGCGGCTGGTGCGTCGATCCAGCCCTAAGACGTGGTCGTAAACCGCTTTAACCTTTGCCACCCGCTTACCGAAGCTGAACTCCTGCTCGACCAGTACCCGGCCGTTCCGGGCGAGGTCTTGACGCAGAGGTTCATCGGCCAATAGGCGTCCCACGGCATCAGCTAATCGATCGATATGACCTATCGGGCATAGGAGACCCGCGTTGGATTTTTCGATAAGTTTTTTCAATGACATCACTTGCGTAGAAACAAGCGGGACATCCATCGCCATGGCTTCTAGCACGGGGATGGGTAATGTGTCGCCGACGCCGCAGTGAACGAACAGGTCCAAGGCCTGGTAAAACTCGACGGGATCGGGGCCAGCTTCCAACAGTCTCACCCGATCACGCAGGCCCAAATGGTCAACCAAGACCTGAAGCTCGTCGCGGCTGGGGCCTTTGCCCAGGAGCCACACCTCCAGGTCCACGCCTTGGCGGATCAGGGAATGAGCGGCACGGATCAGATTGCCAAACCCCATATCGGGTGTGAGCGGACCGTGGGCGCCGATGACCACGCGGCCATCGGGGACAGGTGGGTGGCCTTGACCGGGGCCTTGCGTGCGCAGCGAGGATTGTTTGGGCGGGCAGGTGCGGGTAAAAGTTTTGTCGTCGATGGCGTTGTAAATCAGCGAGAGACGATCGGGCTGAACACCTATCTTGGTGATGCGCTGGGACAAATCTTCTGACATACACAAGACGTGGTGGTAATACGGCAGGCACCAGCGATCGACGACGCTGTACAGGGGCGTGCGCGTGGCTTGATCGAGTTGATCGTGAACGGTGGAGACTAAATTCATTGCCCAAAAAGGACGGAGGGTCAGTCCTAATAGATTCGACTTGTGGTCGTGACTGTGCCAGATGCGGACTTTGTAGTGCTTACATATCTTGAGCAACCGGCGTATGAGACTCTGATCCAGTGGCCCGCGGTCGGGGAGGGTGATGACCGGTAATTTGCTGTGTTCAGCGCGGCGTACCAATTGCTCGACACCGTCGTGATCCTGTGGGTGGATGTAGGCGGCGGAGAGCCAATAGTCTGAGTCGGCAAGATACGCTGCGGAAAGGAGGATGCAGTGCTCGGCGTCGGAGTGCGCTCCGTTGAGAACGCGCGCGTGCAGGACCACGTGGCGGCCGTCTGGGCGTGCGGGCCAATCGGTGTCGATCTTGGAATTTAGCTTTTTCCGAGTCAACCTATACCAATCCCACTTGAAACTTGTGCCTGTTTACGAACGCCCGAGCATGACCAGCAATCACTTACGACACCTCCGACGCGCTAAAACATATGCAATGCGTATTAATCCCTGGAATCGTCAGCCCCATAACCCTAGCACTGGACTAGGATCACGCGGGTGGTGCCTCGCCTCGACGCGGTATCAATCAGGCTCATCGGCGTGCGGGGGAACAAGCGTCACCGGAGGCTGGTCTTAGGGCATCATTCGGGACGGTAGCGGTTCGTTTCGGATCGGGGCTAACGGTTGTATGGGCGAACATTGACAGGGTTGGCCGAAGTGTAGCGTGGGTTGAGACGTGTTCCGATAAGGCGTGGGCGGCGGAAGGTGGGGGTGAGGCGCGCATGCGAGCGATGAGGTAATCGACCGAGTCGGTGAAATCGAGGCGGCGAACGAGCGTGTCGCGGTTACTCGGTGTGGATGTGGGTCTAATACCAATCCGGACAAATGCATACGCCATCGCTCTATCATGGGCATTGATGATACAACGACTTACCAATTCTCCGACGCGCACAAAATATATGCAATGCGTATAAGATGTGTGCGTCGCGTGAACAGATGCCGAATCGAAAGCCGATGAGAGTGGGCAGCCGATAGGCCACAAAGAGG
The DNA here is from genome assembly GCA_024276075.1 of Planctomycetota bacterium. GTDB lineage: Bacteria > Planctomycetota > Phycisphaerae > Phycisphaerales > Phycisphaeraceae > JAJRXX01. The sequence continues at coordinate 53,910 of JAJRXX010000037.1, forward strand.
ACACCGATTAGCCATGGGATACGAAGCGGCATTGCCTACGGATAATTTCCTGACGACGCAGCTACAGCAGGTGGTGAACTGGTGCCGACGATCGAGCCTGTGGCCGATGCCGTTTGCGACAGCGTGCTGCGGGATCGAGCTGATGGCCACGGCGAGCAGCCGATACGATTTGTCGCGATTCGGCGCTGAGGTGATGCGGTTCAGCCCGCGTCAGAGCGACCTGTTAATAGTGGCGGGGCGCGTGGCGATCAAGATGCTGCCTGTGCTGCAACGCATTTATCTGCAGATGACCGAGCCGAAGTGGGTGATCTCGATGGGCGCGTGCGCGTCGACGGGGGGTGTGTTCGACACGTACGCGGTGGTGCAGGGCATCGATCAGTTCATCCCGGTAGACGTGTACGTGCCCGGCTGCCCGCCTCGGCCCGAGATGCTCATCGAAGGTGTGATGGCGATCCAACGGATTGTCGACCAAGACGGCCTACCACCGACGGGCGGTAAGCGTCACGCATTGAACGTAGCAATCGAGCCAACGCATACGGTCCAAGCGCAGCCGGTGGAGCTGACGGTCGGACGGTCGTAGGTTTTTCAGGTGGCCGATCCGCACAGTGGCCCCTACACCTTCTCACGGGTTGCTAGCAACCCGTGCCACCCGAATGTACAAATCTGTCCGGGCAGGGGCGGACCTACAAGACTATTTGAGTGATCCACCTATCGCTGCTTAATTGTCTATCTATTTGCACCAGGTTTTTTGGGCTTGTGGTGTCGGCAGACGCCGCATTTGCCGCCGTCCTTGGCGCAGTGCTTGCAGCCTTTGCAGGTCTTGCATGCTTTGCAGTTGTTTGCGCCTGTGCACTTGGCGAGGTTGATCGTCGAGTGCACAGCCGACGCGGGGCACGCCAGGGCGGCTACGAGCAGTGCGATTGATATCCGAGTGTTCATCGCGGAGCACCTCCTTCAAGATGTCCACCCGGAAATGGTGTATTACGGTCGTCTGAAATGACAATGCCCGGGACAGGAGTCGAACCTGCAAGCGGTGTAACCCGCACCAGCACCTCAAGCTGGCGTGTCTGCCAATTCCACCACCCGGGCGAAGCGGCTGTCAACCGGTATCAAGTATATCAAAGGTGATCAGCGGCTGAGAAGGCGTCGGCAAGGGTGTGCGGGACACGGTCATGGCAGATGCCGATGATAAGGGAGGTCCGCTCCCTGACGATCGCGCGCTCGTCGCAGTGACGGACGGATTCAAACTGACCCACAACCCGGGGCAGGTGCGTGGTGATGCTATATTGCCAGCACGGTGTCACGGCGGGTACATTGTCTGGCTCGCAAATGAAACAAGGACGACTTCACACAGCGTAGAAGCATGGGCACAAAGGTCTGTAAATTCGGGGGCACGTCGCTGGCGGACGGCAAGCAGCTACGCAAGGTGCAGGCGATCGTGCAGAACGACGGCGATCGTCGGTACGTGGTGCCTTCGGCGCCGGGCAAGCGCGGACCCGACGACCGCAAGATCACCGACCTGCTGTACCTGTGCCACGACCACGCGAAGCAGAACATCCCGTTCGACCAGGTGTTTAACCTGGTGGCTGACCGGTATCGTCAGATCTTGGTTGAGCTGGACATGTGGTTCGACATCGCACCGCACCTGGAAAAGATTAAGGATGAGATCGCCGACGGTGCCAGCCGCGACTATGCAGCGAGCCGGGGTGAGTACCTGTGCGGGCTGATCTTGGCTGAGCTGTTGGGGTACACGTTTATCGACGCGGCGGATGTGATCCGGTTCGACACGCGAGGACAATTTGATACAACGGCGACGGGACAGGCGCTGGGGCCGACGCTTCTCAAAACCGAGCCGGTGGTCATCCCAGGGTTTTACGGCGGTCTGCCGGACGGTAGCGTCAAAACGTTTCCACGGGGTGGATCGGATATCACCGGCGCGGTCATCGCCCGTGCGATCGGGGCGGACGTATACGAAAACTGGACAGACGTGAACGGGCTACTGATGGCAGACCCCTGCGTCGTAGACAACCCCAAGACGATCGAGACGATCACGTATCGTGAGTTGCGCGAGTTAGCCTACATGGGCGCGACGGTGCTGCACGACGAGGCTGTTTTTCCGGTGCGCGACACGGGTATCCCGGTCAATATCCGTAACACCAACCAGCCCAACCACCCAGGAACGATGATCATTTCGTCACGGACGAAACCGATAACGCACGGTGGGACGATCACGGGCATCGCGGGCCGCAAAGACTTCACGGTCATCGCGGTGGAAAAGGCGCTGATGAACAAGGAACTGGGCTTTGGCAGACGCTTGCTGAACGTGCTGGAGGTGCACGGCGTGAGTTTCGAGCACATGCCCAGCGGGATCGACACGATGAGCGTGGTGGTCGCGGACGCTCAATTGAAGGGCAAGCTCGACACGATCCTCGAAGATATCCGCCACGAATGTCACCCCGACGTGCTGGAGGCGAACCCGCACATGGCGGTGATCGCGACGGTGGGCCGAGGGATGGCGCACATTCCGGGTATGGCGGCGAAGCTGTTCACAGCACTGGCTGATGCGGGGGTGAATATCCGCATGATCGATCAGGGGTCAAGCGAAATTAATATCATCGTGGGCGTGGAGACGGCGGACTTTGAGGCGGCGGTGCGCGCGATCTACCGGGCGTTTGTCGAATAGCTTTCTCCCCTTCTTTCTCCTGCTTTACCCCCCTACCACCACCCCGCACACATGTCGCCACACACGAGCCAATTTTTTTTCTTTAGCCTGTTCGGGCTGGCGTCGCTGTGCGCGGGCTACACAGCCCGACGGCGTGGCTGGGTGAACGAAGACGTTAGCAGAGCGATCCACTTCCACACGATCGTGTGGGTGTGGTCGACGGTGCTGTTGCTGAGTCTATGGCGGCTGCCGCCTGAGGCGACGAACCTGTGGCTGGCGTTGATTCAGCCTGTGATGATGGCGGTGGGTGCGTACGGGATGATCCCGGTGGCGAAGCTGCTGGGCTGCAAGGGTAAACAAATCGGGGTGATGGCGATCGCGGGTGGCTTGGGCAATAACGGTTTTACGCTGGGGTCGTACCTGTGCTACAGCCTGCTGAAGCCCGCGGAGGAGGCGCTGGCATACGGGTTGACGTTTGTGTTCCTGACGACGGTGTCGGTGGTGCCGTTGATCTTCCCGCTGGCCAGACGGTACGGGGATGGGGACGGCAGTGATGAGCCGTTTGCGAAATTGGTAGTACGTAGCTATCTGGACCTGCGTGCGCTACCCATGTACGCGTCGCTGGTGGGTATCGCGCTGGCGGTGTGGGCGGTGCCATACCCGACAAAAGTATCGCAATGGGGGATCGTCGACGTGCTGATGTACGTGGGGGCGTTTGGCGGTTACTTCGGAATCGGTCTTCGGCTTCGGCTGGGTGATTCGGCGGCATACATTAAACAACACACGACGCTGGCGATGGTGAAATTTATCGTGCTGCCGTGCGTGGCGGGTGTCCTGCTGTGGGCGGTGTGCCTGACGCCTTGGCCGCTGGGCGATCTGGCGCAGCGAGTCGTTTGGGTGCAGTCGACGGTGCCCGCAGCGATCATCACGGTAATGCTGGCGAACCTGTTCCACCTGGACGTGCGCATGGCAAGCGTGCTATGGGTGTGGAATACGCTGGTGTTTGTGCTGGTGGTCCTGCCGGTGTTGTTCTGGATGTGGGGATAGAGCAACTAGCAGAAATATTCTCCATCCCGTTGGATCGTAGATATTACTTGCATTTGTATCTCACGGCTTGCAAGCAAGCCGTGCCACCCGGCTAACGGAATTTAATGACGCCAGTTGCCTAATCCGCTACCGCAGCGCTGATGCGGTCTACGATCTGCCCGAACGCTGTGTCGTCGAGGACGGGCGTGGCCCCCGCGTCGTCAACCTCGTCGCCGGGGCGCAGCGGGACCCAACTCTTGCAGCCGGCGTACTGGGCGTGGTAATTGATGGTCTTGGGCGTGGATAGGCGGTAGCAGCGTACAGCGATCAGGTAGAGCGGCCGATCGGGCTTGTAATTAAACCGCATATCAATGTGGGCAGCCGTCCAGGGATGCAGGTCGTCGAGCTGATCGAACGCGCGCCGGTCGGTGACGTGCCAAATGTGTGCGGCGTGACCCAGGCTGTGGAAGGTAATCTGGGCTGGCTCGTCGAGCGGTTCGACGAGGTGGCGGAATGGTTCCTTGACCATCTCAGGTTTTTGGTGCGCCCAGGAGGGAAACAACGCGAATCGCGGGTGTTCGAGCTCGAAGACGCCCGGCCCACCTGTCTCGGCGATCCCCCCCTTGCGCAATAGTATGGCAAGCTTACCTTGTAGCAACAGGTCACAGACGACTGCCCATTCTTTGAGTGCGGTGTCGAGCATGGTGTAATCTCATTCCCTCACGATCGCGGCTCGCTAAGAGGATACGGGTCTAATTTACATCTGCTCGATCACCTGGATGCCCAGGAGGTCAAGGCCACGCTGTAGTGTTCGAGCGGTCAATTCGCACAATGCCAATCGGCTGTCGCGCGTCGACTCGTCGGGTGCAATCAGAACGGGACAATGCTCGTAGAACTGATGAAACGCCGAGGCTAACTCGTAGAGATAGGTGCACAGCCGATGCGGCTCGAGGCTGTCGGCGACGGCGTCGATGACGGCGGGCAGTTGCAGCAGCTTAACGGCTAAGGCACGCTCGGCGGGATCGCGGACCGATATGGCGCCATGGTCGAGGGTGCTCGAATCGACACCCCCCTTGCGAAAAATCGACCGGATGCGCACGTAGGCGTTTTGCAGGTACGGAGCGGTGTTGCCATCGAAAGCGAGCATGCGGTCCCAATCAAAGACGTAGTCCTTGATGCGATCGTTGGATAGGTCGGCGTACTTGAGCGCGCCGATGCCGACGGCGTGAGCGATCGCGTCACGCTGATCGGCGGACAAGTCGGGGTTCTTCTGGTCGATGACGGTGGCGGCGCGTTTCTCGGCTTCGTCGAGCAGGTCGATGAGCTTAACGGTGCCGCCCTGGCGGGTCTTGAAGGGTTTGTTGTCCTTGCCCAAAACCGTGCCGAACGGGACGTGGTCGAGGCGCACGCGGTCAGACGCCCAGTGTGCCTGGCGGAGCGTGGCGAAGATCATGGCGAAGTGCTGGCTCTGACGCGCATCGGTCACATAAACGATCCGGTCGGCGTGAAGTTCGTCGATGCGGTAGCGGGCTGCGGCGAGGTCGGTGGTGGCGTAGAGGTACCCGCCATCGGACTTCTGAACGATCATGGCCTGCGGGTCGCCGTCGCGGTTCTTGAACCCGGCTGGGAAAACCACCTGGGCGCCTTGGCTGTCTTGGAGCAGGCCAGCTTTTTGTAGGCCTTCGAGCACAGTGGGGAGTTTGTCGTTGTAGAAGCTCTCGCCACGGACGTCGTCTTCGGTGAGCAGGACGTTCATGCGGCGGTAAACGTCACGAAAATGACGGTAGCTTTCAGATTGGAGTTGTGCCCAGAGGTTTCCGGTATCTACATCGCGCCCCTGCAACAACACCACACGCTTCCGCGCCCGGTCTGCAAAGGCAGGGGCTGCGTCGAACTTCTTCTTGGCGTCCTGGTAGAGCGCGTTGAGGTCGCTTACCTCGAAAGAGGTCTGGCGGGGATCGGCACCGCAATCGAGCATGTGCTCGATGAGCATGCCGAACTGCGTGCCCCAGTCGCCCAAGTGGTTCTGACGTTTCACATCGTGGCCCTGGAACTCGAGCACACGCGCGATGCAATCGCCAATGACGGTGGACCGCAGGTGCCCGACGTGCATCTCCTTGGCGACGTTGGGCCCGGAGTAGTCGACGACGACGCGCTGCTTTGGTTGTGCGGGCGCGACGCCGAGACGGTCGGTGTCGGCCAAAGCGGCGGCGGCTTGCTCGTTGAGAAAATCAGCACCCAGGTGCAGGTTAATGAACCCGGGACCGGCGACGGTGGCTTTATCGCAGACGTTTTCCAAATCAATTTTTTCGACGACTTGTTGCGCCAGGTCTCGCGGTTTTTGGCCCAGCTTCTTGGCTAGGCCCATGGCGAAGTTGGCTTGGTAGTCGCCGAACTTGGGGTTATTCGACGGTCGTATCTGCGGGTCGGTGTGGGCGTGCTGATCGCCGAGCGCGGCGTGGATCGCGCGGGTTAATTTTTCTGTGAGGATGTGCAGGACATCGGGCACGGACCAACCTCAGCGAAGGATCGGGGCGGTCATCGTCGGCAGATGAGCGGTGTGCGTCAAGCAACCACGAACTGAACGGGATGGCAAATGAGACACAGGACCCGCAGCCACGCGGCGAGGGTTACTTCCTGCTCTCTTCCTGGAGTTCCTTGGTGCGGTGCTGGAGCTGGGCTTTGAGCCTGGCGAGGATGGAGCTGTGCATCTGGCTGACGCGGGATTCGGACAGATCGAGTGTGACGCCGATCTCCTTCATGGTCATCTCCTCGTAGTAGTAGAGGATGACGATCAGGCGTTCGGCGCGTGAGAGGCCCTTGGTGATCATGTCCTTGAGGTCACGGCGTTGTACGGATGAGACGGGGTTGACCTGCTTGGGGTCCTCGAGGACGTCGATCTCGCGGACGTCCTTGTTGGAGTCGGTCTCGAACCACTTTCTGCTGAGGCTCACGACGCCTACGGCGCCGGCGTCTTTGCGGATCTTGGAGAACTCGTCCTTGGAGATTTTCATCTTCTTATACAGCTCTTCGTCGGTGGGCTTACGTCCCAGCTGCATCTCCAGGCTCTTCTTGGCGGTCTCGACCTGGCTGGTGCGTGACCGAACCAGTCGCGGCACCCAGTCCATAGACCGCAACTCGTCGAGGATGGCCCCGCGGATACGCGGTGCGCAGTACGTCTCGAACTTGATGCCACGCTCCATGTCAAACGCGTCGATCGTGTCCATGAGCCCGAAGATGCCTGCGCTCATAAGGTCTTCGATGTCGACCTCCTCGGGCAGCTTGGCGTGGATGCGCTCGGCGTTGTACTTGACCAGCGAGAGGTAGTTCTCCATGAGGCGGTTGCGCAGCTGCTCGGTGCCGGTGCGTTTGTACTCGACCCATATCTCTGAAATGGGTCGGTCGTCGGGTGGTGCGGGGGTCTCGATCATTTTGACTTTCGCCATCGTCTGCTCCTTGACCGGCTAATTCCGCTGAGGGGTCCTTCCGTGGACAGCGGTTCGGGTCTAGCGATACGCGGATTACGGGTTCATACTTGTGTTACCGTTTCGTCTTCAACAATATCGACCGAGTTCTCTTCGTCCTCATCGGCTTGCTGGCCCTGGGGCTCAAGGGACGGCAGCGGGTGTTCTTGTATGTATTCTTTTATCTGGACTTCAACGACCCGGTCGGCGACGGTGCCGATGGCTTGCCCGACAAACCAACACACCAGCATGACAACCAGTGCGCGTAGGATAATGGTGCCGGCTGCCAGATCGGCTGCCAGACCTACAGCAAGCGCAGCGACAAAGCTGACAATCGCGAAACAGGCTGCAAGAACTTTTCCTGAAATCGTAGAGCACTCCTTTGCTCAACGAGGGCAATCCGTTGGGGTGCTATTGTAATCAACCCATTCAATGCGTGGGGGGACAAACCCAAAAAATGTGAAAAAAATATCAAGTACCGTGCCGAGGGCGGTACAACCGGTTCAGTTTACAAACCAAGCAGCCATCCGACGGAAAAACCCTTCATCGCCGGGATCGACCGCATCGCGGTTCATCCTGTGAGCGAGTTGGTTAATACAGACGCTGGCGGGGCTATTGGGGCTGTCGAGGACAAACGGCTTGCGGCGGCGGACGGCCACGGACACCCGCGAGTCGGTGGTGACATGGCCGGCGTAGTGTGTAACCAACCCCAAAAACCTGCGGCACACAGCGTCGATCCGCTTGAAGACGTTGCGGCCCTCCTCGGCATCCTTAACCATGTTCACCAGGATGTGCATGCCCAAGTCCCGCCGTTGGCGGGCGACGATCTTGATCACGGCGTAGGCGTCCGTGATGGCGGTAGGCTCAGGTGTGGTCACGATAAGCAGTTGGTCCGCGTTTAACGCAAAGCTCAGGACGTTTGGGCTCACGCCGGCTCCGGTATCGATCAGAATCAGATCGTGTTCGTCCTCGAGTTGGGCGACCTGCTGAACAAGGTGTGTACGCTCAAATTCACCCAGTGCCGCCATCTTCGCCAAGCCCGATGCGCCCGGGATGAGACGAAACCCGCCGGGGGCTGGGATCATGGCTTCTGCGAGCGTCTGCCGACCCGCAACGACGTGCGCCAAATCGGCACCGGGAGCGATATTGCACAAGACGTCCGCGTTTGCTGTGCCTAGGTCGGCGTCGAGCAGGACGACCTTTTGGCCCATGCTCGATAGCCTGATCGCGAGGTTGACCGCGATATTGCTCTTGCCGACCCCGCCCTTGCCACTGACAATGGCGACGACACGCGCCCGGCTGTGGTCGGTCTGAACGACCAAGTCTCGAAGCGCCTGGGCCTGGTCTGTCAGCATGGTCTGCCGTCTCCCAAAACAAGCTGCGCCAGCCTGTCTGGACAGCTCGGCTCGATCTGATGGGGAACTTCCTGCCCGGTGGTAATATAGCTTAACCGCTTATTGACCATCCTGGCTACATTTAACAAGACGCCGAAGCTGACCGCCTCGTCGAGCTTGGTGAATATGATCCGGTCGGCCTTGATGGCGGAAAACCGTTCCACCACGTCCAGCAACACCGACTGGGCAGAGGTAGATGATAGCACAAGGTGCACTTCATGGGGGTCGGCGACGGCAACGAGTGACTTGAGCTGCTCGAGGCGAGGGTCGTCGCGTTGGCTTCGCCCAGCGGTGTCGATTAAGACCACATCGCAGCCTGCACACAAGCGCAATGCGCCTCGCAACTCGTCGGGGCTGGTCACGACGTGCAGGGGTATGCCGATGATATTCGCGTAAGTACGTAGCTGATCGACCGCGGCGATACGGTAGGTGTCGAGTGTGATCAGTCCGACGTGTTTGCCTTGTTTAATTTTAAATGTCGCGGCGAGCTTAGCGACTGTGGTGGTCTTGCCCACGCCTGTGGGCCCGACCAGTGCGATGGTCCGCGGTCGGCCGTCCTGTGTGGGGTGCAGCTTGCCGGCTGACTCGTCTGTGAGGATTTGCCCAGCGATGACCCCCAGAACCGCTTGGCGTATGGCGTCGCTGTCTTCGAGCTTGGAGCCGTCGATGTTGTCACGCACCTGCTGGATGACCTCTTCGGCTAGCTCTTCGGTGACTTGCTGCTCCAATAGGTGCAAATACTGGTCAAAGAGCTTGTCGGGGATGTCGGGCTTGAAGCTGCTACCCCCACCGGTTGCTACGGGGACCTCTCGGCGGCGCTGCTTGAGCATCTGCTTGACCATCCGCTTGACGGCTCGCAATTCGTCGGCCAAGTGCTCGTCGGGGGGAGTTGGCGGCGGCGAATACGGGGCTTGTTGAGGCACGGGCCGCGGCGCGACCGGGGGTATGACCGGCGAGGCGACAACAGGGATGTCGGTCTGATTTTTGGCCAACTGGGTCTGTGCAGCAGCGTAGGTGCGACGGATCAGGTCGCCGGCGAGTTGATCTGTAGGCGGCGGGCCTTGAGGTGCTTGGGCCTGTTTGGCTCGCTTGGTGCGGTCGGGTGTACGACGCCGACCCAAACGGGCGTCGTCGGTGGCGGTGATCTCGACAACGGTACGGGCGCCGAAGCCGAGTACCCCGCCGCGACGGTAGGTCCTGGTGTGCAAGATCACCGCTTCGATACCCAAGTCGCGTTTGACCAGCGCAAGCGCCCCGGCCATGGTGTCAGCAGTAAACGTTTTAACTTTCAAGACGCGGCCCCTTGTAACTCTTCTGCGGGTTGGTCAGCACCGATCCCGACCATACCTACGGATTCGACTTCAACACCTTTTGAAACTTCGTTGTAGCCTAACACAGCTGCGTTAGGCACGTGCGCCTCAAGTAGCCTGCGCACCTGAGCGCGGACCTGCGGAGACGCGAGCACCACGGGGTGGTGTCCCGCTTGGGTGAGCTGCTGTATCTGATTGGTAATCGCGGCGGTGATTTTATTAGCCACAGCCGGCGGCATGGCCATGGTGGTACCCTCGGCGCCACGGTCGATAAAACCGGATATCTGGTCCTCCAACGCGGGGTCCAGACTCACGCAAAACAGCTTGGGGACCTGCTGGGTCTGATCGATCGCAGTGGGATCGGCGGGGACCATCTCCACGTATTGATTGCAAATCGTGCGACGCAGCGCGTTGCGCACGTATTCGGTGAGTACCTCGACGTCTTTTGTTCGGCTAACCCAATCGCCGAGCGTCTCGACAATGGACTCCATATCACGCACGGGCACACGCTCACGCAGCAGGTTTTGGAGAACCTTCTGCAATTCGTGGGGGCGTAAGATCGGTGTTTCGCCGCCAAAGACCTCGTCGTGGAGCTTGACGGCACGCTGCTTGAGCTGCGTGATGAGGTTGTTGGTCTCTTCCCGCGTGAGCAGCTCGGCAGCGTGGTTTTTGACCACCTCAGTAAGGTGCGTAGCCAACACACTCGTGGCGTCGACCACGGTGTAATTGAGCGACTCGGCACGCTGTTTCTGCCCGGCGTCGATCCAGGTCGCTTCCAATCCGAAGGCGGGCTCCCGAGTCCTGTTTCCTTGTAGCGGCGCCTTGTCACGATCCGCCAAGCCGCTGTCCATAGCGAGGAACTGGCCGGGAAAGACCGAGCCTTGAGCGACGCTGTTGCCGCGAATTTTGATGTGGTACTCGTGGGGCTGGAGCTGCATGTTGTCGCGGATGCGCACCGGAGGTGTGACCAGGCCGAAGTCACCTGCGAGTTGACGACGGATCATGCTGATGCGGTCCAAAAGCGTGCCTCCCTGACTGGTATCGACCATGCGGACCAAACCATAGCCGACCTCTAACTCGAGCGTATCGACGTGGAGCATCTCCTCGACGGGTGGTGGCCCGGGCTGTTTCTCCTTGGCGGCTTCCTCGGCGGCGACGGCTTGGACATGTTTCGCTTGGCGGTTTCCATTCCACGCCAGCACCCCGACCACTATTGAGGCCAAAAGCATCGGCACCATAGGCATGCCGGTAAACGCGAGTGCCGCCATGAAAAACGAGGTGATCCCTAGTGCCATGTACCGGCTGCCGAGTTGGGACGACAGTTCGGTGCCAAGGTCTTGACGGCTGCTTGATCGTGTGACGATCAGGCCGGCCGCCAACGAGATGACAAGTGCGGGCATCTGGCTGACCAAGCCGTCACCGATCGTCAACTTGCTGAATATCTTGATCGACTCGGCAAGGGTCCAGCCCTTCTCAAACGCACCGATGGCAAAACCGCCTGTGAGGTTGACCAGTGTAATAATGATGCCCGCGACGGCATCGCCTCGGACAAACTTGGCGGCACCGTCCATCGCCCCGTAAAAGTCAGCCTCTTGGGTGATCGTGTCGCGGCGGTTGCGGGCTTCCTTTTCATCGATCAACCCGGCGTTGAGGTCGGCGTCGATCGCCATCTGCTTGCCGGGCATCCCATCGAGGGTGAACCTCGCGGCCACCTCACTGATACGCGTAGCACCCTTGGTAATCACGACAAATTGCACAATGATCAGAATGATAAACAGCACGGTACCGACGACCAGGGAGTTACCCGCGACGAAGGCGGCAAAGGCCTCGACGACCTGACCCGCAGCAGCTGTCGCTGTCTCCGGGCTAGAGGCGTCGACGGATAGGATCATCCGCGTCGTAGCGATATTCAGCACCAAACGGAACATCGTCGTACCCAGCAACAAGGAAGGGAACACGGAAAAATCCAACGGGGTCTCCACGAAAATAGTCGTCATCAGGATGATGGCCGCCAGGGCCAGGTTTGCGGTAATCAGAATATCGATCATCACGGGCGACATCGGCACGACGATGACGGCCAGCATGGTCATAAAAATGACCGGTACCGCCAACGGCTTAAAGCGGTCTAGCCGATTGATCCACGGGGGTAATACAAACGTTCTGGTCGCTTGAGCCAACGGTGAGTCTTCCTTGACGGCTATGGTCTGCGGTGTTCGTCCCGGTCCCATAGCTGGACTGATTACACGATGCTTTGTGTTCGCTGCGGTCCTTGCTGGTTCATTGTTGGGTTCGCACGGTCATGCTGCTGATTTATTCGATTTATTCACGCGGTCTTCCGCCCGCCCAGCCGGTATACATATGCCAATATCTCCGCGACCGCGGTGTAAAACTCCGACGGCACTTCCTGCCCGACCTCCACGTGTTGGTAGAGCGCCCGTGCTAATTGCTTTCGCTCGACGATCGGCACGCCGTTGGCAACGGCGAGTTGCCGTATGCGCATGGCCATGAAATCGGCGCCTTTAGCGACGACCTTCGGCGCGGTCATGGCCCCCGATTCATACCGCAGTGCGACGGCAAAGTGAGTCGGGTTGGTCACCACGACATCGGCACCGGGGACCGCTTGGCTGATGCGCTGCATCGCCAACTGCCTGGCCACACGCATGCGACGCTGTTTGACCAGCGGGTCGCCGTCCATACGTTTGAGTTCTTCTTTTACTTCCTGCTTGCTCATGCGCAAGTCCTGCGTGTGTTTCCATTTCTGAAACGCGTAATCGAGTAACGCCAAGACCAGCAGCAGGATCGCCAGCTTTAACGCCAACTGGTAAACCAATTCGCAGGCGAGCCCGAACATCGGCAGCGGCTCAAGCTGTGCCATCGTAATGATGCTCGCTACATCGCCAAGGATCACCCACGTAGCCACAGCGGCGATCACACCGATTTTGCCCAGGCTCATCACCAGGCGCATGCCGGCCCGGGCATCGAAAATTTTCTTGATACCCTGCAACGGGGATAGTTTTGATAGGCTCAATTCCAGGGGCTTGAGCGTGAACAGCAGACCGACTTGGCCGACGTTCGCCAGCAGCGCCATGGCTGTGATCCCCAGGCACACGGGCGCGACGGCTTCGAGCATAACCTTCGCGGAAAAAACAGCGAGCGCCCCCACGTCGTCGGTCTGGGTCGGGTTAGCGGTCAAGGCTGTGGAAAGCATGACCTCGGTCATAACACGCATACCGGTCATGATCTTAAAACCAAAAATGTAGAGAAGAATGATGCTAGCGAGCAGGATGCACGCGGCGTTCAGGTCGGTGCTGCGAGCAACGTTGCCCTGCTCCCTGGCTTCGGACATGCGCCGGGGCGTGGGGGCTTCGGTTTTTTCAAAGTTGCTTTCAGCCATGCGAATCTATCCGTAGTCTCAATCCGTCAACCAACGCCACAGCTAACGTTTTGGGTATGCGTTACAAATTAAAAAACTTCGACAAGCTCCCGAACGTCTGACGGAAGGCTTCGATCACCACTTGGTTTTTGATACTCACGGTGCCGATCAGCAGGATCGCTCCGACCATAATCCGAAGTGCAAACCCGATACTCAGGATGTTCATCTGCGGGACGGTCCGGGCGATGAAACCCATCGCCACGGTTTCTAGGAAGATCAGACACAATACGGGCGCGGACACACGCAGCGCCAAATCGAATACCGTCACGAGCATCCCGATCACCAGGTCCAACAGGTGGCCATCGACCCACATCCCCGCCAATGGGATCTTGCTGAAGCTGCCCACGAGTATCGCCAACATGACACGATGCCCACCGAGTATCACGAAGACCGCCAGCGCCATCATGAAGAGGAACTCGCTGACAATGCCTGTCTGCGCGTTGAACTCGGGGTTGATTATGCCTGCCAGTCCCAGCCCCATCTGCTGGTCCACCACGCGGCCGGCGATCTGCACACCGATCAGCGGCAGGCTCGCGCCGTAGCCGATCACGAGCCCAATGAGCAGTTCCATCGCCACCACCGGCACCAATGACCACAGCGACAGGCCCCCGTTGACAATCGGTAAGACCAGCGGTGCCGATGCGCTGCCCGGCGCCAAAAGCGTCGGGTAGATACAGAAACTCAGACCCAGGGCCATGAAGACCTTGATCCGCCCAGCAATCGCTTGGCTGCCGAATACCGGTGCGAACACAAACATCCCCGTTAACCGAAACAACACCAACAGCCACGCGGGCAGGTGAGGCAGCAATGGTTGAAGGCTGATTGACAATCCGTGTCTCCACAGCACCGGCTTTCTGTTTCAGTCACATCCAACGACAAACGAGTCAGCCCTGGCCACTGAACATCCGCGTGGCAAACTCAACGATCAGAGTCGCCACCCACGGCGTGACGAGAATGGCGACGGCGGCCATCCCAACGATCTTCGGGACAAACGTCAGGGTCTGTTCCTGGATCTGCGTCACTGCCTGAAAGACGCTGACCGTCAGGCCGATCAGCAGCCCGGCTGCCAGGATCGGCGAGCTGAGCAGGAGCATCACGGTCAAGGACTCTCGCACGATGTCCACTGCTTGATCGATATTCATTTGCGCGCTCCGTTTCGGTTGTTCCACACACGAATACCGGTTGCTTGACGAGTAAAAACCCAAACTGTGTTTGCACAGCTAATACGCATCCGCGTATGTTTTGACCGCGTCGCATATCCGTAAGTATTTGTGACATCTGATCCCGCGTACAAGGACAATAGGACAATGCTTGTGGTGGTTGGTATAAGCACTAAGTGGTCACCCCCGGCACCGCAAAACTGTTAAACAAACTTCCCGCCACGAGCTGCCACCCATCCACGAGCACGAACATGAGCAGCTTGAACGGCAGACTAATCAGCACCGGTGGCAGCATGAGCATGCCCATGCTGATCAGCACGCTGGCGACGACCATGTCGATAATCAGAAACGGCAGGTACAGCCGAAAACCCAGCAAGAACGCGACCTTTAACTCGCTGAGAATGAACGACGGGATCAGCGTGAGCATGTCAACGTCGGCGCGGGCGAGCACGTCGGGCTTTGACGTATCGATACCACGGTAGTTCAGGACCATGTACACGTCGGCCCAATTATCCGCGTGGTTGATCTGGTCAAACATGAAATCACGCATCGGCTGCTTGGCACGCGACCAGGCGGCGAGCTGATTGATTTCATTATTCTGGAGCGGGACGATGGCTTCGCGGTTGATCCGCTCAAACGTCGGAGCCATGACCAAAAACGTCATGAACATCGCCAAGCCCACGATCACCTGACTAGGCGGGAGCGACTGTGTGCCGATCGCCTGACGCAACAACGACAACACAATGACAATCCGGGCGAAACTGGTGGTCATCATCAGCAGCGACGGTGCGATCGACAACACGGTCAGCAGCATCAGGATCGAGAGGGTTCCGCTGAGCTCCATGTCGGAGGTGTCGTCTTGAGCATCGGGCTGCCCCAGCGGCAGCGCCCCGGCGGCGTTCTGCAAAATCGAAATGGGATTGGTCGCGTCGAACCCAACAGTTCTGCTGTGTTGTTCGGTAGCCGAGGCTGACGGTCCAGGCGTGGCTTGAGACCAAGCGACGGGCGTCGCGATCAATACCGCCAACGGACACAAGACGCTACAGACCATACGGATACCGGCCCATTGAGAAGCTTTTCGCATCATGCTACCTCCCCTGACCTGGACAACGCACGGATGCGGGATCGCAGGCTCGACACCTGGTCACGGGCACGATCCACGGACTGTTCGGTGTCGTCGGCGCCTTCGTCTATTCGGCGTGTGGTGTCGTAGTCGCTGTTGAATCGACTGAGCAGATGGGTGAACCCGGTGCTGATGCTGTTGCTCTTGGCAGAGGCAATACCGGTCAGTAGCCCGACGATCTCCTCGGGATCGTCGATGTCGGCCAGAGTTTGCAGGCCCGCGGACGAATCGCCGACGACCAATATTCGGTTGCCCAGCCTGATCAGCAAGACGTGGTTACGCGGCGCGATACTGACCCTTGTGAGCACCTCCAACACCGGGCTGTGCGTGCTTGTGGCTGCCCGCGATGAGAAACGGGTAACCAACACTCTTAATAAAAGGATTACACCCACGACCACACCCAAAGCGCTGAGGGTTTTAAGGATCCAATCTGATTGCTTAGGAACCTCATGAGCGGGAGCGGCTTGAGCATCGGAAGAACCAGAAGGCATACCCAACGGCTGACGCTCGATGGGATCGACCAGCAAATACTCGGGGGCTGCGCCGCGATCAGGCTGCGCGGATTGTGGATGGGGCAAAGGTTGATCTTCACCAACAGGTTCGACGGACACGGTTGGCGCAACGGGTGGACTCGGCGGCGTGGGTCTGTCAGGGTACGACGGCCGATCAGCTAATCGCTGCGCGAGGCGCGACAGTCGGCGATCAGTAGATGCTGTACTTGGAGTGGGCGTCTTAGCGGTGTGAGACGCTGACGTAGGCGGCGCGGTGTCGATCCCGATGGGCTGATTCGATTGAGCGTGAGTGACTGGGACAAACCACAGCCACAAAACGCAAGCAAACCGCCACTCGATAAATAACCGCTTGAACATGGGCCATCCTTGGCCAATCGGCGTGGAGCGTGCCACGCCAAGTTCCGGGTGCATCCTGCACTGGCCTTATCTTAATCTATTAGTGCGCATAGAAAAAGTCGTGTTGATAACTATCAAAATGACGGTCGTGGTCAGTTTGAATATTTTAGGGGAATTGTCGTTCGAAACACCGACAGCAAGAGGGGTTCAAAGCAAAAGAGGCCCGCTCCCTGACAGTCGCGGCTCGTTGCGATGACGCTTGGTTTCAAACTAGGACACAATCGGGCAACCGTGCCGGCCGACCTGCCTCACCTGTTGAGGTGTGCTTTTGGTGGCTAGGCCCCAGTCGCTTCGGCTGCCATTTCGCCCCGCTTTTCGCGGCTGGCTATGATCTCGCTGATGCGGATACAGAAATTGTCGTTGAGGACCAACACCTCACCACGCGCCACCAAACGGTCATTTACATAGACGTCTACGGGGTCGCCAGCGAGTTTATCCAGTTCTACCACCGACCCCCCGCCTAGGCGCAGGACGTCTTCGACGAGCATGCGTGTGCGGCCAAGCTCAATCTTGACATGCAGTTCAACATCGCTGAGCAGTTCGATACCGGTGGCGACGACAGATTCGCCCAGCTCGCTCGATTGGGCCGACTGGGACTTTGGATCGGCCGCCTCGGCTGAAGCGCCCTCATCCTGGCCATCGGGTGCGCCTACGGCCTCGGCCATGGCCTGATCGACCAGACTCTGTACATCGGTGCTACTAACATTGTGTTTTTCAGCCATATTCAGCCTCTGCGTCCGTGCTGGCTGGACCGAAAGGGGGTCCGTCTCTTAACTGATTCAGTATCGGCTACATGTCTGCCCGAAACTGAGTAAACCGCGTGATGACCACATCGTCGATCCGGGACTGGCCGTCTTCGTCGCGCCCCAATCGCTCGTCGAGAGCCGCTTTGATCTGGCGTTTAATGGTCGCCAGCGTGGGTTCGAGCAGGTGGTTTGGCTCTGCACGGCTAATGATCGTACGGACATCCGCGCTAACCTGCGCAGTCATGCTGTCTAGCTTACCACGCAATTCGGCCTGGTACTTGCGCCGGATGACAATATAAACCTCTGCATCATAAATATAGGTTCGACCGCGCTTGGTGTTAGGGAATTTTTCCGAAACAACCATTTCTTCGACGGACTCTTCGGCCATGGCAGCCAAATCCTCCGTCGCTGGATCAGCTTTGACGTCGGCGGGCTTGCCTGCCACCATAAAAACCCCGGCGATCACGGCGCCTTCGATCACCACAATGGCGGCGAGGATCAGAAGCGCCTTGGACTTTTTCTTAGGGGCTTCCTGTTCTTCTGGATTGTCCTGCTCTTCTGCCATGTCCGCTCCGGCTCCTGCCGCGTGTTAGTTTGAACTTTCCGGCTGCTGAAAGTCCCGTGTTAAGGCTTCCATCACCAATATCTCTGCCCGCCGATTGGGCTCCTGGCCTGCGGGTGTGTACACACGCTGGACCAGTGGCTCAGAGTCGGCGTTGGCCACGAGACGGATGCGGTCGGAACGGATCCCTATTTCGCTGCTGGCCAAGTAATCCATTACCGCTTTCGCCCGGGCATAACTGAGCGTCCATAGATCGGGATACGCTGATTGGACGCCTAACTCCATGGTGGCGGCGTGGCCCCGCACCTCGATCTTGTTGTTATAGCCACGGACCAATCCTGCCACGGACTGCAGGTCACGTATAGCCTTGTTAGTTAAATCGGCAGATCCAGGCTCAAACGTGACACGACCGCCCTGGGTAAATAACATCCCTTCTCGGACCCTGGTCACCTGAGGATTTTTCCCGTCCATACCCGGGTCATCGGTGTTAGAAGGCTGCTTATGGGGCGACTGACGAAGCTGAAGTTCCTCTAATCGCTTCATTAGGCTTAGTTTAGGATCGTCTGTCGAAGGGATTTTTCCGCCGCCGCCCTTCATCCCAAAGGCCTTTTTCACCTCCGCCACGATGGCACGGTATTCGTCTTCTTTTTTTATCTCACTCAGCGCGACCAAGATGATAAAGAAGCACAACAGCAGCGACATCATGTCGCCGTAGGTGAGCACCCACTCGGGTGCACCGACCGGAGGGCATTTGCATTTTTTTCCCATGTCAGACGGCTCTTAGCGATCCAGCGTCCATTAAGTAACCGAACGTCTCCTGCCAGACCGCTTCGTACGGAGATCATGCTGCTTCTTTGCTTTCCTCAGCTACCCTTGCAGACGGGGGAAGGAATGTCCGCAGCTTCTGCTCGACGATGCGGGGATTATCACCGCTTTGTATCGCCATCACACCCTTGATGATGATGGTTTTGTACAAAACCTCCTCGGCTGAGCGTCGTGACAAACGATCGGAGATCGGCAGCGCAAACGCGTTTGCCAATAGGGCGCCGTACATCGTGGTCAACAGCGCGACCGCCATACCTGGGCCGATCTTGGCTGGGTCGTCCATGTTCTGGAGCATGATGACAAGCCCAACGAGTGTTCCGACCATACCCAATGCGGGGCCATACTTGCCGATGGCGTCCATAACCCCCTTGCTGGTCTCGTGACGCTCGATGCCCTGCTCCAGGTCGTTGTTCATAATCTGCTCAATCAGTTCGGGATCGGTCCCATCGACAGCCATCTGGATCCCACTAACGATGAACTGATTATCAAGCTCTTTGGTCACATTTTCGAGGCTCAGGATGCCGTCGCGGCGGGCGATCTCGGCGTAGGAAACGATGTCTTCGATCAGCTTCGTAATCGACTCGGACTTGTGGAAAAACACTTTACCCAATGTTTTAGCAACGTTTTTGACGTAATTCATTGGGTAACAAAGAATAATAACGGTCGTGGTCCCGCCGATGACCATGACCACGCTGGGGATGTCGAGAAAAATCAACAGACTACCGCCTGCGAGCATCGCCCAGAAGACGAGCACCCATGTCCCGATCAGCCCGAATACCGTACCAATATCCATTGCGCCGCCTTCGCACTGGGATTATGCCACTCTAAAGCGTTCTTATCGGCCCAAATGACGAATAACTTTGGGTTTTTCCGCGTTTGAGGCCCCGCTTGGTTAACAGCTCTATGGGGTATGCCAACCTGCCTAACTCGGAGGCAGGAGCCTTCGCAGCGACCGTCCGTACTGAACCGCCGCCTCGACCACCTCACGCATCGATTCGGTCACGATCATGTGATCGCCGTTGATCAGCTTGATCGTGGTGTCGGGATTTTCCTCGATAGTGCGGATCAGTTCCGCGTTAACAACAAACTTTTTCCCATTTAATCGGGTGAGCGTAATCATGATCCGTGTGTGCCTCGGTCGTAAA
The DNA here is from genome assembly GCA_024276075.1 of Planctomycetota bacterium. Lineage (GTDB taxonomy): Bacteria > Planctomycetota > Phycisphaerae > Phycisphaerales > Phycisphaeraceae > JAJRXX01. The sequence goes on from JAJRXX010000037.1 coordinate 73,668, forward strand.
ACGTTCGTCGATACACCCAACCCATACCGTGTGCGTAGCGTGTTTTGCTTTTCAGAGCCTGCTACGTCGGTACGGCGTGTTACCTGGCGGTGGCTAATAGCTCCTGGATCAACCGGTCGCTGGTGCTGAGCACTCTGGAATTGGCGCTGAAGCCGGTGCTGGCGGTAATCAGGTTAATGAACTCCTCTGAAAGATCGACGTTGCTAAGCTCGAGCGCTCCGCCGACGATCCGGCCCGCTCGGCCTGAACCGGGTATGGAGATGTTGGCGTTGCCGCTGTTGCTGGAGATATTGAACAAGTTACCGCCCAAGTCAACGAGCCCCTGTGCATTTGAGAATGTCGCCAAGACGACCTGGCCAAGATTACGAAGTTGACCGTTTGAAAACGTTCCGACAATCGTGCCGTCAGAGCTGATGGAGAAGTCCTCGAGCGTGCCGATCTCCGTGCCATCGCGTCGGTCGGCGTTGAGTTGGCTGAGCTTATCCGTCAACGCGGAGACCGCTCCGGACGACCCGCCTGGGTTCACGAAGTCCATCACAATCTGCTGCGGAGTAGACGCACCGGTGCTGGCGAGGTCTAGATTGATCGTCCCGTTTGTGGCGTTGATAAAGTTGCCATTGGTGTCGAAGTTGATCTGCCCGTTGCCCAATACGCGGTCCAAGTCGCTGTCGTCTTCGGACTGAGCGTAGAATCGCCAACTGGTCCCGCCGTTGGTCGTCTTGGTCTCGAGCACCGCGGTCAGATCGACCGTTTGCGGCGTGCCCAGGCTGTCGATCACAATAAACGTCGTGCGCACGGACTCGCCGTCGGCTGTGACGGTCTTGGTCGTATTGAAAGGCGTGGTAGGCGAAGTCGCAGCGTTCACGATGATGTTATTTCGGTCGAGGATAAGGTCGTTTTCAGTGCCGTTGTTGCCGGTGATGGTCATAATGCCGCCGGCAACCGTAATGCCCGGCGTGGGTACCGACGCGACGGTGCTGTCGATTCCCAGGATATCGTCGAGAAAGTCCATAAAGTCCTGGAGCGTGGTGCCGAAGTCGTCGCTGCCGGTCGTGTTGGTGGCGCTAACCTCAAACGTGTGTGCTGGGATCGTGGCTCCGCCTTTTCGCGCGCCGGAAACAGTGATCACGTCGTTGGTCGCGAACATCGCCGGTCCAGCGGTGTCCCGAAGATTGGTCAGCAAGTCAGCTGTGGTGGCGTTTATCGTGGCGCCGGCGTCGGAAAATAGTTGGTTGCTGCTGATGACAGAGCCGGTGGTGGCGATGGCACCGTTGGCGTTGAGGTTGCCCGAAAACGAGACCCCGGTGGTCGCTTGGGCAATCGTCAGCGTGCCGATGGGGATGTTGACGCCCTGTTGAACGCCCTGAACGACATTGAAAAGCGCATCGACGCCAAAGCCCTGTACCAAGCCGCCGTCCGGATTGACCAGATTTTTGTCGCGGTCCAGCGAAAAGGTTCCGGCGCGTGTGAATCGGGTCGAGCCGTTCAGGTCGAGCACGAAAAAACCCGACCCTTCGATCGCTAGATCGGTATTCACGCCGGTGGGCTGCAGCGACCCGTCGTTGAGATTCCGCGAGATCGCCGCGAGCCGAGTACCCAGACCAACCTGCCCCGGATTGGTCCCGCCCAGTGTCGCGGTAGGCAACGAACCCGACTGCAAGGTTTGAGCGATCTGCGTTTCAAACGAGGCTCGGCTGCCCTTGAAAGCCGTCGTGTTAACGTTGGCGATGTTATTACCGCTGACCGAAATAGATTGTGAGCTTGACGTCAAGCCACTGAGGGCTTGAAAAAGTGATGTCTGCAGTCCCATACGAATGCTCCCAATTTAAAATCCAACTGTTGCGTTTCGTAACAACCGGCATCTACCGGCTTGATTTATTGGTTTCGATTAACCCTCGCAGTGTGCCGTTTTCGATTCGATCGAGCTGTGCCAACTGGGCTATCAACCCGGTTCGGAGCGTTTGCTGCGGCGGTGGGGCTGACTGTGTGTCGTCTGCTGCTTGATCCTGGACGGCGTTGATCTGCTTGGCTTCATCCAAGAGCGACTCAAAGCTCCTCGACTCGATCGGTGTGTGTGGCTGTTTGGCCGGCCCGGGCAACCCCGCCGGGCGAACCGCGGGCTCAAGCATCCGCAGCAGTTCAGACTCGTTGCCCATATTCGATTCACCTCCGCGCTAAGCGGCACACCCAAGCCCCACACGCGATCGCAAATATCGCTGCAAAGCATCTTGCCTCGTCATTATGTCACCCGTGTTACCCGGTCTATCGCAAGCTTGGCGCCGGTGTCTAGTTCGAGAAAAGTGCTGCCGTTCTCGACGCGCACCGAGGTCACCAGGCCCTGGATGCTCTTGTTATTCGTGTCTGTGCCCTCGACAATCTTGCCGATCAAGTTGCCCGCGGACGTAAGCTCATTCTGTAAAACGAAGCCCTCTAGCTTTTGTCCCAAGCTGCTGAATTCATCACCAATGTTGCCAAATTGCTCTTCGAGCGATCCGAGCGTCTCCTGCAAATTGAGCTGACTCTCGATGTTTCTGAGACTGCTCATCTGCTCGAGCAGCGCACCGGAGTCCTGCGGCTCAAAAGGGTCTTGGTTCGTTAGCTCGGCCATCAACACCCGGATAAACTCGTCGGAAGACAGCGCCCCGAACCCGCCGCTACCCGAATTTGCCTCAACCGAACTCGCCCCAGTAATCGCTCCTGCCGACATAACACTACTCCTATTTTTGCCAGCGTCGGCCTATCGAACGACGCGGTCGATCTGTCTGCGGACCGGCATAACCCCTGGTCACGTTGTGGTGTTCAATGTCTGTTCAAACGTAGCTACGTCGCGGCTCGAAGACCCGTCACCGCGTTGTGATTCACGGCTGTCGCTGCCGCGCTGACCACCCCGACCACTGCCCGTGTATTGCCCTCGGCTGCGCCCGTCGTGTGCGGAGGGGTCAGCGTTGTCGCGGCTGGTGTTATTGTTAGTTGCCGAGTCCCCAGACATGGTCTGCACATGCAGTTTGTCTACGGTTAGCCCTTGTGCTTCGAGCGCCTGACGTAGCTGGCCAAGCTGCTGCGTGAGCAACGACCGAGCTGACTCGTGTTCGGTGTGGAACTGTGCTGTGACCGTGCCCGCGTTGAGCTGCATCTCGATCCGGACGATGCCCATGTCGGGCGGGCTTAGCCGGAGTGTGACCGCTCCGCCCTGCTGATTGACCACCCCGTGCATGCCACGGATCACACGCGCGACATTTGCGTCACTCTCGATTGACTGGGAACCGGGCTGCGTCCCAGGCGTTTCCAAACCTGAGCCGGTTGTCTGTATCACCGAAGTCGGCGAGGGGTCCGCGGACACCGCGACTTGACTTTGATGGACCGGTGTGGCCGACGTGGGCTGAGGTGTGTCGGCTTCAACCCGCAACGACGGCGCGGCAAGCACCCGCTTGGGTGTACGCTGCTGCGACGAGGTCTGGCTATCGGCGGCGTCATCCTCGCCTTGGTCGGTGGACGGCTCGGAAGGGCTCACGACAACCTGAACCGTCTCGGTCGGCTCTTGATGATTCGTCACACTCTGATTAATTGCATTGACCTGGGACTTCGCCTGCAGCGGCGTATGACCCGTTGCCGGGACTGATCCCGCGACAGCCTGGGTATCGGTTACGTCTTGATTTTGCTGCTTTGTGGTGACGGCCGCATGGGTATCGACTTGTTTAATAATCTGAGCCTGGTCCTCGTCGGTGTCGGTTGGCTGGGCCTGGGCATCCTGGGGATCGGAAGATTCGGCTTCGTTTACCACGGGCGCCACGGCAGGTTGAGGCTGCTGTGGCGAGGCCGACTTGGCATTTACCACAGGCACAACGCCGGTGCTGGGATTCAGGTTATTACGAGTATAAGACTGCTCACTGTCATCATCGCCAACGTCGGTCAACTCAGACGACGGCAATAGGCTCTGGTCTGGTGCACCCACTACCTGTAGCTGCGCGTCCAGACCGGTTAACGAGTCTGCAAATGCATCGATATCTGCAAAGCTCACGTCATCGGCGGGTTCGGCCTGACCGGTGCGCTGATCGGAGATGCCGTCACCGACGTCTTGCGCCGTGGGCTGAGTATCCCGTGCGTCCTGCTGATCGTGATTGTCGATGGCGTATTCGGCTTGCTGGCGCTGCGGGGTGAGCCCATCGTTTGCTGTCTCGCTAGCCTCGCGGCTGGGTCGGGTGCGATCGTGCGCTACCGCGTCGGTACGATCCGATGGCGAGACCTCAGACCGGCCCGGTCGTGCTTCGGGGTCACGGCGGTGTGTCTGATCGGGGCGAGTGGATTTAGCTTTTGAACGATCCGCGGTACGGAATAAGATTTGATCAAATTGATTGGCTGAGGGGCTCGGTACACGGGCGTCGGATCGCGCAATTTTTGCCGGCTGAACATTCGAAATTGCGCTTATCTTCATGACGCTTGACCCGTTGGATTCGCTGGTTCGGCGGCGTTTGGCCGTAATTGGCCATCGGCTGTCATCTCAATGCCCCGTTCCCTTAGACGCTGTAGCAAATCCGTTGCCTGAGCAACTTCATCGGGTGATTTGAATTCCTTAAGCACAGCGGCGGCCTTGCGGAGCTGCATGGCTGCGAGATAGTCAACGACCTGCCTGGCTTTGCCTTGGCCAACAAGTTCCTGGAACATCTGCTTGGTTTGCTTGGCTTTGAGCTGCTCGTACATACGAACGGTTTGCTGAAAGTCTTTGTCTTCCTGGAGCTTGGTCTGGCGCTGGACGGCATCGTCAAATACCTGCTGCTGTGATTGCATCTCCTGGTGCTTTTTGGCCAAGAGTTCCTGCGACAACCGCAACTGCCGTCTTAAATCGGCGATATCCCGTTTCATGCGCTCGACGCGCTGTGCCGCCAACTCGTCGCCCTGCAGTTCCGTTTGCAGACGGTCGGCGAGCGTGACCGGACCGTCGCTGACCGACTCGAGCCTGGCGATATCCATCGCCTGCTGACGGGTCTGCTCTTCTAGTTCCAAAGCCAGCTGAGCTTGTTTTTCCTCCTGCTCGATCGTGAGCGTCAACATGTCACGTATCCGATCAATGCGCTCCTGGTTGAGCCGACCGGAGTTAGAGAGCCATCCAACCCCCACCCCAAGCAGCAACGCGTTTATGAGCAACAAGATAGTGATGATCGTCCAGATCGTCTTCATGGGTTATCTCCGATCATGAGCCGTCGAGCGTATTGCTGAACAGCAAGCTCATCGAGTTGATTCGCTTCACGGCGCTGTATTTCCTTTTGCCATTCCTGGTAACGACGGTCTCGTAACACATCCAACGCTTTGCGTGCGCGGGTGGCTTGCATGAGTCTCGCGCGTGCCGCCTCGATGAGTTTTTCGGTGGCGGCGAGCTTGGTGACAAACGCCATGGCCCGTTGTCTGACCTGGCCGCTGTAACGCGCAAAATCCATCATCTGATCCAAACGGACCGAGCCGATCAGCCCATCGGCCAATGCCTGACGCGAGCCGGTGATGGTCTGCTGCATCTGCTGAAGCTGATCTCGCAAGATCATCTGCTGACGTAAGGCTTTAGCCAGGTCTCTTTGGCATTTTTCCTCCTCGACGCGGCGCTGGTAGAGCACGGGTTCGAGATTAAATTTGAACTTTGCCATCGACGACCATCCCCATTGCGTTAAGCGAACGGCATGCCAACTCGGATGTACGAGGAGCCAGCGACACTGTCACGACAAAAAATCACTGACCCGGGCCCTGCGGTGCTGCGGGCTTGGCTTTGGTCAATTGTCGCTTGGCCTGCTCAATCTGCCCCGCCAGCGCAAGCAATTGCTTTTTCGTCCGCTCAAAGTCGGCCAACCCCGTCACTTCCGATCGCCCCTGCTGCAGCAGTTGATCAATAGCCGACTTGCAAGCGATCGCCATATCAAAGTCGGGGTTGCTTCCCGCGGCGTAGGCACCGATGTTCAGAAGGTCTTCGACCTGCCTATACGAATTGATCAATTGGAGTATCAGCGTGCGTGCGGCTTGATGATCGGGCTGGGTCACGTCGTCGGCGACACGGCTGATCGACTCGAGCACGTCGATCGCCGGCCAATGCCCACGATGCGCCAAGTCTCGGCTAAGCTGGATGTGGCCGTCAAGGATACCCCGACCCGCATCCGAGACAGGCTCCGTGATGTCGTCACCTTCAACGAGCACCGCATAGAAACCGGTAATCGATCCCTTTTTCGTTCTGCCAGCCCTCTCGAGTACACGCGGCAGCATCGCAAACACACTGGGTGGATAGCCCTTGGTCGCGGGTGGCTCGCCCGTGGCCAAGCCGACCTGCCGCTGCGCGTGGCACAAGCGAGTGATCGAATCCATGATCAACAACACGTCCTGACCGTCGTCGCGAAAATATTCTGCGATCGTGTTCGCGAGCATGGCGGCGCGGATGCGCAACAGTGCCGGCTCGTCGCTGGTGGCGACCACCACCACGCTCTTGGTCATCCCTTGATCGCCTAGCTGATTACCTATGAAGTCGCGAACCTCTCTGCCACGCTCGCCGATCAGCGCGACCACGTTGACGTCCGCAGCGGTGTGTCTAGCCATCGTGCCAAGGAGCGTGCTCTTGCCCACACCCGGCGCGGCAAAGACCCCGATACGTTGGCCCCGGCCCACACTAATTAAAGCATCGATCGCGCGTACACCGGTGGCTAACGGCGTGTCGATAGGCGGACGGTCCATCGGGTCGACCGGATCGGGCATCAGTGGTCGAGACGTGGTCTCGGTTAACGGTCCCCTGTCGTCGATCGGCCGCCCCAAGCCGTCGAGTACCCGTCCCAGCAACGACCGGCCGACGCTGACCATCTGCGAAAATTGGCCTGCCACCACCTCGTCGCCGCGACGCACACCCTCGGTAGAGCCTAGCGGCATCACAACCGTCTGGTGCTGGTCGAAGCCGACAACTTCTCCCGCCAAGTTCTGACACTCCCTGTTCCGTGTGATGACGCTGACCATGGACCCCACCGGCACGGGCAGGTCGGCGACGTACAATGCCATGCCACGCACCTGAGATACCCTGCCTCGGATTTCAATCGCGGCGGCCTGCTCGATCATTGCGATCTGTTCGGCGAATTGCATAGAATCGGTCCCGCGTTCTTTGATGCGTAGGGTGAAATAGAATCCCGTTCCGTCACGCAGTTCCGTCAGCTTTGCGTAACCGATGGTTGCGCCACCGTCACGACACCACCGCTATTCGCTCGGCTGCGGTGGCTCGCCCTGATCGTCATCCGACGACGATTGTTCCAACGATTCCGGCTCGTGCACGGAGGCGTCTGTGTTTGCCTGGTGGTCGGGCACAATCAACTCGATTAGCCGCTGCATCTGTGTATCAATGGATGCGTCGATCTCACCCTGACCGTACCCGACGACGCACCCGCCGCGTTTGATATCGGGATCGTCGATCAGGTGTATGTGTTTGACCTGTGTAAATTGAGTCATTAATCGGGGCATCGCCTGCTCCAGGCTAGGCCGATCGTCGGGACAAATGCGGACAGTCACGTCGGTGGGCCGCAGTACACAAGCTAATACCGAAGTCATTTGATCAACGATCACTTCCGGATCGACCTCGATGACGCGGTGGACCAGCTTCTGAGCCAGGCTCAGCGTAAGGTCGAGCACCGCACGGCGAGCGTCTCGGTACATCTCCTGGCGCTGTGTGTCCCATACCTGGGCGGCGTCGATCCAGGATTGTTGGATCATGTCGAGTTGTTCATTGGCGTTGTCGTAGGCTTCTTGACGACCCTGCTCCCGCCCGTTCTTCAATCCTTCTTCCAGACTCGGCTTATACCCATCGTCGTAACCCCTTTTCTTGCTTTCCTCATATGCGATTTTGCTTTGCGTCTCGGCTTCCTGCCGAGCGTCGGCGATAATCTGCTGCGCCTGCGTCTGCGCTTCCTCCCGCAGCAGCTTCGCCTGGCGTGCGACATCGCCAAGGTCGAGCACGATGGCGTTTTTGAGCACGTTATTGGCGTTGTGATTTTTGATAACCGCCATGGATAGCTCGCCTCGCGGCTGGACGTTAGACCATATCCTCGCCACGACCGGCGATGACGATCTCGCCCGCATCCACCAATCGACGCACCGCATCGACGATCCGCTGCTGGGCCGCCTCGACATCTGAAACCCGTACAGGGCCCATGTACTGCATGTCTTCGCCGATCAGTTGTGCTGCGCGTTCTGACATGTTCTTGAAAATCTTTTCTTTCAAGCCCTCGCTGGCGGTCTTGAGCGCCAGGGCCAACTCGTCGTTGTCGACCTCCTTGAGCACGGTTTGAATGCCGCGATCGTCCACGAGGAGGATGTCCTCGAAAACGAACATGAGCCTTCGTATCTGCTCGACCAGGTCGGGGTCCTCTGCCTCGAGGCCCTCCATCACACTCTTTTCTGTGGTTCGATCGGTGAGGTTGAGCATCTCGGCGACGGTTTCGACGCCACCAATTTTTTCGAACGACTGGCTCAATAGATTCGACAAGCGTGCTTCGAGCCCACGCTCGACCTCGGAGATGACCTCCGGGTTGGTCTGCTCCATGTTGGCCACACGCTTAACCACTTCGATCTGTTTAGGCCCGGGTAGACCGGCGAGTATCTCCGCTGCCTTGTGATACGACATGTGACTGACAATCAAAGCGATGGTCTGCGGGTGCTCGTCTTGGATAAACGTCAACAGGTTTTGCGTCTCGGCCTTCTGCAAAAACGAGAACGGCGTCTTCCTGACCTGCTGGCTGATCTGCTGGAGTATGCGCTCTGCTTCCTTGTGGTCTAGGCTTTGAGACAACAGTTCCTTGGCGTATTCCAGCCCACCCTCACTGATCCAGTTCTGCGCCAGCGCCATGTCGTAGAACTCTTTTAGCACGCTTTCGCGCATGTCTTTTGGGACGTCGCGCAGGCTCGCGAGCTCTCGCGTAACCTCTTCGACAGATTTGGATGAAAGTTTCCCCATGAGATCGGAAGCGGCCATCTGATCGATCGACAGCAACAGGATCGCTGCCTTTTTCACGCCGGGCACCTCTGGTTTGGGCTCGATTACAGATGCTTGGTCTTGGGTTTCCATCGTATTTTGCCTCCCAATCGATACCGGGCTGGGTTACTCTTCGGTCAGTATCCATCGGTTCAACAGCGTAGACGCTTCGTATGGATTTGATTTGATCATCTCGGCAATCTGATCGGCCATTCTGCGCAATTCCAATTCTTCCTCCGATACCTCCAGTCCGATCATCGTCCCGTCTGCTTCGGCGACCTCGCCGGTGATCTCCTCCTCACCCGGCAGCTTGGGCGGCACACCGGCCAAATCCTCGGTACTGGGCAATTCAGGTGCTTGCGTCGCCTTGCGCACCATGCTGAACATCATGAGCAGGCTTACCAGCCCCAGGGTCGCCAAGCCGATCGGCTTGACCCAGCCCGACTGCATGACTCCGACGATTCCACCCGGCCCGACGTCTTGGCCTATCAAACCCGCCAGCGCCATGAGCTTGTCGCGATCCGGGATCATATGCGCTTGCACGACGCCGTTGTTCTGATCCACGCGGATCAGCGGCTCGACCTGTGACTCAATCTGAGCGATCTGCTGCTCGATCACAGGCCGAAGCGTCGGTTCATCGGGGTCCTCCACATCGGCGGGTTTCCCCTGCTTAAAAACGCCCACGAAATAGCTTCGGGGCACGTTGATGGTGACGCTGACCTGCTTGGTCATATGTCCCGATTCGGTTGTGTGTGTGCGACGCGTAAGATTTTTTTCAACAAATTCGTTTCGGTTCTCGGTGATCCGCTCCATGGAGCCGGCGGTGCTGCTGCCAGCAATATCGAGCCCCGTGTTGGGCCTAGCGCCGGGCTCCCCGGCGTTGGTGATATCTCGCCGCTCGGTTTCACGGCTGAACTCGCTCTTGAGCGGTTCGCTTTGCTCATAGTCGTATTCTTCGATCTGCTTGGTGTGTACGGGATCGACCCGCACATTCACCGCGATGATGACACCGGGGATATAGCTCAAGACATCGGTGACTTTTCCGCGATAACGGTGCTCAAGTTGCTGAACCAATTCAAGCGTCTCACCGGGCAACACGTCGTCAGGACTCTTAACGGTAAACTGCCTGCCGCGGTTGGCGTCGATCACAACGACGTCCTGAGGCGCCATCTCCGCAAGGGCGCCGCTGACTAGGCCTGAGATCGCTTCGACCAGTGATTTGTCCAATCGCCGCTTGCCACGCATCACAACGTTTACAGACGCGCTGGGTCTGACGTAGGTAGCACCGAACCCTTGCTTCTCGGGCGTGGAAAGCATCACGCTGGCGGAGCGGACATTGCCCATCTTGCCGATGATCTGGCCCAGGACCTTCTGCTTAGCCAAAAGAAACGCCTGCGCGTTCTGCGCATTGCTCTGCCACGGCGACTGGCGCGCGATCATATCGTCAAACGCACCGGCGGTATCAGGTGCAAGCAGGTCGCTGCTGACAAGAACGACCATAGCCTCGTCGTATTGATCGGCGGGGATCTGAAGCTGGCCGCCTTCAGTACGTACCGCGATGCCCGATGCCTGGAGCTTGGCGATGACCTCGGGCTGGCGTTCGCCGGCGAAACGAGTGATCGGCACCATATCGGGCTTGGCGACGTATTGCATCATCAGCCAGCCGACAAGAACAAAAATGATCAGCAGACAGCCGATCAACCATCTCGCGGTAAACGAAAGCTGAGTGAGAAACGCAAGGACCTGCGCCCACGACCTTTGTAGAAATTCCATCGATCGGCCTCCATGCCGTTTGATGGGTACACCAGATCCTCCGGTGTCACGCGCCCAAGAAATAAGTTCCGGGCAGCCTTATATCACGTCACGCGCCCGACAGCCAATTTCACACCCTCATCTGACGGATTTCTTCATAAGCATCAACCATCTTGTTGCGCACCTGAAGGAGCATCTGAAACGCCATATCCGCTTTTTGTTTGGCGATCATGACGCCATCGATGTCATCGCGTCGACCGGTATACAGGTCTTCGATCGCCTTTTCAGCGTCCTGCTGAAGCTTGCTAACCTGTTCAATGTTCTTAATCAAAACGTCTTTAAAGCTAACGCCGTTATCCGAACCGGGCTTTTCAGGCGCACGCGGCGTCACCGGCATGTGCGGGTTCACGCCCCCGGCCGGCCCCGTGCCCCCAGCCCCGTTAATTAATCCCAATGGGTCTGCCATCGCTTAGGTCATCCTGATCCGCAGAAAAAATATAACCACAAATCTGTTCACGCCAATAGCCGCAGGCTTGACTGCATCATGGACTTCGTGGCCTCGGCGGCGGTAATGTTCGCTTCGTAGGCTCTGCTGGCCTCGAGCGCGTTGATCATCTCGACCGAGCTATCGATATTCGGATACTGCACGTATCCCTGTGCATCGGCGTTTGGGTGGCCCGGCTCGTACATCTTTCGCAACGGGCTGGGGTCGAGCAGGATCTTCTGCACATGCACACCCGCGTCGGTGCCGGTAGCCGGATCGCCCTGAGCAAACACCGTAATCCGCCTACGAAACGGTGAGTAATCGCCCTTTGCGTTGTAGATCGAGTCTTTGTTCGCAAGGTTCGCGGAGATCACCTCCATGCGTGTCCGCTGCGCGATCAAGGCCGAGGTCGAGATGTCTAATGATCCAAACATAATCGCCTACCTGCGTCTCTCGCCCATTGTGTGGTCACGGGCACTGGTCTTAACTACACCGTTCGCTCTGGATGCCACTTTATGGCCTGGCACTAATCGTTTTCACTATAACTTTCCTCGAATAGCGGTGAGCATGATCGAAAATTCGTTTCGCAACACGTCGATCGCGGAGTTATGCGCCAAGGTATTCTCTGCTAAGTGCTGCATCGTCCGTTCCAAGTCGCGGTTGTTCTGATCGTGAAACAGGATACCTTCGTTGCTGGGCTTGGCGGTCGCGTCGAGCCTGTCGTGCTGAAAATTTAATTGGCGGGTGTCGCTCACGTACAGCGGCCCCGTCGTGGGCTTGACGGTCTGACGCCGTTGGTCGATCGCGTCTCGCAACGTCGCTTGGAAGGAATTGGTATCCAGATCACGCGGCTTAAAATAAGGCGTCGAAAGGTTCGCAATATTGTCGGTGAGTACCTTGTGGCGAGCACTGGTGAACTGAACCACCCGCTCTAACACAGGCATCGCACCGCTATCAAATATCCCTGCGATCATCGATCCATTTCCTCATACAAAGCGTCTGATACGCATTGCGTATGTTTTAGCGCGTCGGAGATTCTGTAAGTTATTGCCTGTCATGCTCCCGCATTCGTAAACACGCACAAGTTTCAAGTGGGATTGGTAAATCCGACCGCGTCCCGCACAAATGTCGCAATCTCGATGCCAATCCATGCCTCATAGCTATCTATCACAATTACCGCACCTTACCTCCACACTGATTGGCATATAAATTACTCTTAGCGCAGTTTTTGCGCTGCTGTGTGTCGAAAATTGCGCTGCTGCTACCAATCACCGTACTATTGTCCTACTGTCCTTGTACGTGGGGTCATATATCACAAATACTGACGTGTATACGACGCGATCAACACATACACGGATGTGTATTAAACCGCCTGTGGAACAAGGCTCTGCTCTTTCCATTTTTTGAGCTTGAGCCCCAAGGTCCGCACACCGATACCCAGGGACACCGCGGTGCGCTGGCGGTTGCCATTGAACTGCTCGAGCGTGTGCAGTATCTGTTCGCGCTCAAGGTCTTCGAGCCTGCGTAGCCCGAGTTGGGCGCTGGCCCCCCCGCCAAGCGTAGCCGGCGTACCCAGCCACGGCTCAATGGCGGGCGCGGTGATGACTTGGCCCTTGGTCAACACGCTGGCGCGCTCGCAGATGTTCTGCAACTCGCGCACATTCCCAGGCCAGGGATACTGTTTGATTAATTTCATCGCATCGGGATCAAACCGCTTGGCCTCGCGGCCTTCACGCAGCGCCAACTGGGTCAAAAAATGCTCAGCTAACAGAGGCAGGTCCTCAACCCGCTGACGCAGGGGTGGCAGGTGGATCGGCAGGACGTTGAGCCGATAAAAGAGGTCCTGGCGAAAGGTATCGTCCTGGACACACTTTTCGAGGTCACGGTTGGTCGTGGCAATCACACGGACATCTATCTCCATCGAAAGGCTTGACCCGACACGCTCAAACTGACGCTCCTGTAAGACGCGCAACAGCTTAGCCTGTAGCTGAGGGGTAATCTCACTGATCTCATCGAGCAGGAGTGTGCCGCCGTCGGCCAATTCAAAACGTCCCTTGCGCAGGCTGTCGGCACCGGTAAAAGCGCCTTTCTCGTGCCCAAACAACTCGCTCTCTAGCAGGTTACTCGACAGAGCGGCGCAGTTGAGGCTGAGCATGATGCGACTGCGGCGTGGGCTGTGGGCGTGGACCGTGCGTGCCACGACCTCTTTACCCGTGCCCGATTCACCACTGATTAAGACGGTGCCGCTGCTCAGTGCGATTTGTTGTATCTGCGAAGCCAGCGTACGCATGACGGGGGACCGACCCACTAATGCGGGTGCCTGTGTCGTGCTGTCGGTGCTGGTCTTGAGCGCCTCGTTTTCCTTCAAGAGATGACGGTGCTCGATCGCGCGGCGGATCGTCATGACCAACTCGTCACCCTCGAAGGGCTTTTGGATAAAATCGAATGCCCCCTGCTTCATCGCTGTGACCGCCGCCTCGACCGACCCGTAGGCCGTCATGACGACCACCGGTAGCTGATCGTCCTGCTGACGCAGTCGTGACAGCAGTTCTAGGCCGTCCATCTCCGGCATCTTCAGATCGGTGATCACCGCTGCGGGCTGGTGCCTGGCGGTCAACGCCAACGCAGACTCTCCGTCACCAGCGGCGATGGGCTGGAACCCCGCGCGTTGCAGGGTGCCCCCGACGCTGTCGCGCATCATCTGTTTATCGTCAATTACAAGAATCTTCGTAGCCATATCAAACTCCAGGCAATCGGGTGTTCATGCTTACGGTCCATTGCCAGCACGGCTTGCGGAAACGAGCACTTCAGCGCGGCTGGGATCGGGATGCTGCTGATCAGAATCGGGCTCGATCGGCAGGGTCAACTCGAAAACCGCACCGCCGTTGTTGTGGACACTGATTGTCCCGCCGTGCGCGTCGACGATCCGATGTACGATCGCTAAGCCCAGCCCGGTGCCGGTGTTCCGCGTGGTAAAAAACGGGTTGAAAATACGGTCGATGTCCCGCTGAGCGATCCCGGGTCCCGAATCACGGACCGTCAAGGTGAGGTATGACTCCTCACGGGAAACATCAAATGCCAATCGCGGCGGTGTCTGCCGTGACGGGTGTGCCGTGGAATCGGACATGGCATCGACGGCGTTGCGGATCAGATTCAACATCGCCTGGTGCAGCAACGACGGGTCCGCGTAAACAGACAGCGATCCCTGCGCCAAACCATCGCGACGATCATGCCGATCGATGCTGATACCCGCCAAGGTAATCGCCGGACTACAAGCGTCAACGGCACGATCGATCGCCTGACTAACCTGGACCGATACCGGATTGGGCGCCACCTCGCGTGCAAATGCGAGTACGTCATTGACGACGGCGTCGAGGCCACGGACAGCGGAGACGATCTTCTGCGCCGTGGCAGTTGGGCCGAATTGCTCTTGGGTTGACGGCGACCCCGTGCGCAGGTCGTCGACGATCATGCCGGCGTAAAGCTGAATCGCCGCTAGTGGGTTGCGTATCTCATGGGCGATGCCGGCCGCCATCTCACCGAGCGCCGCGAGCCGTTTGGACCGTTGGAGCTTTGCGTTTGTACTCGCCAGTTCCGACTGGAGCCTGACGACCTGTGCCTTGAGCGACTCGTGGCTGACCTGGAGCTTTTCGGTGACCTCGTTGTAGGCACGTATGATCTGCGCAAGATCGTCAAGCCTTGCATCCGGAGACGGATTGCCTGCGGGCAACTGCGCCAAGGCAGACGCACCCACGGCGTCAGTGTGCTGATTATCTTCACGATGATCCAAATCGGCAGGCATACGGCGTGTTATCCTTGCTGATCGGTAAGATGATTGGCGCCTTGACCTGATGACGTCTTATAGGCGCGCATCATGGCGCCGCCTTGCGACACCCGCCCCATCTCGCCACCGAGTTGGACCTTGCTCTGTTCTAGCTGCTGGCGATCGCGGTTGTCCTGCTCAATGATGCCCGACAGCATCTGCTCGGCCTGCTCAACCAGGGCGCTGATACGGCGTCGGTCCGGCTCGGCGAGTTGCTCTTTGAACTGGGGCCATTGGCTGCGATACGGCTGAAGGTCGGTGTTGATCCTGCCCAATTCGTCGATGAGCTGCTGACGCTGCGCGAGCAGCCCAAGCAGCGCTTCGGTCGACCCGCTGGCGACCATCTGGCCCTGCTGATCGCTGAGGCTGCGCAGCCGTTCGTATAGGCTCTGCTGACGCTCCAACAGCGTCACGAGGGGCCCGACGCTACCGGCTGCAACTGCTGCGGGAGGATTGCTTCGGTTAGGTGTTGCGGTTTTCTGAGTGGTGGTTGTCTGGGTGGGTGTGGTCATCCATGACCTTTCGTCAATAGGCTGTGCTATTGTCACGAGCTGTTCGGCTCGCTGCGGTCACCGATTGTGCATCCATACACTTGGGCGCCGCGGTTTGGTCTACTTAGGCTGTGAGTATATCAACTGTTCTGTGTAGCCCTTTCAAATCCGTGCAAGCATCCGCCCCTATCCATCTATACGCGCTACCGATGCAGGCTCATTGACCCGCTCCCACCGCGCTGGCTTGCGAGCTGAACAGGTCCAACTCACTGGTCCACCGCAACCAATCCTGCCAATGTTCACGCGTCATGGGTAGCGTCGGGTCGTCGAACGCTTCCTCAGGGATGCGCTTGAGCTGCCACCTAGCGCGGTCGTTGGCGACCTTGGCCTCCTGGGTCTTGCCCAACTCGCAGTAAGCGTTGACGATCTGCACCAGTGCCACGAGCGACGCGGGGTGAGTTTCCCAGCGCTTGGCTGCCTGATCGTACAGCGAGATCGCATCCTCGAATTTACCCAGGTCATAGGCGCAGTCGGCGCGATAAAAATAGGCGTTGCGCAGGTATAATTTCTCGACAGGCGTCCGTGCGGAGGCGGCCATGGCCTCGAGCTCGCTGATCACCTCACTAAAAAGCCCCTGCGCCTGCTCCAAACGCCGGGCACGCTCGGCACGCAACGACAATTCGGTCGTCTGAGGCATTGACTCGGCAAGCGTCAGGTTCATCTGATCAACTGATAACCGATACGCATCGGCGAGCCTAAACCGCAGCATCCCGCCCTGCCGCGCCTGGCCGTACCGATCCACCGCCTCCGCAAGTCTGGCAATCGCCTGCTCAAAACGCTCGATCTGGTAATAGAGCTTGCCCAACTCGATCAACGCCAGCTCGTACTGCTGACTGTCGGGCGTAATGGCGGGGTGGTCGGTGACCACGTGCAGCAAGACACGCTCAGCATCATCGGTCTCTCCCAAAGCAACGTAGCAACGTGCCAACGGGACCAGACTCTTGTACGCCTCGGGCGTCTGCTTGTGCTCCTCGACGAGTTGTTTGAATAAGTCCGCAGCGGTCGCAAACTGGCCGTTGGATTGATAGGCCAAAGCGAGGTGATTAATCACCTGCAATTGCAAGGGGTCGTTGGGTCTGGACTTGATGAACTCGGAATAAACCTCGATTGCCTTGTCCCAGAGCTGCGCTTTGTCGAAGTTGGTCGCCGCCAACCAGAGGCTCCGCCCAAAGGCATCGTCGTCTGTACCGGTCACCGCGTGCGCGTGTTGGAAGTAAAACTCACCCGCACTGGCAAAATGGACCGCTGCTTCTTGCATCGCCAAACGCTTGGCACCCGAATCGGGCAAGGCAGTTTCCGAATCGACAAAACCGCTGTCTTCGGGCTCCTGCGGGTCCGCCGGTGAAAACCGTGCT
The DNA here is from genome assembly GCA_024276075.1 of Planctomycetota bacterium. Classification (GTDB taxonomy): domain Bacteria; phylum Planctomycetota; class Phycisphaerae; order Phycisphaerales; family Phycisphaeraceae; genus JAJRXX01. Next base: position 90,610 of record JAJRXX010000037.1, read on the forward strand.
AAAAGTGCCTTGGCGATCTGCTCGTGCGTCGCGGCAAACTCCAAAAGCCGCTCAGGTGGCATTTCGTCGCGGTAGATCGGCTTGATCAAACTCAGGTAGTTCAAAGCTAATTCGTAGTCTTGGCGTGCGGCGTTGAGATCAAAATGCGCATGGATCGTCTCGACCAACGGGTCGATCTTATCGAGCTTGTTTTTCCTGTCGTCCACGACGATCTGGACAGCCCGCCCAAAATGCTCGATCGCCTCGGGGTGCGACCCCAGCCTCGCTTCACAATCCGCCCTACCGACCAACGCCTCGATATATGCTGGCGCTGTGGGGTACTCCAGTTCGGCGACGCTGAAATTTTCCAGTGCCGCACGCACATCGCCCGACACCGCCAGATCGATCTGCGCCAACCCCACCAGCACGTCGGCGTTGAGCGGGTCATCCGAAGACAGCTTCTGCTGTGCCAATCGGTACCAGCGTCTGGCCTCGTCGTGTTCGCCTAGTTGGTGAAACGCCTTTGCCAACAGCACGCGCATCGGAGCCAGGTCGTCGTCGCCACCCTGGGCCATGAACTTGATCATCTTCCGTTGGAGGTACTCAATGGCTTGTTCGGGCTCGCTGACGTCCAAGAGGCTCTGCACCTGCATGGTCACAGCCCACAACTCCTGTTCGCGGCGGGACTGTTTGTCGGTTTCGTCACGCAGTTCGTCCTGGAACCTTGCCAGTAGTTTGGCCACGGACTGGACATCGGCGCCCGACGCTTTGCGGCGCTCGATGATTTTTCTGATCACGCCATACCGACGGTATGCGGGGGAGTCCTTTAATTGATCGAGGACCTCCATGGCCAGGGCATCGCGCTTCAGGGCTACAAATGTCTCCGCTAGCCGTTGCAGGTGCGTTGGGCTCAGCGACATGCCCATGTCCTGCGCCTTTTTGTAGTAGCCCAGCACCCGTTGGTGGTTCTCGGGCTTGTCCCACTTGTTGATCTCTTGCTGGAGGTAGACCAAATCACCCCAATACATGTGATACTGCGCTTGCTCGCTGCGTGATGCCTGGGCGATAAACGGCTCAAGCCGGGTCTGGAGGATATTCTGCGCCTCGTCTGCGTTCCGGGCTTTGAGGTTCAACGCCACCTCTTCAAGCACATCGGGGAACTCGTTGATCTCCTCCTCCGGCAGGGCCAGGTATATTCCCAACGCAAACACCGTCAGCCCGACGATCAACGCGGGCAGATGCCATATCTGCGACCATCTGAGCTGCGTTTCTTCTTGATTGGCGTCGGCGTCAGGCATAAACGATTAACTTCTAAACAAACCGGTTCAACCGGCTTTTAATAATTGGCGTATCTGTTCGACACTATGAGACGGGCGTAGCGTCATAACCCTCGCGAGGCGTTCAAAGACGGTCTCGTCGTACAGCCGATGGCCCCCGGGCGTCCACCCGACCTCGCGGATCAGTCCCCAGCGAGTGTAATTGTGCAACGTCTGACGAGATAGGCCCGTGTGCTGGGCGATCTCGCCTATCCTGTACCGCTTGGGCGGTGCCAGTGATGTCGTAACGGGGTCACTCAAACCGTCTGCCGTCCTTCCTTTTAGCGAGCAGAATGCCAGCCCACTTTGACATATCGTCAAAGTAGATACAACACCCTTAATTATGAGACTTAACTACTTGGATAGTGCTCAGCGGGCGATTCAAGAGACCCGTCGGCGCGTCGAGTTGACCGGTATCAGCGCTACTGAGCGGTGGCACGAGACTTGGCGCGGCGGCGAAGCTCGGCGTCGATAAAGCCCTGTAAATCGCCGTCCATCACACGCTGCGGATTGCCCGCCTCGTAGCCCGTGCGGTGGTCCTTGACCCGGTTGTCGTAGAAGACGTAGCTGCGGATCTGAGTGCCCCAGCCCATGTCCAGCTTGCCTCCCGTAGCGGCATCGAGCTTGGCTTGACGCTTCTCCTGCTCGAGTAACTCCAGCTTGCCCTTGAGGATTGACAGGGCCCGCTTCTTGTTCTGTTCGAGCTTGCGCTCTGCTGAGCAGAGAATCGTGATGCCGGTGGGGATATGCAGCAACCGCACCGCGGTGGCCAGCTTGTTCACGTTCTGACCACCTGGGCCCGCCGACCGGGCGAACGGTGTGAACTCCAGTTCGTTCTCGTCGATTTCAACACCGCCGTCGTCTTCAAACTCGGGTACCACGTCGACCGCAGCGAAGCTGGTCTGGCGCTTGCCCTGCGCGTTAAACGGCGACACCCTGGCCAACCGATGCGTGCCCCGTTCTGCGGATAGATATCCGTACACCATCGGGCCTTTGACGTAGAGCGTCACGTCCTTGAGCCCCGCTTCCTCGCCGATCGTCTTGTCCACCTCGGCGACGTCCCAGCCCACGGACTCGAAGTAGTGCAGGTACATGCGCATGAGCATCTCGGTCCAGTCCTGCGCTTCGGTACCGCCCTCGCGGGAGTAAATAGACAGGTAACAATTGCGGTAATCGTAAGACCCCGACAACAACGACACCGTTTCGAGACGATCAAGCTCCGTTGCAATCGGGTCGAGCTGCACATCGACCTCCTCGCGGCTGGCTTGGTCGTCGGCTTCCTGAGCCATCTCCCACAGCAATACCGCGTCTTCGATCTTCCCCCCGACTTTTGTGACGGGGTCGAGCTGCGCCTTAATGGTCTTGAGTTCCGAAACGACGCGGTTGGCAGCAGTTTGATCGTTCCAGAAGTCAACCGCGGCCATCTTGCCTTCGAGCTCTTTGAGACGCCCGGCTTTGTGGTCGTAGTTAAAGAGAGTCGCGGATGTTCACGATCCGTGCCTCGAGGTCGGTCAGGATACCGGGGATGTTTTCATGCATGGGATCATCAGTATAGGTAAAATCGATTCCGTCCGCGCAGTGATAATCCCATGTCGGCACCAGCTAGGCGGAGGATCGTATTGAATGTTTAAACCACACCCGCAATCGCTTCGCATAACCTGTCCACATTTGCCTCGGTGATGCCTGCGACATTAATCCGGCCCGAGCGCACAATATAAATTGCGTGTTTCTCGCGGAGCCTCCGGACCTGGTCCTCGGTGAGCCCGGAATAGGAGAACATCCCCCGCTGGCGCGTGATGAACGAGTAATCACCCGGCACGCCCTTAGCCGACAGGCGCTGGGCGAGAAGGCGACGCATGCGGTTGATCCGGTCACGCATCTGTTTGACCTCGCCCTCCCACCGCGATCGCAGCTCCGGGTCGTTCAACACGGTGGTCACAATCGCTGCGCCGTGGGCGGGTGGGTTGGAGTAGTTTGACCGGATACACGTCTTGACGTGGCTAAGCACCGCCTGCGCAGCGACCTGGGTCTTTGCCACGGCCGTCAGCGCACCGACACGCTCGTTGTATAGACCAAAGTTTTTCGAAAAACTGCTGCAGATCACCATCTCACAGCCGGGTCTGCACAGTTGCATCAAGCCCGCTGCGTCTTGATCGATACTGTCAGCTAAGCCCTGATACGCGAAATCGACCAACGGCAATACACCCCGCCCAGCAAGACAATCAGCGATTCGAGCCCACTGCTCGTACGTCGGATCGGTCCCGGTCGGGTTGTGGCAGCAGCCATGCAGGAGCACCACGTCGCCGGCAGGGACTTGGCTTAACGCCTGGAGCATCGCGTCAAAAGACAGGCTGTTGGTCGCGGGGTCGAAGTACGGATAGGTCTTCACGCTCAGGCCAGCGGCTTGGAAGACGTTGGCGTGGTTCGCCCAGGTCGGATCGCTGATCCAAACGGTCGGTGGTACGCCGTCGCGGCTGTGCATTTTTTTGAGGTAATCCCCAGCCACGCGCAGCGCCGCTGTCCCGCCGGGGGTGTGGGCAGTAGCGGCACGCCCAGCAGCGATCACCTCGTGGTCGGCACCAAAGATCAACCGCTGTACCGCAGCAGCGTATCCGGGATCGCCGCTGATCGGCTTGTACGATTTGGTCTGCTCACTACCCAACAGGCGCTGTTCAGCTAGCTTGACCGACCCGAGGATCGGCGTGTGACCCTGGTCGTCCTGATAGACACCCACACTGAGGTTGATCTTCGCGGGGTTGGGGTCGCTGGCGAATGCTTCGCTCAGACCCAAAATCGGGTCAGGTGGGGCTGGTTGTATCGACTCGAACATAATCTCGTCCCTTGAAAAATCCGCTCACGCCAAAGCCGAGACGGCGATCAATGCCTGCTGCCTCAGCCCGTATCGCCAAAGGGTACGTAACGGGCATATAGGGTGTAAAGTTAGGTCGTGGATCAATTTGAATAGCGTGGTGGAAATTACCATTTGAGATGTCAAGGACAGGAGGTTTTTAAGCGGGAAAGCCCGCTCCCTCACAGTCGCGGCTCGTTGCGGTGGCACTCGGTTTCAAACTGACCCACGACCTAAAGTTTCGCCTCCTGATCTTTGTGCAACGACGGCGGCTGGGCTAAACTGCGTCAAGACCCTCACTAGAACATCGATTGGTTAATGATGACCTTCAATTCCCCAAACAGTATCCGCATCGTAGCGATCGGCGGGAGCGTGCGCCCCGGTAATTTCACGTCCAAAACCCTCGCGCTGGCGGTCGACGAGCTACGGACCAAGCACCAGGGCGTCGAAGTCGAGTGGTTCGACCCAGCTAAAAGCGACCTACCGCTACCCGGAACGGGAACCTCCTCCGGCCTCGATGCATTAAAGCAGTCCGTCACCGAGGCTACGGGTGTAATCCTAGCCACCCCTGAATACCACGGCAGCTACAGCAGCGTGATTAAGCTGGTAATTGATAACCTCGGCTTCCCCTCGGTGCTGTCTGGCAAACCGGTGGCGCTGATGGGCGTGGCGGCGGGTCAGATCGGAGCGATCAAGGCGCTCGAGCACCTGCGTAGCGTCTGCTCACACGTGGGTGCGATTGTGCTGCCAGGGCCGGTCTCGGTCCCTGGGGTGGGTCAACTGTTCGACGACCAGGGCAAGTGCAACGACGAGGCTACCGAGAAGCGCATCCGCAAGCTGTCCACAACCCTGATCGACTACATCCATAATCACATCTGCCCGAAGATCGCGCTCGAGGAAATGGTGCGGAATCAATCTTCCTAGAGCATTTTCAACGCAATCGTGGCGTCTTGGTTACAACAAATTGACCGCTCCCTCACGGTCGCGGCTCGTCGTGGGAATCCGTTGCGATCAAAAACGAAAATACTCTAAACAAAGTTTTCAATCACCGTTACGACGAGGCCCCGGTGGCCTCCTCGACGTCTGCTGCGTGCTCCAGATACGGGTCGATGCGCAGGTACCGGCTCAGGTAGTGCACGCCGATGTAAAATGGGATCGTGTCGAGCACCGCCACGACGAACTTAAAGGCATAGCCCGTAGCGATTAGCACCACCAACTGCCCCGCCACCGGCGAGTCGTCGCGGATCACCCCGCCAAGCCCGCCGATGTAATAGGTGATATAGATCACCGCAGTGGTATCGACGAGTTGGCTAGCCAGGGTCGAGCCGTTGTTGCGTAGCCAAAGGTGCTTGCCTTTGGTTAGCCGTTTCCAGAAGTGAAACAAGTAGACGTCGCAGAACTGCGCCGCCATGTACGCGAGCATGGACGCGGTGACCGCACCGAAGGCCAGCGCACGGACCTGAAAAAAGGCGGGTAGGTTGCCCGCGTCGTCGGGCAGGACCTGTCCCGTCACGGGGTCCATCGGCTCGAAGCCCGGCAGCACACCCCCTAGCCAAAGAAAAAATACGACCCATATATTTAGCCCCAGCCCGACCCAGACCACGAGGTTGGCCCGTCGGCGGCCGTATAGCTCGCTGATGAAATCCGTGCACAGGAAGGTCACCGGGTACGGCAGGACCCCCACCGCCACAGCGAAGACGACCCCGTATTCGGGCCAGTCGCCTATTTTGATAAACCGGCTGACCCCCAGGATGTTGAGCATGGCCAGTGTGCCCAGGAATAGCCCCGCTAAAATGAGGAATACACGCTCGCGCCGCTCGTGCAGTTGAGCGGGCGAAACGGGCGGCAGCGTCTCAAACCGGGCCTGATTCTGGGGTAATGGGCGCGCGTCGGTCACGGAGGATTATTATGAGCGATAGCCCGTGTCTGACAAATAATACCAATTCAAATTAATACTTGCGCGGTGTCTACGAACGCGAAAACAGGGCAGACAATAACTTACATCACTTACGACGCGCTAGAATTATACGCAATGCGTATAAGCACAGCCCTGTTGACCCCACATACTGCCCCGCGAGGCCCAAAAGACCTGATTGCAATGAACCACCCAACACTCTGCGACGATGAACCCGTTATACTTAGGTATTCATTAATTTACTGAGGATCAAGACCGATGGCGACGGAACTGCGCAGGCAAAATATCTACGACGGCGAGGGCGACCGCCTCATGGAGGAGCCGGAGAACCAGGCAACGGACCGCATCATACTGCTGCCCGATGCGCGACCGTCGAAGACACCCGACCGCACGCCCCGGCAGCGGATCATGTGGGGACAACACCTGCTCGAAGACCTGTTGGCCGGCCGATACCGCTCGCTGGTCTGCGCGGTGAACCCAAAGGACAACAGCCACGGGATCATCGCCCAGTTAGCCACACTGCTCCCGACGAGCCAATGGGATGAAAAATCCATCACCGGCTTTGCTAAACAATTCAGCACTGAAGGCGAATCGGTGAAAGTGCTCAAGTACGACATGGACACGGTGGAGGTCCTGGCGTTGCTGCGTCCCGCCAGCCATGAGCGCATGACGCTCAAGGATTTATCACTGGGGTTCAAGGTCGTCAGCGAAATGATCCGCCTGCGTCCAAGCCGTCTACCGTCGGCAGCGGTAAGCTTCCTGGGGGCTCGGTCCAACGCGCTGGTGGACAACGACGGGCGTGAGCCGAGCTTTGAAACGGTGCTGCGCATCATGTACGACGCGGGCTACACCGGCGACATCTACCCCGCGCCAGCGATGTGGGCGGCTGCGCCGACGGCTGTCTACGCACGCTACCCATTCCCCCGCTCGCTCGAAGCAATGCGCCACGGCGGATCGTAAAAACCAGCGTCACCACCGACATTACCACGCGGACCATACAGCACCACCCCACCTGCCAAGCGGATTCAGGGACGAGCCGATCCGGCTTGTGCAAAACGATTTAAATTTTATCGTGGCGTTACCTTCCTTATCATGTATAGGGTTCGTATAATTCAGCGGTGTCGTCGAGACCGTCAACGACTAGCAGAGGGTGACTTCAATCCATGGCCAAGGAACTGTTCGAATTAATGCGTGCGACCAAGTACCCGCTCGAAGCGTTTCTGTTTGTCCAGCGCGGGCTTGACGCGACCGTGCACTCGATCCACGGCAAAACCAAAGGCACGAAGAACACGCAGGAATCCGACAGCCGTCACGTCAGCGGGCGTCAGTTAAGCCACGGCTTGCGGGACTACGCGATCAGCCAATACGGGCTGTTGGCAAAATCCGTGCTGGGGGGTTGGAACATTCATAATTGCGCAGACTTCGGCCACATCGTCTTCGCACTGGTAGACGCCGGCCTGATGCACAAGACCGAGCAAGACGCCATTGAAGATTTCACCGGGGTCTACGACTTCGATGAAGCATTTGCGCCCGAGCTACAGCTAAGCGAAAACGCCTGAAGAAAATATTCGCCCTCTCCCCTCCCTTTTCCTCCCTTCCTCTCCTCTCCTCTCACCAATAATCTTGATCCTGCGACGCAGCCTCGTAATCGCAGCCGTGCCACCGATCCGTCGCCAGTGAGCGTGAGACAAGCGTTGCGTATATCTTGAGCGTATCGGCGGCGAGCGGTAGACTCGGCACCCCGAGCTGTGAATGTATCGGCAGGCTGCACGCCCCATTGACGATCGAAATTAAACCAACCGTTTATCACGGATCAAATTTGAATACCGACCGACATCTATGGGAATACCGCTGGGCGCGTGACCTGCTGAGCATCTTGACAGCCATCGCGGTCGTATCGCTCGTGTATCAGGTCCGCGCGGTGCTGGTGCCCGTACTGATTGGCTTGGGCGCTGCGTATGTGGTCAACCCGCTCGTCACCACCGCTAAAGACCGGTGGAAGATAGCACGCTCGCTGACCACGACGCTATTGCTGGCGACGGGGTTGCTCGTGTCGATCGGGTTGGTGCTCTATATCGTGCCCAAGCTGGCGTACCAGTTTTTCTCGCTTCTCGAAAACCTGCCCCCCTACCTCGAACGCGCCAGCGAGCACATCGGGATCAATTGGGCCAACCTGACCGATCAGGCACAGCAAACGGTCACACCCGACACCACCGCGCCCAATGGCACGGGCGAGGACACGCGCACCGCGATCACCAACTTGACGGATCGCCTGAACATCACCGGCATAATCGACTCGCTGGGCAACCTGCTCGGTGCCGGGATCGGGGTCGTAGGGACCGCGGTGGGGTCGGCCTTTTACCTGGGACTCGTAGCCGTGGTGGGCGCGTTCTCTTTCTTTGTGTTCAGCGTGCACTTCAACGATATCGTCGCCTGGTTTGGAACATTTATTTCCCCGCAATACCGGGACCAATCGGCCGACGTGTTCTGCCGCATGGACGAAACCGTCTCGGCATTTGTGCGGGGCAGGCTGATCCAATCGCTGGCAATGGCGATCATCCTGACCGTAGGGTGGAGCCTGGCGGGTGTGCCTTATTGGCTGCTGCTTGGTCTGATCGGCGGGTTGCTGAATCTGGTGCCTTACGCAGCGAGCACCGTCTGGTTGGGAGCGATAGGCCTGACATGGATCGACGCGTTGTCGGGGAACACCGGGATGAGCGTCGTGGGTGTCTTCGTCCTGCCGAGCCTGGTGTACTTCGTGGGCCAGATCGTAGACGGCTGGGTCATCGAGCCGATTGTGCAAAGCAAAGCCACCAATATGAACCCGCTGACCGTGCTGCTGGCGGTCCTGATAGGCGGGTCGCTGGCTGGGGTGCTGGGTATGATGCTGGCAATCCCTGCTGCAGCGTGTATCAAAATCCTGACACAAGAATTACTGCTGCCTCGCCTGCGTGCCACAGGGGGAGCGTAAGCGGGCATTGACGCAGATGGTATAAACATTCTCCATCCACAGGTATAACACGCATCTGTGTCTCACGGTCTCACGGCTTGCAAGCAAGCCGTGCCACCCGACTAACGGAGATAAATCACGCCATCTGCTCTAGCCACCAGAATCCCCCTCTTACACCGGCGTCCCGGGACCGAAGTAGAGCCCGGCTTGATAAGCACTGAAACATCGCAAAAATACATCTATTGAGATTTATCAACCCCATTATGATAAGGGCCGCATCCGATGAGTGAAGCTTACAACCCCGAAACCAAACTATACGAACAGCTCGAATCACTGGAAGTCGAAGCCAGGGAATTGGTCAAAAAGCGCCAGCAAGCCGGCAACGATGATTGCTCGATCCTAGATCGTCAAATCAAGGAACTTGAAGGGCAGATCGAATCGCTCAAGAAACGGCTCAAGCCCTAACGCTGATTTACTTCGTAGCCCCGATACGAGCCGCGACGGTCAGGGAGCGTGGGCTGTCTTCAACCGAAGCCCACACATTGCAATGCGTGGGGCCCACTTAGCCACGGATGATTACACCCGTGGCATCTCTAGGTAAATTACGTCGAAGTCAAGTCTTCTGCTGACTCGGGCAACGGTTCGGGCGTACCCCCGACGATCTGGTCCGGACCGATGTGCGACTCCACCTGTTTGACCATGTCCGCGATCACGCTCTTGGTGTACTTATAGCTATCAAGCACGAGCCTGCGTGACCGACCTGTGTCCTGGTAATGTGCCACCACGATGCCCTTGGACCGCCACCGACTCTTGTTAAGCGTGGTCACCGCGTCAAACGGCATACGCTGCCCGTGGCTGGTGACCAGTGCGCCGTCTTCGACGGCGATCCACCTGCCATAAGACCGAGCAAACGAAAAACCGTACATCAATCCGATCGGCAACAGCCCGAAGCCGATGAGTTTCTGCGTAAAAATATCTGAGTCGGAGTAGTCGTAGCCGATGTCGCCATCGGTGCCGTCGGGCCAGCCTTTTTTGTCAGCGTGCTCCTTCCACTCGCGCTCTCGCCCCTTCTGCTTAAACTCCGCAAACTCCCTGGCAATCTGACGCTTCGCGGGATACCCCCAGTGGCCATCGTACAAAAACCACAACGACCAGAACAGGATGAACACCGCCATCATCCCGAGCTGCATGCGGTACGCGGAACTCACCGTCGCCTTTTCATTCATTGGGCTGTCCGATTCCATGGTTTTTCACGAGGGATAAGAATAGCCTCTGTATCGCCAGCAGGCCAGCGTGCTGCCCAGCCATGAAATCATAGGCCCAAATACACCGATCGGTTCGGTTCTGGGCTAGCGAAGCCATCGACGGCTATTTCTTGTCACTCCAGATACCCACGCGGTCGTGGCGGGCTTGAGTCTCAAGCATGGCAAATCGCTGTACCCAACGATGGCTAAATCGGCCATCGGCGCGGGCCAACCCCTCGATCAACAATCGCTCGTTGAGCAGCGTCCCATCGGGTAGCTCAACGTACGCAAGCAATCGGCCATACTTCCCGCGTGTTTTGTGTGACTCAAGGTACAAGCGGACGACCTTATCATCGCAGAGCTGCCCGACCCGTTCCGCGCTGCGATTCGCAAACGGCTGCGCCTGACGACCCCGATCGGGCCTAGCCAATTCAGGTGCGTCCACACCCCACAATCGCACACGCGTGACCGGCTGATCGGCGTCAGGGACAGCGATCTGCAGCGTATCGCCGTCTACGACCCGCACGACCGTAAACGATGCACCCTCGTACCGCACCCAATCCCCGCCGTCGTACAGCAGCCACCCCGCCCGATCGGCCACCACCAGCACAGCAAGCGCGACCACAGCAGCACCGATCCGTAGCGTCCTGCGCCGCCAATGACCCGACAGATAACGGTCCAGGGGTATGGATTTTGTTTTCTTATCGTTCACCGGTGTGGTTGAAAGTTGTAATACGAGTGGGGCAATCACCCACCTATCAAAGACTGGAGATGCTCGAGGCGGTAGTAGCGCAGCACCGAAGCTAAGAGGATAATCACCGCAGCCAAGTGGAGATTGATCATCTGCGCTGCTTTGGGCTTGAGGATACCCGAGGAACCCAGCCAAACGACGGTGAACAGGATCATCGCTAACAGTACCTTGGTGCCGATGATCGCGCCGCCGACCGGGCCCATCGCTTTATAGACTCCAGCCAACATCGCCCAATTGTAAATACCGCTGACGATCAGCCCCCCGATGCTGATCCACACCACCCGGTGAAACCGATGACGGATCATCTTCATCCACGTATCCGAAAACCCGTCGTCGAGCAGCCGCGTCGCCGGCGATAGGCACACCGATAAAAACACCAATCCGCCCACAGCCGAGACCGCGGAGACGATATGAACGTACCGCATGAAAATTTGCATAGCCGCATGATCCATGCTCACTAGCGTAGTAATGCGCCCAGCGTGCTGCAAACACGGATCGTAACCGCTGCCTCTTATCGCATATACCGATGGGATATGAATAGTTGCCAGCGAATTGGCTGATGAGGAATCATTGTCTTAACCGCTGGACTTGAACGCCTGCAAGAAGGCCGCCATCACGATGTGCCGCAGCTTATCGAGGCTCTGATCCTGGAGGTACTCTTCGGTGAAGTCGAGCTTCGGCCGACGGATCCGCCGCAGTTGCGTGATGCAACCCTCACGATCAAGCGACTCGACGGTCTGCATCATGTCGTTGATGGCTTGGCTCATGGCGACGGTGCCTCTCTGTGCTGGGCGTCATTGCTATGCGAATACATCAATGTGCTTGCCAAGATGATCGGCTGTCCAAGGCTTCGTGCTTGCGGGTTGGATCGAGAGTTTATTATCGGATCGCGCGGGCTTGGCGCGTTGTGCGCCGCTGCTTGGCATGTCGCTCAGAAGCTGACCCGGAAACAACTCGACCTGAGACAAGACCGTGGGGAAGCCGGTGTCATAGGGCCACGGGCGAGGCTGGTTCACAAAGGGTGATGCGTACCCGTGGCGACACGGCCCGCAACGCGGCGCGACCCGTGCACGGTCGGCACCGTGGATGCTGGCGATGACCGTACGGGAGCTGATGGGTTGGCGTGACGCCGCGGCGTCCAAGAGCAGGAACTGAAACCGACCCGGGCCGAACAGACGGTGCCGCAGTTGGAATACAGCAAGATTAACGAAATCGAAGTGACCGCCGAATTTCATATCTAACAAGGGATGCAAACGGCAAACCGTACAGAGCCCCAATCCTGCAATACTCCGTATTTACATGTATTAAAAAGACTTACCGCGCCGCCACGTCGTAGGCCCGTAAATTCAGTTTTTAATGGTTGTTGATCACAAGCAACACGGCTGTGGCTCGTGAGCACAGCGATAGGTACGATGCATCGCTATACCGCCGACCTAAAAACACCCCTTCAAAGCCACATGCTGACCGCCGACCTGGACTACGAGTTGCCGCCCGCGTTGATCGCAACCGAGCCGGCCCAGCCGCGCGACGCGGCCAAGTTGATGGTCATCAATCGTCAAACCAGCCAAATCGATCACCGACACGTGTGTGACCTGCCCGACCTGCTGCTCGACTCTCGCCAAAATGGTCACTCGCTGCGCACGGGCGACCTGCTGGTGTTTAATCAATCGCGTGTACTGCCTGCAGGATTCAACGCTCGCCGCACCGCGACGCAAGGCAGCGTGCAGGGGTTGTACCTCAACACCCAACATCGACCGGATGGCTGCTACTGGGACATAATGCTCGAATCGGGTGGCAAGCTGCGCGAAGGCGAGTACCTAGACCTCGACACGCAATCTCGGCTTGAATTAACGAACCAACTAGGCAGCGGCAGGTGGCTGGCCCGGCTCGAAAGCACGGATAACACCGCGACACTCCTGAGCCGCATCGGCCAAATGCCCCTGCCCCCGTACATCCGTCGCCAGCGTCGTAGCCGACAACAGCCCGAGGTCGAGCCCGTTGATACTGAGCGTTACAACACCGTTTTCGCCAGCGATCCGGGGTCCGTAGCCGCCCCCACCGCTGGCCTGCACTTTACGCCGGAGTTGTTCGATCGACTTGACCGTACGGGAGTCCGACGGGCCATGATCACGCTACACGTCGGACTAGCGACGTTTGCACCCGTGCGCACCGAACGGATCGAAGACCACCCGATACACGAGGAATGGTTCAGCGTCCCGCCAGCAACCCTCGCCGCGCTGCACAGGGCCCGGACCGACAACCAACGCATCATCTCGGTGGGGACCACGACCGTGCGCGCACTCGAAAGCCTACCCCAACAGCTACCCGACCCCGTGGATGGCGATTACTGCGGCCAGACACGACTACTTATCACACCCGGTGAAACCCCGATCGGTGACCACCACCCCGACGACCCGCGGGATCATGGTTTCGGGTTCCGCTTCACTGACGCACTGATGACGAACTTTCACCTGCCACGATCTACGCTGCTGGCACTAGTCGCGGCACTACCGGGCGTGGGCCTCGACCAGCTCAAGGATTGGTATCGCTTGGCCATTGAACAGCAATACCGGTTCTACTCATACGGCGATGCGATGCTGATCCTGTAGCCGACGCGGGCTCACACGCTGTGTTGCCCGGCGTGATTCTACAAGCTGTTTTAAAACTCCTCTCCCCTCCAGGGGAGAGGTGGGGTGAGGGGTGAAAGACCCGTAAATCACGAACGCTCGACCCTCCCCCTACCCCCTCCCTGACAGGGAGGGGAGTTATGAAACCAGCTCTAGTAGAATGCTCCGCGATGCCGACCGACGATTCCCATCTCGATCATTCGCGAATGAGCCTGGGCGATCACCTTGATCAAATGCGCTACCGGCTGATCCTGAGCTTGGTAGGCGTGGCGGCGGCGGCGGGCGTGGCGCTAATGTTTGGCAAGCAGCTCATCGCGTGGCTGTGCATCCCACTGACCGATGCGCAGCGTGCTGCGAACATACCAGCCCAGACGTACGTGCTGTCACCCATGGCCGGCTTCTCGATCTACCTCAAGGTAAGCATGATCACCGGGATCATCATGGCACTACCGTGGGTGCTGTACCAGGGTTGGCGGTTCTTCGAGCCGGGCCTGTACGCCAGGGAACGTCGCGCGGTGCTGGTGCTGACCCCGTTCAGCGCGGTCATGACCGCGCTAGGTGTAGCGTTCACTTATTACATCATGCTCCCGACCTGCCTCTGGTTCTTAATATCGTTTTCAACGTCGTTTCCCATGCCGGGCGGAACCGATCCGTCACCCACACCGATGGGTCGTCAAGCCCAACTCGACGCCGATACCAAACCGTCAATAGAACAAATCGAAAACGACCCGCTACAGATTGTGACGGTACCCGTGCTAACGAAAAGCCCCGCCGCACCTGTCGAGGGCCAAGTCTGGATCAAGGCCGATCAGCGTGTACTTAATATCCATATCGACGGCGATACACGCTCCGTCCCGCTCAAGACCGCCACGCTCGTGAGCCCGCTGATCGAGGTGGGCAGCTACATCAACTTCGTCGCGGTGATGGTCCTGGGTCTGGTGGTAGCATTCCAACTGCCGGTGGCCATGCTCATCATGGGTAGTTGGAGCCTGGTCGATCCCGCTTTGCTGGCGCGCTACCGCGGTCACTGCGTGCTGGCGTGCTTCGCAGCCGGGGCGCTACTTACACCCTCCGACGTGCTAAGCATGATGCTGCTGGCTGTGCCGCTGTGGGGTCTATTCGAATTCGGGTTGATGTTGATGCGATTAACGTACCGACGGCGACACTCGGCAAGTTAATGGCCTCCCTGAATCACGACAGGCGTCGGCGGCGCAATCAAATCGCTCTGGTTAAGCGACCGATCCAGGGTCCACACATCCACAGCCCTGGATAAGTCATAATCACCGACCGCTAACCGACGAAGGGCTGACAGGTGCCCGCCCGTCCCTATTGCCGAACCTAGGTCACGTGCCAAACTGCGGATGTACGTGCCCTTACCGCAGGTTATGCGGGCCACAACAATCGGCCAAGTATACGCGGTTAACTCGATCGCGTGGATATGGACCGTGCGTGACGGCAACTCAAAGCTCTCGCCGCGGCGTGCTCGCTTGTAAGCCCGCTGGCCGTTGACGTGTACCGCGCTGTAGGCTGGAGGGCGTTGTTCGATGTCACCCATAAAATGCTGCTGAAGAGTCCCATCAAGCGTAGCCCGATCCGGTGGCTGCGGAACCTCGACACGGTGACGCACTCCCTCGCGGTCGTCCGTCGTCGTGAAGGCAGACAGATCGATCTGAGCCTCGTAGACTTTTGTCAGTCCCATCAGGTGCGGCACGCACCGCGTCGCACGCCCGAGGCAACAGATCACCACCCCGGTCGCCAACGGATCGAGTGTGCCGGCGTGGCCGGTTTTCACACCACCCGCCAGGTGGCGCACCCGACGCACCACGTCCATCGAGCTACAGGCCAGGGGTTTATCCACGACCAATAGCCCCGACAGCCCTGCTTTATGGGTCGTGCGTCCATCCATTGTTTGCATACTATTACTTTACACAGCCGCCACAGCCAATACGATAATCCCCGATCTATCGTCACAACGTCTTGGAGAGGTGTCCGAGTGGCCGAAGGAACGCGATTGGAAATCGCGTGTGCGGGCAACCGTACCGTGGGTTCGAATCCCACCCTCTCCGTTTCGATCTATTAATCTCTGGCGCGAGCAGAGACGTTCTGCCTCGATCGGCAAAAACCCCCGCGTACATGCAGGGGTTTCGCGTTTCAGAAAGTGTCTCTGTTTGCTGGAACCGCTCCCAACTGCGCTGGTTTTAGCCCCGAACCGCCAAACGTCTCTTTTCCCATATTTAGCGGTGCGCTTTCGAGGCCAGTCAAAGCAAGATTTAGCTTGACTTTTCGAGGCGGAGCGGCACAGATTCAAATCTATCTAGCCCCCAGTGAGTTCGCCGTTCGGTGTAAGCCTTCGGCTACGGCTGCGTTTTCATCTACGGCCTACACCGGGATAACATAGATGCGTTAAACTTGCATCCGACCTGGACATAATCAGGGGGCAAGATCAAAACAATGATAGGAACTTGACGTCCTGCCCCGAGCGAGCGATATTGCATTTTCGCTAATATTATGCCCCTTGACGCTCCAACTGCCTGCGACTTCGAACTCAGTGCCTTCGGTATCGGAACTCCACGGTTATGACGCCACAGGATGGGCTGGCTACGTGCAGGCAAGATGTGTTTGCCAAGGAATCCGCTGTGGCGCATGTGCCGACTGGGGTGTTATCCGTGATTGGAAACACCCCGACGATCGAACTCGCCAATCTGGTGGATTCAACACCGATCACTCTATTCGCCAAACTAGAGTTTCTAAACCCCGGCGGCAGTACGAAAGATCGCTCCGCATTGGCGATCTTACGCCAAGCAATTGCAGAAGGTCGACTGGCACGCGGCGGACTTGTCGTGGAATCGTCCTCGGGCAACATGGGCGTTGGACTAGCACAGGCGTGCCGTTGTCTCGGCCTCCGTTTTTTGTGCGTGGTTGATATAAATACCACGGAAACCCACAGGCGTATCTTGGAGAGCTTGGGTGCCACCATCGAAGTGGTTGTCGATCCGCACCCTGATACAGGCGAATTTCTGGATGCCCGTCTCGTGCGGCTTGTAGAAATTCGTGCGTGCGAACCCGAGGCTTTCTGGCCGAACCAATACACTAATACCGCAAGCGTCGAGGCGCACTGGCGAACAACTGCGCCGGAACTCGTTGCTGCGATTGGCCACCCTCCAGATTACATGTTAGTCGCCACCAGCACATGCGGCACTCTGGGAGGCTTCCAAAACTACTTTCGAGACATCAATGCTCAGACAAAATTAATCGCAGTTGACGCGGTGGGCAGCGCTCTGTTCGGCCCACCTTCGCCCGGACGGATAATCCCCGGAATGGGATCATCTCGAGAAGCCCAATTGGTGAACGCAGCTGAATTAACGGTCTCATATGTAGATACTCAAGATTGCGTGGCCGGATGCCATCTGTTGGCCGAACACGAGGCGATTTTAGTAGGTGGATCGAGTGGCGGTGTCGTTGCGGCAGCTTTGAGGCTCGCACGACGGGTGCGTGCCGGTACACGGGTTGCGGTAATCTTCGCGGACCGAGGTGAGCGCTATCTTGACACCATTTATAACCCCGCGTGGCTTGCCATGCATTGCCCTGACCTCAAGACCAGAATGGATGAACTTCGATGAAGGAAACTTCACTGTTAGTCATTGGTTTCAATGAGGTTGCAGATGCACTTGCAGGGTTAGAGACTGAAACCATCGATGCTGTTCGGAACGCGTACTTGGCTCATCGCGCTGGAAAAACCTCGTTGCCCCACTCAGTCTTCTTGCACTTTGGTGAAAAGAACCCAAATCGGATCATTGGCCTTCCAGCATATTTGGCCAACCAAGCGCCAATCGCCGGCTTGAAGTGGATAGCATCGTTCCCGATGAATACCGATCGCGGTATTGACCGTGCGTCAGCCGTTTTGGTCCTGAACTCGCTGGAAACGGGCCACCCGGTTGCCTTACTCGAATCATCAATCATTAGCTCGCGACGGACTGCAGCCAGCGCGGCGCTCGCGGCCCGAACGCTGCATTCTCAAAGTCCAAGCGCTGTCAGCTTGATCGGTTGCGGACTGATCAACTTCGAGGTGCTTCGCTTCATCCGCCATGTCTTCCCATCTCTACGGGATGTGGTGCTCTGTGATGTCGACCCGCAGGCCACTAAACGCTTTGCCGCACGAATTTACGAAGATTTTGCGGACTTGAAGTGCAGCACTGTTTCGACGAGCGAAGAAGCATTTCGGTCCGCGAACCTCATCTCAATCGCAACTATTGCACCAACCCCGCACATCGAGTCCAGCGCCGGGCTTAGCGCGGACAGCACAGTCCTACACCTCTCATTGCGCGATCTAGCCCCTCAGGTAATCCGCAAAACCGACAACATCGTCGACGACGTCGACCACGTGTTACGAGAGCGCACGTCTCTCCATTTGACCGAACTTGAAGACGGCAACCGTAAATCCGTGCGGGGTACCTTGGCCGACGTACTTTGCGGCGAAATGCCGCCAAGGATCGAAGGGCGGCCATGTGTCTTCAGTCCGTTTGGCTTGGGAATCCTCGATCTCGCGCTTGCTCGCCTCGTACTTCGGAAATCAGATGCAGGCACCGAAATCAAGCACTTTTTGCCTGATTCTCGATCCGATTGAGTAAAGTACGACCGAATTGAGCGAGATGCGGATTGGATGCATGCCAGCCCCCGTGAGGCCAAAAATGAAATGGCATGCGAATTGCGTAATCCGAAAGCTTCACTGCTACAAAAAAAAGAATTGTCTCAGCGCCACTCGCCATGTCCGTAAAGCCGATCAGAAACCACAGTTTGTCCCAACTCATACCGCCAACAACTTTATATCAATCAAGATTAGAGCAACTGGCGTAATTAATCTTCATTGACCGGGTGGCACGGCTTGGGTATACCCCCCCATCTTAATGCTCTATTTGCCAATTTTGCCCATTTAGCGCGTTTTCTGAATGAGTGTACGGTTGACAGGACTTCGCTACGAGCCGCGACCGGTCAGCGTGGCGGCGCTTCGTTCGTTACGCTCACTGCGCCCAGCCACGCACAACGATAAACTAGATCAAACTATACTTACAGATAGACACAAGGGAGCGGACCCCTTAGAGCCAAAAAACCGCTTGCTGACGCGTGCGGCTCGTTGAGAATCCCGCATGCGAAATCAGAAAACGCTCTAAACAACATCAAGATTCAAATACAAATAGCCACACATCGACATCATCAAATTGCTCGTTGCCGAAACCGAACCCGCCATCATTCAACAAACTACCCACGTTGAATAACAGGTAATCGCATCGAGCGTGAGCCATTAAAGCCCTCCGTACAACGCCACCCAAATCCCGAAGAAGATCAGACTTCATCGAGACCCGAATTTAGGCCGCCTATTGGTCGACTAAAGCTGCGTAGGAGCCAAGCGTGAGATTACTTAACACTTAGCGTTCTGGCCACCCTTTCCTAATTTCTTATGCCACTCAACATCACTGGCAGGCTCCCTCGATACTTCATAGTTCGCACCAGCGGGATGATCGCCCTTCACACCAACTATGTTCGCCTCGATAGATATAAGTAGCTTCTCGTTTGCCCCCTGCTCAATCTGATGATCCAAATCAAGAATCATTTCCCGTAAAGCCTCAGGGGTTAATTGCTTCAGAACCTCGGCATCCACAAGCTGAGACAGAATCATATTTTTTCCTTTCTAAATTCATACACACTACCGATTGAGCAGATTATCAAAATGTTCATGTTTCTGTCAAACCGGGCGTCCAACCGATCCTCGCTCCGCGCCGCAAATGGAGCATACGATCGAGATCGGGTACCTGCTTGTGGGAGCGTATATCTCGAACACCTGCGGAAGCGAGCTATGATTCGACATTATTGTCGGTCGTATCCTAGTTTGAATATTGGAGGAGACTTATCACTCAAGATACTGGTGATACGCATTGCGTATAGTTCTAGCGCGTTGTAAAGGATGTAAGTGATTGTCTGTTTTGCCTTCGCGTTCGCAGATACCTCGCAAGATTAGAGCACCTTGCATAAATAATCGCCATGTCAGTTCTGGAGTAGGGCAGGTCATTGACCTGCCTTCTTCTTGGGGAGATGGAGAATAATTACGCAAGTTGCTC